>NZ_MLYO01000016.1 GCF_001866665.1 Streptomyces monashensis | reverse complement strand
TCCCATCCCTCGTCCCAGCCGTAGGGGACCAGAGGAAGCGGCGAAGCGGAAGAACCCGAAAGAGAAGAGAGATTCAAGGGGAACCCTTCACAGGGCGGCCCCGGCCACGCGCACGCACAGGCGCGTAGAGGCAGGAAAGATCGGCTCAGCCGGAGACCACGGAGGTGGAACGGACGAACTTCTGGTTGCGGGCAGCGCCCGTCACAGAGACAGCCATCGCTCACACCTCCCGTTTCTCACCCGGCCGACGACAACGGCCGGCAGCCACCGCGTGAAGCGGACCCCACCGTAGAGTCGCCCGCATTCCGGCGCCACCGATTTTCTGGCCGCCGGCGCATCTGTTCAGCCGACCGCGCAGGACGCCCCGTTGAGCGTGAAGCCGTACGGTGCCCGGTTGGCGTCCTGCCAGGTGGCGAGGAAGCCGAAGGACAGGGTGCCGTGCGCGGCGACGGTCCGGTTGTAGTCGGCGGCGGTGGCGGTGACACGCGCGCCGTCCTGGTGGACGGTGGCGTCCCACATCTGGCCGACCTGCTGGCCGTCGTGGAAGCTCCAGGAGACCCGCCAGTCGGTGAGGGGCCGGTCGGTGGTGACGGTGACGGCGGCCTGGAAACCGGTGGTCCACTGGCTGACGACGTCGTAGGCGACCCGGCAGGACGCGTCGGCCGGCCCGGCGGCGCCGGACTGCTGCTCGGCCGTGGAGGTGCTGCCCTGCGGTTCGGGATCCGGCCGCGTACGGCCGGGGTGCGTCGCCGTACCGCTCGGGGAGGGTGTCGCGGACGGGCCGCCGGCGGTGGACGACGACGGCGTTCCGGGACGGTCGGCAACGTGGCCCGCGGTGCGGGAGACGCTGGGGTCTGCGACCGGCTGACGGTCGTCGCGGCCGGCGGCGGCCGTGTCGTCGCCGGAGCCGCCGAACGGCATCATCGACACACCGAGCGCGAGCGCCGACAGCAGGACGACGGCGACGAACAGCCCGCCGCGCAGCGCCCGGTTGCGGCCGCCGCCGTCCTCGGTGTCACCGGAGTCCGTCTCGGCACCGGGGCGGCCGGCGCCGAGGCGGACCTCGGCGGCGCGCCGGCGGCGCTCCAGGTAGGCGAGGCCGCCCCAGCCGACGACCCCGCCGGCCAGCGCGGCGGGCAGTCCGCCGCCGTGCAGCCGCAGACAGGCGGCGGCCTCGGCACAGCGCACGCAGGTGGCGAGGTGCCGGGAGAGGTCGCCGGGGGTGTCGGCGGCCGGCGAACGGGTGACCGCGTCCAGCAGCCGCGCGTACGAGCGGCACTGAGTGTCCAGCGGGGTGTCCAGGTGGGCGCGGTGGCAGCGGTCGCGGAACAGGGTGCGGACCTGGTCGAGTTCGTCGCCGACGGTGGCCGGGTCGAGGCCCAGCCTGCGGGCGACGACGGGCAGGGGAAGCGCCTCCACCTCGGCCAGCCAGAGCAGCGAGGCATCGGCCTCCTGCATGTCCCGCAGGCCCCGCAGGGCGATCGGCCGCTCCAACGGCGGCCCCGAACAGCGGGCCGCCTGGCCGGAGTTGAGCCACAGCCGCAGTTCGGGGTCGAGCTTGTGCCCGTTGCCGTCGGCCTCCCAGCCGACGGCGGTGTCGCGTACGGCGGTGAGCAGGGCCGGGATCGTCGGCAGCCGGGCGCCGCGGCGGCCGGCGCCGCGCACATGGGTGCGCTCGGCCGCGCGGACCTCGCGCACACCGAGCGCGAAGGCCTCGGTGGCCAGTTGATGGGCCGTCGCGGACCCGGAGGTGCACAGGTCCGCGTAACTGAGCACCGCGTCCCAGCCCTCCGAGAACAGCGCGGCCTCGGTGGCGTCCTGGGGGGTCGGCAGGTCGGGCATGGGACTCCTGCATCCACGAGCGAGGTCAACTCTCCATAGGGAAAAGGGAGTTGCAGGGAACCTCGCGGCAGAGCACCGAGCCTTTCACGACCCCGACACAACTGACAAGCGGCCTGTTCACACCCGGTGACGCATGGTGGCGGGACGGATGCGTGCCGCGACGAACCCCGACTCCCGTCTCTGGTACGGACGCGGAGGCCGTATCGCTCACCGTCCCGCCGGTTCACTCACCGTTCGGCCGGCTCCGTCAGCGTCCCGCCGGCTCGCTCGCGGGCTCGTCGGCGGCGGGCAGGCTGTCCATGAAGGAGCTGACCGAGAAGACCGCGCGGCCGGGTCCGGGCGGGCCGTAGCCGGGAGGCGAGGAGAGGCCGAAGTCGTCCATCGTCTGCCGGTAGGCCTGGAGCAGCCGGATGTGGTACTCCAGCGGCGCGCCCTGCGGGTTGGCCTTGCCGAGCGGGGTGGTCGGCTCCGGGCACCAGGTGGTGAAGCGGGGCGTGATGCCGTGCGACATGAAGAAGCGCAGCCCCTCGGTGGTCGAGGCGATCGCCTCGTCCACGGTCGTGAAGCCGAACGGCTCGGCCATCTCCACGCCCGCCACGAAGTTGGGGATCACGTTGCGCGCGCCGAAGACCTCCGCGGAGTCGAGGATCCGCCGGTGCCACTCGTCGCGGCCGACGTAGCGCTCCTTGCCGGGGCAGTACAGCTCGAACAGCCGGCGGTCCCACACCTCGAAGTTGGGGTGGTAGATCTGCACGCCGTAGTCCTTGAACCGCTGCACGTCGTCACGCGGCAGCGCCTGCGCGACGACCTTGCCGATCCAGCGGCCCGGGAAGCGCTCCTCGATGGCCTTGGCGTAGTGGCCGTAGAAGTCGGCCTCATCGCGCCCGGCGACCGTCTTGGTGATGGCGCCGCCGGTCAGCGTGTACGCGGTGGACGCCTTCTGGGTGTCGTACCGGTCGATGATCTCCAGCGCCTCCAGGACCTCCTCCACGTCCTTGACGCCGGTGTACGGCCGCCCGGCCGCCTTGTGCTGGCGCCAGTTGTGGTTGATGTCGCAGTACTGGCACTCCTCCTTGGCGCCGAAGTACTGGCAGACCCGGAAGACGGTGAGGTAGATCAGGTAGCCCCACTGGATGGTCGGGGCGACCTCCATCACGGACTTCCCGTTGGAGAGGGTGTGCCGGTAGTACTCCGGCATGGGCGGCACGCCGACGTCCGCGATCCGCCGGCCGTCGAGGTAGAGCCCGAGCAGCCCGTCCTCGTCGGCGGCGACCCGGTAGGGCGAGGAGGGGTTCACCCGTACGGAGACGACGGTGCGGCGCAGGTCGTACGGTCCGCCGGTGAGGATGATCTCCTCCGGGGGCCGGCGCAGCGCGGCCTCGCCCAGCTCGGGCAGGGTGCCGTGGTCGAAGGAGAAGATGAAGTACGACTTCGGCTTGACCTCGCCGCTCTCGTTGTCGCTGAGGGCGGACGGGTCGAAGGCGACGCCGCCGCGGAGCAGGTCCTCTTTGAAGACGGCTTCCCGCGGCACCTGCGGGAACCGCTCCATCAGATCCTCGACCAGCGCGGTACGACTGCCCATCCGTCTGTCTCCTCCCGGTTCAGGCGTATGTCCCACACCGTATGCCCCCGCTCCGGGATCAGCCGTGCCGGGTCCCCGCACGGCGTGCGATGTGGTCCGGTACGGCGATGCCGGGCGCCAGTGCCGGGTCGGGCTGCGGGGTGCCCCAGCGCGGGGTCAGCGGCAGGACGCCGGCCCACAGGCCGAGCGCCGCGTCGGGTCCGTCGCCGTCCTCCGGGGCGCCGGTGCGGATCTTGACGGAGGCCTCCTCCAGGGAGAGGGCGAGGAGGGTGGTGGCCGCGAGTTCCTTGCGGCTGGGGAGACGGGCGTACGACCACTGTCCCGGCGCGGAGTGCTCGGTGAGCAGGCGCAGCCCCGCCAGCTTCCGGTCGGGGTCGGTGACCTTGCGGGCGGTGCCGTGGATCATGGCGCTGCGGTAGTTGACACCGTGCTCGAAGACTGACCGCGCGAGCACCAGTCCGTCGACGTGCGTGACGGTGACGCAGACCGGGGTGTCGCCGGCGAGACTGCGGCCGGCCACCGACCCGTGGAGATACAGCCACCGCTCGTCGCGCCCGTACACGGTCGGCACGACGACCGGCCGTCCGTCCACCACCACGCCGAGGTGGCAGACGAACCCGGCGTCGAGAACCGCCTCCAGCTCCGACCGCTCGAGCCTGCCCTGCTCACGCAGGCGGCGATGGCGGGTGCGGTCGGTGACGGGCAGGCGGGCGGGAAGCGGTTCCTGGCTCATGCAGCAGAACGTACCGATATCGCAGCAAATGAGCCAGTGATATTTCAGATACATCAGTCCATGCCGGAGTCAACAACGAAATCCGCAATCGATCTCCCTTTCGGGCCGTGCCTGATGAGAGGCTCGGCACACCGACACTCTCCGAGAGGGACGCAACAGTGACAGGGACGGCCAGGAGCGCCAGGACGGTCACCAACTGGGCGCGGACCATCAGCTACACCCCGCGGCGGCTGCACCGTCCGCGCACCGTCGACGCGCTCGCGGCGCTGGTGCGCGGGAGTGCACGGGTTCGGGTGCTGGGCAGCGGGCACTCCTTCAACCGGATCGCCGACCCGGGTCCGGACGGCGTACTGCTGTCCACCTCCGGTCTGCCGCGGGAGATCGACGTCGACACGGCGGCGCGCACGGTCCGGGTGTCGGGCTGGGCCCGCTACGCCGAACTGGCCCGCACGGTCCACGCGCACGGTCTCGCCCTGCCCAACATGGCCTCCCTGCCGCACATCTCGGTGGCCGGCTCGGTGGCGACCGGTACGCACGGTTCGGGTGTGGGCAACGCCCCGCTGGCGGCGGCGGTCCGGGAGATGGAGGTGATCGGCGCGAGCGGCGACACCGCCACCATGGGCCGGGACGACGGGCGGTTCGACGGCGCCGTGACCTCCCTCGGCGCGCTCGGCGTCGTCACCGCGCTGACGCTCGACCTGGAGCCGGCGTACGAGGTGGAACAGCGGGTCTACACGGAACTCCCGCTGGACGACCTGGACTTCGACGCCGTGGCGGCCTCGGGGTACAGCGTGAGCCTGTTCACGGACTGGCGGGAGCCGGGCTTCAGGCAGGTGTGGGTCAAGCGGCGCACGGACCGGCCGGCGGTGGACTTCCCGTGGGCGGCGCCCGCGCGGGTGCCGCTGCACCCGGTGCCGGGCATGCCCGCGCGGAACTGCACCGAGCAACTGGGAGTGCCGGGACCGTGGCACGAGCGGCTGCCGCACTTCCGGGCGGAGTTCACGCCGAGCAGCGGGGAGGAGATCCAGTCGGAGTACCTGCTGCCGCGGTCGGCGGCGATGGACGCGCTGTATGCGATAGACGATATCCGGGCGACCGTATCCGGTGTATTGCAGACCTGCGAGGTGCGTACGATCGCCGCCGACACCCAGTGGCTGAGCCCGGCCCACGGACGGGACTCGGTGGCGCTGCACTTCACGTGGGTGCCGGACGAGGGGGCCGTCCTGCCCGCCGTACGCCGGCTGGAGGAGGCACTGGAGCCGTTCGGTCCGCGGCCGCACTGGGGGAAGGTGTACGAGATGCCGTCGACGGTCGTCCGCGGACTGTATGCACGACTCCCCGACTTCCGCGCCCTGGCCCGCTCCCTGGATCCGGCCGGCACGTTCACCAACGCGTTCGTCCGGGAGCTGCTCGACGAATGACCCGCCGCAATCACTTCCTCCACCCCCTTTCCTAACCCCTTGTCGAAAGCCGCCCGCAGCCCATAGCCTGACGCCCACGCCGGTGCCGCTGCCGCTCCGGCCTGGGCCGGGATCTGGACGGGACGGGAGGGGCCGCCGCGTGAAGCGCACATCGCGTGACATCCGCACCGCGAACCGCTACGAGGTGCTGCGCCAGATCATCGCCGAGTCTCCCACCTCCCGGCAGGAGTTGGCGGCCGCCACCGGGCTGAGTCTGGCCACCGTCGCCACACTGGTCGGCGAGCTGCTGGACCTGCGCATGATCACCGAGGTGGGGTTCGAGGACTCGGCGGGTGGCCGGCCCCGCGGTCTGGTGGCCGTCAACGCCTCGGGCGGCGCGCTGATCGGGGTGGACATCGCGGAGACCTACGTCCATGTCGAGCTGTTCGACCTGGCGCTCGACGTACTGGCCCGCGCCGACGAGGACATGCGGCCCGGCGACAGCCGTCCCGAGCAGGTGGTGGGCCATGTCGCCGCCGCCGTCGGCGCGGTGATGGCGCAGGCCGGGGTCGAGGCGGCCCGGGTGCTCGGTGTCGGGGTGAGCGTGCCCGGCCAGGTGGACCGGGACAGCGGTGTCGCCGAATACGCGCCCAACTGGGACTGGCACGACGTGCCGTTCCTCGACCTGCTCGCCGAACACATCGCGTACCCCCTGTACCTGGACAACCCGCTGCGCGCCTGCACGGTGGCCGAGCTGTGGTTCGGAGCCGCGCGCGGTCGCGGCGACACGGTGGTGGTCAATCTGGGCACGGGCGTCGGGGCCGGACTGGCCCTCGGCGGCGGGCTGCACCGGGGGGTGAGCAACAGTGCCGGCGAGTGGGGCCACACCACGCTCGTGCTGGACGGCCGGCTGTGCCACTGCGGCAACCACGGCTGTGTCGAGACCTACGTCGGTGCGCCCGGCATCATGCAGAATCTGCGCGAACTGAGCCCGCGCTCCGCGCTGTTGCACCCCGAGGACCAGACCGCCACGATCGACGCGCTGGCCCGCGCAGTCGCCGCGGGCGATCCGGTGGCGCTCAAGGTGGTCCGGGACACGGCGCGCTACCTCGGGGCCGGCATCTCCGATCTGATCAACCTGCTCAACCCCGAAGTGGTCGTGCTCAGCAGCTGGGTCGCCGCCCGGCTCGGCACGCCACTGCTCGACGAGGTCCGCCGGGCCGTCGCCCGGCACGCGCTGCGCCGGCCGCTGGCCGCCACCGAGATCGTCCTGTCCCCGATCCCCACCGACCCGGTCTCCCTCGGCGCGGCCACGTTCGCGCTGGAGGGGGCCCTGCAGTCGGCCGGGCAGCGGCAGGGCACCACCAGGGGCACCACGAAGAGCACCGCCCCACGCACCACCCTCGCAAGGAGCCGTACCGCACCGCCTTCGTGACGACGGAAGGGATGCACGTGTCTCACCCCCGCAAGAGATCCCCGCTGCTCGCGGTCCCGGCCGCGCTGGCCTTCGGCGCCGCCCTCCTCGCCTCCCCGCCCGCGAGCGCCACCACCGTCCGGGCCACCGCCCCGGCCGCCGCCGAGGTCTCCCCGCACGCCGCCCAGACCATCGACGACATCGGCGCCTCGGGCGCCTGGTGGGTCAACGACCTGACGCACTTCGACCCGAAGGTGCAGGCCAGGGTCGCCCGACTCCTCTTCTCCGCACAGGGGTTGGACCTCAGCGCGTACCGCTACAACATCGGTGGCGGCGGCACCGCCGTCACCACCCCGGCCCGCGCCGCCGAGGACTTCCTCAAGGCCGACGGCTCCTACGACTGGAGCAGGGACAAGGGCGGCCGGACGTTCCTGGCGTACGCCGCGAAGTACAAGGTCGAGGACCTGATCGGCTTCGTCAACAGCGCGCCCGCGCGGTGGACGGCCAACGGCAAGAGCTGCGGCGGGCAGTTGAAGGCCGGGAACGAGACCGACTTCGCGAAGTACGTCGCCGACGTGACCGATCACTTCGCGCGCCAGGGCGTACGGCTGGACTACATCAGCCCGTTCAACGAGCCCGACAACAGCTTCGCCGACTGCGGCCAGGAGGGCATGCCGGTCCCGGTGGACCAGCGCGACGACATCGTGCGCGCGCTCGGCGCCGAGCAGCGGGCCCGGCACCAGAAGACGTCGGTCATCGCGGACGAATCCAGCAGGACGACGCAGTTCACGAGCGAAGTGCCGCAGTGGATGTCCCAGCCGGGCACCGCCCCGTACGTCGCCAGGCTCGCCCATCACACGTACGACGACCCGGACGACGGCCGGCTCGGCAATGTCTACGAGACGTCGAGGTCGCTCGGCAAGGCCTCCTGGGCCACCGAGATCTGCTGCTTCGGCAAGGGCACGACGGGCTGGAACCAGGAGTACGACCCGACGATCGACAACGCCCTGCTGATGTCGCGGATCATCTACAAGGACTTCGCGACCTCCCACGACTCGGCGTTCCAGTGGTGGGTGGCGCTGGCGAGCGGGTACGGCACCAGCCCGACCGCGAGGAACGACGAGGGCTGGAACGACGGCCTGATCTACTACGACCCCGACTACGCGACGAACGGCGACCAGCGCCTGTACTTCACCAAGCGCTACTACGCGCTCGGCCAGTACAGCAAGTTCGTCCGGCCCGGCGCGGTCGCGCACGACGTGACCGGGGCGCCGGACGGCGTGGAGGTGTCGTCGTACGACCGGGGCGGGCAGTGGGTGGTCGTGGTGAACAACCACAACACGACCGGCACCGCGCTGAACCTGCACTTCAACAGCGCGGCCCCGGTGCGGGCGACGCAGGCCGTGCGGACCTCCGCGAGCGAGGACTGGGCGCGGGTCGCGAGGCCCTCGGTGCGCGCCGGGACCATGTCCACGACGCTCGCCGCCCGTTCGATCACGACGTACGTCCTCGACCGGAAGTCAGGGAGCGGCCACGGCGGTTCGGCGCTCACCGGCGCCCTGGCCGGCCGGCAGTCCGGCAAGTGCCTGACCGCCGACGCCTCGGGGGCCGCGATCACCGCGTGCACGGGGACGGCGGACCAGGCGTGGTCGTACGACGCCCGGGGCACGCTGAAGGGTGCCAACGGCTATCTGACGGCGGACGGTTCGGGGCTGACCGTGAGCGCCGCGGCCACGGGTGACGGCACCCGGCGGTGGCTGCTGAACGGCAACGGGCAGATCGTGAACGAGGCGTCGGGCCTGTGCCTCGACGTCGGCGGGCAGGCCACCGCGGACGGCAGCGAGGTGATCCTCCACCACTGCAACGGCGGCGCCGACGAGGCCTGGTCCCGGCAGTAGTCCCCTCCTTCGTTCCGCCCTCCCCCGGCCGAGGGCCGCCGGCCACACCCCTGGCCCGGCGGCCCTCATCTCCCGTGCCCCGACGCTCCGTTCGCGATCCCGAACCGGATACAACTCTTCGAACGGACTTCGTCCAACCCCTTGCCGAAGTGTTAGCCGAAGGTTAACGTCCCCGCACCGAGCCGCCCGCCGTACTCGAAAGACAAGGACGTCAGCATGTCGGCACAGAGCAACAGCCACTGGGACCGCCGTACGCTACTCCGGGCCGCCGCCGGCCTGGCCGTCGCCGCCCCGCTCGCCGCGTGCGGCAGCAACAACGGGCGTGGGGGCGGCGGTTCGGGCAAGCAGCTGCAGCAGTACTTCCACGCCTACGGCGAGGCCGGTGTGGAGCAGGCCGTCAAGCGGTACGCGAAGGCCTACTCGAAGGCCGGCGTGTCCACGCAGTGGATCACCGGCGCCGACTACGAGACCAAGCTCTTCGCCGCCCTGCTCACCCAGCAGGCACCCGACGTCTTCGAGTTCCACCCGCAGATCCAGCTGGTCAAGAGCGGCCAGGTGGCGGACCTGACGGACATCATCGAGCCGGTCAAGGACGACTTCAACCCGGCCGACATCGCCTCGCACAGCTACGACGGCAAGATCTACGGCGTCCGCATGATCGACGACCCGCAGTTCCTCTTCTACCGCAAGTCGATGCTGCAGAAGGCGAACGTCGCGGTGCCGACCACCCTGGAGGAGCTGATCGAGGCCGCCGCCAAGCTCACCACCCCCAAGGTCAAGGGCCTCTTCCTCGGCAACGACCTACACGCCGTCGAGGCACCCCTGATCTGGTCGGCCGGCGCCGAGACCCTCACCGCGAAGAACGAGATCGGCTACCACACCGACGGGGTCGTCGAGGGCCTGCGGCAACTGCGCAAGCTGTTCACCAGCGGCAGCCTGCTGCTGGACGCCCCGGCCGACTTCTGGGACCCGTCCGCGATCAGCCAGGGGCTGTGCGCGATCCAGTTCTGCGGCATGTGGGCGATGCCCGTGATGCAGCAGGCGCTCGGCGACGACCTCGGTGTCCTGCCCTTCCCGAAGGTCGGCAGCAAGGGCAGGCCGTCGGTCTACAACGGCGGCTGGTCGATGTTCGTCAACGCCAAGGGCGGCGACGTGGACGCGGCCAAGGAGTACGTGAAGTGGCTGTGGATCGACCAGAAGCAGTACCAGGAGGACTTCGCCACCTCCTACGGCTTCCACATCCCGCCGCGCACGTCGATCGCCGCCCGGGCCGACAAGCTCAAGTCGGGCCTGCCCGCCGAGGGCGTGAAGCTGTTCAACACCTACGGCCACTTCGACAACATCGGCTGGACGCAGGCCATGTGGAGCGCCTGGGACTCCGTCATCGCCGACTGCGTACGCAAGGGCGGTGACCCGGAGGCCGCCCTCGACAAGGCCGACCGGACGGTCGGCCGCGAGCTGAAGAAGCTGTTCGGATAGGCCGGCGGACGGACCCCGACATGTCGACCACCACCACCCGCGGCATCGCCCGCTCCGCCCCGGCCGGGCCCGCCAAGGCCCGGCCGCGGCAGGGTCTCGGCGCGAACCGGACCCTCAACTTCTGGCTCTTCACCGGCCCGTTCCTCATCGGCCTGGTGATCTTCGTCTTCGTCCCCATCGTCTGGAGCGTCTGGCTCAGCTTCTACGACGCCCGCTTCACCGTCACCCCGAGCCACTTCGTCGGCCTCGACAACTACCGGCACATGCTGTCGAACAGCGACTTCACCGGATCCCTGGTGACGTTCACCGTGTTCGCCGCGTTCATCGTGCCGACCACCTGGGCGCTCGCCCTCGGCCTCGCCCTGCTGGTGCACCGGCTGCGCCTCCTGCGCGCCTTCTTCCGCTCGGTGTTCTTCCTGCCGACCGCGTGCAGCTATGTCGCCGCCGCGCTGATCTGGAAGATGTCCCTGTTCAACGGCGTCCGCTTCGGCCTGGCGAACACGGTCGTCGGCTGGTTCGGCGTCGACAACATCGCCTGGGTGTCCAACCCGAGCCCGCCCTGGTACTGGCTGGTCGTCGTGACCGTACGCCTGTGGCTGCAGTCCGGTTTCTACATGATCCTCTTCCTCGCGGCCCTGCAGAACATCCCCGGCGAGCTGTACGAGGCCGCCGCCATCGACGGCGCCAGGCGCGGCTGGCAGACCTTCCGGTACATCACGCTGCCCCAGCTGCGCGCCACCTCCACCGCGGTGATCCTGCTGCTGCTCATCGCCGCGTACCAGGCCTTCGACGAGTTCTACAACCTCATCACCACCCGCGCCACCTGGGGCCAGACACCCCTCATGGTCCTCTACAAGACCGCCCTCGGCGCCAGCCAGGACTACGGCTCCGGCAGCGCCGGCGCCGTCATTCTGACCCTGCTGATCTGCGTCGTCACCCTGTTCCAGGGCAGGATCATGGGCTTCGGACGGGGAGAGGAGTCCACGTGACCACGTCCGTACCCGAGGCCGGCGCCAAGAGCCGCCGTGTGCGGCGCGCCGACGCCCTCGGCAACACCGGTCTCTACCTCGCCGTGAGCGTCGCCGCGGTGTTCTTTCTCGTCCCCTTCTATCTGATCGTCCGCAACGCCCTGTCGACGGACGCGGAGATCACGGGCGAGAACTGGAAGTTCTTCCCCACGCATCTGCGGTGGGGCAACATCTCCGAGCTGTTCGACGACACGACGGTCGACTTCGCCCGGTCCCTGTGGAACTCGATGGTCGTCGCCGTCCTCATGACCGCCGGCATCCTGCTGATCTGCTCGCTGGCCGGCTACGGCCTGGCCCGCATCCCCTACCAGCACGCCAGCAAGGTCTTCTACGCCGTCCTCGCCACCCTGATGGTGCCGACAGCTGTCACCTTCGTGCCCAGTTTCGTCCTGGTCTCGTCCCTCGGCTGGGTCGACAGCTACCGGGGGCTCGTCATCCCGGGCCTGTTCAGTGGTTTCACCTGCTTCCTGTTCCGGCAGTACTTCCTCGGGTTCCCGAAGGAGCTGGAGGAGGCGGCGCGGGTGGACGGGCTCGGCTACTGGGGCGCGTACTGGCGGGTCGTCGTCCCCAACTCGCTGAACTTCTTCGCGGCGATGGCGACCATCACCTTCATCAACGGCTGGAACTCCTTCCTGTGGCCGCTGGTCATCGGCCAGGACCCGAGCTCCTGGACGGTCCAGGTCGCCCTGTCGTCGTACATGACCAACCAGACCGTCAACTACCACCTGATCTTCATGGCCACCGCCGTGTCCATCCTGCCCCTGCTGCTCGTCTTCCTCTTCCTCCAGCGCTGGCTGGTGCAGGGGATCGCGCAGACCGGTATCAAGGGCTGAGCGAGGAGACCGATGTCTTTCCGTACCACCGCTGAAACCGCTTACGTCGAGGACGTCTCCCCGGGCTCCGGCGCTCTGCCGCCACGCGCCTGGTACGCCTCCTCCGACGCCACATCCCTTTCCCTGAACGGACGCTGGCGCTTCCGGCTGTCCCGGACGGCCGACGCCGAGGACGACTCCTTCGCCGCCGAGGGGTACGACGCCGGTGACTGGGCCGAGGTCTCGGTGCCCGGCCACTGGGTCCTCCAGGGCAACGGTGTCCTCGGATCCCCGATCTACACCAACCACCTCTACCCGTTCCCGGTCGACCCCCCGCGCGTGCCGACCGAGAACCCGACCGGCGACCATCTGCGGATCTTCGACCTGCCGGCGGACTGGCCGGACCTCGCCGAGGGCGGCGCGGTGCTGCGCTTCGACGGGGTGGAGTCCTGCGCCCGGGTGTGGCTGAACGGCACGGAGATCGGCGAGTTCAAGGGCTCGCGGCTGCCGCACGAGTTCGCGGTCGGCAGTCTGCTGAAGACTGTCGACAATGTACTGGCGGTCCGCGTCCACCAGTGGTCGGCCGGCTCGTACCTGGAGGACCAGGACCAGTGGTGGCTGCCGGGCATCTTCCGTGACGTCACCCTGCTGCACCGGCCGGCGGGCGCCGCCGCCGACTTCTTCGTCCACGCCTCCTACGACCATCTCTCCGGCACCGGCACCCTGCGGGTCGACTCCGACGTGCCCGGCCGGGTCACCGTGCCGGACCTCGGCATCGCCCTCGCGACCGGCGAGAGCGCGACCGTGCCGGTCCAGCCGTGGTCGGCGGAAGTCCCGCGCCTGTACGCGGGCGAACTGGCCACCGAGGGCGAGCGGGTGCCGCTGCGCATCGGGTTCCGTACCGTCGAACTGTCGGACGGCCTGATCAAGGTCAACGGAAGGCGCGTCCTCTTCAAGGGCGTCAACCGGCACGAGTGGCACCCGGAGCGGGGCCGCGCCCTCGACCTGGACACCATGCGCGAGGACGTGCTGCTGATGAAGCGGCACAACATCAACGCCGTGCGCACCTCCCACTACCCGCCCCACCCGGCCTTCCTCGACCTGTGCGACGAGTACGGACTGTGGGTGATCGACGAGTGCGACCTGGAGACCCACGGCTTCACCGAGCAGGGCTGGCGGGACAACCCCGTCGACGACGACCGCTGGACCCCGGCCCTGCTGGACCGCGCCTCCCGCATGGTCGAGCGGGACAAGAACCACCCCTCGGTGGTCATCTGGTCCCTCGGCAACGAGGCCGGCACCGGCCGCGGCCTGACCGCGATGGCCGAGTGGATCCACGACCGCGACACCTCCCGCCTCGTCCACTACGAAGGCGACATCGACTGCCGTGACACGGACATGTACTCCCGCATGTACGCCTCCCACGCCGAGGTCGAGCGGATCGGCCGGCACCTGGACGGCGGCACCCGCAGGCGCCGCGAACTCCCCTTCGTCCTCTGCGAGTACGCCCACGCCATGGGCAACGGCCCCGGCGGACTCGCCGACTACCAGCGGCTGTTCGAGGCGCACGAGCGGCTCCAGGGCGCGTTCGTCTGGGAGTGGATCGACCACGGCATCGCGCACCCGGAGCTGGGCTACGCCTACGGCGGCGACTTCGGCGAGGAGCTGCACGACGGCAACTTCGTCTGCGACGGCCTGCTCTTCCCGGACCGGCAGCCCTCCCCCGGGCTGGTCGAGTTCAAGAAGGTGATCGAACCGGTCGGCATCGGCGGCACTCCCGGCGACGGCACGGTCCGGATCACCAACAAGCAGGATTTCGCCGGCCTGTCGGCGCTCTCGTTCTCGTGGTCGTACGAGGTCGAGGGGGAGCCGGTGGAGTCCGGCACGCTGACGGTTCCCGAGCTGGCGCCCGGCGAGTCCGCCGAGGTGAAGCTGCCCGCGCCGCCCGCCGCGGCGCCGACGGGCGAGGCCCACTGGACGCTGCGCGCGGTCCTCGCCGCCGAGACCCCGTGGGCCCCGAAGGGCCACATCGTCGCCTGGGGTCAGGTCCTGGCCTCGCCGCGCCGGGTGCCGTCGCTCGCACCGACCGCCCGCCCGGTGTCCGACGCCGGGGTGATCACCCTGGGCCCCGGCACCTTCGACGCCCGCACCGGCGCCCTGACCGCGATCGGCGCCGTGCCGGTCACCGCTCCGCGGCTCGACGTGTGGCGCGCCACGACCGACAACGACGACGGCGCCGCCTGGCAGACCGACACACGCTACGGCCTGCTGTGGCGTCAGCTGGGCCTGCACCGGATGCGGCACCGGCTGGACGCGGTCGAGGCCGGCGAGCACGCGCTGACCGTGCGGACGCGGGTGGCGCCGGCCGCGGCGGAGGTGGGACTGTCGACGGTATACCGCTGGACGTCTGATGGAGACAGTCTTCGGTTGACTGTATGCACGACCCCCGAGGGCGACTGGACCGTCCCACTGCCCCGGCTCGGCATCCGCTTCGGCCTGTCGGCGGCCGACGAGGTGCGGTGGTTCGGCGGCGGGCCCGGTGAGGCGTATGCAGACAGCAGGATGGCGTCGACGGTCGGCCGTTGGCAGTCGACTGTGGACGGTATGCAGACGCCGTACGTACGTCCGCAGGAGAACGGCGCCCGGATCGACGTCCGCTGGGCGGAGCTGGGCGGTCTGCGCATCGAGGGCGACCCGGAGTTCCTCCTCACCGCCCGTCGCTGGACCACCGAACAACTGGACGCCGCCGCCCACCGCACGGACCTCACGCCGGACGGCACCGTCTGGGTCAACCTCGACCACGGCCAGCACGGCATCGGCTCCCAGTCCTGCGGACCGGGCCCGCTGCCGCAGTACCACCTGCGGGCCGAGCCGGCGGAGTTCTCCTTCGTGTTCTCGCCGGCCGACTGACCCGTTCGACCGACCCGGCCCCGACACCCACCGCGGCCGGCCGGCGCGTGCCGGCCGGCCGCGGTCGCGTCGTGCGTGCCGCGCTCCCGCCTTGGCGGCCGCTCACCCCAAACCTAGATACCCTAGGATTGAACCTAGGTATCCAAGGAGAGGTGTCGGCTGATGGCGCGTGCGGGACTCAGCGTCGACCGGCTGATCGCGGCGGCGGCCGACCTCGCCGACGAGGCGGGCTTCGAGAACGTCACGCTGTCCGCGCTGGCCCGTCGTTTCGGTGTGAAGGACGCGAGTCTGTACTCGCACGTCAGGGGTCTTACGGACCTGCGGACCCGGCTCGCACTGCACGCGGGCGGCGAGCTGATCGAGCGGATCGCCGCGGCCGTGGCAGGCCGGGCGGGCAAGGACGCGCTGGCCGCCTTCGCGGGCGCCTACCGCGCCTACGCCCTGGAGCACCCCGGCCGGTACGCGGCCACCCAGATCCGCATCGACCAGTCCCTGATCGCCGACTCCCCCGCGATGCGCCGCACGGCCGAGATCACCTACGGGATGCTGCGCGCCTACGGCCTCGACGAACCCGACCTGACGGACGCCGTACGGCTGTTGCGCAGCACGTTCCACGGCTACTGCGCCCTGGAGTCCACGGGCGGCTTCGGCGCGGCCCGCGAGGTACAGGTCTCCTGGGACAAGGCCGTGGAAGCCCTGCACCTCGCCCTCACGCACTGGCCCCGGGAGACGAGGAACGATGACTGAGTCCCTGCACCACGATGTCACGGGCAGCGGCCCCGTTCTGCTGATCGTGCCGGGCGGGGCCGGGCACCCCATGGGGTTCGGGCCGCTGGCCGAGCGGCTGGCGCGGCGCTTCACCGTCGTGACGTACGACCCGCTGGGGCTCGCCCACGGGCGGCTCGGCCTGCCGGTGCCGGACCAGCGTCCGGCGGACTGGAGCGAGGGGGCGCACCGGCTGCTGCGGGCCGTGCTGCCGCCGGGCGAGCGGGCGTACGTGTTCGGCACCAGCTCCGGCGGGATCGCCGTACTCGACCTCCTCGCCCGGCATCCCGGGCGGCTGGCGGGCGTGGTGGCGCACGAGCCGCCGTGTGTGACGGTGCTGCCGGACGGGGCGGAACGGCGGGCCGAGTTGCTCGCGCAGTTCGACGGGACCGAGGGGCCGCCCGCCGAGGGCGAGTCGGCGACCCCGATGGGCGTCTTCCTCGCGCACGTCCTGCGCCCCTTCACCGACCACGTCCCGTCCGCCCCTGCCGCCGGGGTCCGTCTCGCCCTCGCCGCCGGGGCCGACTCGCGCGGGCAACTCCTGTACCGCACCGCCGAGTTCCTCGCCGATCGTCTCGGCGGCTCCTTCGTGGAGTTCCCGGGCGGGCATCTCGGCACGCTGGATCATCCGGAGGAATTCGCCGGCCTGCTCACCGAGACGTTCCTGTCCGGTGCGCACACCTCGGCGTAGGACGGCGTCGTCCCGCCCGGCGCCCGCCCGGCCGCGATGTCGGCCACCGCGTCCAGCGCCGCACCCAGCGCCCGCCGGTAGAGGAGCGAGCCGAGGCTGACCCGGGCGACGCCGAGGTCGGCGAGGCGGGAGACCGTGGGGCCGGTGGGCGAGTAGAGGATGTTGAGCGGGACGTCGAGGTGGCGGACGAGGCGGCGGATGCGGTCCGGATCGGACAGCCCGGGCACGAACACCCCGTCGGCGCCTGCCTGTTGATAGGCGTCGAGGCGGTGCAGGGTGTCCGTCCCGACGGTGTCACCGGCGCCGTCACCGCCCCCGCCGTCGCCCGTCCAGTACGTGTCCGTGCGGGCGTTGACGAACAGGCCGGGCACGGCGGCCTTCACCGCGGCGATCTTCGCGGCATGACGGGCGACCGGCCCGAGCCCGTCCTCCAGGTTGATGCCGACGACACCGACGGACCACAACTGGCGGGCCAGCTCGGCGACTTCGCCGGGGTCGTCGGAGAATCCGTCCTCCGCGTCGACGGAGAGGAGATACGGCTCCGAGCCGAGCGTGAGGGCGAGCCCCAGGGTCTGGTCGCGGGTCACGCCCCGGCCGTCGGGCAGTCCGGCCGCCGCCGCGACGGCCAGGCTGGTCGTACCGATCGCCACGAACCCGCGGGCGGCGAGCGCGGCGGCCGAGGCGTGGTCCCACGCGTTGGGCAGCAGCAACGGCTCGCCCGGGCGGTGGTGCAGCGCGGCGAACGAGGGCACGGGCACGGTCACGTTCAGGGTGGGCTCTGCGGTCATACGGCCACGCTAGGCGCCGGACGCTTCGGCGCGCACCGAACGATGGACGACGCCGACCGCACGACGTAGGCCACCCCTCCCGTCACGCAGACACAGATCACACAGGTCACCGATCACACAAGTTCACAGGTCACACGGGCCACACGGGCCACCGGTCGCACCGGGCACAGAGCGCACCGGAAACGCTACGGCAGCCTTCGGGCCGGCCGCCCGTGATCGGCGCGCTCGCCGCCGGGCTGCTCGCGGGCGTATGGCGCGCCACCACGGCCGGCGCGGCCTCCGTCGCCGCCGACCTGAGCATCACCTCCACAGCCGTATCCCTGAGCGCCAAGTACCCCTGTCTGTGCACCGGTTAGCACAACGCCCGCGAGTGGAACCGGACGGTCACCGCGGTCGCGCTCGACGGCACACGCGGCTCGCCGGTCGGTCGGGGCGCGGCGGCGTTCCCGCCTCACCGGTCCTGGGGCGCCCCGGTTCCGGTCGGGACGCCCCAGGAGTTCATCCCCGCCGCACCAGGCCCTCGGGCACCAGATGCCCGGCCACGAGCGCGTCTCGGACGAGGCCCGCGAAGACGGTCGCGCCGTGCACGGAGGTGTGGGTGTTGTCGCGCTTCTCGTTGTAGAGGTAGATCGCCTTGGAGCCCTCCACGCCCAGGGACTCCACCATGGCCTCGGTCCGCGCCGTGAGGTCGATCAGGGGCACGTGCTCGGCGGCGGCGACGGACCGCACGACCGCCGGGAGGTCGACGCCGAGGCCGTTGACCAGCAGGGCGTTGCCATTGTCCAGGGTGCCGTCGGCGTTGAACCAGCGCCGCACGATCGGGGTGACGAGCACCGGCTCGCCGCCCCGGGCCCGGATGCCCGCGACCATGGTCTCCAGGTTGGCGCGGTAGGTGGCCTCGTCGGTGGTCTTGTCGTTGTGGGCGAGCTGGACCAGGACGAGGTCGCCGGGGTGCATCAGCGGCCGGACCGTGTCCCACAACCGCGGATCGGCGAGATAGCTGACCGTACTCTCGCCGGAGTCGGCGTAGTTGGCCACCGACAGGCCCTCGCGCAGGTACTGCGGCAGCTGCTGGCCCCAGCCGGAGTACGGGGCGGCGGGCTGGTCGCAGACGGTGGAGTCGCCGATCAGGATGATCTGCCGGGCGTGCCGGGCCGGGGTGACCCTGATGCCTGCGAGGGCGGGGGCGGCGCCGCCGAGCGCCAGGTCGAGGCCGGGGGTTCCGGCGGGGCCGGTCGGCTCGCCCTCGGGGGTGCGGACGTTCACGGTGAAACTGCGGGTGACCCGCGCGCCGGCCGCGACGGCGGTCTCCGGGAGCAGGGAGCGCCGGCTCTCGCCGGTGATGGCCGTACGGGAGGACGTCGCGGCGCCGAGCCGGACGGTGACGTCGTACGTGCCCGGCGGTACGTCGAAGTGGCAGCCGGTGTCCGTGCAGTTCTCCGGGCCGGGCGGCCGGGGCCCGGGACGGGCCTGGGCGGGGGCTGCCGCCAGGCTCGCGCACAGGGTGACCGTGACCGTGATCGCGGTCAGTACGGCGCCGCGCACGGCACTGGGACGTCTCACTCGTGACTCCTCGGCCTTCGGCAGGGTCCGGCCGGTGGACCGTACCGTCTAAGGCAAGCGCTTTCTAGCTTCCTTGCCAAATTCACACGCGCTCCAACAAGCATAGCCTGTAAGCCCTTTCGCGAAATCGATTCAACTGTCACCCTGCCTCACACCCGCACTCCCCGGACCTCCCGAAGGAGGCACCCCCATGCCCGGAATCCCGAACGGCGCGGACGGCATGAACGGCGCAAACGCCGCATGCGGCGCGGACAGCCAGCGCGGCGCGGACGACGTGGGCGGCGTGGTCAGCCGCCGCGCCTTCGTCGTCACCGCCGCGGCCGCCGCCGGTACGGCAGCCCTGTCCGGACCGCTCGCCGGCAGCGCGTCGGCGGCGAGCTTCGGCTGGAGCGACGACGGCTCCCACTACGTCGTCGACACCGGCGCGAGCCTCGTCTTCAAGGTCAGCAAGACCGACGGCGACCTGACCTCGCTGGTGTACAAGGGCACCGAGTACCAGGGCTACGGCGGCAAGAACTCCCAGGTCGAGTCCGGCCTCGGCGCCTCCACCGTGACGCTGGAGCAGTCCGGCCCGACCATCCTGATCTCCGTCGCCCACGGCACCCTGCGGCACTACTACGCGGCCCGCAGCGGCGAGAACAACATCTACCTGTGGACGAACAAGGCCGACTCCTCCGTCACGGCCACCCGGTACATCGTGCGCGTGCGGGCGGGCCTGTTCCTCAACGACGAACCGGACTCCTACGCCTACACCACCAGCACCGTCGAGGCCTCGGACGTCTTCGCCAAGTCCGACGGCCAGACCCGTTCCAAGCACTATGCGAAGCGCCGCGTCATCGACGTCGACTACATCGGCTGGACCACCGGCAGCGTGGGCCTGTGGATCGTGCGCAGCAACCACGAGAAGGCCTCCGGCGGCCCGTTCTACCGCTCGCTGCTGCGCCACCAGAGCGCCGACGGCGGCGGACTGTACGAGATCCTCTACTACGGTGAGAACCAGACCGAGTCCGAGCGATTCGGCCTCCAGGGCCCGTACGTCATCGCCTTCACCGACGGCGGCGCGCCGTCGTCCGCGCTGTACCACGACACCCTCACCACGCCGTGGGCCGACTCGCTCGGCATCTCCGGGTACGTCGCCGAGAGCGGCCGGGGCCGGGTGGCCGGGGTCGGCCTCAGCGGACGGGACACGGCGTACACCTACACGGTCGGGCTCGCCAACTCCTCGGCGCAGTACTGGGGGACGGCACGGGCGTCGGACGGCTACTTCTCGGCATCCAGGATCCTGCCGGGTGTATACACGCTGACTGTCTACAAAGGAGAGTTGGCTGTATACAGTACACAGACGACCGTATCCGCGGGCGCGACGACCACCCTCAACACGATCGCCGTCCCGTCCTCCAACGATCCGTCGAACGCGGCCGCCATCTGGCGGATCGGCAACTGGGACGGCACGCCGGGCGGGTTCAAGAACGCGGACCTGATGACGTACGCGCACCCCTCGGACGTACGGGCGTCCACCTGGACGGGCAATGTGGTGATCGGCAGCGGCACCGAGACGTCCGCCTTCCCCTGCTACCTGTGGAAGGACGTCAACAGCGGCCTGATCGTGTACTTCAAGCTGACCGCCGCGCAGGCCGCTGCCGCGCACACGCTGAGAATCGGTGTGACGACGGCCTACGCCAACGGCCGGCCGCAGATCACCGTCAACGACTGGACGTCGTCGATCCCCTCCCCGCCCGCGCAGCCGAGCACCCGGTCCCTGACGGTCGGTTCGTACCGGGGCAACAACTACACCTTCACCTACAGCGTCCCGGCCAGTGCGTGGCTCACGGACACCAGCCAGTACAACGTACTGAAGATCAACGTGGTGAGCGGTTCGGGGACGACGGGCTATCTCAGCGCGGGCACGGCGATCGACGCGATCGATCTGCTGGCCTGACCACGCTGATCCCCATGTGCTGAGCCGCACGTGTTGACCTGAACTGGTTGGACATCGACATCGACGTGGAGGCCGGGAAGGTCAGCGGCATCCAGACGTACCGGGAGTCGTCGACCGGGCGGCCGAAGGAGTTGCCCCAGCGGTCGCCCATGTACAGGTAGGGGTGCCCGAACTCCCCTGCACGGGAAGGACGTAGGCGGTCTGCGAGCCATGCGCGGTGGAGTCGCCGATGTCGGTCCAGGAGGTCCAGGGGCCGGCGAGGGAGGTGGCGGTGGCGTACTGCTGCTGATCGGGGCTCCGGCCCGTGGCGCCATCCGGCCACGGGATGGGGAAAGCTCTCTCATCGGGCGGGTGGACGGGACAGTGGGACGGCGGCGGGGACCTCCCGAGCCGTGCGGGTTCGCGGTGGCGGCCGCCCTGCGGTCTCCCGTATGGCGCGAAGTGTGGGGTGTGCGTCGTTGACGCCATCCGCGTCGGATCACAGGGTGGAGGGGTGAAGCAGCGCCGCGTCGTCTTCGTCGTCTTCGAGGGTTTCCAGCCCCTGGACCTCTTCGGCCCGTACGAGGTGTTCCAGCACGCCCACCGGCTCACCGGCGGATACTCCTGCCAGATCACGGCACCGATGCCGGGGCCGGTCCGGTCCGGCAGCGGCGTTCCGGTGCACGCCCCCTACGGGGTGGCCGATCTGGACCCTGCGGGGATCGACACGTTGGTGGTGGCCGGCGGCAACGGAATCGACCGGGCCCGGCACGATCCGACGCTGACGCGTTGGATCGCCACGGCAGGAGCCACCGCTCGGCGCGTCACCTCGGTGTGCAGCGGGGTGTTCCTGCTGGCCGCCGCCGGACTGCTGCACGGGCGGAGGGTGACCACTCACTGGGCGCGCGAGGAGCAGCTCGTCCGGGAACATCCCGAACTGGTCGTCGACTGCGATCCGATCTTCCTCAGGGACGGGCGGGTGTGGACGTCGGCCGGGGTGACGGCGGGTATGGACCTCGCACTGGCCCTGGTGGAGAACGACGTGGGCCACAAGGTCGCCCACGCCGTCGCACAGGAGATGGTGTTGTTCCTGCGCCGCCCCGGCAGCCAGTCGCAGTTCAGCGTGGCGCTGTGGTCCGCGCAGCCGGCCAGCGATCCCATCCGCGCCCTGGTCACGGCGATCCACTCCGATCCCGGTGCCCGGCACGGCATCAACGATCTCGCCGTACGCGCCGGTCTAAGCCCCCGCCATCTGCAGCGCAGGTTCACCGCCGAGCTCGGCGTCCCGCCTGCGACGTACGTCGAGGGCGTACGCATCGAGGCCGCCAAACGGGCGCTCGCCGAGAGCTCCCACCCTGTCGAGACCATCGCGCGCCGGTACGGCTTCGGCACCGCGGAGACGCTGCGCCGCGCTTTTCACCGGCATCTGAGTGTTGCACCGTCCGACTACCGAGACCGATTCCGGTCCGCGGAGGAACACGTATGACCACCTACGGGATACTCATCTTCGACGGAGCGGAGGAGCTGGACTTCACCGGGCCGTGGGAGGTGTTCACCGCCTCCTCGATGCTGCGCGAACACGCCGACACCGTGCTGCTCATCGCCGAACACCCCGGCGCCGTCCGCTGCAACAAAGGCATGCGGGTCCTGCCGGACCGCACCCTGGACCACCACCCTCCGCTGGACGTCCTGCTGGTCCCGGGCGGCAACGGGACCCGTCGCGAAGTGTCCAACCCCGTGCTCGTCGACTGGATCCGCGCCACCGCCGCCGACGCCGCGTGGACCACCAGCGTGTGCACCGGGGCCCTGCTGCTGCACGAGGCAGGCCCGGCCCGCGGGCGAAGGGTGGCGACCCACCACCAGTTCGAGGACTCCCTCCAGGCCCGGGGTGACATCACCGTTGTCCGCGACGCCCGCTACGTCGTGGACGAGAACCTCGTCACCAGTCAGGGCGTCTCAGCCGGAATCGACATGGCCCTGTGGCTCATCGGCCGCCTCCACGGCCGCGACCACGCCCGCGACGTACGCCGGTACATCCAGTACGAGCCCGCCCCGCCCTACCTCGCCGACGAACCGGCGGTCGCCGTCTGACAGCCTGGTGTACTCACGTACTGGACACGGCTGCCCGGCCGGCTCCGTTTCGACTAGCGTCATGTCATGACCAGCGGCAACACCTCCCCCAGCCTCGCCAACGCCCTCGCCGACGGGACGGTCGTGCTCGACGGCGGCATGTCCAACCAGTTGGAGTCGGCCGGGCACGACCTGAGCGACGAGTTGTGGTCGGCGCGGCTGCTGGCGGAGCAACCGGACGCGGTGGCCGAGGCGCATCTCGCCTACTTCCTGGCGGGCGCGGACGTCGCGATCACCGCCAGCTACCAGGCCACCTTCGAGGGTTTCGCCCGGCGCGGCATCGGCCACGACGAGGCGGCGCGGCTCCTCGCGCGGAGCGTGGACCTGGCCCGTACGGCCGCCAGGCGGGCCCTGGATGCGGGCGTCGCACGGCCGCTGTGGGTGGCGGCCTCGGTCGGGCCGTACGGGGCGATGCTCGCGGACGGTGCCGAGTACCGCGGCCGGTACGGGCTGAGCGTGGACGAGCTGGAGCGTTTTCACCGGCCGCGCATGGAGGTACTGGCCGGCGCCGGGCCGGACGTCCTCGCGCTGGAGACGGTTCCCGACGCCGACGAGGGCGTCGCACTGCTCCGGGCGATGCGCGGGCTGGGCGTACCGGCCTGGCTCTCGTATACGGTCGACGGTACGCACACGCGTGCCGGGCAGCCCCTGGAGGAGGCGTTCGCCCTGGCCGCGGAGGTGGACGAGGTGATCGCGGTGGGCGTCAACTGCTGCGCCCCGCAGGACGTCGGGCCCGCGACGGAGATCGCGGCCCGGGTCACCGGCAAGCCGGTCGTGGTCTACCCCAACAGCGGGGAGGCCTGGGACGCGGAGGCGCGGGCCTGGACGGGGCGGTCGAGGTTCGCCACCGAGCAGGTGAAGGCGTGGCGGAACGCGGGTGCGCGGCTCATCGGGGGGTGCTGCCGGGTGGGGCCGGAGGCGATCGCGTCGATCCGGCAGGGGTTGGCCGCGATCTAGCGATCCAGCGGTCCGGCCCAGCGGTCTAGCGGTCTGGCCGTACAGCCGCTCAGCGACCTGACGGCGCAGCCCGACGGGCTGGTGATCCGTTCGGGCTGCCGGTCCGGCGGCCCGGCCGCCTGGCAGCCCGCGCATCGGGTTGGCGCCCGACGACTGTGGACAATCCACTGCCGACCGGCGACTGGCGACTGTAGACCGCCGACGATCACCTTCGCCGCGCCCCCACCGAGCGCCTCAATCGCCTTACCGCCGCCGCCCATTCGGCGCCGGGGGCTCGGATCTCCGCGGTGGGGCCGGGTTCCGGGGCGGCGGGGGTGGGGGTGGGGGTGGGGGTGGGGACGGTCGACCAGAGGGCGACTTCCGTATCCCGTGGACCGTATGCGGTATACGGTCCACCGTCGCCGAAGATCCGCACCGGGTGGGTCGCGTCCCAGGCCTGCCACCCCGGGTCCCCGCTCGTCGCGAAGCGTACCCAGGCCGTGTGCATCTGCGTGCACAGGTCCGGCGGTGCGCCGTCTCCGGCCAGTTTTCTGGATTCGGGGGCGGCGCCGGTGTCGAAGACGAAGCCCAGTTCCAGGGCGTGGCAGGCGCCGAGGCCGGGGAGGCCGGAGGGCCAGGCGAACTCGTAGAGGTACGAGGTGCCGGGGCGGGCGTCGGCGAGGCGGTGCAGTGGCACGCGCAGCAGGTGGTCGGTGACCATCTGGCCGACGATCTCGGCTGTGCCGGCGTCGGGGTTCAGGGCGCGGTAGCCGCGGGGCACCTCGTGGCCGGTGTGGCAGCGGGCCATGGCGCCGGCGAGGGCGACGGCGCCGAGCCGGTCGACCCGTTCCAGCAGGCCGCCGGGGACGAGCCACAGCCGGTACTCGTCGCGTGTCCAGCCCATGAGGAGGTCGACGCCGCGGGCCGCGTCGCCGTCGATGAGCGACTCCAGCGGGTCGCGGGGTACGAGGTCGCCGTCCACCACGATGCCGAAGGCGGGTCCGCCGAGGACGGGGCTGCCGAGCCGGCCGGCCTCGGCCTGGGTGCGCAGCAGCAGATCGCGGTCGACGGCGGCGAAGGCCTCGGCGGTGGCGGGGATCTTCAGCCGGTTGGCCATGCGGCGCACCATGCGCCGTACCTTGTCGCGGTCGAGGACCTCGGGCGGGCCGCTCTGCAGGACCGCCCGCCGGACGAGACCTTGGCTCTGGGGGGCGGCGAGCAGGGTACCGGCGCTGATGGCGCCCGCCGACTGGCCGCACAGGGTGATCCGGTCCGGGTCGCCGCCGAAGGCGCCGATCATGTCGTGGACCCAGCGCAGCGCGGCGAGTTGGTCGCGCAGGCCGGGGTTGGGCGGTGCGTCGGGGAAGAGGCCGTAACCCTCGATGCCGAGACGGTAGTTGACGGAGACGCAGACGACGCCGTCGCGGGCGAAGCTGGTGCCGTCGTAGACGGGTACGGCGGAGGATCCTCTGGTCAGGGCGCCGCCGTGGAGCCAGACCAGGACGGGTAGGTGGGCGGCGGGGTCCGGGGCGGGGGTCCAGACGTTGAGGTTGAGGCAGTCGTCGCCGGGGATCTCGGGGTCGGACAGATACTGGGCGAAGGCTTCGGAGTACGGCGGTTTCGGCGCGGTGGGTCCGAAGGCGCCGGCGTCGCGCACGCCGTCCCAGGGTTCGGGCGGCTCGGGCGGGCGAAATCGCCGGGGGCCGAAGGGCGGGGCTGCGTACGGGATGCCCCGGAAGACCGCGACGCCGTGTTCGTACCGGCCGCGCACGGCCCCGTACGCCGTACTGACCTCGGGGTTCGTCCGGCCTGCCGTCATCGCCCACCAGCCCTTCGCCGCGCACTCGCGCACCGTGCAACATCAGAGCATCACAGGCGCGTCCGGTATTCCGGTGCACGGGCGCGTGGGAGGGCCGTTCGGGCTATTCGGACACGTTACGTGATGTATCTGCTACTTAGTGCACATCAGGGTGGCGAAGCCGAGCTGGTCGTAGCCGCCGCTGGTGGAGCCGTAGTCCCCGCCGCCGCCCTCGGGAGCGACGAGGTCGTCGTACATGGCGGAGATGCACCTGTCGTCGAGGTGGAGGCGGCGGTTGTAGTGGAAGTGGGGCATCGCCCATACGGGGCGGAGCCGGCCCCGGGAGCCGGAGGCGATGACGCCGTGCGCCAGCCGGTCAGCCGGGCCGCGGCACCGCTCACACGCCCACGTCCTCGGCGCTGGGCCGCTCGGGGGCGATGTTGCGCTCCAGCAGGCTGGTGGAGGCCTTCACGCCGATACCGCTCGCGGGGTCCACCTCGGGCAGCCTGCCGTCGGCCGCCTTCAGGTCGCCGAGTGCGCAGTCCATCGCCTCGTGCGCCGCGAACAGGCACGGGGTGCTGTAGATCGCCACGTCCACGCCGAGACCGGTCAGTTCACCGAGGGAGAGCCGGGGCGACTTGCCGCCGGCGATCTGGTTGAACAGCAGCGGCTTGTCCCCCACGACCGTACGGATGCGCTGGATCCATGCGCCGCTGCGCACCCCGTCGACGAGGACGACATCGGCGCCGGTGGCGGCCAGCCGCTCGGCACGGTGCAGGATGTCGTGCTCGTCGGTGGCGTCCGTCCGGGCGACGACGACCCGGTCCTTGCGGGCCTCGAGGACCTTGTTCAGCTTCTCCAGGTACTCCTCCAGCGGCAGCACCTGCTTGCCGTCGGCGCGCCCGCAGCGGCGGGGCCGTTTCTGGTCCTCCAGGATCACCCCGGAGGCCCCGATGCGTTCCAGCCCCTCGACGACGTGGCAGGCGACCTCGGGGTCGACGTGACCGTCGCCGATGTCCACCAGCAGGTGGTGGTGCGGGAACGCACCCCTCAGCCGCTGCACGAAGGCCACCATGTCGGGCCAGGCGATGAAACCGATGTCCGGCAGCCCGTAGTACGACGCCGCGAATCCGAAGCCCGAGACGAACATGCCGTCGTAGTGCCTGGCCGCGATCGACGCCGAGTACATGTCGTACACGCCGATCAGGGGTGTGGTCCCGGGCCCGGCGATGCGCTCGCGCAGCTGGTTTCCGTAGATCAAGGACCGGCTCCTTCCGTGGGTGGGTGACGCGGAGCGATCGGGCTACACATCGACGCTCTTTGCCAAAACGAAAGCATCTCCAGATGCTTACATGACCATCCATGTATGCGAACTTTACTCACCGCCAATGGCGGAGTCGCTTCACCGCAGAAACGTTGTTCACGCCCCTCCGGACCGGTGTCGTTCCTGATCGGCTGGGGCGAGGCCGAAGGCTCGGTGAGCCTGAGGCCGGCGGGCCCGGGATCCCGTGGTGGCCGATTTCTTCAAGACCGGGCGGGCAGCGTCTTCCTACGGTGGGCTCATGAGTGCGCGATTCGCTGTGATCGGGCTGGTGGCCTCCGACCTGGCCGCCTCGCTCGCCTTCTACCGCCGCCTCGGGCTCGTCTTCCCACCCGGGGCCGAGGAACAGCCGCATGTCGAGGCCGAGTTGCTCGGTGGGCTGGTGCTCGCGCTGGACACCGAGGAGACCGTCCGCTCCTTCCACTCGGGCTGGCGGCCACCCCAGGGCGGCGGGCGGGTGGGGCTCGCCTTCCGCTGTGACTCCCCCGCCGAGGTCGACGCCGTGTACGCGGACCTCGTCGGCGCCGGACACCACGGGGAACTCAAGCCGTGGGACGCCTTCTGGGGGCAGCGGTACGCCACCGTGCACGACCCCGACGGCAACAGCGTCGACCTGTTCGCCCCGCTACCGGCCGCCGAGTAGCTCTCCCAGCGGCGCGCCCGTCAACTCCTTCACCTCGCGGGCGAGATGAGACTGGTCCGCGTATCCCGCACGGATCGCCGTCTCGGCGTACGGCAACCCGGAGCGGGCCAGCGCCAGCGCGCGTTGCAGACGCAGGATGCGGGCCAGGGTCTTGGGCCCGTAGCCGAACGCGTTCAGGCTTCTGCGGTGCAGTGTGCGGGCGGCGAGGCCGAGTTCGGCGGCCGTCGCGGCCACCGGGCGGCCCTCTTCCAGTCGCTCCACCAGCCGGTGCAGCAACGGATCGGGGGCTTCCGCCCGCGCGGCCGCGGCCAGGGCGATCTCCTCCAGCGCCGCCGCCGGGTCGGGCGCCGCCTCGACGCGCTCCCGCAGCCGGCGGACCCGGGTGGCGGGCCAGAGGTCCGCCAACTCCACGCGCAGATCGCGCAGTTCGTACGCGGGTACACCGAGGAGAGTGGGCGCGGTGCCGGGAAAGAAGCGGATGCCCGCCCAGGCACGGCCCGGGCCCTCAGGGGCGTAGGGGCGGGTGTCGGGTCCCGCGACCAGTAGCCGCCCCTCGCTCCACAGCAGGTCCATGCAGCCGTCGGGGAGCACCGCCCCCTTCCCGGATCTGCTCGGGGTGTGCGTCCAGACGACGGCTCCGGTCAGCCGGGAAGCCCGCTCCACGTACACCCGGCCAGCCTACGTCGCCCACGGCGCCCGGAAGGGGGCCGTGCACCGGGTGCGGCCCGCCGTGGTGGGCGCGAGCTCCGACAGCGGTGGTGGCGGTCAGCTCGGATGTCTGGCTCCGGAGCGCGCGGCCACCGGGGTGCGTATGCCGGTGGCTTCGGCGCCGGGGGTGCCGAGCAGCGGGAGGCCGTGACGGGTGCGGAACCGGCGTGCGTAGGCGGCGGTGGCCACGGCCGTCAGGGCCAGCAGGGACAGGGACACGACGCGAGTGAGCAGGGGCACCGTGTCCGTGGGCAGAGTGGCGGCGGCAAGGGTGCCGAGGCCGCCGTCGAGCAGTTGCTCGACGCCCCAGGCCAGGGTGAGCACCCGCAGGGCCCGGCGGAACTCGGCGGAGCCCTCCCAGAATCCGGCCCGCGCCCGGGCCGTCGGCCCCCGGTGCAGGCGCTGCCCCAGCTGGAAGGCGAGCGGCCTGCGGGTGACGCCGGTGCCGAGCACCCAGATGCCGACCACGAGGGACAGCGCCGCGTCCTTGAACAGCAGGACCCGGGGGCCGCCGCCGAGCAGGGTGACCATCGCGGCGGCGCTCAAGAGCACCGTGAAGAACAGGTCCACCCCGTCGATCCGGCGATGCCGGACCGCGCCGTACAGCAGACGCAGCGCGGGAGGCGCTCCGCTGAGCAGCAGCGCGGGAGCCTGGCCGGCACCGAGAGCGCGGGCGGCGTAGAAGACGACGAGCGGCAGGACGATGTCGACGGCTGTTCCGAGGAGCGGGCCATGGCCCGTGCCACCTGCCCGCGTCCCCGTCTTCGGCCCAGTCGTCGCCTCGGTCCCCGGCTCCGTCGTCGTGTCCGTCGCCGTGCCGGTTTCCGGCCGTCGTGCGTGCCGCGTCAGGTTTGCCATGTCCCGCACCTCCGCCCTCTCCTCCGCTTTCCCGCCGGCCCGGAAGCCGTCGCCGGCCTGCGGAAAACGCTAGGCCCGAGGCGGTGCCGTGCGGATCGGAGCAGGGGTGGAGAGACGGGTGGAGATCACCAGCACCGTGCCCCTTAAGGGACCCTCGGTTTCAGGGACTCTCGGTTTCAGGGACTCTCGGTTTCAGGGACTCTCGGTTTCAGGGACTCTCGGTTTCAGGGACTCTCGCTTCACGAGACCCTCGGCGCCGCTCGGAGGCCCACTGCCGCGGCGGCCCGCCCCGCCCGGTGCTCCTGGGGGCTCACGCCGTAGACGCGCTTGAAGGCGGTGGAGAGGGCGAACGCGCTGCCGTAGCCGATCTGGCGGGCGATCGTGTCCAGGGTGAGGTCGGTGTCGCGCAGGCGGTCGGCGGCGAGGGCGAGCCGCCAGCCGGTCAGGTAAGCCATCGGGGGTTCGCCCACGAGGTCGCTGAAGCGGCGGGCGAGGGCCGCGCGGGACACCCCGGCCTTGGCGGCGAGCGCGGCCACCGTCCACGGGTGCGCCGGGTCGTCCTGGAGCAGGCGCAGCGCGCGGCCGACGACCGGGTCGGCCAGCGCCCGGTACCAGGCGGGCGCGGCCGCCTCCGGCCGGGAGAACCAGACCCGCAGCGCGCTGATGAGCAGCAGGTCCAGCAGCCGGTCCAGGACGACCTCCTGGCCCGGTTCGTCGCGGACGATCTCCTGCGCGAGCAGGGGCGTGAGCGGGCAGTCCCACACCTCGGCGGGCAGGGTCAGCAGAGGCGGCAGGGCGTCGAGGAGACGGCTGTGAATCTCGCCGCGCATCAGGTAGGTGCCGATGAGCATGACCGTGGCGGCGCCGGGGCGGTCGCCCCAGGTGCGGACCCCGAGGTCCATGGAGCCGTTCAGGGAGGTGCCGTCGGGGTAGCGGCACTCGCCGCCCGGCAGGATGAGCGCCTGCGGCGCGGTGGCGGGCGCGTCGCCGGCGGTGTACGGGTCCGGGCCGCGCGTGATCGCCAGGTCTCCGGGGCCGAGCCGCACCGGCACACCGTCCGCGTCCGGGGTGATCCAACAGGTGCCGCGTGCCATGAGCATCACCGTCAGCGGTGCCTCGTCCTGCACGCGGACGGCCCACGGCGGGTCGAAGCACGCCCGGATCATGAAGGCGCCACGCGCGCGTGGGCCGTCCAGGAGGCCTGCGAGTGCGTCCATGAAGGCAGCGTAGACGCCCGCTTATGGCAGTGAGCGGATCGGCGATGTTCCCTGGCGGGGCCCGGCAGTTGACTGAGGGGCATGACCCAGAACACGGAACACACGGAACGCACGAGGGTGTCGACGGTCGTCGTGACGGGGGCGTCCGGCCGTACGGGGAGCCGGGTCGCGGCGGCGGCACGGGCGGCCGGCCTGACGGTCCGTGCCGCCACGCGCGCGCGTGGCTTCGACTGGCGGGACCGGTCGACCTGGGAGGCCGCGCTGCGCGGCGCCGACGCGGCCTATCTGGTGCACCCGCTGGACGTGGGCGCGCCGGACGCCCCCGAGGCGGTCGGCGGGCTCGCGCGCGAGGCGGTACGGCTGGGGGTACGGCGGCTGGTGCTGCTGTCCGCGCGGGGCGAGGAGCGGGCCCGGCCGACGGAGCGGGCGCTCGCGGAGTCCGGGGCCGAGTGGACGGTCGTACGGGCCGCGTGGTTCGCCCAGAACTTCAGCGAGGGGCCGCTCGTCGAGGAGATACGGGCGGCCGGGGAGCTGGTGTTCCCGGGCGGAGCGGTGCGGGAGCCGTTCGTCGACGTGCGGGACGTCGCGGACGTGGCGGTGGCGGCGCTCACCGGCGGCGAGCGGTACGTACGACGGACGGTGGAGGTGTCCGGGCCGCGGCTGCTGAGCTTCGGCGAGGCGATCGCGGAGATCGCCGCGGCGACGGGCCGGGAACTGGTGTACCGGGCGGTGTCGGCCCGCGACTACGGCGAGCGGATGGCCGCGTTCGGGCTGCCGCCCGAGGAGGTGGAGTTCCTGGTCGAGCTGTTCGCCTCCCTGCTCGACGGCCACAACGCCCACCTGTCCGACGGGGTACGGCAGGTGCTGGGCCGTGCGCCGCGGGACTTCGGTGACGTCGTACGGGAGGCCGCGGCGGACGGAGTGTGGAAGCCCTGAGCGGCTGGGGGCCACCGCACGCCTGCCCTCCTGCCCCCCTTGCTTCCCTGCTGCCCGCCTGCTCTCCGGCGCGCCCCTCACTGCCCCTGCGGCGGCGCGCTCCCCGGCCCGTGCCCATGGCCCGGGCCCTGAGCATGGCCCTGGCCCTGCTCCTGACCCTTGTGCGGGTCCCCGCTCCCGTTGTGGGCGTGGTGGTGGTGCGGGTTCTTGGCGTGGGTGCGCAGGCGGGCCGTGACGTCCTCCGGGGGGAGGAAGCGGGACCAGCGCTCGGGGAACTCGGAGGGCATCTCGGGGTCGTCGGGGTCGGTCTCGCGGGCCGCCGACGCCCAGGCCACGTACTCGGCGACCTGGGCCTCGCGGACCCGCTCGTTCGCCTCGCGGGCGGCGGCCGTGGCGGCGGCGGGCCAGACCCGGTCGATCGCCGCGTTCACGGCCGCGCCGACGAGGACGGCGAAGGCCGACACGCCGATCCACAAGAGGACGGCGACCGACGCGGCGAGGGAGCCGTAGATGGTGGCGCCCTCGATGGTGTGCACGAGGTAGATGCGCAGCAGGAAGCTGCCGAGGACCCACATGGCCAGGGCGACGAGGGCGCCGGGTACGTCCTCGATCCACGGCGAGCGGACCGGCACGGACACGTGGTACAGGGTCGTCAGGAAGGCGATGGACAGGAGGATGACGACCGGCCAGTACAGGACCTGCACCAGCGTCTCCGACCAGGGCACCACCCGCACCACGGCGTCCGGGCCGGCCACCATCAGCGGCAGGGCCACCGAGCCGATCAGCAGCGCCACGATGAACAGCAGGAACGACATCATCCGGGTCTTGACGATGCCCCGGACGCCGTCGAGGCCGTACATGACGGTGATGGTGTCGATGAAGACGTTCACCGCGCGGGATCCGGACCACAGGGCGAACACGAAGCCGATGGAGATGATGTCGGGGCGGCCGCCCTTCATCACGTCGTGCAGTATCGGCTCGGTGATGTCCTTGACGCCCTTGTCGGACAGGACCGTCCGCGAGGCGTCGAGGATGTTGGTCTCCAGGCTCTGGATGCTGTGGGCACCGGTCCAGGTGTCGACGTAGGCGAGCAGCCCGATGAGGCACAGCAGCAGGGGCGGCACGGACAGCAGCGTGAAGAAGGCGGCCTCGGCGGCGAGGCCCAGGATGCGGTACTCCATGCAGGAGTTGACGGTGTCCTTGAGCAGCAGCCAGGCGGTCCGGCGCTTGGAGACGTTCCGGTAGAGGGCTCTGGCCCGGTGGAGACGACCGGCGGGCCGCGTGGGGGGTTCACTTGCTGGCTGCACGAGCCAACGGTATCCGCAGCACCGGACCCGCCTCACCTTCCGGCCCGGCCGGCCCCGCTCCCCGGCCCCATTGATCGCCTTCTGTCCCCCCGGTACCCGCCGCTGTGCCACGCTGGAGGACATCACCAGCACCGTCCCGGATAGGTTCGCGATCATGGCAGGCACCTCCACCCACACCGTGACGAACCAGCCGCCCCCGCTGGCCGGATACGACCTGTTCACCGCCGACCGGGCGCTCGTGGCGGCCGTCGAGCGCCACACCGGTCCGGACGTGCTGGACGAGGTGCGCGAGGAGCTGTCCGTGCTGGGCCGTGCCGCCGGCTCGGCGCAGGTGCAGGAGTGGGGAGCGCGGGCGAACGAGAATCCGCCCCGGCTGCGCACCCATGACCGGTACGGCAACCGGATCGACGAGGTCGACTTCGACCCGGCCTGGCACCGGCTGCTCGGCAAGGGGGTCGGGGCGGGGCTGACGGCGGCCTGGACGCGGCCCGCCGGGCATGTGCGCCGGGCGGCCGGGTTCCTGGTCTGGACCCAGGCCGAGGCGGGCAACTGCTGCCCGCTGTCGATGACCCACGCGGCCGTGCCCGCGCTGCGGGCCGACCCGGAGCTGGCGGCGGAGTGGGTGCCGCGGCTGACGTCGACGGTCTACGACCGCGAGCTGCGGCCCGCGGCACGGAAACCCGGCGCCCTCTTCGGCATGGCCATGACGGAGAAGCAGGGCGGTAGCGACGTACGGGCGAACACCACCGAGGCCCGGCCCCTCGCCGAGGCCGGGACGTACACGCTGACCGGGCACAAGTGGTTCTGCTCCGCGCCGATGTCCGACGGCTTCCTGGTGCTCGCGCAGGCTCCCGGCGGGCTGACCTGCTTCCTCGTGCCCCGGGTCCTCGCGGACGGCGCCCGGAACGTGTTTCTGCTCCAGCGGCTGAAGGACAAGCTGGGCAACCGGTCCAACGCCTCCGCCGAGGTCGAGTTCGCCGGGACCTGGGCGCGCCGGGTCGGTGAGGAGGGGCGCGGGGTGCGGACCATCATCGACATGGTCGCCGCGACCCGGCTGGACTGCGCGCTCGGCTCGGCGGGACTGATGCGGCAGGCGGTGGCGCAGGCCGTGCACCACTGCGCGCACCGGGAGGCGTTCGGTGCCGCGCTGATCGACAAGCCGCTGATGCGCAACGTCCTCGCCGACCTCGCCCTGGAGTCCGAGGCCGCGACCACGCTCGCGCTGCGGCTGGCGGCCGCCCAGGACGACGGGAGTGAGCAGGAGCGCGCCTTCCTGCGGCTCGCGGTGCCGGCCGCCAAGTACTGGATCACCAAGCGCTGTGCGCCCGTCGCGGTGGAGGCCGCGGAGTGCCTGGGCGGCAACGGCTACGTCGAGGAGTCCGGGCTGCCCCGGCTGGTCCGGGAGTCGCCGCTGAACTCCGTCTGGGAGGGCGCGGGAAACGTCCAGGCGCTGGACGTGCTCCGGGCGCTGCGGCGCGAGCCGGGCGCGCTGGACGCCTGTCTGACCGAGATCGGCCACGCCCATGGCGCCGACCACCGGCTCGACCGGGCGGTGAAGGACCTGTTCACCGAACTCGCCGACCTGGACGGCATCGAGGCCCGCGCGCGCCGCCTGGTGGAGCGTCTCGCGCTGGTCCTCCAGGGCTCCCTGCTGGTCCGCCACGCCCCGCCGGAGGTCGCCGACGCCTTCTGCGCCTCGCGCCTGGGCGGCGACCACGGAGCGAGCCTCGGCACCCTGCCGACGGGCCTGGATCTGACAGCGATCGTGGAACGGGCACGCCCTGTGCTGTGAAACGCCGCCTGGTCCACCGAACCCGGCGCTCCGGTAGGCGCTTTCGGCCAGGCCTCCGGAGGGACGGGGTGGTGCTGCGCCGACACGGCACCACCCCGGGGGTCAAGTCTCGGCCACCTTCGACGGGTTCACCAGGGTTGCAAGGGGTTGCAACTTGTCGGCCCACGTGTGCGGAGTATGTGCCTCCGCCATACGCCTCGCGGCAGTATGGGGAGCACAGCCGGGCCGGAAATCGCCGTCGGTACGGCTTTACACGGATGTTCGACGACGTTTCCGGGCCCTGTCGGGCCCTTTTCCCGGGAGGACCTCAGTGGTGAACCCGCCGATGAACGTGGCGCGCCTGGCCGCCGTGGACGCGGCGCAGGCGGCGCGCGTGCTCAGCGAGGTGCGCGAGGCCACGCTCGCCGGTCACCGTGCGCGGATCGCGCCGCGGCCGGTGATCGAGCAGTCCTGGGGTCGCATGCTGCGCAGCGGCGTGGACCCCGACCACGACTTCCGCTCGGGGCTGCTGCCGTCGGACGAGGTGCGGCGCCGGCGCGAGGAGTCGCCGCTGCGGCACGTACTGCCGGTGCTGCGCGAGGGTCTGCTTTCGGTCGCGGACGTCGCCCAGCACATCATGGTCGTCGCGGACGCGGAGGGACGGGTGCTGTGGCGGGAGGGCGCCCCGCCGGTGCTGCGCAAGGCGGACGGCCTCGGTTTTGAACTCGGCGCGGACTGGCGGGAAGACGTCGTCGGCACCAACGGCGTGGGCACCCCGGCGGTGGTGCGCCGGCCCGTACAGGTCTTCGCCGCCGAGCACTTCGTACGCTCCCACGCCTCCTGGACGTGTACGGGTGCGCCGATCACCGACCCCCGGGACGGCCGGCTGATCGGTGTCGTGGACGTCAGCGGCCCGCTGGAGACGATGCATCCGGCGACGCTGGCCTGGGTGGACTCGGTGGCCAAGCTGGCCGAGGCGCGTCTGCGGGAGCTGCATCTGGAGTCGCTGGAACGGCTGCGGTCGGTGGCGGCTCCGCTGCTGGCCCGGCTGGACGGCCGGGCGCTGGTGGTGGACCGGGACGGCTGGTCGGCGGCGGTGTCCGGGATGCCGTACGTCCGGCGGGTGGCGCTGCCCAAGTCGCTCTCGCCGGGCCTGCGGTGGCTGCCCTCGCTGGGTTCGTGCGCGGTGGAGCCGCTGGCCGGGGGCTGGCTGCTGCGGGCGGCGGACGAGTCGGCGGCCACGGCGACCCGGCTCGTGCTGGACCTCGCCAGACCCTGGCGCAGCACGCTGACGGTGAGCGCGTCCGCCGGGTCCTGGTCGCGTGAACTCAGCCCTCGGCACGCGGAGTTGATCTACCTGCTCGCCGAGCACCGCTCCGGCCGGGGTGCGGCGGCGCTCGCCGGGGACCTGTTCGGGGATCCCTCACGCACAGTGACGGTGCGTGCCGAGATGTCGCGGATCCGGCGGTACCTCGGGGAACTTCTCCAGCATCGGCCGTATCGTTTCCGCGAGGACGTGGAAACGGCGGTGCTGCTCCCCGACGACCCACGTGACCTGCTGCTTTCTTCTACGGCACCGGCGATCTCGCGTCGCCGGACGGCTCCGGGAGGCATGCCGCCCGCTGCCCGCTGACGAGGTTCTGGGCGCAATTGCGGGGTCTTCGCCCTGCGCGGGCCGTTACTGCCGTAGCATCGTCAGGGCCTTCCCGGCTGTGCCAGGCGACAACATACGGACCACCAGGCACAGTTGGCCCGCCTCGGCCCGCGCAGGGCCACCGAGGCACCTCGGAGGCGAAGGAGCCCTGAAAGAGGGGACGAGATGAAGCATCGCGGCAGACACCGCCGGCGCAGACGCGGCGCCGCGCTGCGCGCGGTCCTGGCCGGGACCGCGCTGGCGCTCACCGCGGCCGCGACCCTGATCAGCGTCTCCCAGGCGGACGTCACCGACGGCCCCGGCGCGCTCAAGCAGCTCTCCTCCCCTGCCGACACCGGCCGGCTGCAGCTGCGGGAACGGCTCGTCCCCGCCCGCACGCTGGACCGGCTGGCCACGGCGATGGGCAACCCGGTCGGCGTGGCCGACGTCCTCGCGGGCGCCGACCGCACCATGAACCAGTCCGCCGGCTGCTCCTCCGCCGACCGCTCCTCCCTTCCCGTCGCCCCGGACGTCGCCCGCGCCTACTGCTGGGACCCGGCGGATGCCACGACCGCCTGGCGGCCGGCGTCGGTGACGACCTCCGGGGACGCCGACGACGACGGCGTCTGGGGCGCGCACCGGGTGGTCCTCGCCGGCTGGACCCACAGCACCACCGCCGGCCCCGCCGCCGAGCGGGGCCTCGCCCGGGTCGCCTTCGTGAACGCCGACGACCCCGCCCGCCTCTCCTACAGCTGGGTGCTGCTGGTGGTACCGGTCGACGGCGGCCGGAACTACCGGGGCCTGGTCTCCGGGATCTCCGGCATGGTCTGGTACCAGGACAAGCTGCTGGTCACCGCCAGGAGCGGCGGCGCCGACGCGCTCTACGTCTACGACCTCGACCGCATCCAGCGCACCGATGTCGACGGGCCCGCGATCGGCCGGGTGCCCGGCGGCTGGTCCGCGGACGGCTACCAGTACGTGATGCCCGCGATCGGCTCCTACCGCTTCACCGCCGGCCGCTGCGCCGCCGACGGGCCGCCCTGTGCCGGCGCGCTCGCCCTGGACCGGAGCTCGGCGCCCGACAGCCTGGTCGCCGCGGAGTGGACGGCGCCCGGCGGCGACCGTCCGGCCCGGCTGTGGCGGTACGCCTACAGCACGGACCCCGGGCGCGGCGGGCTGCTCGCCACGGACTCCGCAGGCCGGGTGAACGCGGTGGAGGAGTACCGGACCCGGGCGGCCGGGATCCGAGGCGTGCTGTCGTACCGGGAGCCGGGAGCAGCCCATCCGTCCTGGTATGTGGGACGCCTGCCCGGTGCACGGGACGGACATGGCGGACTGTGGCGCCAGGACCTCACGGGCGCGAAGGCGGCCCAGTGCGGGTCGGACGCCTCGCACCGCTGCTGGGCCGAGGACGCGGGCTCGTTGTCGTACTGGCAGGAGACCGGCGAGGTCTGGTCGCTGTCGGACCGGATGCTCTTCGCCCTGCCGCTGGCCGAACTGGACCGCTGACCGGACAAGCCCCCTCCCCTCGGACCGCACGCGGGCCGCATACGGCGTGACCAGGTCGATCGACAGATCCGCAGCGGGATGATTCCCTGGCCCGCATGAGCAGCGTCCCCGTCACCACCTGGTCCCTGGAGCAGACGTCCCCGGCCGATCTCCTGCCCGCCGCCGCGCCGGAGGGCGACGACGTCCGGATCGTCCGCGCCGAGGTCCCCTCCCCCGAGTTCAGCCGCTTCCTGTACGCCTCGGTCGGCGGCGACATCCGCTGGACCGACCGGCTGAGCTGGCCGTACGCCGCGTGGCAGGAGTACCTGACGCGGCCCGGCGTGGAGACCTGGGTGGCCTACGACCGCGGTACGCCCGCCGGTTACGTGGAGCTGGAGGCGCAGGACGAGGGCGTGGTGGAGATCGTCTACTTCGGGCTGATCCCCGCCTTCCGCGGCCGGCGCATCGGCGGTCATCTGCTGTCGTACGGCACGGCTCGCGCCTGGGACCTGGCCGAGCGGTGGCCGGGGCGGGCGCCGACGAAGCGGGTGTGGCTGCACACGTGCAGCAAGGACGGCGCGTTCGCCATGGCCAACTACCAGCGGCGGGGCTTCACTCTGTTCGACACGAAGGTCGAGCCGGAGCCGGAGGTGGCGGCGCCCGGTCCGTGGCCGGGGGCGTACCCCGTCTGAACCCGGCCGGCACCCCGTACCCCCGCATACCCGGCGCGACCTGCCGGGACAAGCCTTCGACGACACATGTGAGCGACGACACCCTTGTTCCACATTTCGGGACAAGGATGTCCGCATGATGGATAAAGCTGGACTGTGTCCAGATCGCCGTGACACGCTTCCGTCATGTCTGGAACTGGAATTGCCTTGGTGAGTCGGCGGCACGTCGACCTCGGCCGCATGTCCAGCGCCATCTGTCCGGCGAGCTGAGCCCGCCAGCACCGCCGCCCCTCCCCGCACCTGATCTCTGCCGCGCGACGCTGCGCGAGCATGCCCGCACGCGCGCCCACGCGCAGGTCAGAGCCCCCTTCCCGCCTGTCCCGAAGGACGTAGAACGATGGCCGCCACCCCACAGAACCCCGCCGCCTCCGCGCCCCGCCGCAAGGTGAGCCGTCACCGCGGTGAGGGTCAGTGGGCCGCGGGGCACTTCACCCCGCTCAACGGCAACGAGCAGGTGAAGAAGGATGACGACGGTCTCAATGTGCGGACACGCATTGAGACGATCTACTCCAAGCGTGGTTTCGACTCGATCGACCCCAGCGACCTGCGCGGTCGGATGCGCTGGTGGGGTCTCTACACCCAGCGCAAGCCCGGGATCGACGGCGGCAAGACCGCGGTGCTGGAGCCGGAGGAGCTGGACGACAGCTACTTCATGATGCGGGTGCGCATCGACGGCGGCGCCCTCACCACGCGGCAGCTGCGCGTGATCGGCGAGATCTCGCAGGAGTTCGCGCGCGGCACCGCCGACATCACCGACCGGCAGAACGTCCAGTACCACTGGATCCAGATCGAGGACGTGCCCGAGATCTGGCAGCGGCTCGAGGCCGTGGGCCTGTCCACCGTGACGGCCTGCGGCGACACGCCGCGCGTGATGATCGGCTCCCCGGTGGCGGGCATCGCCGAGGACGAGATCATCGACGCCACCCCGGCGCTGGAGGAGATGAAGCGCCGGGTGCTGAACAACCCGGCCTACTCGAACCTCCCCCGCAAGTTCAAGACGGCCATCTCGGGCTCGCCGCTGATGGACGTCGTGCACGAGATCAACGACGTCGCCTTCGTCGGCGTACGGCACCCCGAGCACGGCCCCGGCTTCGACGTGTGGGTCGGCGGCGGCCTGTCCACCAACCCCAAGCTGGGCGTGCGGCTCGGCGCCTGGGTGCCGCTGGAGGAGGTCGCGGACGTCCACGAGGGCGTCGTCTCGATCTTCCGTGACTACGGCTACCGCCGGCTGCGCAACCGCGCGCGGCTGAAGTTCCTCGTCGCGGACTGGGGCGCGGAGAAGTTCCGTCAGGTGCTGGAGGACGAGTACCTGGGCGGGCGCAAGCTGATCGACGGGCCCGCTCCCGAGCAGCCGGCCCAGCAGTGGCGCGACCACGTCGGCGTGCACCGGCAGAAGGACGGCCGGTTCTACGTCGGTTTCGCCCCGCGGGTCGGCCGGGTCGACGGCGCCACGCTGACGAAGATCGCCGACCTCGCCGAGGCGCACGGCTCCGGGCGGGTCCGCACCACGGTCGAGCAGAAGATGATCGTCCTCGATGTCGAGGAGGACAAGGTCGAGTCGCTGGTCGAGGGGCTGGACGCGCTGGACCTCACCGCCCGGCCGTCCTCCTTCCGGCGCGGCACCATGGCCTGCACCGGCATCGAGTTCTGCAAGCTCGCGATCGTCGAGACCAAGCAGCGCGGCTCGACGCTGATCGACGAACTGGAGCGCCGTCTGCCGGACTTCGACGAGCCGCTCACCATCAACCTCAACGGCTGCCCGAACGCCTGCGCCCGGATCCAGGTCGCGGACATCGGTCTCAAGGGCCAGCTGGTCCTGAACGACCGGGGCGAGCAGGTCGAGGGCTACCAGGTGCACCTCGGCGGCGCCCTCGGTCTGGAGGCGGGCTTCGGCCGCAAGGTGCGCGGCCTGAAGGTCACCGCGGAGGAACTGCCCGACTACATCGAGCGGGTGCTGAAGCGCTTCCAGGCCGAGCGTGCGGACGGCGAGCGGTTCGCCGCCTGGGCCGCCCGCGCCTCCGAGGAGGCCCTGTCATGAGCGAGCGCGCCGCGCCTTTCTACTGCCCCTACTGCGGTGACGAGGACCTGCGCCCGCACGAGGAGGGATGGGGGTCCCCCCGCGCGAGCGGAGTCGAGCGTGGGGGAGGCGCCTGGGAATGCGGGGCGTGCAACCGCGCATTCCAGCTGAAGTTCCTCGGGCTGCTGGCCCGGGGGCTGCGGCGAGCCGACAACGGAGGGGACGACCGGATATGACGACGGCTCAGGAACGGCGTACGAACGACGAGTTGAAGGCGCTCGCCGAGCAGGCGGGCCGGGACCTGGAGGACGCCTCCGCACTGGAGATCCTCCAGTGGGCCGTGGACACCTTCGGATCCGGCTTCTGCGTCACCTCGTCCATGGAGGACGCGGTGGTCGCCCACCTCGCCTCCCGCGCGCGCAAGGGCGATGCCGTCGTGGATGTCGTCTTCCTCGACACCGGCTACCACTTCGAGGAGACCATCGGCACCCGTGACGCCGTCGAGGCCGTGATGGACGTCAACGTCATCACGCTCACCCCGAGGCAGACGGTGGCCGAGCAGGACGCCGAGTACGGAGCGAAGCTGCACGACCGCGACCCCGACCTGTGCTGCAAGCTCCGCAAGGTGCAGCCGCTGGAAGAGGGCCTGAAGGGCTACCGGGCCTGGGCGACCGGCCTGCGCCGCGACGAGTCCCCGACCCGGGCGAACACCCCGGTGGTCGGCTGGGACGAGAAGCGGCAGAAGGTCAAGATCTCCCCGATCGCCCGCTGGACGCAGGAGGACGTGGACGCCTACGTCGCCGAACACGGCGTCCTCACCAACCCGTTGCTGATGGACGGCTACGCCTCCATCGGCTGCGCCCCCTGCACCCGCCGGGTCCTCGCGGGCGAGGACGCGCGCGCCGGCCGCTGGGCGGGCCGCGCCAAGACCGAGTGCGGACTGCACGGATGACGAACGACTCGAACGACTCGACCCAGGAGAACCACGTGACGACCGGAGCCACCGTCTGGCTCACGGGTCTGCCGAGCGCCGGCAAGACCACCATCGCGTACGAGCTGGCCGGCCGGCTGCGCGGCGAGGGCCACCGCGTCGAGGTGCTCGACGGTGACGAGATCCGCGAGTTCATCTCGGCCGGCCTCGGCTTCAGCCGCGAGGACCGGCATACCAACGTGCAGCGCATCGGCTTCCTCGCCGAACTGCTCGCCCGCAACGGCGTCACGGCGCTGGTGCCGGTGATCGCGCCGTACGCGGACAGCCGGGAGGCGGTGCGCAAGCGGCACGCGGAGAACGGGACGTCGTACCTGGAGATCCATGTGGCGACCCCGGTCGACGTGTGCAGCGTCCGCGATGTGAAGGGGCTGTACGCCAAGCAGGCCGCGGGCGAGCTGACCGGGCTCACCGGGGTCGACGACCCGTACGAGGAGCCCGAGACCCCGGATCTGCGGATCGAGTCGCAGAACCAGACCGTGCAGGAGTCCGCGGCTTGCGTGTACGCCCTGCTGAGCGAGAGGGGACTGCTGTGAGCGACGCGCGCGCGGCCACTCAGCCGCAGCCGACGACGATGGCCGCACCTCTGCGCCGCGCGGGCGGAGATGGGGGTGCCCCCGGACGGAGTCTGGGGGAGAACGAAAGGGGCGCAGCATGACGACCACCGTCGCCACGGTGAAGGACGGTACGGGCAGCCCGTACGCCCTCTCCCACCTGGACGCCCTCGAGTCCGAGGCCGTGCACATCTTCCGTGAGGTGGCGGGCGAGTTCGAGAACCCGGTGATCCTGTTCTCCGGGGGCAAGGACTCCATCGTCATGCTGCACCTGGCGCTGAAGGCGTTCGCGCCGGCCGCGGTGCCGTTCTCGCTGCTGCATGTGGACACGGGACACAACTTCCCGGAGGTCCTTGAGTACCGGGACCGTGTGGTGGCCGCCCATGGGCTGCGCCTCCATGTGGCCTTGGTCCAGGACTACATCGACCGGGGTGTGCTCAAGGAACGTCCCGACGGCACCCGTAACCCGCTGCAGACGCTGCCGCTGACGGAGAAGATCCAGAGCGAGAGGTTCGACGCGGTCTTCGGCGGTGGACGCCGGGACGAGGAGAAGGCCCGCGCCAAGGAGCGGGTGTTCTCGCTGCGCGACGAGTTCTCCCAGTGGGACCCGCGCCGCCAGCGCCCCGAGCTGTGGAACCTGTACAACGGCCGGCACGCCCCGGGCGAGCACGTCCGGGTCTTCCCGCTGTCCAACTGGACCGAGCTGGACGTGTGGCAGTACATCGACCGTGAGGGCATCGAGCTGCCGCAGATCTACTTCGCGCACGAGCGCGAGGTGTTCGCACGGTCCGGCATGTGGCTGACCGCCGGTGAGTGGGGCGGCCCGAAGGACGGCGAGACGGTCGAGAAGCGGCTCGTGCGCTACCGGACCGTCGGTGACATGTCCTGCACCGGCGCCGTCGACTCCGACGCCACCACGCTGGACGCCGTGATCGCCGAGATCGCCGCCTCCCGGCTCACCGAGCGGGGCGCGACCCGCGCCGACGACAAGCTCTCCGAGGCCGCGATGGAAGACCGCAAGCGCGAGGGGTACTTCTAAGCATGAGCACGACGACGACCGAGGCTCTCTCGGCCACCACCCTGCTGCGGTTCGCCACCGCCGGCTCCGTCGACGACGGCAAGTCCACCCTCGTCGGGCGGCTGCTGCACGACTCCAAGTCGGTCCTCGCCGACCAGCTGGAGGCCGTGGAGCGCGCCTCCGCGAGCCGCGGCCAGGACGCGCCGGACCTCGCCCTGCTCACCGACGGCCTGCGCGCCGAGCGGGAGCAGGGCATCACGATCGACGTGGCGTACCGCTACTTCGCCACGCCCCGGCGCCGGTTCATCCTGGCCGACACGCCCGGCCATGTGCAGTACACCCGGAACATGGTCACCGGTGCCTCCACGGCCGAGCTGACGGTGATCCTGGTCGACGCCCGCAACGGCGTGGTCGAGCAGACCCGCCGGCACGCGGCCATCGCCGCGCTGCTGCGCGTGCCGCACGTGGTCCTCGCGGTCAACAAGATGGACCTCGTCGCCTACGAGGAGACGGTGTTCGCGGCGATCGCCGAGGAGTTCACGGCGTACGCGACCGAGCTGGGCGTCCCCGAGGTCACCGCGATCCCGATCTCGGCGCTCGCCGGTGACAACGTGGTGGAGCCGTCCGCGAACATGGACTGGTACGGCGGCCCGACCGTCCTGGAGCACCTGGAGACCGTGCCGGTCAGCCATGACCTGGCGCACTGCCACGCCCGGCTGCCCGTGCAGTACGTGATCCGGCCGCAGACCGCCGAGCACCCGGACTACCGGGGCTACGCGGGCCAGATCGCGGCCGGCACCTTCCGGGTCGGCGAACAGGTCACGATCCTGCCGTCCGGGCGGACCACGAAGATCTCCGGCATCGACCTGCTGGGCGAGCCGGTCGACGTGGCGTGGACGACGCAGTCGGTGACCCTGCTGCTCCAGGACGACGTCGACGTCTCGCGCGGCGACCTGATCGTGCCGACGAAGGACGCGCCGGCCACCACGCAGGACGTGGAGGCGACCGTCTGCCACGTGGCCGACGCCCCGCTGACCGTCGGGCACCGGGTGCTGCTCAAGCACGGCACCCGCACGGTCAAGGCGATCGTCAAGGACATCCCGTCCCGGCTCACCCTCGACGACCTGTCCCTGCACCCGCACCCCGGACAGCTCGTCGCCAACGACATCGGCCGGGTGAAGATCCGTACCGCCGAGCCGCTGCCCGTCGACTCCTACGCCGACTCGCGCCGCACCGGCTCCTTCATCCTGATCGACCCGGCCGACGGCACCACGCTGACCGCGGGCATGGTCGGCGAGTCGTTCGCGGCTCCGGAGCCGGTCAAGGACGGGGCCGACGAGGACGGTTGGGACTTCTGACCATGAACTTCCCGGACTTCTACTCGACGTTCGCGAAGGAGGGCGGCCGCATCGGCAGCGGCGCCCTCGGCAGCGGGCAGGGCGGAGTGGCCCGATGTGTGCGCTGACGTACGCGCACCGCATGCGCGCCCTCACCCCCCACCGCCGTAGACGAAGACCTGCCGACCTCCCGGCCACGACCTGAGAGACCGTGCCCGCCGGGCCTCCGAGAGGAACACCTCCCGTGCCTGCAACAACCGCCTTCCGCCGCAGCCTTGCGGTCATCGCCACGCTGCCTCTCCTCACTCTCGCCGCCTGCGGTTACGGTTCCAAGGCCCAGAGCGACGACACCGCGAAGGTCGCCGCCGGGGCGAAGAAGATCGACGGACTCGACTCCGTGAAGATCGGCTACTTCGGCAACCTGACCCACGGCACCGCCCTCGTCGGCCGTCAGCAGGGCCTCTTCCAGAAGGAACTGGGGGCCACCAAGGCGGACTACGCGACCTTCAACGCCGGTCCGTCCGAGATCGAGGCGCTGAACTCCGGGTCCATCGACATCGGCTGGATCGGCCCCTCCCCCTCGATCAACGGCTACACCAAGTCGAACGGCAAGAGCCTGAAGATCATCGGCGGTTCGGCGTCCGGCGGCGTGAAGCTGGTCGTCGACCCGAAGAAGATCAAGTCCCTCCAGGACGTCAAGGGCAAGAAGATCGCCACCCCGCAGCTGGGCAACACCCAGGACGTGGCGTTCCTCAACTGGATCGCGGAGCAGGGCTGGAAGGTCGACGCGCAGAGCGGCAAGGGCGACGTGTCGGTCGTGCGCACCGACAACAAGGTGACCCCGGACGCGTTCGCGAACGGCTCGATCGACGGCGCCTGGGTGCCGGAGCCGACCGCGTCGAAGCTGGTCGCCGAGGGCGGCAAGGTGCTGCTGGACGAGTCGTCGCTGTGGCCGGACAAGAAGTTCGTGATCACGAACATCATCGTGCGGCAGTCGTTCCTGAAGGAGCACCCCAAGGCGGTCGAGGCGGTGCTGAAGGCCTCGGTCGAGGCCAACAAGTGGATCAACGCCAACCCCGAGGCGGCGAAGGCCGCGGCGAACAAGCAGCTGGCGGCGGACTCCGGCAAGGCCCTGCCCGCGAAGGTCCTGGACCCGGCGTGGAAGTCGATCCAGTTCACCGACGACCCGCTGGCCGCGACCCTCGACACCGAGGCGCAGCACGCGGTGAAGGCCGGTCTGCTCCAGCAGCCCGACCTGAAGGGCATCTACGACCTCACGATCCTGAACAAGGTCCTCAAGGCCGAGGGCGCGAGCACGGTCGACGCGGCCGGTCTCGGCACCAGCTGACGCAGGTCTCGACCAGTCCCCAGGAGGTGACGACCATGGCCACGACCTTCGCCAAGGCCGCCGAAACGACGCAGTACGCGGCACGTCTCGAGCATGTCTCGAAGTCCTTCGCGACTCCGGGCGGGCAGCAGCTCGTCCTGGACGACATCAGCCTCGATGTCGCTCCGGGCGAGTTCGTCACCCTCCTGGGGGCCTCGGGCTGCGGCAAGTCCACGCTGCTGAACCTGGTGGCGGGGCTCGACCGGCCCTCCGCCGGCACCATCACGACGGACGGGCGTCCGGCCCTGATGTTCCAGGAGCACGCGCTGTTCCCGTGGCTGACCGCGGGCAAGAACATCGAACTCGCCCTGAAACTGAGGGGAGTCGCCAAGCCGGAGCGGCGCGAGCGGGCCGAGGAGCTGCTCGCCCTGGTCCGGCTGAAGGGCGCGCACGGCAAGCGCGTCCACGAGCTGTCGGGCGGTATGCGGCAGCGGGCCGCGCTGGCGCGTGCGCTCGCCCAGGAGAGCAACCTGCTGCTGATGGACGAGCCGTTCTCGGCGCTGGACGCGATCACGCGGGACGTGCTGCACGACGAGCTGACCCGGATCTGGGCGGAGACGGGCGTGTCCGTGCTGTTCGTGACGCACAACGTGCGCGAGGCGGTGCGGCTCGCCCAGCGGGTCGTGCTGCTGTCCTCGCGGCCGGGCCGGATCGCGCGTGAGTGGAGCGTGGGCATCCCGCAACCGCGGCGCATCGAGGACGCCCCCGTCGCCGAACTGTCCCTTGAGATCACCGATGTACTGCGGGGGGAGATCCGCCGTCATGGCCAGCACTGAGACGACGCCGGCGCAGGACGCGCCGGGCCAGGACACCGGGAGCGTCGAGGCGGGCCTCGACGCGCTGGAGACCACCACCACGGGCCGTCCGCCGTTCCGGCAGACGTTCGTGAACAAGATCCTGCCGCCGATCGTCGCGATCGCGGTGGTCCTTGCGGTATGGGCGCTGCTCTACCCGGTCGTCGACAACCCGACCAAGCTGCCCTCGCCGGCGGCGGTCGGCGGCGCGTTCAAGGAGGCCTGGCTCCAGGGCACGCTGCTCGGCTACATCTGGACCAGCGTCTCGCGGGGTCTGCTCGGCTTCGCGCTGGCCCTGCTCATCGGCACGCCGCTGGGGCTGCTGGTGGCCCGGGTGAAGTTCGTGCGCGCGGCCATCGGCCCGATCCTGTCCGGTCTGCAGTCGCTGCCGTCGGTGGCATGGGTGCCGCCGGCCGTGATCTGGCTGGGCCTGAACAACTCGATGATGTACGCGGTGATCCTGCTCGGCGCGGTCCCGTCGATCGCCAACGGTCTGGTGTCCGGCGTCGACCAGGTGCCGCCGCTGTTCCTGCGGGCCGGCCGCACGCTGGGCGCGACGGGTCTGAAGGGCATCTGGCACGTGACGCTGCCCGCCGCCATGCCCGGCTACGTGGCGGGGCTCAAGCAGGGCTGGGCGTTCTCGTGGCGTTCGCTGATGGCCGCCGAGATCATCGCGTCCTTCCCCGACCTGGGCGTGGGCCTCGGCCAGTTGCTGGAGAACGGCCGCAACGCCAGCGACATGGCCATGGTGTTCGAGGCCATCCTGCTCATCCTGTTCGTCGGCGTCGCGATCGACCTGCTGATCTTCAGCCCGCTGGAGCGGTGGGTGCTGCGCAGCCGCGGTCTGCTGGTGAAGGGCTGAGATGCGCGCCCCGGTTCTTCTCGTCATCGCCCACGGCAGCCGCGATCCGCGGCACGCGGCGACCGTGCACGCCCTGGCGGGGCGGGTGCGGTCGCTGCGGCCGGGGCTGCGCGTGGAGACCGGGTTCCTGGACTTCAACGTGCCGTCGGTGCACGGGGTGCTGGAGTCCCTGGCGGCGGAGGGGGTGCGGGACGTCGTCGCCCTGCCGCTGCTGCTGACGCGCGCCTTCCACGCGAAGGCCGACATCCCGGCCGTGCTGCGCGACGCCCCGGCACGGCTGCGGATCCGGCAGGCGGACGTGCTCGGCCCGTCGCCGCTGCTGCTGTCCGCGCTGGAACGGCGGCTGTACGAGGCGGGGTTGACGCCCGCCGACAAGTCCTCGACCGGGGTCGTGCTGGCCTCGGCGGGGTCCTCCGACCCGGAGGCGATCGCAGTGATCGCTGATATCGCGCGGGAGTGGCGGCACACCGGTTGGTGCGCCGTGCGGCCTGCGTTCGCCTCCGCGTCCCTGCCGCGCACCGAGGACGCCGTCGCCGAACTGCGGGCCCTCGGCTGCGCGCGGGTCGCCGTCGCGCCGTACGTCCTGGCCCCCGGCTTCCTGCCGGACCGCATCGCGCGGGGCGCGGCCGGGGCGGACGTACGGGCGCGGGTGCTGGGTGCCGCGCCGGAGGTGGCACGGGTGCTGCTGGAGCGCTACGACGCGGCCCGCCGGCCGGCGCTGGCGGCGCTGGGCGCCTGAGCGCACCGGCCCCGTCGCGGAGGGCACCCGGCCCCGGGGCGGCGGGGCCGCGGCGGGTCACAGGCCGAGGTCGTCCAGAAGTCGCTGGGTGAAGGTGAGGCTGCCGGTGCCGGCGCCCGCCCGGATGGCGATCTCGTTCAGCGAGGAGCGGATCCGGCCCAGGTTGGGCGGCAGGCCGTCCTCCGCGGACTGCTCGAACTGACGTTGGATGATCACGCCGTACTCGGCGATACCCGGGTATTCGGCGTGCAGCGCGGCGGTGAGCCGCTCCGCTACGGCCATGAGGGTCTCCAGATCCGGCGGTGTGCCGTCGCCGAGGCTGATGCGGCCGCGGCCGCCGTAGCCGTAGGTGGTCATGTCCTGTCCTCGCTTCTGACCCGCAGGGGCCGTGAGGGGAGCTTGGGTGGGGGGAGGGACCGCTGACGTTACCGACGTTGCGGGGGCCCGTCGGACGCGTGGGAGGCCGGGCGGTCACGGTGGTGCGGAGTGGGCCGAAAATCGCCACCCATCCGGGTGATCGGTATGCGTTGACCAGACCCTGCCTGCCGGTGACGCGCGGGGGCCGGGCGCGTGGCGCGGGGTCGGTACCGCGCCGCCCGCGGTGCCGGTGCCGTGCGCACCGCTCATCCGTCCCCTCACTCCGCTTCCCTCCGGCCGTTCACGCTCCCGACCCTAGGGACAAGCGGATGACTTTGTCGCGAGGTTCGCGGAGCCGGGCCACCGCGGGGTGCGGACGTGGTAGAGGGCCACCGGGTCCGGCGCTCCCCTGTGACGTCGGACCCGGTGACTCTTCGTTCTGCGCCGGGCACGGCCCGCATGTCACAGGCCTGGCGAACTCCGGGCGCCTCAGCGGCGTTTATCGGCCAACCCGGCGTCCGGGTCAGTCGAAGCGGAGGGAACCGGTGCGGGTGCGCTTGAGCTCGAACAGGTCGGGGTGGCGGGCCAGCACCCGGAAGCTGTCGAAGAGTTCGGCCGCCTCGGCGCCGCGCGGCACGGCGCGCAGCACCGGTCCGAACCACACCGTGCCGTCGACGTGCAGGGTGGGCGTGCCGACGTAGCCGCCTGTCTCCGGCTCGGCCCCGGCCTCGTGGCTGCGGCGCACGGCGTCGTCGTACGCCGGGTCGTGCGCGGCGGCCGCGATGCCTGCGGGGAGCCCGTGTTCGGCCAGCGACTCGGCGACCACCTCGTCGAAGTCCTTGATCCCGCGCTCGTGGATCCGGGTGCCGAACGCGGTGTAGAGATCGCGCAGCACCTCCTCGCCGTGCCGCTCGGCCGCGGCCACCGCGACGCGCACCGGGCCGATCGAACGGTCCACCAGGTCCCGGTACCAGTCGGGGAGTTCGTTGCCGGCGTTGTGCAGGTAGAGGCTCATCGCCCGGAACCGGAGGTCGAGCGGGCGCAGTCGCTCGACCTCCAGCAGCCAGCGGGAGGTGATCCAGGCGAAGGGGCAGGCCGGGTCGAAGAAGAAGTCGACGCGGGTCCGGGCGGGTTCGGCGGCGCCGGGGACGGGGGAGGTGGCCGGGGCGGTGTCGCGGTGCGTCATGACGGCAACGCTGGGCGGAAATTGGTGCCCGGTCCCGGCCCATTCACCTCTCTTCTTCATGGTCCAATCGGCTTGTTCCTATCCCCGCTCCGCCTCGTCCGCCCTGCGCACCAGCTCCGTGACCGGCATCGAGCCGGCGGCCCGGTGCTCGCGGGCGAAGCGGCCCGCGAGGCGCTGGAGCAGTTCGTTCAGCGGGGTCGGTACCCCGTGCAGCCGCCCGAGCAGGACGATCTCGCCGTTGAGGTAGTCCGTCTCGATGGTGCCGGTGCCGCGGGCCAGGGACTGCCAGGAGGAGCCGCCGCCGCGCGGGGCGCCGTCCAGCGGCACCAGGGTCACCTTGTCGCCGCGTGCCGCGCGCTGTTCCTCCGCGCTCGCGTACGCGATCCCGGCGGCGTCGAGCACCCGCTCGCCCTCGGCGCGCACACGCGCGAGCAGGGCGTGCGCGGCCTCGTCGGCGGCGGGGCCGCACAACGCCTCGAAGGCGGTGCCGAGGTTCCAGAGCAGTTTCGCGTACTGCCAGCGGGCCACGTCGGGCACGACGGGTGCCTCGAGGCGGGCGTCCGCGAGGTCGGCGGCGATACGGCGGGCGGTGTCGTCGGTGCCGTGCGGCAGGCGGCCCAGGTGCAGGATGCCGGTGAGCGGGCTGCCCGCGGCGGAGACGACACCGGGCTCCACGAAGGCCGAGGGCAGCCAGACGCAGACGCCGTACACGTGCCGGAAGCGGCGCAGTGCGAGCCGTCCGCTCTCGACGCCGTTCTGGAGGGACACGAGCGGCAGTCTCTCCGCCGCCGTGCCGCCGCCTGCGACGGGCACGTCGGCCCAGGTCTCCAGCGCGGCGACGGTGTCCTGCGTCTTCACGGCGAGGAGAAGCACGTCGTCCGCGCGCAGTTCGCCGAGCGGGCCGGGCCCGTCGACGACGGGCAGCCGGTGCCTCGACTCGCCGTCCGGGACGAGCAGTCGGAGCCCGTGTGCGGCGAGTTCGGCGCGGTGTCTGCCGCGGGCCACGAGGACGACCTCGCGCCCGGCCTGGGCGAGCCGCCCGCCGACGCTCCCGCCGACCGCTCCCGCCCCGATGATGATGTAGCGCATGGGACGAGCCTCGCACACGCGTGCCCGGCCGTGTCATGCCGGTGGTGCCGTCAACTCCACAAGTTTCAGTACGGTGTTCCAGTTGCGACTGGTGGCGATCAGTCCCTTGGTCAGGCGGGTGCGGGCGAGCGCCTCGGCGAGCTTGGAGCGGCCCACGCCGTCCGGGGCGTACAGGTACAGACAGCGGTCGCCGAGCCGGAACTCCTCGGGGAGATGGGCGGTTCGGTCGATCCCGGCGTAGCGCTCCGCGGTGACGGGCGCGGAGAAGTACGTGACGTGCAGTTGCCTCGGCTCGAGGTCGGCGGCCGGGAACGGGCAGGCCTCGGCGACGGCCTTCAGATAGGCGTGCTCGCGCACGAGCACGTCGACGGGGAAGCCGAAGCGCTCCTCGATCGCCCGGCTCAGCTGCGCCGCCAGCGACTCCTCGTCGCCCCGCTCCGCGCCGAACACGGCCTGGCCGCTCTGCAGGTAGGTCCGTACGCCGGTGTGGCCGAGGCCGGTCAGAAGGGTGCGCAGGTCGGCCATGGGCACCTTCTTGGCGCCGCCGACGTTGATGCCGCGCAACAGCGCCGCGTAGGTCGTCATCCGGCCAGCGTAGAACGGCCGTCGTGCCCCGTGGGGGTGGGCACGACGGCCGGGACCGCACACGGCGGACTGCGCGAAACTCTGGCTGATGTGCGGGGGCCGGAGCAACCTCTCCACACAGCTGTGACTTGTTCAACAAGCTTCTGTAATCACAAATCCGTGCGCTGACGGCGGAACGGACATCCTTCGTTCCGCTCCGCGGTCCCGCGCGTCACCTCTCCTGGGCACCGGCGCGGCGGGGCAGTTCCGCCTCGATGAGATCGGCCGCCCGGCGGGTGCCGCCCTCCTGGGCCATCTCGGCCTGGACGGCCTTCAGGCGGCGGGCCACCTCCGGGTCGGCCACCAGGGCGAGGGCGGCCTCGCGCAGCCGGTCAGCGGTGGCCTCCTCGGTGTCCAGCCGCCGGGCGACGCCGAGGGCGGCCAGCATGTCGGCGTTGCCGAACTGGTCGACGGCCTGCGGTACGGCGATCATCGGGGTGGCCGTGGCGAGGCCCTCCTGGCTGCCGCCGGCGCCCGCGTGCGTGACGAACAGGTCGGCCTGCTTCAGGATCGCCAACTGCGGCACCCAGTCGCGGACTTCGACATGGGCCGGTACCTCGCCCAGGTCGGCGGCGGACACATGGCGGCCGACCTGGAGCACCAGGTGCCAGCCGGGCAGGTCCCCGAAGGCACGGACGCACGCGCGGTAGAACCCGGGCTGCTTGGTGAAGGCCGAGCCCAGGGACACCAGCACGACCTTGTCCACGCCGGCCGGCCGCTGCCAGTCGCCCTGGTCGGAGCGGTCGCCCTGGCAGGCGCCGACGAAGGTGTGGACCCGCTCGTCGACCCGGTCGGCGTTCGGCTGGAGGGCCTTCGGGATCAGCACGATCGAGCGGTCCGGGCGTCCGGCGAACGGGTCCGGGTGCCGGGTGATCCCGTTCTCTTTCAGCCAGGCCTCGAACCGGGCGTAGTACGCCTGCCCGCGCGCCGTCTTCCTCGGCTCCGCCCACATCGGCTCGGCGACCTCCTTCTCGTACCCCTCCCAGGCGACGAGGTTCGGCGAGAGGGAGATCGCCGGGACACCCCAGCGGTGGGCGAGGACACGGGCCGGATAGGAGGCGATGTCGTGGAGCACGAGGTCGGGCTCGTCGCCGGCGTAGGCCTCGATGAGCTGGGGAAGCGCCTGGACGGCATCCGCGAGGAACGGCTCCACGTTGTCCAGGAGCGTCGTCCCCCAGGCCGACGGGTCGGCGCCGGGCGCGGGCAGCGTGGAGGTGTACGGCACGGGCCGGGCCCCGGTCTCGGCCACCTTCTCGGCGAACACCGGCGGGATGGCGTACGTGACCCGGTGGCCCCGGGCGACGAGTTCCCGGATCACCTCCAGGCTGGGGTTCACGTGGCCGTGCTGGGCGATGGAGAACATGGCGATGTGTGCGGAGCTGGTCATGGGCTCGAGGCTAGACGAGACGATACGTCTCGTCCAAATACTTTTCCGGCCCGGCTCCGGAGCTCCGCCGTGGTACTCCTGGAAGCCGGGGCGACCGCCTTTGCCGGTCGGGAGCACCCGGTCGACGAGGGCGAGGCGGACCATGCCCTTCGGCCGCGGCAGGAAACCGAGGACGCGGCGGCCTCCTTCTTGTGCGGGCCGGCCGTGACCCTTCGGCCGTTGATGTCACGGAATCAGCCTCTTTGCCTGCCACGGGTTGGCGCGCCCGTGGTCGTGAGCGCGCTGGGTCGCGTCACGGGACCGCGCATCCGGCCCGGCACACCACCCGACCTGTGCGAATGCGAGACTGACCGGGGAGATCCGACCGCACGGAGGCACGATGGACGAGGGACGGGCACGGGACGTACTGGCCGCGGCGGGGGTGCTGCCGGGACCGGCCGGGGACGCGCGGCTGCTCGCTCTCGGGGAGAACGCGGTGTTCGCCGCCGGCGACCTGGTGGTGAAGGTGGGCCGGGACGCCGAGCTGCTGGAGCGGGCCCGGCGCGAGCTGGACATCGCCGGCTGGCTGGCCGAGGAGGGCGTGCCGGCGGTGCGGGCGGCCGAGCCGGAGCCGCGACTGACCGAGGGTCACCCGGTGACCGTGTGGCACCGGCTGCCGGAGCCGGTGCGGCCCGCCGAGCCGCGCGATCTGGCGGAGCTGCTGCGGATCGTGCACGCACTTCCGTCTCCTCCTTTCGCCCTGCCGCCGCGCGAGCTGCTGGGCGGTGTCGAGCGCTGGCTGCGGCTCGCGGGGGACGCGATCGACCCCGAGGACGCGGCCTACCTCCGTGCGCGCCGGGACGGTTTCGCGGCGGCCGCGGCCGCGCTGACGCCCCATCTGCCGCCGGGACCCGTCCACGGCGACGCGCTCCCCCGCAATGTGCACATCGGGCCCGACGGGCCGGTCCTGGTCGACCTGGAGACCTTCTCCGCCGACCTGCGCGAGCATGACCTGGTGGTCATGGCCCTCTCCCGCGACCGGTACGGGCTGCCCGCCGAGGCGTACGACTCCTTCACCGCGGCGTACGGCTGGGACGTACGGGAGTGGGCGGGCTGCACGGTCCTGCGCGGCGCCCGGGAGACGGCGAGCTGCGCCTGGGTGGCCCAGCACGCCCCGAGCAACCCGAAGGCGCTGGCCGAGTTCCGCAGGCGGGTGGCGTCGCTGCGGGACGGGGACGAGGCCGTGCGCTGGTATCCGTTCTGAGCGTGCCGCGGGGCTGACCGCTACGCGGGCCGGCTCACGGCCGGCTCCCGCAGCGGCCACGTCCCGTCCACCACCGCCTCCGCATCCCCCTTGCGGCGCAGGAACTCCTGGAAGTCCGCCGCCCACTGCGCGTACCACTCGATCTGACGGCCGTGCAGGTCTGCCGGGCTCAGGGACGCGATCTTCGGGTGGCGGACGGCTATCGCTCCGGCCAGCCGGGCCGCGGCGAGGGCGTCGGCCGCGGCGTCGTGGGCCCGGTCGAGGACTATGCCGTACTCGGCGCAGACCGCTTCGAGGTTCCGCTTGCCGCGGCGGTAGCGGTCGGCCCAGCGGTCGATCGTGTAGGGGTCGACGACCGGGGCGGGCGGGGTGCCGCCGAGGCGGTCGGCGAGGGACGGCAGGCCGTGACGGCGCAGCTCGGCCGAGAGCAGGGTGAGGTCGAAGGCCGCGTTGTAGGCGACGACCGGGACGCCCGCCTTCCAGTACCCCGTCAGGGCCTCGGCGAGGGCGTCGGCCACCTGGTCCGCGGGCCGGCCCTCGGCCGCCGCGTGCGCGGTGCTGATGCCGTGCACCGCCACCGCGTCGGCCGGGATCTCCACGCCGGGGTCGGCCAGCCACTCCCGGCGCCCCACGGGCTCCCCGGCCCTGACCTCGATCACCGCACCGGTGACGATGCGTGCCTCGTGCGGATCCGTGCCGGTCGTCTCCAGGTCGAAGCCGATCAGCAGCTCACGGTGCCAGCCCATGGCGGCCCCCCTTCTCGGTGGTGCTTTCCCCCAGTGGCCTCCACCCTCGCACGCGGCACTGACAATCCGAGGACGGGATTCCGCCTACCCCGACGGACAGTTCAGGACACAGGGCGCGAATCGGCCCAGGACAGCTCGAATTCCTCCCGGTATGTCGGGAACAACCCGGCTTCGCCGACGTCATCCGACTTCACCAGCTTGCTGCCGTTGCGCAGCACGAGCACTGGCGACTCCATCCCCCGCGCACCGCGCAGATAGGACTGCACCACGGCGATGCCGTCGGCGCCGTCGCCGTCCACCAGGTAGGCGGTGAAGCGGGGCGTCTCGTCGTACACCTGGATCTCGAAGGCGCCTGGGTCGCGCAGCCGGGAGCGGACCCGGCGCATGTGCAGGATGTTCATCTCGACCGAGCGGCTCAGCTCGCCCCGCTTCATGCCCAGTTCGCGCTCGCGGCGCTTGACCGCGCTGGAGGCCGGATTGAGGAACAGCAGCCGTACCCGGCAGCCGGACTCGGCGAGGCGGATCAGGCGGCGCCCGGAGAAGTTCTGCACCAGCAGGTTGAGGCCGATGCCGATGGCGTCGAGGCGGCGGGCGCCGGCGAAGAGGTCCTCGGCGGGGAACTGGCGCATGAGCCGCACCCGGTCGGCGTGGACGGCGACCACGTCGGCGTACCGGTCGCCGACCAGGTCCTCGACCGCGTCGACGGGCAGCCGGCGCGCCGAGGGAACGTCCCCGCCCGCACCGAGCATCTCCAGGAGGCGGGCCGAGGCCCGCTCGGCCTGGCTGAGCACCGTCTCGGACAGGGCCCGGTTGCGGGAGACGACGTTGCGGGTCACCTCCAGCTCGTCCAGGGCGAGTTCGAGGTCGCGGCGCTCGTCGAAGTACGGCTCGAAGCACGGCCAGTGCTGCACCATCAGCTCGCGCAGCTGCGGCAGGGTCAGGAAGCTGAGCACGTTGTCGTCGGCCGGGTCGAGCAGATAGCCCTTGCGACGGCTGACCTCGCGGACGGCGACCGCGCGCTGCACCCACTCCTGCCCGGCGGGTCCGGCCGCGGCGACCACCCAGTCGTCCGCGTGGACGGGCTCGTAGATGGGGCGCAGCACGGCGGCCACGACGGCGCGCAGCCGCTGTTCGACGAGGTTCAGCCAGATGTAGGCCCGGCCGGCCCGCTGGGCGCGGGTGCGCACCTCGCGCCAGGCGTCGGCGTCCCAGTCCAGCTCCGGCCCGATGGAGCCCGCGTCCATCGGCCGGGCCAGGGACACCGCGCCGGGCGGGACGTCTGCGGGGTTTCCCTCGTGACCCTCGCCACCAGGGGGCAGCTCCAGCCCTCCCGAGCCCACCCGTGCACCGCCTTCCGCACCCCGGGGCCTTCCCCGTCTCAACGATCAAGGAAGGGTACTCCGGGAGCGGTCGGGGTTGCAGCCGGATGGACAGGTCGGTTGTCCAACTGTTTTCCTCAACTCGGCCTGTGCCGACGGCCGTTCCCCGAGCCCGTGTCACAGGGAGTGAGCGGATTCATAACGGGGGCGGTTCGCGGGGTGCCGGCCGGGCCCCGCCGGGGCTCTGTCCGTGCTGGTGAGCGGCGCCCGGGCGGACGCCGACGTGACGCGTGCCCGCTCCGGGACAGGTGAGGTTTCGTCACTTTCGGGAGACTCGGGGGCCGTCACGGCCCCGGTCGGGCGACTCACCTGTCAGAGTCGTCTGCATGCAGGTCTGGCCTGGACAGGCGTATCCGCTCGGCGCCACCTATGACGGCGCGGGAACCAACTTCGCGGTCTTCACGGAGGCCGCGGACCGAGTAGAGCTGTGTCTGCTGCACGACGACGGCTCGGAGACGGCGGTGGAACTGCGCGAGAGCGACGCGTTCGTGCGGCACGCGTACGTGCCGGGCGTGATGCCGGGACAGCGTTACGGGTTCCGCGTGCACGGCCCGTACGACCCCGCGCGCGGGCTGCGCTGCAACTCCGCGAAGCTGCTGCTCGACCCGTACGCGAAGGCGGTCAGCGGCTCGGTGCGGTGGGGCGAGGAGGTGTACGGCTACCACTTCGGCGCGCCGGAGCGGCGCAACGACCTGGACTCGGCGCCGCACACCATGAGCTCGGTCGTGATCAATCCGTACTTCGACTGGTCCGACGACCGGCCGCCGCGCACCGAGTACCACCACACGGTCATCTACGAGGCCCACGTCAAGGGCCTGACCATGCGTCACCCGGGGCTGCCGGAGGAGCTGCGCGGCACGTACGCGGCGCTGGCCCACCCCGCGGTCATCGACCATCTGACCGGGCTCGGGGTGACGGCCCTGGAGCTGATGCCCGTACACCAGTTCGTCAACGACCACCGGCTGACCGACCTGGGCCTGAGCAACTACTGGGGCTACAACACGATCGGCTTCTTCGCCCCGCACAACGCGTACGCCTCCTGGGGCGACCGCGGGCAGCAGGTGCTGGAGTTCAAGTCGGCGGTCCGGGCGCTGCACGAGGCCGGGATCGAGGTCATCCTGGACGTTGTATACAACCACACGGCCGAGGGCAACCATCTGGGCCCCACGCTGTCGTTCAAGGGCATCGACAACCCGTCGTACTACCGGCTCGCCGAGGATCCGCGCTACTACACGGACACCACCGGCACCGGGAACTCACTGCTCATGCGGTCCCCGCACGTGCTCCAGCTGATCATGGACTCGCTGCGCTACTGGGTCCTCGAGATGCACGTCGACGGCTTCCGCTTCGACCTGGCGGCGACGCTGGCCCGGCAGTTCCACGAGGTGGACCGGCTGTCGTCGTTCTTCGACCTGGTGCAGCAGGACCCGGTGGTCTCCCAGGTGAAGCTGATCGCCGAGCCGTGGGACGTCGGCGAGGGCGGCTACCAGGTGGGCAACTTCCCGCCGCTGTGGGCCGAGTGGAACGGCAAGTACCGCGACACGGTGCGGGACCTGTGGCGGGGCGAGCCGCGGGCGCTCGCGGAGTTCGCCTCCCGGCTGACCGGATCCTCCGACCTGTACCAGAACGACGGCCGCCGCCCGCTGGCCTCGATCAACTTCGTCACCTGCCACGACGGATTCACGCTGCGCGACCTCGTGTCGTACAACGACAAGCACAACCGGGCCAACGGCGAGGACAACCGGGACGGCGAGAGCCACAACCGCTCGTGGAACTGCGGGGTCGAGGGCGAGACCGACGACCCGGGCGTGCGCGCGCTGCGCGCGCGGCAGCTGCGGAACTTCGTCGCCACGCTGATGCTGTCCCAGGGTGTGCCGATGGTCAGCCACGGCGACGAGTTCGCGCGCACCCAGCAGGGCAACAACAACGCCTACTGCCAGGACAACCAGCTGTCATGGGTGCGCTGGCCCGACACGGGCGAGGAGGGCGAGGCCGGGGACGAGGCCGGGGGGCTGCTGGAGTTCACGCGCGCGATGGTGTGGCTGCGGCGGGACCACCCGGTGCTGCGGCGGCGGCGCTTCTTCCACGGGCGGCCGGTGGAGGGCACGCACGACGCGCTCTCCGACATCGCCTGGTTCACCCCGGAGGGCACCGAGATGACGCAGCGGGACTGGGACTCGGCGCGGGCGTCCGCCCTGACGGTGTTCCTCAACGGCAACGCCATCTCCGAGCCCGGCCCGCGCGGGGAGCGCGTCACCGACGACTCGTTCCTGCTGATGTTCAACGCCTCCCCCGAGTCGATGGAGTTCCTGGTGCCGGTCGACCACGGCCGGCAGTGGCAGGTGGTGGTCGACACGGCCCGCCCGGAGGGGGTGCCGCCGGGCGGCGGGGCGAAGGTGGGGGCGGGCGACCTGCTCACCCTTTTGGACCGCAGCCTGACGGTGCTGCAGCGACCGGCCTGACCTCGGGGGGTGGAGCTCAGGAACGCGTGCGGGCCGGTACGTCGTCCACGCGCGTGTGCGCGGCGTGTCCGGCCTCCGCGGCATGGGTCGTCGGGCGGGCCGTCAGGGCGATAGCCATGGTGAGCGCGGCCGCCGTGCTCGCCACCGCGACGGCCACGATGGGCCCGTGGATGCCGGTGAGGCTGCCGGTCACGGCGACCGGGAGGGTCTGTCCGCCGACCAGCGCGCTGGTGGCGACCGCCATCGCCTCGGCGAGCCGGACCGGCGGCACCGCGCGCTCGGTGGGCCCGAGCACCGTGATCAGACGCGGCGCGTAGGCGATGCCGAGCTCGGTGACCACGGCGTACAGACCGGGCAGGCTGTGCGTGCGCCCCGCCTGGTCCTCCGCCGGATGGGCGAGCACGGAGGCGAGTGCGACCAGGGCCGGGCCGAGGACGAAGGACATCTCGTCCAGCGTGCTCTCGAAGGACAGCGCGGCGCCGACCCTGGCCTCGGGGCGCCGGCGCGGCGGGCGAGCCCGACCGGCCGAGCGCGGGCCGGCGGGCCCACCAGCGGCACGGTGCCACCCGCGGCGGCCCCCAGAAGCGCCAGGACGGCCGTGGGCAGGCCCGCGAGGGCGCCGGCGACCAGGGAGGCCACCGCGAGCGCGTGGGCGAGCGAGAACGCGAGCACGACCCTGCGCTGCCCGTGCCGGTCCGCGCGCCGCCCCACCGGGCCGCAGACCACCTGCCCGAGCGCGAGCGCCCCGCCGGCCGGCCCCGCGGCGGACAGGGAACCGCTCGTGCGGGCGACGAGCGGCACACTGCCGAACCGGATGGCGGCCGTCGGCAGCCGGCCCGGGAAGGACACACACGGCAGCAGCGGTCCGGTGAGGGCGATCACCTGACGGCAGGTGTCGCGCGTACGGCGCCGGTCCGGCTTCACCGTCCCCGGCGTCCCCGGCGCGCGAGGCGTTGTCCCCGACACCCGAAGCCAGGCACCCGCGCACGCGTGCGTGCCGGGACGGATGACACGAAACGGGGCGGTCTGGGTACGTAGGTTTCCATGACTCCTGTACGACCCGGACCACGCGTGCCCACGGCCACCTACCGGCTCCAGCTGCAGCCCGCGTTCCCGTTCGCCGCCGCGGCGACGGCCGTACCGTACCTGGCGTCGCTCGGCGTCTCGCATCTGCATCTGTCCCCCGTCCTGGAGGCCGTGCCCGGCTCCACGCACGGCTACGACGTGGTGGACCACGCGCGCGTGCGCGAGGAACTGGGCGGCGAGGAGGGCCTGCGGGCACTGGCGCGGACCGCGCGGGAGCACGGTATGGGCCTGGTCGCGGACATCGTGCCGAACCACATGGCGATGGCGCCCCGGCACAACCACGCTCTGTGGGAGGTGCTGCGCGAGGGGCCGGACTCGCCGTACGCGCGGTGGTTCGACATCGACTGGGAGGCCGGGCACGGCCGGCTGCTGCTGCCGGTGCTCGGCGGCCCCGTCGGCACGGAACACGGGCGTCTCGTGGTCGACGGCGACGTGCTGCGCCACCACGACCACGCCTTCCCGCTCCGCGCGGGCACCGAGGGCCTGCCGGTGGCGGAGCTGCTGGACGCCCAGTGGTACCGCCCGGTGTGGTGGCGGCTGGCCCGCACCGAGCTGAACTACCGGCGCTTCTTCAGCATCTCGGAACTGATCGGGGTCCGGGTGGAGGACCCGGAGGTGTTCGAGGCCACCCACGCCAAGATCCTCCAACTGCTGCACGAGGGCGTGCTCGACGGGCTGCGCGTCGACCACCCCGACGGGCTCGCCGACCCCGACGGCTACCTCGCACGGCTGCACGCGGCGAGCGGCGGGCGCTGGACGGTGGTGGAGAAGATCCTCGCCGACGGCGAACTCCTGCCGCCGTCCTGGCCCGTCGCGGGCACCACCGGGTACGACGCCCTGCGCCGGGTCGACGGCCTGTTCACGGACCGGGCCGGGGCGGACGAACTCCGCACGGCGTACCGGCGGTTCGCGGCGCCGCAGACCGACCGGGGCGGGGACTGGGCGGCCACCGCGCGCCGGGCCGCCTACCAGGTGCTCACGCACGAGCTGGCCGCCGAGACGGACCGGCTCACCCGGGTGGCCGCCCGGCTGTGCGCGGGCTCGCCGGAGCTCGCGCTGCGCGACCGGGCACCCTGGGCGCTGCGTACGGCCCTGGTCGAACTGCTGGTCCGGATGCGGGTGTACCGGCCCTACGCCTCCGGCAACGCGGCCGCCGTCGTGACCGAGGAGGCCGCCGAGGAGGCCCGGCGTGCCTTCGCCGTCCCCGAGGAGGCCGGGGCGGTGGACGTCGTACGGCGGCTGCTGACCGAACCGGACGGCGCCGGGGTGGCGGCCGGGGACGGTGCGGACAGGGCCGAGCTGCGCACCCGGTTCGCGCAGACCGCGTCGGCGCTGCGGGCCAAGTCGGTCGAGGACACGGCGTTCTACCGCTACGTGCCGCTGCTGTCGACGACCGAGGTGGGCGGCGATCCCGGCCGGCCGGGGGTCTGCCCGGAGGAGTTCCACGCGTACTGCGCGCGCGTGCAGCGCGACTGGCCGGCCACCGGCACGGTGGTCACCACGCACGACACCAAGCGCAGCGCCGATGTCCGCGCAGCGCTGGCCGTGCTGACCGAATGCCCCGCGCGCTGGGCCGAGTTGATCGCCGAGGTGACGCTGCCGGAGGAGGGGGTGCTCGACGGGCAGCTGGCCTGGGCGGCCTGGCAGACGGTGTTCGGACTGGGGCCCGCGGCGGCAGAGCGGGTCCGGGAGGCGCTGCTGAAGCACGTGCGCGAGGCGGGCCTGTACACCAGCTGGACGGAGCAGGAGCCGCCGTACGAGGAGGCGGTGGCCGCCTTCGTCGCGGCCGGGCCGTGCGGGCCGCCCGGCGAGCGGGTGGCCGCGTTCCGCACGGCGCTGGAGCCGCACGTCCGGGCCAACGTGCTCGGCACCGCCCTGGTCCAGCTGACGATGCCGGGGGTGCCGGACGTGTACCAGGGCACGGAGGGCGAGTACCGGGCGCTGGTGGACCCGGACAACCGGCGTCCGGTGTCCTTCCCGCCCGAGGCACCCGGCGAGAAGGACGCGTTGACGGCGGCGGCGCTCCGGCTGCGCGCCCGGCGCCCCGACGCCTTCGGTACGACGGCGACGTACGCCCCGCTGACGGCCGAGGGCCCGGCGGCCGCCCACTGCGTGGCCTTCGCCCGCTCCGGCGAGGTGGTCACGGCGGTGACCCGGCTGTCCCTGCGCCTCGCGGAGGCGGGCGGCTGGCGGGAGACGCGGCTGGCGCTGCCGCCCGGGCGGTGGTCGGACGTGCTCGCCGCGGACCGGGAGTTCACCGGGCACACGCGCGTGGCCGACCTCTTCGACCGGCGCCCGGTGGCGCTGCTGGAGCGCGTCGCCCAGGACTGAGAGGGGTTCCAGCGGGTTACCGGCGCTCGCGGGACGCGGCCTGCACCAGCAGTGAACCCACGGCGCACAGTGCCCGCACCGCGTCCCGGAAACTGCGTCCAAGCGCCCCCGGGAGCCTCCCCGGCCGTATGCTTGACAGTTCACCCATCCCGTGCGGGACTGGGAGGGCGAAGCCGGGCGGACGGGTCGGGGGTGAGTTTCCTGCCGGAGCTGCGCTATCCCAGCGTTCCCGAACTGATCGCCTCCGCACAGGCGTTGGCCGCTCAGGAACCCGGGCTGTGCGCGCTCAGGCAGGTGGGCGTCTCGCGCGCGGGAAGACCCCTGCACCTGCTGTCGGTGGGGCACGCCCGGCGGGCGGTGCTGGTGGTGGCCGGCGCGCACGCCAACGAGCCGACGGGGGGCTCCACCCTGCGGGTGCTGGCCGAACGCGTCCTGGCCGAGCGGGAGTTGCGGGCGGACACCTCCTGGCACTTCCTGCTCTGTGCCGATCCCGACGGCGCGAGTCTGCACGTGACCCCGGCGCCGCGCAGCCTGCTCGACTACCACCTCGGCTTCTACCGGCCGACGGGCGCGGAGCAGCCGGAGTGGTCGCCGTCGGTGCTGCCGCCGGACCGGCTGCCGCCCGAGACCCGGACGCTGACCGGGGTGATCGACGAACTGCGCCCGTACCTCCAGGTGACGCTGCACGGCACCGATCTGGGCGGCAGCTGGGTGCAGTTGACCCGGCCCGTGCCGGGGCTCGCCGAGCCGTTCGCGAAGTCCGCGGCGCAGCTGCACATCCCGGTGGAGACGGGTGCCTCGGACGCCGCCGGCTGGCCCGCCGCCGGACCCGGGGTGCACGTCATGCCCGGCCCGGAGACGGGCGCCGCCTACCCGAGCATGCCGGACGACGCGCGGCACAGCACCTGGTACCACGCGCACCGCTACGGCGGTCTGACGGCCGTGGTGGAGGTCCCGATGTGGGCCAGCGACCTGGTGGACGACCGGGCGCCGCACCCGGCGCCCGCGGCCGCGATACGGCGGCTGGCCCGGCGGCTGACCGGGGACGCGCACGAGGTGGAGCGGATACTGGCCGAGGCGCAGCCCCGGCTGGACGGCCTGGACGGTCCGCTGCTGCGGGCCTCGCGCTGGGTGCTGGGGCTGATCCCGGGCCTGGCCGAGGACTGGATCCACACCCCGCCGGCCGGTACGACGATGGCGTACGTCGGCAGTGTGGACGCCTTCGGGCGGCGGCTTCCGCTGCGCGCGGCGGCGATGCTGCTGCGGGTGCTGCGGGAGACCGACGACCGCGCGGCGCCGCGGCTGGAGCACCTCGTGGCCGACTGGTGCGACGCGTTCGCGGAGCGCTTCCGGGCCCGCTGGGTGCCGTTGGAGCACCAGGTGGAGCACCAGTCCCGGACGGTGCTGGTGGCGGCGCAGCAGGCCCGCGAGCGGGCCGGGTGAGCCGCGCCGCCGCGCCCGGCGGTCACGCGTCCAGGGCGAACACCGCTCCCGTACGCGCGTTCATGACACAGGTGTTGGTGTAGGTCTGCCGGAAGTCGACCGGCCGGCCGTTCCACCGCCCGTACGCCTGGACGGTCACCGGGGAGTAGAGGGCCGGGCAGAACACGCGCTCGGGCGGGATACGGCCGATGTCGCCGCCGACGGCGGCGAGCTCGGCGCACGCCTCGGCCGCCCGCGCGTGGCCGCCCCGCGGCGGGTCGCACAGCAGCACGGTGCCGCGCGTGGGACCGTTGCCGTTCTCACCCTTGGCGACGGTCAGACGGAGCCAGTTGCCGGAAACGCGGTCGCGGGGTGCCGCCTGGGCCGGTCCCGCGGCGAGGAGCCCGGCGGCCGCCAGCACGGCACCGACCGCCGCGGTCGATCTCGAGAGGTACGTCATGCTCCCCAGCATCGGCACGCCGGCGCACGTTCCGCAGTCCGGCCCGTCCGGCTCACTCGAACGGGACGGCACGCGCACGCGTGAAGATCGCCTGTTCGAACACGACCGGCCGCCTCGGCCGACGGGCTCAGCTCACGGCCAGCCGGAACCCCATGCGGCCGAAGGCGACCAGATCGCCCTCGCGGACCACGATCGCGCCGGTCACCCGGCGGCCGTTGACGGTGGTCCCGTTGGTGGAGCCGAGGTCCCTGAGGACCCACATCTCCCCCTGGCGGAACAGCTCGGCGTGCACGCGGGAGACGGTCTCGTGGTTCAGACGCAGCCCGTTGGCGGGGTCACGGCCTATGCGCAGCGGGTGGGTCTGTCCCGGATGGGGCAGCAGCAGCTTCGGCAGCCGCTCGGCCTGCCAGGCGCGGCGCAGTCGTACGGTGAACGCGGAGACGGCCTCGACGCTGCCGAGGACCGCGCGGGACAGGCGCTTCTCGCGGGGCAGGTCGGCGACGAGGGCGGCCAGTTCGTCAGCGTGGCGGGCGGCGAGCGCCAGTTCCATGCGGCGCACGAACGTGTCGTGCGACAGCCGCCCCCTGGCGACGCCGTCGCGCAGCACCATGAGCGCCTTGTCGCGCTCCGCGTCGGACAGCCGCGCGGGGTACGTGGAGAACTCGAAAGACGACGTCACGCTGGTGATTGTCGGTCAGTGAACCCCGAGTGTCCAGAAAACGCGGAACCGGTGCCACGCGTGCGTGCGTTCCGCGACACCTGCCGGGAAAGACCGAGTTCGAGAACACATTGATCGTCCGGACGGGCACGATGGGGGCCGCGGGAGATCATCACGGTGAGCAGACGAAGGGGAACCGTCCGTGCAGTTCGAGGTGTGGGCACCGCAGGCAGACCGAGTGACGCTCCATTGCGAGGGCACCACGCGCGCGTTGGGGCGAGATCCCGAGCGCGTGGGCTGGTGGACGGGGGAGGCGGAGGCGGACGACGGCGCGCGGTACGGGTTCGCGGTGGACGACGGTCCCGTCCTGCCCGACCCCCGCTCGCGCCGCCAGCCGGACGGCCCGGACGGGCTGAGCGCGGTCGTGGACCACGGCCGGTACACATGGCGTGCGCGCTGGGCGGGACGGGGGCTGCCGGGCGCGGTGCTCTACGAGCTGCACGTGGGGACGTACACCCCCGAGGGCACCCTGGACGCGGCCGCGGCGCGGCTGGAGCACCTGGTGGAACTGGGGGTCACGCACGTGGAGTTGATGCCGTTGTGCCCCTTCCCGGGGCGGCACGGGTGGGGGTACGAGGGCGTGTCGCTGTGGGCGGTGCACGAGCCGTACGGCGGCCCGGAGGCGCTGAAACGCTTCGTCGACCGCGCCCACGAACTCGCCCTCGGGGTCGTCCTGGACGTCGTGCACAACCACCTGGGTCCGTCGGGCAACCATCTGCCCGCGTTCGGGCCGTACTTCACCGACACGCATCACACGCCCTGGGGTTCGGCGGTGAACCTGGACGCGCCCGGCTCGGACGAGGTGCGCGCGTTCCTGCTCGGCAGCGCGCTGGCGTGGCTGCGGGACTACCGGGTCGACGGGCTGCGCCTGGACGCGGTGCACGCGCTGCACGACACGCGCGCGTACCCGTTCCTGGAGGAACTGTCGGCCGCGGTGGACGCGCTCGCCGAGGAGGTGGGCCGGCCGCTGTCGCTGATCGCGGAGTCCGACCGGAACGACCCGCGGTACATCACCCCGCGCGCGGAGCACGGCCTCGGGCTGCACGCGCAGTGGAACGACGACTTCCACCACGCCCTGCACACCGCGCTGACCGGTGAGGCGCAGGGCTACTACGCGGACTTCGCGCGCGCCCCGTTCGCCGCGCTCGCCAAGACGCTGACCGGCGGGTACTTCCACGACGGCACGTACTCCAGCTTCCGGGACCGGCGCCACGGCCGCCCGCTGGACCGCGCGCGCGTGGCCGGGCACCGCCTCCTCGGCTACAGCCAGACGCACGACCAGGTCGGCAACCGAGCCCAGGGCGACCGGCTCTCGGCCCGGCTCTCCCCCGGCCTGCTGGCCTGCGCGGCGGTGCTCACGCTGACCTCGCCGTTCACGCCGATGCTGTTCATGGGCGAGGAGTGGGCGGCGGGCACGCCGTGGCAGTTCTTCACCGACCACACCGATCCGGAGCTGGCCGAGGCGGTACGGCGGGGCAGGCGACGGGAGTTCGCGGCGCACGGCTGGGCCGAGGAGGACGTACCGGACCCGCAGGACCCGGCGACGCGGGACCGCTCCGTGCTGGACTGGTCGGAGCCGGCGCGCGAGCCGCACGCGCGCGTGCTCGCCTGGTACCGGCGGCTGATCGCACTGCGCGGTGAGCAGCCGGACCTGACCGACCCCGATCTCGCCGACACCAAGGTGGCGTACGACGAGGAGGCGGGCTGGCTCGCCTTCCGGCGGGGCGACGTGCGGGTGGCCGTGAACCTGGGCGGGGAACCGGCGTCGATCCCCCTGGGCGCCCGTCCCGCCGTGGTCCTCGCGGCCTGGGACCCGGTGTCGGCCCCGGGCCCGAACGGCCTGCTGGAACTGCCCGGGGAGTCCTGCGTGGTGCTGTCCCAGCCCTGAGCGGGGCGACCGCTCGGGACCGGCACGCTACGCGTCCTGGTCGTCCTCCTTCAGGTCCGTCACCCGTTCCAGCATGATCGGTTCCCAGGCGCGGCCCAGTTGGGTGCGCAGGAGGGGCAGCGGGCTGTCGTCGCGGCCCTCCAGGCGGTCGGTGAGGCGGACGACCGTGTCACAGCGGGCCAGCCACAGGCCGCGCAGACAGGGGCGGGCGCCGTAGCCGGCGAGGGTGGCCGCGCGGACGGCCGCGCCGGAGCCGACCGCGAGGACGAGCCCGGCGATGTCCTCGGCCGGGTCGGCCAGGGCCGCGTCGGTCCAGTCGAGGACGCCGCGCACCCTGCCGTCGGCGCTGACCACCAGATGCTCGCCCTTGAGGTCGTGGTGGACGAGCACGGCACCGCCGGCCTGGGCGGCGAGCTGCGCCGCGCCGGGCGAGGTGAGCTGGTGCAGGCGTACGGGGTCGAACTCGTCGGCGGCGGCGAGGCGTTCGGCCGCCGCCACGGCCATGCGGCGCAGCGCCTCCAGGGAACGCGGCGCGACGCGCGGCACCCCGATCGTCTCGGCCCGCGGCGCCGGCACCGCGCGCAGCCCGGTGAGCAGTCCGGCCAGGTCGGCCTCGCCGACGGCCGAGACGTCGTGCTCCTCGGCGCTGCCGCCGGGGATCCGGGTGTCGAGCGTGTAGGTGAGGCCCGGCGCCCACTCGCCGTGCGCGACGCCGGCCGGGACGGCGACGGGGAGGTACGGCCGTACCAGGTCGCGCAGGCGCAGTTCGCGGCGCTGGCGCAGGGCGTCCTCGCGGGAGAGGGCGAGCCGCAGCACATGGCGGGTGCCGACCCACCAGGTGGAGTGCTCGCCGCCCGCCGTGACGGGCCGGACATCGGGTCCCCCGCCGCCGGCCGCGTGCTCGTCGGTCAGCGAGCGGACGAGCCGGCGGACGGTGTCCGCGGTGGGTGTCGGTGCCTGGGTCATGGATCGCGCCGTTGCCGTTCGGGGAAAGTCGGGAAGAGGGACCGGGGCGGGTCTCCCTGGGCCGGTCAGCCCACGACGACCAGCTCGCGGGTGGTGTTGTTGAAACGACGGCCGCCCTCCTCGGTCACCGTGACGATGTCCTCGATGCGCACGCCGAACCGCCCGGGCAGGTAGATGCCGGGCTCGACGGAGAAGCACATGCCGGGCACGAGGGGCTGCTCCTCGCCCTCGATCATGTACGGCGGCTCGTGCGTGGTGACGCCGATGCCGTGCCCGGTGCGGTGGATGAAGTACGCGCCGTACCCGGCGTCGGTGATCACCGCGCGGGCGGCACGGTCGACCTCCTGGCAGGCGGCGCCGGGCCGTACGGCGGCGAAGCCGGCTTCCTGGGCCGCGCGGACGATGTCGTGGACGCGGCGTTCCTCGGGCGTGGGCTCGCCGACGTGGACCGTGCGGGTGGTGTCGGAGCCGTAGCCGTCCTTCAGACCGCCGAAGTCGAGGACGACCATGTCGCCGTCCTGGATGACGCGGTCGCCGACCTCGTGGTGCGGGTTGGCGCCGTTGGGTCCGGAGCCGACGATGGTGAAGTCGACCTGGGAGTGGCCGAAGCGGCGCAGCAGGGCGGCGAGGTCGTGGCCGACGTCGGACTCGCGGCGGCCGGCGAAGGGAACCTTCCGGATCTCCTCGAACGTTGCGTCGGCAGCGGCTCCGGCCGCCGCGAGGAGTTCGAGTTCGGCCGCGTCCTTGACGGCGCGCAGCATGGGGAGGGCATCGGTGAGGGAGGCGTACGAGGTGTCCGGCAGGGTCCGCTGGAGACCCAGCAGGTGCATCGCCCAGGTGTTGTCGCTGATGCCGAAGCGGCCCGCGCCGTCGAGCAGGGCGGCGGTGACGGCGTAGGGGTCCTTGCCGTCGGTCCAGTCCCGCAGGGTGAGCGCGGACGCGCCGACCGCGTGCTCGGCGTCCGGCGCCTCCAGGGTGGGCACGACGAGCACGGGGTCGTGGCCGGGGGTGAGGACCAGCACGGTGAGCCGTTCGGTGACGGCGGTGGGCGTGTACCCGGTGAGCCACACCATGTCCGGTCCCGGCGCCACGAGCAGCCCGGCCAGACCGGCGTCGGCGGCGGCGCGCGTGGCGCGCTCCATCCGGGCCCGGTGGTCGGCGGCGGTGAAGGGCGGGGGCGGGCTGCCGGTCATCCGGTCCTCCGGGCGCGGGTGAGGGTGCGGGGCGATGGCGTCTCGTGCAGCATCCTGCCCGGTCGGCCGGGGCGGCGCGAGCCGGTCGCCGGCGCACTCCGCGGGGTGCGGTCGCGGGGGAAGGGGCTCGGCATGGGGCCATCATGGCGCGCGGGACGGACGGCGACCAGTGGGCCTGCCGGGGTGACTGACAGGGCCTCCGGTTGACCGGGGTGCGGGCGCGGGGCGCGTCCCGGTCAGGTCACCACGCCCGGTACGGCGGTCAACTGCTGGTAGCCCCCGCTGCGGTGACGCACGGTGAGGAGCACTGCCTGGCCGGGGCGGGCGTGGGCGACGGCCCGGGCCAGGTCGGCGGCGCTGTCCACGCGCGCGGGGCCGAACTGGAGCAGGACGTCCCCGCGGACCAGGCCCGCGGCGTAGCCGGGGCCGGGTACGTGCACGCCCACGACCAGCGCGCCCGCCTTCTCGGCATCGACGGCCTCGACGCCGAGCGTCGCCGCGGGCTGCACCGCGGCGGGGCTCGGCGCGGTCGCGGGCGCCTTGGCCGAGGGGGCGGACGGCGGGGCCTGGTGGCGCAGTTCGGCCAGCCTGCTCATGCCGATGACGGTGGCGCCGACCGTGCCGATGCCGACGCCGGAGAGCACCAGCAGGATGCCGGCGCACAGGCCGAACAGCAGGCTCCGCAGCCGCTGTCCGCGCCGGTGCGCGGCGTGCGGGCGCGGGACCGGGCCCGCATCGCCGTGGTCGGCGCACTCGGCCCGGTCGGCGCCCGCGCCGTCCCGCGGGTCCTGTCCGGGCATGGGCTTGGGACGCAACGCAGTCTGTTCCATGGTTCGCTCGCCTCCGGGTGTTGCTCTACCCGGGGCGCGGGGCCGCGACGAGACACGAACGAGTGAGACTGGCCGGAGGGTGGCGCAGGGTAGTCATGGCACCTCGGCGGCGCACGGTCACGCCCCGCCCACCAGCTTCCGCACGATCTCCCCCGCCGCCGCCCCCGGGCTGCCGCCGTGGAGGAGTTCCGTACGGTGTACGACCCGGGGTGCGGTGAGCGGGACGGCGACCGTGCCGGGCACGGCGCCGACGGCCGACCGGGGCAGCAGGGTGAGGCCGTGGCCGGCGGCGGCGAGGGCGGTGAGGGTGTGCAGATCGGTGCCCTCGTAGCGCAGCGCCGGGCGGAACGCGCCGCCGCCGTTCGCGGCGCGCAACTGGTCGAGCGGGAGGGCTGCGTCCGGCGCCTCCAGCCAGCGGGCGTCGGCGAGGTCACCGAGGCGCAGTCCGCGCCGTCCGGCGAGTGGGTGCCCGGCGGGCAGCAGCACGCCGACGGGCTCCTCGGCGACGCCGTGCGTGGTCAGCGGGGCCACGTCGGGCAGCCGCAGCGGATCGCTCGGCGCGGCGAGCCCGGCGACGAGGCCCAGGTCCGCGCCGCCGGTGGCGACGGCGGCCGGGATCTCCTCGCGGGCGAGGACGCGCACGGTGACGCCGTTCGGCGGGAGCGCGGCGAGGACGGCGGGGCCGAGGGCGGTCGGGGTGGCGGCGAGAGTGAGGCCGGGCGCGGGCGCGGCGGCCATGCGGACGACGTCGGCCCGGGCCGCCTCCAGCCGCAGCAGCAGCGGGCCCGCGTGTTCCAGCAGCCGCTCGCCGGCCGCGGTGGGTGCGACGGGCCGTCGGGACAACAGGGCTGCGCCCAGGTCGAGTTCGAGCGAGGCGACGTGCTGGGAGACCGCGGACTGGGTGTAGCCCAGCGCGCGGGCGGCCGCCGAGAAGGAGGCGAGGCGCGCGACGGTGACGAAGGTGCGCAGCAGATGCGGGTCCATGGGCCCAGCTTCCCATCGCCATCAGCAGAGCTTATCGATCGTGCAGAAATCATCGTTGGACGTGAACAAGGGGGCGCGCGAAGGATGGGGGCATGGACAACACCGCCACCGTCGCCCTCGTCGGCGACCGCTCCCCCAACGTCGTCTCGCACACCCGTCTCCCCGGCCTGCTGGAGGCGCTCGCCGAGCGCGACCGGCTGGTCCTGGACGCGTACTGGATCCCCTCGCAGGACGCCGGGGCAGGGGGCGCGGTGCGCGGCTTCGACGCCGTGTGGGTGCTGCCGGGCAGCCCGTACCGCAGCGAGGCGGGAGTGCTCGCGGCCGTGCGCACCGCGCGCGAGGAGGGCATTCCGTTCCTGGGTACGTGCGGCGGCTTCCAGCACGCGCTGCTGGAGTTCGCCCGCACCGTGTGCGGGCTGACCGGGGTCGCGCACGCCGAGAACGACCCGGACGCCGCGGACCCGCTCATCGAGCCGCTCGCCTGCTCGCTGGTGGGGCACGAGGCGGCGGTGACGATCGAGCCGGGCTCGCTCGCGGAGTCCGTGATCGGCGCCCGGCGCACGGTCGAGCGGTACTTCTGCGGCTACGGCCCCACCCGCCACCTCGACACGCTGAGCGCCCACGGGCTGCGGTTCTCCGGGCACGACGACGACGGCAACCCCCGGATCGCCGAACTGCCGGGCCATCCCTTCTTCCTGGCGTCCCTGTTCCAGCCGGAGCTGGCGGGCGACGGCTCGCACCCGCACCCGATGGTCCGGGCGCTGGCGCGAGCCGCGGTGGAGCACGCGGCGTCCCGGCTCGCCCGGCAGGCCTGAGGCCCGACGCGCACGAGCCGGCTGCCGGCTGCCCGGCAGCCGGCTCGGAGCCCCGCTCAGCCCATGTGCCCCTCGTGACCGCCGCCGTGCCCGGCGCCGTGGTCGAACTTCATGGCCTCGGCCGGCATGACGACGAAGGGCCGCATCATGCCCATGTCCTCGTGCTCCAGCAGGTGGCAGTGGTACATGAAGCGGCCGTATGCCCCGCCGAAGCGGCCCATGACCCGCAGCATCTGGTTCCCGGGCACCCGGAAGACGTCCTTGTCGCCCCGCTCGTTGGGTGCGAGCGGGATCGTCCGGCCGGCGTCGTACCGGATCGGTGTGCGGGTGCCGCCGACGGCCGGGTCGAAGCCCGATACGTCGTAGGCGTCCCGGCCGAGCAGCTGGAAGTCGGCCAGATGGATGTGCATGGGGTGGACGATCGGCGCGAGGTTGAGGAAGCTCCACTGCTCGTAGCCGCCCTCGGCGAGGGTGAAGCCGAGCGCGTCGTTGAACGTCCGGGACGTGCGCCGGTACGTCTTCGTGGTGCCGTCGGGCCCGGTGACCTGCACGATGCCGTCGGCCGGCAGCTGGAGCCCGCTCGGGTCCTCGACCTCGGTCAGCTCCCAGATCTCCGGGTGGCCGCCCGCGCCCTTGGTGGCGGGCGGGGTGAGCAGGACCATGCGGTGGTGGTGCGGGAGGTCGTGGGTGAGGCGGCGGAAGGAGCCGGAGAGCACCTCGGGCAGGGCGAAGGTGTCCTCCTGCGCGCACGACTCGCCGACACGGAACTCCAGCACCGCCGGATAGCGCACGTCACCGGCCGGGTCGGGCACGCCCGCCGGCTGGTTCGGGCCCTTGTTGACCAGCCGCAGGGTCCGGCCCGCCAGTGCGCGGAAGTCGACCAGCAGGTCGAAGCGCTCGGCCGGCGCGGCGGTCAGCGTGGGCAGGTCGCCCTCGAAGTCGACCGGCACGGGGCGGGGCAGCAGCCCGCCGTCGCTGCCGATCTGGTGCACGACGCCCGGCACCGGCTTGCCGTGCTCGTCGATCAGGACGAGCTCGAAGATGCGCGCGTTCGACGCGTTGAGCAGCCGGAAGCGGTACCAGGCCGGGTCCACCTCGGCGTACGGCCAGATGCGGCCGTTGACCGTGGTGTACGGACCGGTGAAGGGTATGGAGACCGGCTTGCCGGTCTCCGGGTTGCTCCGCTGGACGATCACCGTCTTGTGCAGCAGCCGGCCGTTGAGGCGGCCGTCCTCGTCGGTGTCGAGGTTGCGGTCGGCGATCAGCAGCGGGATCTCCCGCTCCCCGGACGGCAGCCGCAGCGCGTCCTCCTCGTCGTCGCGCAGCAGGTAGGTGCCGTACAGGCCCGTCATCACGTTGAACCGCGTGATGTTCATGGCGTGGTCGTGGTACCACCACTGCGTCGCCCGGTGGTCGTTCGGGTACTCCGACAGCTGGGCGTCGCCGAAGCCGACGGCGTTGTCCGCCCAGCCGTCGTTGCCGCCGCCGGTCCGGGCGCCGTGCAGATGTGTCACCGTCCAGGCGGGCAGGGCGGCGACGTCCTTGTCGGGCTCGACGCCCCCGCGGCCCGGCTCGGTGCTGGGCGGCGGGGTGCCGGGCGCGCTCCCGGGCACCTCGACGGAGGTGACCGGGAACTCCGCCTCCTTCGGTACCCGGTTGGTCCAGGCGACGCGGATGCGCCGGCCGCGCCGCACCTCGACGGTCGGGCCCGGCACATGTCCGTCGTACCCCCACATGAGGGTCGGCGGCAGCTGCGGGTGCAGGCGCACCCAGGTCGGGCGCACGGCGATCTCGGTCTCGTGCAGGACGTCGTCCGCCGCCGGACGCAGGACCGGCGGGACGGTCAACGGCGCGGAGTACGGCGTCAGTTCACCCGGCGCCGGAGCCTCCCGCCGCGTGGTCCCCCCGGCGAGCCTCTCCAGCGTCTCGATGATCTCGGTCAAGTTCGAACACCCCCGTGTGTCCTTGACTTGTGTCTCTGTGTCTGTCGTGTCGCTGTTTGTTCCCCTTGCCCCTCAAGACTGCGCAGAGCGCGCGAAAGTTCCCTGAATCACCCGTTCCGTACGCGGAGATTCCGCGACGGTCAGCCGGGCGACAGTGCCGGGACCGCGGGCGCCCGGCCGGGCAGGAAGCCGTGGGCGCGGCGGGCCAGGAACCCGGCCCGGTAGCGGTCGACGGTGCGGTGCCAGTTCAGGATGCCGGCCAGCCAGTTCTGCAGGTCGGCGACGTAGGCGTCCATGGCGGCGCGGGCCTCGGCCGACAGCGCGAAGTCGTCGTGAAGGACGGGGAGTTCGCGGGCGATGACGTGCTCGAACTGCTGCATCCGCTGGGTCGTGAGGTCGTGCACGACGCGCAGTGCGGTCGGGTAGTCCACACCGAAGAAGTTCTGCACGACCAGGATCGCGTTGTGGATGTCGCCCTCGTACTCGATCTCCTTCTGGTACGAGAAGATGTCGTTGAGGAGGCAGGCGTAGTCGACGGCGGCGTTCTCCAGGGACCGGACCGGGCCGCTGCGGTGGACCTCCGGCGGGATCGCGGGGCCGTGGCCGCTGCGGGCGAGGTTCAGGGTGAGGTCGGCGCCGAAGGTGGCGCGGCGCATCTCCAGGTAGTCGACCGGGTCGGGGACGCGGTTCTGGAGCCGGTTGGACAGCTCCCACACCCAGCTCTCGGTCATCACGTCGACGGACGCCTTGAGGGCCTGCCGCTGATCGGCGTCCATCCCGGCGGTGGTGCGCGTCCACAGGTCGGCCAGCCCGCGTTCCATGCCGCCTGCGGGAGTGACGGCCGGCTCCCCCTCGACCGGCATGCACTCCGAGAGCCGGGCCGTGCTCAGCCGCGCCCCGGCCAGATCCCGGCGGTGGCCGAAGACCAGCGGGTAGTAGTCGTCGGCGTACGTCCCCCAGGCGAGCCACTGGGCGCTGAGGTCGAGGGCCTCGGGGGTGGCGTCGGGATCGATGCCGGCCGCGGCGAGCGCGAAGTCGAAGGCGGTGAGCCGGTCCTCGTCCCAGACTCCCTCAGCCAGCATGCCCATGCGGTGCGACCAGGCGACGAGGTTGTCGCGGGCGCTCTCCCGGTGAGGGCTCAGGCTCAGCTCGTAGGGCATGTGGAAGTCGGGCAGCACGGACGGGCCGACCTTCTGGAACGGCACGTGGGTGTAGGCGCGCAGCCGCTGCCGGGCGGCGGAGGCGAACAGGGCGCCGACGTCGGCGGCCGCCGTGCCGGGGCCGCTCGGCAGCTGCCAGGGGGCCCGCGACACCGCCCCCCGGTTCATGTAGCGGCTGGAGCGCAGATGCCATTCGTGGCCGCCGGACTGCCAGTCCTGGAGTCCCTTGGTGTAGGCGGCGATCGCGGCGGCCTGGTCCGGGGCGAGGCCTTTCTCCAGGGCGACGGCGGGGACCTCGGTGAGCGCGGTGTGCTCGAACTGGTGCAGGCGTGAGGTGAGGATGTCGTTGACGGTCTCGGCGGCCTCCTGGGTGGTGCAGCCGAAGAACTTCTCCAGGACCAGGACGCCGTTGCTGTTCTCGCCCTCGTCCTCGACCTCGCGCTGGTAGGAGAACAGGTCGTTGCGCAGATGGACGGCGTCCGCGAACGTCTCCATGAGGACGCGCAGCGGCCGGGTGCCGGCGACGGCGGCGGGCACCTCGGCGGTCGCGTACTCCACGAGCCCCGCCGACCAGGGGGCGCCGCCCACCTTGCGGCGCATCTCGATGTACTCGACGGGGTTGGCGATCCGCCCCTCGTTGATGTTCGACAGCTCCCACATCGACTCGTTGAGCAGATGCTCGGTGGCGAGGGCGAAGCGGCGCCGCCAGTGCGCCGACATCGCCGGTACGGTGCGCGCCCACAGGTCCTTCAGGCCCGCCTCGACCGGGTTCTGCGGCTCGGGCACCCCGGCGCTCGGGTCGAGCGGCATGAACAGCGGCAGGCGGTCCAGGTGGGCCTTGCCGGCGGCGCGGTCCTGGGTGCGCTTGTACATGTCCAGGAAGTGGTCGTCGAAGAAGAAGACCCACACGTACCAGTCGGTGATCAGGGAGAGGGCTCCGCCGTCGCAGTCGGGGTGGGTGTAGGCGCACAGGAGCCCGTAGTCGTGCGCCTCCAGGTCGGCCTGCTCCCAGATCCCGGAACCCTCCAGCATGCCCATCTCGCGCGCCCACCGGGTGGAGTGGTCCCGCGCCTCGTCGAGGTGCGGATTGAGCCGCGCGGGATACGGCATGTAGAAGTGCGGGAGTTCGAACGGCTGCGTCATGGCCGGGCACTACCCGGGGCCCGCGGCACCCATCCGCCGCCCCGGGCACGGCCACACGTTCGTATGAACCGCCCTCGAAACCCTGGCCTCGGGGCACCGGGGGTGTGCCCGCCGGTACGCCCCGGTCCGTGCCCTTGCCGTGCCCCCGCGCGCGGGCCACGGTAGGCGCATGACCTCCTTCGTACTGCCCCATGAGGTGCACGGCGACGGCCCCCACCGGGTGTTCGCCGTGCACGGCTGGTTCGCCGACCGCTCCGCCTACGCGGCCGTGCTGCCGGACCTCGACCGGTTCTCCTTCACGTACGCGCTGGTGGACCTGCGCGGGTACGGCGAGGCCCGGGACGCGGCGGGCCCGTACACGACGGCCGGGGCGGCCGGGGACCTGCTGGAACTGGCCGACCGGCTCGGCTGGCAGCGGTTCTCGGTGGTCGGGCACTCCATGGGCGGCGCGGTGGCGCAGCGGCTGCTGGGCCTCGCCCCGCACCGGCTGCGCCGGATCGTCGGCGTCTCGCCGGTGCCGGCCTCGGGGCTGCCGCTGGCCGGGGAGCAGGCCGCGCTGTTCAGGGACGCGGCGAAGAAGCCGGAGAACCGGCGGGCGATCCTCGACGTCACCACCGGCGGGCTGCGCCCGGCCGCCTGGCTGGACCGGATGGTCGCCCGCTCGCTGGAGCGCAGCGACGCGAAGGCGTTCCGGGCCTGGCTGGACTCCTGGGCGGGCGACGACTTCCACGCCGACGTCGAGGGCTGCGCGGTGCCCGCCCTCGCCGTGGCCGGCACGCTCGACCCGGCGCTGTCGCCCGACGTCATGCGGCAGACCTGGCTGTCCTGGTTCCCGCGCGCCGAACTCGTCACACTGGCGGGCGCCGGGCACTACTCCATGGACGAGACACCGCTGGAGCTGATCCGCGCGGTCGAGGACTTCCTGCGGGCGGACGGCGAAGGAGCCGTACCGGCACGGGGGTCGGCGTGAACGTCCGTGAAACGCCTCCGGTGCCGGACGTGTTCGACCCCCGCCGGTACGGCATCGGGGTCCCCCACGACGACTACCGCGTGCTGCGCGACCGCCATCCGGTCGCCTGGCAGGAGGAGCGGGAGGTGCTGGGCTGGCCGGCCGGACCCGGGTTCTGGGCGGTGACCCGGCACGCGGACGTCGTACGGGTGCTGAAGGACGGAACGACGTACTCCTCGTACGCCGGCGCGACCCAGATCCGGGACCCCGATCCGGCGGACCTGCCGTTCGTCCGGCGGATGATGCTCAATCAGGATCCGCCGCGGCACGGCCGGTTGCGGCGGCTGGTGAGCCGTGCGTTCACACCGGGCCGGATCGAGCGGTTCGCGTCGGCCGCCCGGCAGCGGGCGGGCATGCTGCTCGCCGGGGCGCTGGCGGCGGCCCGGGAGGGGGACGGCACGGTGGATCTGGTGACCGCCGTCACCGACGAGTACGCGCTGCTCAACCTGGCGGATCTGCTGGGCGTCCCGGAGAGCGACCGGGGCCTGCTGCTGCACTGGACGCAGCGGGTCATCGGCTACCAGGACCCGGACGAGGCGGGCACCCCGGTCCTGGACGCGGCGGGCAGGCCGGTCGATCCGCGCTCCCCGGCGATGCTGGCGGACATGTTCGCCTACGCGCGGCAGCTCGCGGCGTACAAACGGCGCCATCCGGCGGACGACGTGCTGACCACGCTCGCCCAGGAGAACGAACTCGCCCCGGCCGAGCTGGAGATGTTCTTCTTCCTGCTCACGATCGCGGGCAACGACACGGTGCGCAGCGCGGCCCCGGGCGGCCTGCTGGCCCTCGCCGAACACCCGGCCGACCACGCGGCGCTGCGTGCCGGAGCGGTCGGACTCCCGTCGGCCGTCGAGGAGTTGCTGCGCTGGCATCCGCCCGTGCTGACGTTCCGCCGCACCGCCGCACGGGACACCGAGCTGGCGGGAACGCGCATCCGGGCCGGCGACAAGGTCGTCGTCTTCCACGCCTCGGCCAACCGGGACGAGCGGGTCTTCGCCGATCCCGGCCGGCTCGACCTCGCCCGCTCCCCCAACCCGCACGTGTCCTTCGGCGACGGCCCGCACGTCTGCCTGGGCGCCCACTTCGCGCGGCTGCAGCTGCGGCAGCTCTACGAGGAGGTGCTGCGCGCCCTGCCGCAACTCCGGTCGGCGGCGCCGCCCGCGCGGCTCGTGTCGAATTTCATCAACGGCATCAAGTCACTGCGATTCCAGGTCACTTGAGGAAGACGAGGTCGAGACCTGGATGAGGGCGTGCGTGCCGCTGGTGCGCCAGCGCTGCTCCTCGGCCGCCACGAGCGCGGCCGCGGTCGCCGGGGACAGGCCGGTGACGACGTCGGACTTCAGGGTGCGCAGGGCGGCGACCGGGCCCGGGGCGTAGCCGGTCACCGCCGTGAAGGGCGTGGTGGGCGGCCACAGCCGGTCGCCCACCAGACGGCGGTAGTTGAGGTCGCCCTTGAAGAGGGTCAGCGTGGCCGCGGCGAACTCGGCACGCAGGTCGTCCGGCATGTCCGCGTACGGCAGCGGGGCGCACGAGAACGGGTGGGCGCGCACGGTGAGACGGCCGTCGGCCAGCGCCGCCCAGAGCACGCGCGCGTACCCGGCGGCCGCGCCCGGGGCGGCCCGCAGCCGGCGCAGCGCGTCGACGACGTCGGCGGTCGTGGCGTCGGAGACGTAGTACGGGTGTGGCTTGACGTGCAGCACCGCCCGGGCGGCCCGGCCCTGGTCGAGGAGGTGGGCGATCAGCAGCAGATCCGGGACGAGTTCGCGGCCCGCGTTGTCCGCGACCAGGACGAGCGTGCCGGCTCCCGTGCGCGGCAGCAGGGCGAACAGGGCGTCGCCGTCGTCGGCGACCAGCGCGGGCGCCGGGTCCCGTTTCTCGGCGGACTCGGCGGAGAGCCGGAAGCCGAGGTCGGCCCGGTTGCCCCAGAGCGAGCCGTGCAGCAGGGCGCGCGCCCGCTCCTCCTCCGGCAGACCGGCCAGGTCGTCGAGCGCCGCGAGTTCCGCGTCGGTCTCGGGCGCGTCGAGTTCGGCGCGTTTGAACGGGCGGAAGGGGTCGATGCCCTGCCAGGCGCCGGGGCCGACGTATCCGACGGCGTCGAGCAGCCGGCGGTAGAACCAGCTCTCGGACCACAGCCAGGGCACGTCGTACCAGGACCGCCCGGTGTACGCGGGCAGGCCCCAGCCCTGCCACAGGTCCCGGTCCGGGGCGTCGGCCGGCAGCGGCTCGATGGTGCCCTCGGTGCAGCTCGCGAGCAGTTCGTCCAGCTCCCGGCGCTGTCCGGGGCCGTACGGGAAGGCGTCCCGCACCTGCTGGATGATCGCCGGGTGCCGTTCGGCCAGCACGCTGTGCGGGAACGAGCCGGTTTCGTTGCCGAGGATCACGGGTGCGAACGGGGTGTCGGGCATGTGCGTCACGGTAGCGCGCGGGTCAGGCGGTTCTGATCTCCCGCTCCAGCTGCGTGGCGAGGGTGACGTAGCGGGGGCGGCGGTGCACCGGGACCAGGCCCCGGATCATCAGGTGCCACATCTCGGCGACCCGGCGCGGCAGCCGGCCCACCGGTTCGAGCGAGCGGCCGGCGACCCTGGTGCCGACGTAGAAGGAGACGAGGGAGTGCGCCACGACGCCGACGTCGAGTTCGCTGTGCAGGTCGGCCTCCCGCACGGCCCCGTGGAACTTGCGGGTCGCGAACTCCAGCCACTCGGTGAACAGGTGCCCGGCAGGCGGCCGTACGGCGATGTCGGCGGTGGCGAGACGCAGCGCGGCGCGCGGCACCGGGTCCTCCACGGCGAGCCGGGCGATGCCGAACGTGGCGCGCATCAGGGCCTCCAGGGAGGAGTAGCCGCGGCTCTCGACCTCGGTGACGAGCCGGCGCGCGGCCTCGGCGTTGAGTTCCTGGATCGCCTGGGCCAGATCGTCCTTGGCGGCGAAGTGGAAGTACAGCGCACCCTTGGTGACCTTTGCGTGCGCGACGATGTCGCTCAGGCTGGTGGAGTCGTAGCCTTGCCGGTCGAACAGATCGGCGGCGGCCGTGATGATCGTTGCCCGGGTCTGCTCGGCGCGTAACTGCCTCGCCATGATGGGACCCCTCCTCGCGACGTTAACGAACGGGACACGCGGTTTGTTTCTCACGCCCTGCATACGATAACTCACCGACGGGCAGGGAGAGCCGACCGTACGGGCCGGCGGAACGACGCGTGCCATCGGGGGATCACGTACGGAACAGCCCGTCAGCAGTCCGTGATCGTGCGAGATCAGAGCGGCCTCCCCCTTCCTCGTCCGCCGATGCGCGGCAGTCGCGCGACCACGCGCGCCGCACGCATGATCGCCACGATACGAGGCCGACGGCCGGCTCCTCAACGGGGGCTCGCAGGAGGCGTGAAACAGCCGAACCGGTCGGTGCTTTGCGCCCCCGATCAGGGGTACGCCGGCCCGGCGGAACGACGGCACGCCGAAAGCCCGAGCCGCCGGTGGCGGCTCGGGCTTTCGGTGAACTTCCCTCGCTCTGGGTCTAGTTGACGTACACCTGGGCGCCGCCGTCGGTCACGGGTGCGTACTTGGCCGTGAAGTAGCCGCTGGCGAAGCACAGCGACGAACCGGAGGACTTGGTGAACTGCTGGTTGGTGAAGGTGATGCTGCTGTCGGAGTTGTCGGTCTTCCCGGTCAGACCGGCCGCCCGGTAGACGCAGGTGATGCTGCCGAGCAGGGTCTTCAGCTTGACCGTGGTCTGGATGGTCGAGCCGCTGGCCGGGGAGACGGTCAGGGTGCCGTCGGAGGCGACCGTCGCCGTGTAGGGCAGGTTGTCGACGGTGATGCTGCTGACGCCGGTGACACCGATGACGTTGCTGGTGCACGAGGAGGCGTCGAAGGTGTGGCCGGAGACGGACTCGGTGGCCGTGCCGGGCGCCGACGGGTTGCCCGTGACCGAGGCGGTGAACTGGGAGGAGGTGCACGAGACGCCGCTGGTGCCGGTCGCGCTGGAGTAGAGCGTGGCGGAGGTGCCGGAGGCGAGCGGCGCGGTGAGGGTGTCGCCGACGGCGACGGCGGTGCCGCCCGCGCTGCCGGTGGTGAGGACGGCGCCGTCGGCGGAGGCCGGAGTGGCCACGGCGAGGGCGAGAGCGGTGGCGGCGCCGGCGAGGGTGAGGACGGTTCGCGTACGCATGGGCGGGTGCCTCTTTCCTGAGTGGGGATCGGGTGAGGTGAGGTGGAGGGTGGCGGATGGTGCGAGGTGGTGCACGCACGGCACGCACGGCAGTCGGTGCGCCCGGTGCTGCGAGGAAGGCGCGAACTGCCGTGGGCGCATGCGCGCGTGGCGCGTCACGCGAGCGGTGCGGGCGCCGGTGGCGGCGGCGCGGGGTGCGTGACGTGGTGGTGGCGGCGACGGCGGCAGGGCCTGGGGGCGCCGCCGGCGCGGGCCGTCGCGCCTTCTCCGTACGCGACGGACCGGCGACGGCGGCGGACCGGGCACCGGCCGGAGGCCTCGGGGGAAGGCCTCCGGCCGGGCCGGAGGGAGACGGCCGGCACCCGGGCCTGGGGGAATGGGACCCGTGCACCGTGCCGTGCGAGCGGTTGCCGTGAGCCGAGGTGAGCGGTCGCCGGGAAGGGGCCGGGAACGCGGCCCGTGACGCTCGGCGGATCCGGCGCCACGGATCCGTGAAACAGGGGAAGTTGTAGACCTGATCAACCATCAACGTCAAGCGCCGCAAGGGCAGTTGTGGCATGTGACCGAGACCCGGACAGGTTCGACACCCTTTTTTCACATCTCCCTTGACCCTTCAAAGTAACCGGCAGTAACTTCCTCGGAGGCTACTGCCGCGTAACGAGAAAGCCCTTGCCCGCCGGGAGTGCGAGGAGGCGTGCGCGGCGGTCGCTGTCCGCGCCAGGACACCGCGCCACCCAGGCCTCGTCATCGAACTACCGCCGTCCGCCCGAAGGGTGGGGCAGGCGGGGGTCCGACGGCAGGGGCCGGCCCGACCCGCAGTGGATCCATGCCCATGGGAGCAGACATGGCCTCGTCCCCGGACGTCCCGTCCGACGGCAACACCCCCGAGAACCCGGGAAACGGTTCACCGTCCGAAGCGCCACAGACCGCCCAGGCCGCCGCCGGTGGTGAGAGACGAGGCCGGGTCCGCGCACGCCGGGCCGCGGTGATGGCGGTGCCCGCCACCCTCGTCGCCGCCGGTCTCGCCGTCCTCACCGCGCAGGGCGCCCTCGGTGTGCAGTTCGCGATCTCCGGCATGCCGTTCACGGTCACCGCGACCGACCTCACCGGCACCGGGTTCGAGCAGTTCGGCGGGCTCGACACCATGGCCGACGGCAGCCCGAACGCCGGAAACAGCGGCGGGCAGGAGCTGATCGTCACCTCGGCGATCAAGAACGCCACGCTCACCAAGCTGTGCCAGAGCGTCGACCTCGGCGGCACCAACCTGCTGATCAGGGCGGGCGGCGGCGACACGCCGGTGTCCGCGAGCGACCTCACCACGGACTCGACCCAGCTGTCGGGCGACGCGGCGTTCAACAACATCGAGATCGGCAACGACGCGAGCACGCTGAGCAAGGCGGGCGTGAAGGGTCCGATCGGGGTCTTCAGCCAGCAGGCCGACACCGTGCACATCGCCCATCTGCGGCAGACCAACTACGCGACGACGGCCGGTGTGTTCAAGCTGCCCGGTCTCAAGCTCGGTTTCAGCAGCAAGGGTTGCTGATCGCCGTGCCGGACGCACCACGTCAGGGCGCGAGGGCGGCCTTCCGTGGCTGGCGGGCCCGCCGGCCGTTCTGGGGCGGGCTGCTGCTCGCCCTGGGCGGCGGCTGGATCCTGCTCACCGAGAAGGCCTCGCTGAAGGTCGTGATGCACATCGGCATGCAGGGCCTGGCCGGCTACCTGCTGCCGACGCTGATGGCACTGCTGGGCCTGCTGATCCTCTTCAACCCCTCGCAGCGCCTCTTCTACTCCATCACCGGCATCCTGGTCTCCCTGGGTACCTGGCTCACGTCCAACCTGGGAGGCTTCTTCCTCGGCCTCCTGCTCGGCGCCACGGGCTGCTGCCTCGCCTTCGGCTGGCTGCCCGACCAGGAGCCGCGTGTCAGCCGCCGCAAGCGGCGCAAGCAGCCGCGGTCCGCCGTCGCGGCACCCGCGGGGGCGGACGGAGCGGAGGGGCCGGCCTGAGGACCGGCCTCGGGCAGGGCCCGGGGTTCCGGGAGCCGGCCCCCGAGCGGCCGGCTCCCGGCCGGGAAGGGGACGCGCCCTGCGCCGGTCCGAGGGAGTGCGCGTCCCCTTCCGGGAGGCGGGCGGCGTCGCTCAGTGGGCCGCCGCGGCACCCGCGCCGGGCGCCGTGGCCGTGGCCTTGCTCGCCGCCGCGCGGACGTCGCTCGACGTCAGGACCTCCGTCGGCTGCACCACCGGCGTGTCCGCGGCGGCGGTGGACGCCGCGCCCTCCTCCTTCATCGCCTTCGCCTCGCTCTTGAGGATGCGCATCGACTTGCCCAGCGCCCGCGCGGTGTCGGGGAGCTTGCGCGCGCCGAAGAGAACGATGAAGACGACCGCGACGATCAGCAGATGCCAGGGCTCGAGTCCGTTGCGGAGCATGTCCGCCCCTCCCTCTCATGAACAGTTGCCATATTGCGCAACTGTACAACCTGGATCAGAGACCGCGCAGGCGACGGGCCGGGGCCTCGGCGGCGGTGTCCCCCGCGGCGAGGCTGTCGACGAGGAGCCGTACGACCTCCACGACGGCGGCCTGACCCGCGGTGTCGACGAAGTACACCTGCCGGCGGCCCTCGCGGCGGGAGCGGACGAGGCCGGCCAGCTTGAGCTTGGTCAGGTGCTGACTGACGGCCGGCAGTGCGCCGCCGACCCGTTCGGCGAGCCCGGTGACATCGCTCTCGCCGTGGGTCAGCGCCCACACGATGTGCAGCCGGGCGGGCGAGGCGAGCAGCCCGAAGGCGGCGGCCGCCTCGGTGAGCACCTCGGCGGAGGGGTCCTGACGGCCGGTGCCGGGCGCTGTCGCCACTGTCGCCTTCCTCTGCATTCCGCTGCGTCGTCCGCACCGCGACGGGGTTCCGTCCGGGTACGGGATTTCGGGTACGGGGATCACGGGTACGGGGACTCAGTCTAGGCGGGCGGGAACTTCCCGGCGGTGCCATGAGTTTCTACGGTGTTGTAGAAGTTGCCGCCGGTGCGCTGTGGGGAGCGTCCGGCCTTTTTGACACGAGGAGTGCGCATGGCCCTGTGGGACCGCATCAAGGAGTCCGCGTCGACGATGCAGACCCAGCTGGTGGCGAAGAAGAACGACCTGAAGAGCGGTGCGTTCCGGGACGCGAGCATGGCGATGTGCGCGCTCGTGGCCGCCGCCGACGGGACCGTCGACCCGTCGGAGCGGCAGCGGGTGGCCCAGCTCATCGCGACGAACGAGGTGTTGCAGAACTTCCCGGCGGACGACCTGCGCCGCCGTTTCGAGGAGAACCTGAACAAGCTGACGACCGACTTCGCCTTCGGCAAGGTGAGCGTCCTCCAGGAGATCGCCAAGGCGAAGAAGAAGCCGGCCGAGGCGCGGGCCGTCATCCAGATCGGCATCGTGATCGGCGGCGCGGACGGCGACTTCGACAAGACCGAGCAGGCCGTGGTGCGCGAGGCCTGCTTCACGCTGGACCTGCCGCCGCACGAGTTCGACCTCTGAACCCTGCCGGCCGGGGCGTCCACGCCGGCCGGACGCGGACGGGGGCACGCTCGGCACCGTCGGCCGCGCCCCCGCCCTCCGCCTGCGCCCAGGGGCGGTCGTTCGGATCAGGCCGGCCGTGACGAGCGGCGCGGGCCGGCCGACCCGAGCGGGGCGGAGGAGGGAGTCGACGCGATGAGGGTCCCCCGCGCCGGGACCCCTCGGCGGCGTCAGACCAGGCCCGCGGACTTCAGCCAGGTCTGGGCGACGTCCAGCGGGTCCTTGTTCTGGGCCTGCACCTGGGTGTCCAGGTCCAGCAGGGTCGCGGTGTCGAGCTTGGCCGAGACCGCGTTCAGCGCGTCGACGCCCTTCTGGGACAGGGCGCCCTTGCGCACGAGCGGCTGGACGTTCTCGAAGCCGAAGAGGTTCTTCGGGTCCTGGAGGACGACGAACTTCTCCTTGGTGATGGTCGGGTCCGTGGTGAAGATGTCGGCCGCCTGCACGGCGTCCTTCTTCAACGCGGCCTGGGTGAGCGGGCCGCCCGCGTCCAGCGCCCGGAAGGACTTGAAGTCGAGGCCGTAGACGGACTTCAGGCCCACCAGGCCCTGCTGCCGGGTCTGGAACTCCGGCGAGGCCCCGAGGACCAGGTCCTTCGCGACGTCCTTCAGGTCGGCGATGGTGGACTTCCCGGTCAGGCCGTACTTCTTCGCGGTGGCCGCGTTGAGCGTGACCGAGTCCTTGGACTGCGCCGCCGCCGGCTTCAGCAGCGTCAGCTTGGAGTCCAGCTTGGCCTCGATGGCCGTGGTGGTGGCGTCGGCCGTCGCCGGATTCGCCTTCGGGTCGAGATAGGCGAGCAGCGCGCCGTTGTACTCGGGCAGCAGCTTGATGGAGCCGCTCTTGATCAGCCCGTAGGTGGTCTCGCGGCTGCCGATGTTCGGCTTGTACGTGACCTTGACGCCCTTGGCCTTGAGCGCTTCGCCGTAGATGTCGGCGATCAGGGTGCTCTCGGGGAAGTTGTTGGAGCCGACGACGACGGTGTCGCCGCTCGCCTTGCCGTCGTCCGTCAGGGGGTTGCCGCCCGAGGAGCCGCTCTTGGAGGAACAGCCCGCCAGCAGAGCCGTCGCCGCCACGAGGGCGACGGCCGCCGCGCCCCGGTTCCTTCGGATGGACCTGCTGATGCGCTGTGTGGAAGTCACCCACTGATCCAATCCAGCCGGTTCTCGGTCAGTCAAGCGCAACAGATCACCGATTGGCCTCGATTTGCGGTCAGTTGTGCACAGAGAGCGCTGTCTTCGTCATGGATTCGTGATGCGATCTGCGCCGATTGTTCTTTCGGGAAGACTGTAATCTCTGGGGCAGTTGAAATCCGGCCACGGCAGTGCACGGGGCCCGCTTCGGCGTCGGAGAGCACCCCAGAAGGAGGCCCGTGTGTCCACGGACGAGGTGGACGCGCCCGCCCGGCACGCCCCGGCGCGGGGCAGGATGCGCGACGCCGCCGACCGCTGGCCCTTCCGCCGCAAGCTCAACCTCCTGGTCGGCATCCCGCTGGCCGTGATCGCCGTCCTGCTGTCGTACGTCTTCACCGACCTGGTGCTGCAGTGGAACAGCTCCTCCTCGGCGGCCCGGCTGGTGCGCGACAGCGTCCAGGTGGCACAGCTCGTGGACCGTATCGAGGCCGAGCACCAGCAGGCCATCCTGCTCTCGGTGAACTACGAGGCCGGGTACACCCAGTCCTCGACGTCCGCCTACGACGAGGCCCAGAACGCGGTCGACACCCAGGTGGCCAAGGTCCGCGCGGTCTTCGGGGACCGGCTGCCCGCCGGTGAGGCGCAGGCGCTGCGCGAGGTCGACGGCCTGTCCAGCCTGCGCCTCTCGGTCGAGGGGTCGTACATGCCCGCCGACAACGTCGACCCGGCCTACGCCCACGCCGCCCAGAGCGTGATCGACGGTCTCGGTCTGGACCGGAACGCGGACCTCGCCGACACCTTCACGGGCAACCTGCTGGACTCCCTGCTGCGCGCGGACGCCGCCCACGGCGCCTTCGAGACCAACGTGTTCGCGGCGAAGACGGGCGACACCAACGCGCTGATCGAGTTCACCAACGCGGTCGGTGCCTACGACCTCTACAACCACCAGGCCGACCGCTTCGCCCGGTTCGCCACCGAGGCCCAGGCCGAGGGGCTCGCGGGCATGGAGCACACTCCGGAGCAGCGCAACATCGCCCAGTCCTTCGCCGAGTTGCAGGTGGACGTGGGTCAGCTCCAGGCGAACGGCAAGGACGAGATCCGGCAGGCGGTGCAGGACGCGCTGGCCGGCTACCCGGACTTTTCCCAGCAGGCCGACGCCCGGCTGACGATCACCACCTCGCTGATCGACCAGATCGCCGCCGGCGCGGAGCACTCGGCCGGTTCCGCGCGGTGGCGCGCCGGGCTGCTGCTGAGCGGGGCGCTGCTCATGTTCGCGCTGTGGATCGCCTTCGCGGTGCTGGTGCGCCGCTCGGTGATCCGGCCCGTGCAGGCGCTGACCGGGGCCGCGCAGGAGGTCGCCGAGGTGGCCGGGCGCGAGCTGGCCCGGGTCGCCGACGACGACGCCGAGGACGACGGGCCGCCCCGGCTGCGGGACATGCCGGTCACCGCGCGCGACGAGATCGGTGAGCTCGCCGAGGCGTTCAACCGGGTGCAGACCACCGCCGGCGCGCTGCTGGAGCGGCAGGTGCTCAGCCGCCGCAACACCGCCGAGATGTTCGGCAACGTGGGCCGGCGCGTCAGCAACCTGACGATACGTCAACTCGCCCTGATCGACGCCGTGGAGCGCGGCGAGACGGATCCGGCGCTGCTGGAGCGGCTGTACTCCATCGACCACATCGCCGTACGACTGCGCCGCAACGCCGACAGCCTGATGCTGCTGGCGGGCATCCGCGAGGGCGGGCTGGACGGGGAGCCGACGGCGCTGTCCAACGTCGTCCGGGCCGCGCTCGGGCAGATCGAGGGCTATCAGCGGGTACGGCTGTACGCCGCGTCGGACGCCCTGGCCGAGCCGGACGTCATCGGCGACCTCACGCTGATGCTGGCCGAACTCCTGGAGAACGCCGTGTCGTTCTCGCCCGAGGGCAGCCCGGTCGAGGTGACCGTGCGCACCGGCGCCGAGGGCACACACGTGGTGATCACCGACCACGGCCTCGGCATGAGCACCGAGCGGCTGGCCGAGGAGAACGCCCGGCTGATCCGCCGCGAACGCCTGGACCTGGTGCCGACGAAGGTGCTCGGCCTGTTCGTGGTGGGCGCGCTGGCCCGCCGCTGGGAGATCGCGGTCGAACTGACCCGGACGCCGGGCGGCGGGGTGACGGCCGAGGTCACCCTGCCGACCTCGCTGCTGCGGCCGGCGAGCCCGGTGGCCGGGGCGGTCACGGTGCGGCCGACGCCCGCCGGGGCGGTGTCGGGTCCGGAGCGGTCCAAGAGCACCGTCCGGCCCACCGAGTCCGCGCAGGAACCCTCCTCCGCCGGGTCCCGGAACGCCGCCGACGGCACCGACCCGCTGCCGCGCCGGCTCCCCCGCCGCGAGCCGGAGCCCTCCCCGGAGCGGGCTCCCGCCGGCTCCCGGCCCCTGCGTCGCCGGGTCCGCGGCGCCACGCTGCACACCACCGCGGGTGCCGCCCAGTCGCTCCCCCGGCCGGCCCGCCCCCGCGACGCCGAGGCCGAACGCGACGCACTGGAGGAGTTCGAGGCCGCCGTCGAACGCGCCCACCGCGACAGCGACACCGGCAACCACCGACGCCCGGACGCCCAGCGCCCCGCCGGCACCGGGACACCTCCGGACACGGGGGCGCGCGTCGGCACGGAGGCACAGGCCGACACGAGGTCGCACGCCGGCACCGGGGCGCTCACCGACACGAGAGGGCCGGCCGAAGCCCCGGTGCACGCCGACGCGGAGGGACAGACCGGCGCCGCCGAGGCAAACGCCGCGAGTCGCGTGCACGCCGTCGACGCCCCGGCCGAGCACCCGGCGCGCACCCTCGGCTCCCCGGCCGAAGAATCCGCACACGCCCACGGCACTCCCGCCGATCCGCACCCCCCGGCCGGGCGCACCGCCGACGGCACGCCCGGCCGCACGCATCCCACCGAGCACCCCGCCGACGACGTCACCCACCCCCGCAGCGCCACGGCCGAAGCCCCCGCGCACGGCGCCGACACCTCCGTCGACAACGTCGTACCCGCAGCCCACGCCACCGCACCGCACGACCAGATCCACCTCCCCGAAGGAGCCGACAGTTGAGCACGTCGACAGGTGACACCCCGGCGGGCGACGCCGCGCCGGCCGATCTCCAGGCGGCCGCGGCCGACTTCACCTGGCTGCTGAACCGCTTCGCCACCGAGACCGCCGGTGTCGTGGACGCGATCGCCGTGTCCTCCGACGGCCTGCTGATCGCGGTGTCCGAGCTGCGCGAGCCCGCCGACTCCGAGCGGCTCGCGGCGATCGTGTCGGGCATCACCAGCCTGGCCGCAGGCGCCTCCGGCAACTACGGTCTGGGCGGCCTGAACAAGGTCATCATCGATCTGGAGGGCGGTCATGTGCTCGTCTCCGCGATCGGCTCCGGCGCCGTGCTCGGTGTCGTCACCGACAAGGAGGCCAAGCTCGGCAACATCGCCTACGAGATGACCCTGTTCGCCAACCGCGCCGGTGCCGCGCTCAGCCCGCAGCTGGTGCTGGAGCTCAAGAACAGCGTCGCCGCGTCCGCCCGCTGAGCGTCCGCGCACGGAGAGAGAGCAGATGGTCATGGCGGACGGTGCGACGGGCCCGGACCCGGTCGGCCCCGCCCCCGCCGTACGGCCGTTCCTGGTGACCGCCGGCCGGGTCGCGGACGACGGCTCCGGCCGGGCGCTGCCCCTGGAGACCCAGGTGGTGGCCACCGCCGAGGGCCTGGCGGTGCTCGCCGGGCTCTCCTTCGAGCGGTACGACATCGTCGACGCCTGCCGGCTGCCGCAGTCCCTCGCGGAACTCGCGGCCCGGCTGCGCCTGCACCTCAACGTGGTCCGCGTGCTGGCCGAGGACCTGCGCGAGGCGGGGCAGCTGGCGGTGTACGTGCCGGACGCCGGCGCCTCGCGCGACGCGTCCGTCCTGCGCAGGCTCATCGATGGCCTCAAGGCCGTCCCCGACTCCCGAGGGGTACCGAGTGACACCGACTGAACCGCTCGTGCGCGGCTCGGCCGCACCCGCCGCCGTACGGCCGCCGCTGCCGGTGAAGATGGTGGTCGCGGGCGGCTTCGGCGTGGGCAAGACCACCGCGGTCGGCTCCATCTCGGAGATCGAACCGCTCACCACCGAGGCGTCGATCACCGAGGTCGCGGCGGGCGTGGACGATCTCACACACACCCCGCGCAAGACCACGACCACGGTGGCGATGGACTTCGGGTGTCTGACCATCGACCCGACGCTGAAGCTGTATCTGTTCGGCACACCCGGGCAGGAGCGGTTCGGGTTCATGTGGGACGACATCGTCGAGGGTGCGGTCGGCGGGCTCGTCATCGTCGACACCCGCCGCCTGGACGACTGCTACGCGGCCGTCGACCACTTCGAGCACCGGGACATCCCGTTCGCCGTCGCCGTCAACGCCTTCGACGGCAGGGTGGAGCACACCCTGGACGAGGTCCGCTGGGCGCTGGACGTCCCCGACGGGGTGCCGGTCGTGGTGTTCGACGCCCGGGACCGGGGCTCGGTGCGGGACGCGCTGCTCGTCGTACTCGAACTGGCGCTGGCCCGCACCGAGTTGTAGCGGGGGTCAGCCGCCGCGCCGTACCCCCGGCGAGACCGTGATCCGGGACAGCGCCCAGAACACCAGCAGGGTGACGAGGGCGAGGGCGGCGACCAGGGTGGCGCCGCCGACGACCTTCTCGTAGTTCTTCTGGTAGAGGCCGTCGATGATGTAGCGGCCGAGGCCGCCGAGGCTGACGTAGGCCGCGATGGTGGCGGTGGAGACGATCTGGATGGCCGCCGTGCGCAGGCCGCTCAGGATGAGCGGGAGTGCGACCGGCACCTCCACCTGGAACAGCACCCGCGCCTCGGGCATGCCCATGCCCCGCGCGGCGTCCACCGGCGAGGGGTCGACGGAGCGGATCGCCTCGTAGGTGGTGACCAGGATCGGCGGTACGGCGAGCACGACCAGCGGGATCATCACCGGCAGCAGACCGAAGCCGATCCAGATGAACATCAGGACGAGGAGACCGAAGCTGGGCAGCGCCCGGCCGGCGGTGGCGAGCAGCGCGAGGGCGTTGCCGCCGCGGCCGTAGTGGCCGGTGACCAGGCCGATGGGCAGACCGATCAGGGCGGCGTACAGCAGTGCTTCCAGCGAGTACGTGATGTGCTCGGTGAGCCGGGTGGGAATGCCGTCGTAGCCGTGCCAGTGGGCGCTGTCGCTGAAGAAGGCATGCGCGAAGTTCAGGACGTTCACCGGGCGGCACCCTTCGTCGGCATCCAGGGGGTGAGCAGCCGGCGGACGAGGACGAGTGCCGCGTCGGCGAGGATGCCCAGCACGGCGGTGGTCAGTACGGAGTTCACGGCCAGAGCGGGGCGGTGGTACGTGGTGGCGGCGTAGAGCATGTTGCCGAGGGCGCCCTGGTTGCCGATGAGCATGCCGACGCTGACCAGGGAGAGGCTGGAGACGGTCGCCACCCGCAGGCCCGCGATGATCGCCGGTACGGCGATGGGCAGTTGGACCTGGAGATAGCGGCGCACCGGCCCGAAGCCCATGGCCTGCGCGGCGGCGAGGGTCTCGGGCGGCACCGAGCGGACGCCGTCGACGATCGCCGGGACCAGCACCACCAGGCTGTAGATCGCGAGCGGGATCATCACCGTGGTCTCGCTCTGCCCGACGTAGTCGATGAGGACGACGAAGAAGGCCAGCGAGGGGATGGAGTAGAGCACGGTGGTGACGCCGAGGACGGGCGGGTAGACCCAGCGGAAGCGGACACACAGCTGGGCCACCGGCAGCGCGAGGACCAGCCCGGCGAGCACCGGCAGCAGCCCTTCGCGCAGGTGCAGGGCGACGAGGCCGAGGTAGCTGTACTGCAGGTCGCTCGGCAGGTCGAAGAAGCCGTTCACCGCACGGCCTCGGCGTCGGCGGCACCGGCCGCGTCCGCGGCGCCGGCCGCCCGGCTGTGGGCGGCGCGGATGGCGTCGCCGATGACCTGCTGCGAGACGACGCCGACGGCGCGGCCCTCGCCGTCCACCGCGACGGCCCGGCCGGTGGGCGAGAGCACGGCGCCGTCGAGCGCGGTGCGCAGCGAGTCGGTGCCGGGTACGAACGGGCGCCCGTGGTCGAGGAGTTGACCCGTGTCGACGGCGCCGGCGGTGAGCCGGTCCGGCTCGCTCCAGCCGAGCGGCCTGCCGTCCGCGTCGGTGACGAGGAGGTAGGGGGCGGCGGAGCGTGCGGCGATCGTCTCGGCGTCGGCGTCGGCGGCCACGATCGGCTCGGTCTCCAACTCCAGCTCCGCGGAGGGGAAGAAGGACAGCCGGCGGATGCCGCGGTCGGCGCCGAGGAAGTCCTCCACGAAGGCGTCGGCGGGCGCGCTGAGCAGCTCTGCGGGCGGGGCGAACTGGGCGAGCCGGCCGCCGGTGCGCAGCACGGCGACCATCGTGCCCAGCTTGATCGCCTCGTCGATGTCGTGCGTGACGAAGACGATGGTCTTGCCCAACTCGTCCTGGATGCGGAGCAGTTCGTCCTGGAGTCCCTTGCGCACCACGGGGTCGACGGCGGAGAACGGCTCGTCCATCAGCAGCACCGGCGGATCCGCGGCGAGCGCCCGGGCCACGCCGACACGCTGCTGCTGACCGCCGGAGAGCTGGTACGGATACCGCCTGGCCAGCGCGGCGTCGAGCCCGACCCGCTCCATCAGTTCGGCGGCGCGGGCCCGGGCCTGCTTCTTCGGCGTGCCGAGCAGCCGGGGCACGGTGGCGATGTTGTCGAGGATGGTGCGGTGCTGGAAGAGCCCGGCGTTCTGGATGACGTAACCCATCGACCGGCGCAGGGTGTTGACCGGTTGCTGCCGGATGTCCGTGCCGTCGAGGAGGATGCCGCCCTCGGTGGGCTCCACCATGCGGTTGATCATCCGCAGCGTCGTCGTCTTGCCGCAGCCCGAGGGCCCGACGAGGACGGTGATCGCGCGGTCCGGTACCTCCAGCGACAGCCGGTCGACCGCGACCGTGCCGTCCGGATACCGCTTCGTGACTGAATCTATCCGTATCAAAACGCCGAATACCCTTCGGGTTTGGCAGCTTCCGCCCGTTTCCGGCCAAGGTCGTCGGTGCGCAGGCCGTTGCGGGGAGAGTCTAGACCGCGAGTGTTTCGGCACTCTGGCGGGCGCGTGGCCGGTCAGGCCAGCGGCAGCCCGGGGGTACGGATCACGCTCCGGCCGGCGTCGACCGCGAACACCTCGCAGCCCGGGCGCGCGGCGGCCCAGGCCGGTCCCTCGGCGCCGAGCGCGAAGGCGGCCGTGGCGGTCGCGTCCGCCTCGGTCAGCGTCGGGGCCAGCACGGTGAGGCTGAGCAGTCCGGTCACGGGGCGCCCGGTGCGGCCGTCGAGGATGTGGTCGCCGCGCTCGTACCGCCCTGAAGTGGCCACCGCCGCGTCGGTGACCGTCAGCACGGCGCACACCTGGTCGGCCCGTTCCGGATGCCGTATCCCGACCCGCCACGGGCCGCCCGCGGCGACCACGTCACCCCCGGCGTTGAGGCAGAACCGGCGCGCGCCGGCCGCCGCCAGCAGCCCGGCCGCCCGCTGCACCGACCAGCCCTTGACCACCGCGCAGGGGTCGAACTCCCGCCCGGGCAGCCGTACGTCGAAGGCGCCGCCGGTCGCGGCCCGGTACTCCTCGCACAGGCCGAGCACCTCCGCGAGGTCCGCGCTCAGCGCGCCGTACGCCACCTCGCCCCGACCGTACCGGGACACCTCGCTCTGTGGCAGGAACGGGCTGAACCGGGCGTCCGCCTCGTGCAGCCACGCGAAGACGGCGTCGGCGGCCGCGCGGAAGCCGCCCCCGTCGCCCTCGGCCCCCTCGTCTCGGACCTCCCCCTCGTCGTCGATCCGCAGCGACACCGGGAAGCCCATGACGTGTTCGACACGCCGCACGTCAGGAGGCCTTGGCGTCGATGGCGGCCTGGAGGGACTCCTTGTACCCCTGGCTCGTGATCGTGGCCCCGGACACCGAGTCGATGTGGGCGCTCTGCGCCTTCAGGGTCTCCGTGACCAGCTCCGGTACGGCCCACCTGGTCTGCGGGTGGTGCGGCGCCTGCAGCATCCGTACGGCGGCGATCCGGTCGCCGCGGAAGGTCACCTCCACCTGGAAGACGCCCTTCACGGTGTCCACCGCGGTGCCGGGGACGACTCGCAACGACGAAGGGGACGAAGCCGATGAAGGGGACGACGGCACGGCGGACGGTGTCGACGCGGGCCGGGCGGCGTCGGCGGTCCCGGCCGACGGCTGGTAGCGCCAGACCGGGACCAGCCCCGCGACGGTCAGGAGGAGGACGGGAACGGCTCGCTTCACGGTGGGACGCCTCTCTCAGCCCGCGAGACTGAAACGCTCGAAGTGGATCTGCTTCCTGGGCACGCCCAGGTCCCCGAGGCTGCGCAGCACGGCGGTCATCATCCCGGGCGGCCCGCACAGGAAGACGTCGCGGTCGGCGATGTCCGGGACCAGCCGGGCCAGTTCGCGCGGGGCGAGCCGGTCGGGGACGACGGGACCGGTCACCAGGTGCAGCTCGGCGCCCTTGGCGAGGGCGAGGTCGCGCAGCTCGTCGTGGAGGACGGCGTCCCGGTCGGCGGCCACCCGGTAGATCACCACGGCGTGGCCCTCCAACTCCTCCAGCAGCGCCCGGATGGGGGTGACACCGACGCCGCCCGCGATCAGCACGGACTGCGGGCGGGTGCGGTGCAGCGTGGTGAAGGCGCCGTACGGGCCCTCGGCGAAGACGCGGGTGCCGGGCTTCAGATGGCGCAGGGCGGCGCTGCCGGCACCGGTCGCCTTGGCGGTCAGGCGCAGGGTGCGGCCGTCGGGGGCGGCCGACAGGGAGAACGGGTTGGCCTGCCACCAGCGGTCCCTGGTGAGGAAGCGCCACAGGAAGAACTGACCGGCCCGGGCGGGCAGCCGCTCCAGGTCGCGGCCGGTGACGTAGACGGAGACCACGTCGTCGGACTCGGGGACGACCGCCTCGACGCGCAGCCGGTGCCGCAGATTGCGCCACAGCGGGAGCACCATCCGGCCCGCGACCACCGATCCGAGGGCGCCGCCCCACAGCGTGTACCAGTACGTCCGCGCGACGGGCGAGGAGGTGAACGTCGTACCGGCCGCGACCTGGTGGGTGAAGGCGAGGACCACCGCGGCGTAGGTGTAGAGGTGGATGAAGTGCCAGGTCTCGTAGGCGAGTCGGCGCCGGGCCCAGCGGGCGGAGACCGCGCCGACCACGACGATCAGCGACAGCGCGACGATCGCCCGCAGTACGCCCTCGGTGGTCTCGGCGAGGTTCACGAGCTGGTCCACCGGGTCCATCGAGGACGCCTGGGCGTAGCCGAAGGTGATGAACACGACGTGCGTGAGCAGGGTCCACAGGACGCCGAAGCCGGTCCGGCGGTGCCAGGAGGTCAGCCGGTCCATGCCGATCCTGCGGTCCAGCCAGGGCAGCCGGGCCACCAGCAGCAGCTGGAAGGCCATGAGGAGGGCGCCGTACAGACCGCAGAGGCGGCCGAGCACGATCAGCGTGTTCGAGGCGAAGCCGGCCTCGACGAAGAACCGGGCGACCACGACCGCGTTGGCGGCCAGCAGGGCGTACAGCCCGGTCCGGGCCACGGCGCGGGGACGGATCGCCGTGGGGGGCGCGGGACGGGTCTGGAGGGTCGTCACGGACGGCAGCTCCTTGATCGGGTCCTGGGTGACGGGCTTCGCCCGCGGATGCTGCCGTTCACCTGCCGGACGGCTTTCAACCGAGTATCGAAGTGCCCGGTGGGGCGGGCACCTCCGGTGGGGCCGTACGGGTGGCGCACCTGTGTGACCTGGACCTGCGCGGGCCCGTCCGCGCGAGGCCGACGGGCAGGGCCCTACGGCGCGTCGGCGTGTCTGGTGTACGGCCGCGCGGCCAACGCGGCGACGTCGTCCTCCGCGTGCCGCGCGTCCAGCCGTTCGAGGATCGTGTCCAGTACGTCGTCCAGCCCGTTCCCCGCGGGGAAGCGGACGGCGGACAGCCGCGCCAGCGACTCGTCGATGTCCTCGCCCCGCCGCTCCACCAGCCCGTCGGTGAACAGCACCAGGGTCTGCCCCGGCGCCAGCGGATGCGTGGCCGACTCGTACCCGCCGAGCCCCGTGCCCAGCGGCGGCCCCACGGGCACCGTCAGCAGCCTGGCCGAGCCGTCGGGGTCGATGAGCACCGGCGGCAGGTGCCCGGCGCTGGCCAGTGTGACCTGGCCGCGGCCGGGGTCGACGCCCGCCAGCAGACAGGTCGCGGGCCGGCGTTCGGCCTCCCGGGAGGAGATCTCGTCGATCTGCCGCAGCACCCGGTGCGGGGGCAGGTCGGCGGAGGCGATGTAGCGCAACGAGGAGCGGTAGGCGTTCATGTCGACGGCGGCCTCCAGGCCGTGCCCCATGACGTCGCCGACGACCAGCAGGGTCCGCCCGAAGTGCAGCCGCACGGTCTCGCACCAGTCGCCGCCGACGACCGCGTGCCGGCCGGCCGGGAGGTAGCGGATGGCGACGTCGAGGTTGGGGTGCGGGCGGCCGGGCTCTTCCAGCAGGGCACGTTGCAGGTCGCCGGCGGTGCGGTTGACGTGTTCGTAGGCGCGGGCGTGGCGGATGTGGGAGGCGGCGCGCTCGGCGAGCACGCTCAGCAGCTCGGCCTCCAGGGGACGCAGCGGCTCCCCGGAGCGGGCCCACACCAGGACGCCGTACACATCGTCCGCGCTGGTCAGCGTCAGGCACAGGGCGGCCCGGGTGCTGGGCCCGCCGGCGTGTTCCAGCCAGGGATCGGCCGTCGCGTCGAGCGCCGGTGCGCCCGCTTCCCGGGCCACCGCGGTGGCCCAGCGGACGTCGGGGAGCACGTCGGCGTCCCCGTTGATCTCCTCGTACCCGGAGATCGTCTTCCCGGTCCGGCGCAGCACGGCGGCGGTCCCGCCGGCCAGCCGTACGGCGGCCTCGGTCAGCTCGGCGCAGGTGGTGGACTCGACGAGGGTGCTGCCGATGCCGGCCAGGGCGTCGCTCAGGAGGGCGAGCCGCGCGCGTGCCGTGGCGACGTCGGCGGCCTGCGCGGCGGTCGCGGTGCGCGCGGGTGCCGACGGCTCCCGGTCGTCGGCGCCTGCGCGACGGTGGCCGCTGTCGGCAGGCCACGGCCTGCGACGGGACTGGATCCAGCGCGCCACACCCCACACCCTCACAGAATCTCAAACCGGAGCGAACAGGGCATCGGCCTCATGCGCCGCATCCGCACCACCGGCCCCATCAGTCCCGGCAGCCCCGTGCGGGGCTCCCTTCTCGGCCCCCGCCCCATGTCCGGTGGTGCTCATCTTCGATCGGCCGAAGCGTTTCGGACACGCCTTTTGCCAGATTCGGCGCGTCCGTTGATCCGCTTCATGCCGGTCCTCCACGAGACCGCCACGGGCGGAGGCCGACCGTCCTCAGCTCTCCTCGGGAGCCAGGCGCAGCGAGACGGAGTTGATGCAGTACCGCTGGTCCGTCGGGGTCGGGTAGCCCTCACCGGCGAAGACGTGCCCGAGGTGCGAGCCGCACCGCGCGCAGCGCACCTCGGTGCGGACCATCCCGTGCGAGCGGTCCTCGATCAGCTCGACGGCGTCCGTGTCCTTCGGGTCGAAGAAGGACGGCCAGCCGCAGTGCGACTCGAACTTCGTGTCCGAGGTGAACAGTTCGGCCCCGCAGGCCCGGCAGGAGTAGACGCCCGGGGTCTTGGTGTCCGTGTACTCACCGGTGAACGCCGGTTCGGTGGCGGCCTGGCGCAGCACGGCGTACTCGGCCGGTGTCAGCTCCGCCTTCCACTGCTCGTCCGGCTTCTCGACGTCGTACGACATGAGCCTCAGCCCCTCTACTGCTGCGACAGGCGGTCCAGGATCAGCGGGCCCAGGTCGGTCACGTCGCCCGCGCCCATGGTGAGAACGAGATCACCGGGCTTCGCCATTCCCGCGATCACGGCGGGGCTCTCCGCCTTGTCGTGCACCGCGGTGACGTCGGCACCGGCGGCACGCGCGGCCTGGATGATCAGCTCGCTGGTCACGCCCGGGACCGGGTCCTCGCGGGCCGGGTAGATGTCGAGGACGACCGACGCGTCCGCGAGGGCCAGGGCGTCGCCCATCTCCTTGCCGAGTTCCTGGGTGCGCGAGAACAGGTGCGGCTGGAAGACGACGAGGATCCGGGAGTCGCCCGCGGCGGCACGCATGGCCTCCAGGTCGGCGGTCATCTCGGTCGGGTGGTGGGCGTAGGAGTCGATCACCTGGACGCCGGCCGCCTCGCCCTTGAGCTGGAGGCGCCGCTTGACCCCGGTGTAGGCGGCGAGCGCGGGCGCCAGCTCCGCGGCGGGGATGCCGAGGGCGGCACCGGCGGCGAGCGCGGCGACGGCGTTGAGGGCGTAGTGCCGGCCGGGCACGGAGACGGCGAAGGTCAGCTCCTGCCCGTCGAGCACCGCGGTGACCCGGCTCGTCAGCCCCTGCGGGACGATCGACAGCACGCGTACGTCGGCGTCCTCGGCCTCGCCGTACGTCACGGTCCGCACGGAGTCGGCCAGCCGCCGGGTCAGCTCGCGCGCGCCGTCGTGGTCGGCGGAGATCACCAGCGTGCCGCCGGGCACGATCTTCCCGGCGAAGGTCTCGAAGGACTCGTAGATCTCGTCCATCGAGGCGTAGTTGGCGTGGTGGTCCAGCTCGACGTTGAGGACGATGGCGACCTCGGGGGCGTACGTGTGGAAGCTGCGGTCCGACTCGTCGGCCTCGGCGACGAAGATGTCGCCCGTGCCGTGCAGCGCGTTGGAGCCGGGCGCGTCCAGGTCGCCGCCGATGGCGTACGACGGCTTCAGGCCCAGCTCGGTGAGCGAGACGGCCAGCATCGAGGTCGTCGTGGTCTTGCCGTGCGTCCCCGCCACGGCGATCGGGCGCAGCCCCTGCATCAGCGCGGCGAGCGCGTCGGAGCGGTGCACCACCGGGATGCCCAGCTCGGCGGCGCGGGCCAGCTCGGGGTTGTCCTCCCGGATCGCCGAGGACACGACGACACAGCTCGCGTCGTCGGCGAGATGCCCGGCCGCGTGCCCGATGTGCACGGTGGCACCGGCCGCCCGCAGCGCCTCGACGGTCGCCGACTCCTTGGCGTCGCTGCCGGCCACCGCGGCCCCGCGCTGGGCGAGGATCCTGGCGATCCCCGACATCCCGGCGCCGCCGATGCCGATGAAGTGCGGTCGGTCCATGGCGGCAGGAAGGCCGGGTGCCATGTGGTTCTCCCCAGAGGACGGTGCGTACTAGAGCGGGCCTAGCCTATGCGCTCGAGCGCGGCCCGCCTCGCAAGGGGCGAGGGGGCGGCAGACTCGGCTCACACCTTGCTGTGCGAGAACAACTTCAGCACCGGCACGCCCACCTTGTGCCGCGCCCGCGACGCCCAGTCCCGGTGGAAGAACTCCTCCACGTAGTGCGGATCGGTCAGCACGATCACCTCGTCCGCCGACGCCTCCGCCACGAGGGCCTTCAGCGCCTCCAGCGGATGGTCCTCGACCAGCCGCCCCTCCGCCGTGCTCCCCGCCGCACGCAGCGCCTGCACCGAGACGTCGAGTGCCTGCTGTCCCACCCCCTGCGCCGCCGTCCCCTCCGGGGTGTCCCGCTCCCGCACCGCCTCGTCGAGTTCGCCGAGCGCGATGTCGTCGATGGCGCGCAGCAGGCGGTCCGCCTGGTCGCCGCGCGGCTGGAGGAGTACGTGGAAGGTGACCGGCTCGTCTCCGTGCAAGGTGGTGACGAACTCCACGTCGGCGGACGTCAAGGCCTTCTCGATCATCAGAACGCTTGTGAACACCGAACGCCTCTTCTCCTCCGTGGCCCGGCAGGGCCGCTGCGGAAACCATCCTGCCCCGTGCTCCCACGGGTTCTGCCGGTCTAAGTCTGCCCTCCGAAAGCTAAACGGAACGGCAGATTCCGCTGATTTCAGGACCGACGGTAGCGACCGAACAGGAATCCGGCCTCCTCGAGGAGGGACACGAGCGCGAAGCGGCGCGGCACGGCGACCGACGGTCCCCCGGCGACGCGCTGCGCCTCGCCCGCGGTGAGCATGGGCGAGAGGGTCAGGCACATCTCGTCCAGCACCCCCGCGGCGATGAACTGGCCGAGCAGCCGGGGCCCGCCCTCGGTGAGCAGCCGGGTGTGGCCGAGCCCGGCGAGGGCGCGCACCGCGCGCGCCGGGTCGATGCCCGCGCCGTCGCCCGCGACCACCACCCGCGCGCCGGCCTTCCCGGCGGCGGCGACCCGGTCCGGGGCGGCCGCGGCGCCGGTCAGGATCAGGGTGGGCACCAGGGGCGAGGTGAACAGCGGGAGGGAGAGGTCCAGGTCCAGGCTCGCGGTGACGACCGCGATCGCCGGCGCCGGGCCCTGTCCGGCGGCCGCGCGGGCCGCGGCGAACTCGGCACGCGCGCGTGCCGGGCGGTACGCCTCCTGACGTACCGTTTCCGCGCCCACGACCACGACGTCCGCGAGCGCCCGCAGGGTGCCGAAGATCCGCATGTCGGCGGCGCAGGAGATGGGCTGCGAGCGCCCGTCGTGCTGGGCCGCGCCGTCCAGGGTGGAGACCATGTTGGCCCGCAGCCACGGCCGCGGCTCCCCCGGCTCCGACCCCGGCTCCGGGTACGCGTAGGCGGCAGCCAGCTCGGCGAGGCTCCACTCACGGTCGGCGAGCGCCGCCGTACGGTCCTGGGCTGCTGTTTCGTCGGTCACAGGGAACAGGCGTCGCATGTCGTGCAGTGTGACACGGCGCTTAGCATGGGTAACCGTGTCGTCCTCCACCGCCGCCCCCGGTTCCAGCCCCGTGATCGAAGCGGGCCCCCTCTCCCTGTGCGCCCGCGAGCCGCATGTCCCCGCGGACCGGCTCGTCGCCGAGATGGTGCCGCCCCCGCGCTTCGACTCGGTCCGCTTCTCGACATACCTCCCGGACCCGAACCAGCCGAGCCAGACCGAGGCCGTGTCGGCCCTGGAGGGCTTCGCGGCCGGACTGGGCGGGGCGCACGCCTCCGGCGCCGGCAGGCGCGGCTTCTTCGGCTTCGGCCGGGCCAGGGGCCCCAAGGCCCCGGCCGGCCCGCGCGGGGTCTACCTGGACGGCGGCTACGGCGTCGGCAAGACCCACCTGCTCGCCTCCCTGTGGCACGCCACCCCGGCCGAGCCCGCCCGCAAGGCGTTCGGCACCTTCGTGGAGCTGACGAACCTGGTCGGCGCCCTCGGCTTCCAGCAGACGGTGCAGACCCTGTCCGGGCACAGCCTGCTGTGCATCGACGAGTTCGAGCTGGACGACCCGGGCGACACGGTCCTGGTGTCGACCCTGCTCGGCAAGCTGGTCGAGGCGGGCGTCGCACTCGCCGCCACCTCCAACACGCTGCCCGGCAAGCTGGGCGAGGGCCGGTTCGCCGCGGCCGACTTCCTGCGCGAGATACAGGGGCTGTCGGCCCACTTCCGCGCCCTGCGCATCGACGGCGAGGACTACCGGCACCGCGGTCTGCCCGAGGCCCCCCGGCCGTTCTCCGACGAAGAGGTGGCGAAGGCGGCGTACGCCACCGAGGCCGCCTCGCTGGACGACTTCCCGCATCTGCTGGAGCACCTGGCGAAGGTCCACCCGAGCCGGTACGGCGCGCTGACCGACGGGGTCACGGCCGTGTGCCTGACCGGCGTGCAGCCGGTGCCGGACCAGTCGACGGCGCTGCGGCTCGTGGTGCTCGCGGACCGGCTCTACGACCGCGAGGTCCCGGTACTGGCCTCGGGGCTGCCCTTCGACCGGCTGTTCAGCGAGGAGATGCTGAACGGCGGCTACCGCAAGAAGTACTTCCGCGCGATATCCCGGCTCACCGCACTGGCCCGGGACGCCAAGGGGCTCGTCGCCCCGTAGTCAAGAGCCAGATCCAGCCACCCGACCGGCACTTTTCACGCTCTCTCGCGCCCGTAACGCGCTGTTAACCCTGCAAAGGACTTTGCAGGGTTAATGTGTTTCTTGACCAATCATTGACCAGTGTTTGGTGCGCACGAGACGCGTGATCTCACGGAAGGGGGGCGCATGTTCCGAGGTACGACAGCCCGGATCCGGTTCGCCCTCCTCGCCGCCGCGCTGCTCGCGTTCCAGCTCTTCGCTCTCGCGGGATCCTTCGCATCCGCGCACACGCTCAGTCAAACGCAGGCCAACGCCAAGCCCGGAACCACCTCCCCCGCCACGGCGGCACACGAGGGTGCGGGCTCCGCCGCGTGCGCGCGGGAGCACCCGCTCATAACCGGCCGGGCCGCCGGCGCCGACGCCCCGGGCATCCCCGGAACCGTCGGGCCGCGCGCCCCGAAGGCCTCAAGACCCCACACCCCGGCGGCACTTCAGGTCTTCCCCAGCTGACAGCCGGTCGGCACCGGCCCGGCCCCACCGGGCTCTTCCGCTCCCCCCACCAGCACCGTTCAACACCGACGCGCCCGTGCAGGCGCGCCAGGAGGAACCACACACATGCAGCCCCTCATCGACAACGCCCGTAGCTTCGGACAGCGCCCTGAGGAGTTCGCCAGACTCGCCGAAGGCCAGTCCCCGCAGGTGCTCTTCATCACCTGCTCCGACTCCCGGGTCGTCCCGGCCCTGATCACGGGCGCCCGCCCCGGCCAGCTCTTCGAGCTGCGCACCGCGGGCAACATCGTCCCGCCCCACACCTCACAGCACCCGACCAGCGAGGCCGCCACCATCGAGTACGCCGTGGAGGTGCTCGGCGTCCGCGACATCGTCGTCTGCGGCCACTCGCACTGCGGGGCCGTCGGCGCGCTGGTGCGCGGCGACGACCTCACCGCCGTACCGGCCGTGCGCGACTGGCTGGCGCACGCCGCCACCCCGCGCCCGGCCGGCCAGGCCGAGGACCCGGAGGTCGCCAAGGGGGTGCAGGCCCACGCCCTGACCCAGCTGCTGCGGCTGCGCTCGTACCCCTGCGTCGCGCGGAAGCTGGCACAGGGGCAACTCGGCCTGCACGCCTGGTACTACGAGGTGCACACGGGCTCCGTCCGGGCGCACCACCCGCAGACCGACACCTTCGAGTCCCTGTGAGCGCGCCGATGACCGACGACAAGCCGACGACCGGCAAGAACCCCCTCGTATCCGGGACACCCCGGAAATCCCGAATACCCCGACTCCCTCATGCGCGGCAGGACTTCGCCGCGTCCCTCGTCGTCTTCCTGGTCGCGCTGCCGCTGTGCGTCGGCGTGGCCGTCGCCTCCGGTGTCCCGGCCGAACTCGGCCTGGTCACCGGCATCGTGGGCGGTCTCGTCACCGGGCTGATGCGCGGCAGCAGCCTCCAGGTGTCGGGGCCGGCCGCCGGTCTGACCGTGCTCGTCCTCGAGGCGGTCAAGGCGTACGGCCTGCCGGTGCTCGGCGTGATCGTGCTCACCGCCGGAGCGATCCAGATCGCCATGGGCCTGCTGAGGCTGGGCCGTTACTTCCGTGCCATCTCGGTCTCCGTCGTCGAGGGCATGCTGGCCGGAATCGGGCTGGTCCTGGTCGCCGGGCAGTTGTATCCGGCGCTGGCGGCCAAGGCCCCGGACTCCGGTCCGGGCAAGATCGCCGGGCTGCCCGGGGCGTTCCGGGCCGCCTTCGGCGACGGTACGGCCCTGGCCTCGCTCGCCGTCGCGGCGGGTACGGTCACGGTCCTGCTGCTGTGGAAGCACGCCCCGGCGAAGGTGCGCACGGTTCCCGCGCCACTGGCCGCGGTCGGTCTCGCCATGCTGGCCGCGTTCGCGCTGGACCTGCCGGTGGCCACCGTCGAGGTGCGGGGGCTGCTGGACGCCGTCCAGCCGCCGCCGCTGAGCGCCTTCGGCGAGCTGGCGAGCGTCGCAGTGCTCGGCACGGTCGTCGCCTTCACGCTGATCGCGTCCGCCGAGTCGCTGTTCAGCGCGGCGGCCGTGGACCGGCTGCACTCCGGGCCGCGCACCGCGTACGACAAGGAACTGGTCGCCCAGGGCACCGGCAACGCGATCTGCGGGCTGCTCGGCGCGCTGCCGATGACCGCGGTGATCGTGCGCAGCGCGGCCAACGTCCAGGCGGGCGCCCGCACCAAGGCCTCCCGGGTGCTGCACGGCGTGTGGCTGCTGCTGTTCGCCGCGCTGCTGCCCGGGGTGCTGGCGTACATCCCGATCCCGGCGCTCGCCGCCGTCCTGATCCACTCGGGCGCCAAGCTGGTGCCGGTCCGGGCCCTCGCGGGGCTGTGGCGCGAGCACCGGGGCGAGGCCCTGGTCCTGGGCGTGACGGCGGTCTCGATCGTGGCGGTCAGCATGTTCGAGGGCGTGCTGATCGGCCTGGCGCTCGCGGTGGTCAAGACGGCCTGGGAGGCCTCGCACGTGAAGCTGGAGGTGGTCGACAAGGGCGCGGGCCCGGTCGACGCCCATCTGTCGGGCAACGCGACCTTCCTGCGGCTGCCGAGGATCCTCGACAGCCTGGAGTCCCTCCCCCGGGACCGCCCGGTCCGCCTGGACCTGACCGGCCTGCACCACCTCGACCACGCCTGTCGTACGGCCCTGGAGAACTGGGCCGAGCGCCACAGCGCGGCCGGGACGGAACCGGTGCGGGTCACGGCGGCTCAGGCCCTCTGACCGGTCACCGCCCGGGCCGTACGAGGGTCCCTGACCCCGGGCCGGGATGCCGACGCCCCTCGGCATCCCGGCCCGGTCCTCGCGGAGTACGCCGGTCCGCCGGGCCCCCTTGCAGAGCGGCCCAACGGGCCTATGGTGACAGCAGCGGACAAAAGCAGACCTCTCCGTGAGGAGGTCACCATGCTCCAGGAGCTGCTGGGCGCCATCGCGGCGGCGGGTTCCGCCGGAGTGATCTACCTGGCCATGGCGGCCCGGGTGGTCAAGCAGTACGAACGCGGTGTGCTGTTCCGGCTCGGGCGCGTCAGCGGTGACGCACGGGCGCCGGGGTTCACGCTGGTCATCCCCTTCGTGGACCGGCTGCAGAAGGTCAACATGCAGATCGTGACGATGCCGATCCCGGCCCAGGAGGGCATCACCCGCGACAACGTCACCGTCCGGGTGGACGCGGTCGTCTACTTCCGGGTGGTCGACGCGGAGAGCGCCCTGGTGAAGGTCGAGGACTACAAGTTCGCGGTGTCGCAGATGGCCCAGACGTCGCTCAGGTCGATCATCGGCAAGAGCGACCTGGACGACCTGCTGTCCAATCGCGAGAAGCTCAACCAGGGGCTGGAGCTGATGATCGACAGCCCCGCCGTCGGCTGGGGCATCCAGGTCGACCGGGTCGAGATCAAGGACGTCTCCCTGCCCGACACGATGAAGCGGTCCATGGCCCGCCAGGCCGAGGCGGACCGGGAGCGCCGGGCCCGGATCATCAACGCCGACGCCGAACTCCAGGCGTCCAAGAAGCTCGCCGAGGCCGCCCAGCAGATGGCCGACACACCGGCCGCGCTCCAACTGCGGCTGCTCCAGACGGTGATGGCGGTGTCAGCCGAGAAGAACTCCACGCTGGTGCTGCCCATCCCGGTGGAGCTGCTGCACTTCCTGGAGCGGGGCAACAACCCGCAGCAGACACCGAACGGTGACACCCCGCAGCGGACACAGGAAGGCGACCGAGCACTGCGGGCACCGGACGACGCCGGCCCACAGCGGGCCCCGGACGGCGGCGAGGGGCGGCGCGTGCCGGACGACGACACGGCGTCCCGCGCGCCGGACGGTGACGGAGGGACGCCGTCCGGCTAGCGTGCCGGGCATGCGTAAGAGCGTGGCGGCCCTGGTGGCCGTGCTGGGCTGCGTCGCCGGGTGCGGGGGCGCGGGCCGCACGGGCGACCGGGGCGCCGACTCCCCCTCCCCGACGACCGCCGCCGCCCGCATCACGGTCACGAGCACCGCGTACGCCGAGGGCGGCACGATCCCGCGCCGCTTCACCTGCGACGGAGCGGACGTCTCACCGCCGCTCGCCGTCACCGGCGTACCCGCCCGCACGGCGTCCCTGGCCCTGCTCCTGCAGGACCTGGACGCCCCGCACGGCGCGTTCACGCACTGGCTGGCGTGGAACATCGGGCGCGGCACCGCGCGTCTCGCCGCGGGAGAACGCCCGCCGGGCGCGACAGAGGGCCGCAACGGCTTCGGGAGGACCGGCTACGGCGGCCCCTGCCCGCCCCGCGGCGACCGCCCGCACCGCTACGTCCTCACGGTCTACGCCACCGACCGCCGCCCGGCGCTCTCCCCGGACGCCACCCCGGCCGACCTCCGCAAGGCCCTGACCGGCCACACCCTCGCCGAGGGAACCCTCACGGGCCGCTACGGCCGCTGAGCCCGCCGGCCGGGTGACCGGGGCGCCGCGCCGTCCGGCATGTCGGTGTACAAGCGGACATCCCCGTACCTTCGCATGATGATCGCACGAGCAGGCCGTATCACCGCCGTCTGTGTCCTGGGCGCGGCGCTCGCCGCCTGTGGCGGCGCGGACGGAGGCCGTCAGGGGCCGGGCAGGTCCGCGGTACCCGTCTCGATCGTCCCTCCCGTCGTACGGCCGCCCGTGCTCGCGCCGGGGCCCGGCGGGCTGACCCCGGTCTTCGCGCACGGCCCGCGCACGCGCGGCAAGGCGGTCGCGCTGACCTTCGACGCCGACATGACCGCCGACGAGGGGCCCCGCGCGGCCGCCGGCGAGCACTTCGACAACCCCGGGCTCATCAGCGCCCTGCGCGCGCTGAAGGTGCCGGCGACCGTCTTCCTGACCGGCCGGTGGGCCGACGAGTACCCGGCACAGGCCCGCGATCTCGGCCGCGACCCGCGCTTCGAGGTCGCCAACCACTCCTACAGCCACTACGCGTTCACCGCCGACTGCCACGGCCTGCCGACCCTGCCGGCCGACAGGATGCGCGCGGACGTGCGGCGCGCGGACGCCGCCCTGAAGAAGGCGGGCGTGCCGCACCCGATGCCGTACTTCCGCTTCCCCGGCGGCTGTCACGACGAGCGCTCGCTGCGGGCGCTGAGCGGGCTCGGGATGACGGCGGTGCAGTGGGACGTGGTGAGCGGCGACGCGTTCGCCACGGACGCCGGCGCCGTCGCCCGAAAGGTGCTGGACGGGGTGCGGCCCGGCTCCGTGGTCGTCCTGCACTGCACCCGCGGCGCCGCCCCGGCCACCGAGCGGGCCGTCCGCACGGTCGTACCCGAACTGCGCAGGCGCGGCTACCGGTTCGTGAAGGTCTCCGAGCTGATCGGGCAGACCGACGGGCATCGGTCAGGGTGAGCGGCGGGAGCTGAGCCGGGCCGCCGTGGCGAAGGCGGCGGCGGCGAGCACGAGCGCCGCGGCCAGTGGCAGCAGCGGCACCGTGATCCGGCCGGTTCGCGAGCCGGTGACCAGACCGCTCACCGCGGCCTGCGCCGGGGAGCCGGTGAGCACCACGGACAGCAGCGCGCCCAGCAGCATCGCGGGCACCGCGCGGCCGGTGGACCGCAGCACCGGCCGGTTGGTGAGCGCGCCGACGGCCGCGCCGATCAGGGCGCAGGCGAGCGTGGCCGGCAGTCCGGCCGCGCCCGCCTTCAGCAGGGGTACGCGGATCTGGTGGCCGTTGTCCGCCGGGGCGCTGATCAGCGTCACCACCGAGGTCGCCACCACCCCGAGCGCCGCCGCCGCGAGCAGGGCGGTCAGCAGGGCGGCGAGGTGGGCGCGGGCGGGGCCGCGCGCGGCGGCGGCACAGGCGCGGGCCGCGTCCGGCTCGCCGGTGACACAGATCCGCACCAGCCAGGCCGCCACGGGCAGCAGACCGCCGGCCGTGAAGCCGAGCGAGTCGAGGACGGGCTGGCCGCTCTGTACGCCGATCCCCAGGTACGCGGCGTAGAGGATCACCGGCGGCAGCCAGCGCTGGGAGCGCACCAGCAGGTCCAGCTGGTAGCGCAGGAGTGCGGTCATGGGCGGCTTCCTGGCTCGGGGGGTGGCGCGAGGTCGTCGGGGGCCGGTGTGCGGTCCGGGGGCGGGGTGACGCGCACGACGTGCCAGGGCGGGCGGGCCGTGAGCAGGGCGCGCAGCAGGATGTCCGAGTGGGAGGCGGGGACGGTGAGACGGTAGCCGCCGGGCGCCGTCTCCAGGGCGGTGGCGCCGGTCCGTGCCGCGTCGGGCGGCAGCGCCCCGCCGGCCGGCCCCCGCGCGACGATCAGGGTGAGCGGCCCGGCCGGTGAACTCCCGCCGTCCGTACGGGGCTTGAGCCCGCCGTCGAGCACGGTGTACGTCGCGTCCGGCGTTCCGGCCAGCCGGGCCGGGTCGTGGTCGACGAACACCACGGCGCCCCCGGCGGCGGTCCGCTCGGCCACCGCCCGCTCCAGCTCGGCCCGCGCCGCCGCGTCCAGCCCGGTCCAGGCCTCGTCCAGCACCAGCAGCTCCGGCTCGCCGAGCAGGGACTGGGCGACGGCGACCTTCTGGCTGCTGCCCTTGGACAGCCGGGCCATCGGGGTGTCGGCGTAGCCGCCGGCGCCGAACCGCTCCAGCCAGGTGCCCGCGGTGCGCCGTGCCGTCGCGCGGCTCAGGCCGTGCACCGTGCCGAGGTGGGTGAGATAGCCGAGCGGGGTGAACGGGAGCGCCGCGGGGAAGCGTTCGGGGACGTACGCCGTGCGCGGGCGGCCGGTGACGCGGCCCTCGGTCGGCGCGTCCAGGCGGGCGAGGAGACGCAGGAGGGTGGACTTCCCGGTGCCGTTCGCTCCTTCTATGCGGATGAGGGTGCCGGGCGCGACGGCGAGGTCGACGCCTCGTAGCACCCAGGGGCCGCGGATGCCGTAGCGGCGGCCTACGGCGGACAGTCGTAAGGCACAGTGCATACGGTCATTGTGGTCGCTCGCGCCGCGGGGACCGCTGCGACGTCCGGTCCGTGGGCCGGTCACGCCGTGCCGCACGCCCTTTAAGGTGGCCTGTTGTGAGCCCTGAATCCACGACCCCGACTCCGACGCCCCCGGCCGGCACGCGTGACGAAGCACCCCAGTTCGTACTCCCCCTCGTCGTACGGCTGGAGCGCGCCGCGCCGCCCGCCCGTACCGACGCGCTGGAGACGGCGGCCCGGGCCGTGCTCGTGCTGCTCGGGGACGAGCGGGCGCACGGGGACGGCGCGTGGGCCGGGGCGGTACGCGCCTGGGAGGACGCGCGGATCCGCAAGGTGGTCCGGCGCGCCCGCGGGTCCGAGTGGCGCCGGACCGAGGCGCTGCCCGGGATCACGGTGACCGGCACGTCGGCCGAGGTGCGGGTGTTCCCGCCGGTCCCGCTCGACGGCTGGCCCAGGGACCTGGCCAGACTCCAGGTGTCCGGCACCGAGCTGGACGACCCGGAGCCGCCCGTGGCGCCCGATCCGGCCCGGCCCGTGCTGTGGCTGAACCCGGAGCTGGAGATGTCGGCCGGCAAGGCCATGGCCCAGGCGGGGCACGGTGCGCAGCTGGCCTGGTGGGCGCTGCCGGAGACGGAGCGCGCGGCCTGGCGGGACGCCGGCTTCGCGCTCGCCGTCCGCACCGCCGCCCCCGCCGGCTGGGGGCGGCTGGCCGGCAGCGGGCTGCCGGTGGTGCGTGACGCCGGCTTCACCGAGATCGCGCCGGGCTCGTGCACGGTCGTCGCCGATCACCCGGCACTGCGCGCGAGCGGGCCGGCGCGATGACGCGGGTCGACGGCCGGGTCGAACGGGGCAACCGCACCCGGCAGTTGGTGCTGGGCCGCACGGTGGAGATCGCCTCGGTGGAGGGCCTGGAGGCGCTCACCGTCGGACGGCTCGCCACGGAGCTGGAGCTGAGCAAGAGCGGGGTGTTCGCGCTGTTCGGCTCCAAGCAGGAGCTTCAGCTGGCCACCGTGCGGGAGGCCGCGCGGATCTTCACCGAGCGGGTGATCCGGCCCGCGGCACAGACCCCGGCCGGGGTCGGGCGGGTATGGCGGCTGTGCGAGCTGTGGCTGGAGTACTCACGCGGCCGGGTGTTCCCCGGCGGCTGCTTCTTCTACGGCGTCATGGCCGAGTACGACGCCCGGACCGGGCCGCTGCACGACGCCGCGGTCCACGCCCAGCGCGACTGGTCGGCGTACGTGGAGCGGACGATCGACGAGGCTCGCACGGCGGGTGAGCTGCGCACGGACACGGACGTCCCGCAACTCGCCTTCGAGGTCGTGGCGTTGCTGGAGACGGCGAACGCCCTGTCGGTGCTGCACGACGACGACAGCGCGTACCGCAGGGCGCGGGTGGCCATCGCGGCGCGGCTGCGGGGTGCGGCCGTGGACGGCACCCCGTTCCCTGAAGTCCCCTGATCCGGAACCCGGTCGGAGCCTGGACCGGGTCTCCCGAAACGTGCGCCGGCTCGACGCCCGCATGACCGCACAGCACGTCCGCCCTCGGCACCACGCTGGACCTGCCCGAGCACGTCCTCGTCGGCGCGCTCACCGTGGCCCGTGCGGGGCTGAACCTCAAATGTTGCTCTGAACGCGACGGGAACGGGATTCGGCACCGCCTGCCGGGGCGATACCTCCGTCATTCGCACGAGGGGAGGGGTCATGCGGGGAGGGACCACGCGGGGCGGGGCCGTGCGGGCAGAGGCCGTGGGGCGGCTGGGCGCGGGGATCGGCTGGCGGCCGGAGATCGCGGACGCCGTGGAGCGGATGCCGGGGATCGACTGGGTGGAGGTCGTGGCGGAGAACGTCTGCCCGGGGCACCTGCCCCAGTCGCTGCTGCGGCTGCGCGAGCGCGGCGTGACCGTGATCCCGCACGGGGTCTCCCTGGGGCTCGGCGATGCCGACCGCCCCGACGCGGGGCGGCTGACGGCACTGGCGGAGCGGGCGGAGGCCCTCGGTGCCCCGCTGGTCACCGAGCACATCGCGTTCGTGCGCGCCGGCGGGCCGCTCACCGCCTCCCCCCTGCTGGAGGCCGGTCACCTGCTGCCGGTGCCGCGCACCCGGGACGCCCTGGACGTGCTGTGCGAGAACGTCCGTATCGCGCAGGACGCCCTGCCGGTGCCGCTGGCGCTGGAGAACATCGCCGCGCTGTTCTCCTGGCCGGGCGAGGAGCTGACCGAGGCGCAGTTCCTGTCCGAGCTGGTCGAGCGCACCGGCGTACGGCTGCTGATCGACGTGGCCAACCTGCACACCAACCACGTCAACCGGGGCGAGGACCCGGCCCGCGCGCTGGCCGGGCTGCCGCTGGAGGCGCTCGCCTACGTCCATGTCGCGGGCGGCTTCGAGCGCGACGGGGTCTGGCACGACAGCCACGCACACCCCGTACCGCGCCCGGTCCTGGACATCCTGACCGACCTCGCCGCCCGGACCGCACCGCCCGGCGTGCTGCTGGAGCGCGACGAGAACTTCCCCGAACCGGCCAAACTGGAAAGGGAGTTGACCCTGATCCGGGACGCGGTGACGGCCGGACGGGAACGAGCCGGCACCGGTGGCGGCACGGGGGCCGCCACCGGTGCCCTCCCCTCGGGCGCGGGTGACGGCGGCGGTATCGGCGCCGCCGCCGATGCCGCCCGGGTCGGCGGTGGCGGTGTCGCCGTGCTCGCGCGGCCCGTGCCGGCGGCGCGCGAGCGGGTCGGCGTCGCCCAGGCCGCCGTGCTGTCCTCGCTGGTGGCCGGGACGCCGGTGCCGGAGGGGTTCGACCGCGCCCGGATGCGGGTCCAGGCCCGGGCGCTCGCGGCGAAGCGGGCCGACGTGGTGGCGAAGGTGGCTCCGGAGCTGCCGGTGATCCTCGGCGCGGGGTACCGGGAGCTGTTCCTGGAGTACGCGCGCGAGCAGCCGATGAGCGGGGGGTACCGCCGCGACGCCCTCACCTTCGCCGGCCACCTGCTGCGCGCCGGCCGCCCCCGGGAGGCGGGCGCACGCCGGGAGCTGCGGGAGTGGTGGCTGGACCGGTCGGGACCGGCGCCGAGGCGGTCCGGCGGGCGGGTGGCCCGTACGGCGCGCAGGGTGCTGCTGCGACAGCGGGGCTGAGCGGGGAGTGGCCTCGCTCACCGGCACCGACCCGGTGCAGGCGCCCCCGAAGGGGCGCGGGGAACGGCGCGACCAGCCACAACGCACTGGCAGTCGCCGACGCACCGCACGGAGACGGTGATCATGCGCGTTACCCCGCCCAAGCCCCGCGGGGAACCGGCGGCAGTAATATGCCAAGCCGTACCACACCCCAGCACACGCGTGCGGTGCGCTACAGGAGGCGCCATGCGACCCCGACCCCCGATCAAGGGCCGAGGCATGTTCAGCGGCACCGGGCTGGTCATCGCGGCACTCGCGGCGACCGCCGCGGCACTGCTCTACCCGATCTGGTCCTACGCCGACCGGCAGGACACGGCCGACGCGGGCACGCTGAGCACGCAGACCGTCACCACCCCCTACGGCCCGCTGTCGGCCCAGGACAAGGACTTCATCACCAAGGTCCGGCTCGCGGGGCTCTGGGAGCTGCCCGCCGGCGAGCTGGCGGAGCAGAAGGGCACCACGACGGCCGTCCGCACCGCGGGCCAGCATCTGGTCGACGGGCACACCTCGCTGGACGCGCACGTCCGCACGGTCGCCACCCAGCTCGGCCTCCCCCTGCCGAACGAGGCGAACACCCAGCAGAAGCAGTGGCTCGCCACCCTGGGCGGCGCGCAGGGCGAGGACTTCGACCGCGCGTTCGCCGCCCTCCTGCGCCTCGCGCACGGCCGGGTGTACGCCCTGGCCGCCCAGGTCCGGGCCGACACCCAGAACTCCCTGGTCCGCGATCTCGCCGACGACGCCAACGCGACCGTCCTCGACCACATCAAGGTCCTGGAGGCGACGGGGTACGTCGACTTCGCCACGCTCGCCAAGGAGCTGGCGGCCTCCCCCACCCCGGTGCCGAACCCGCCGGCGGTCGCCCCGAGCGCCGCCGTCCCGCTGACGCCGTCACCGGCCCCGTCGTACTCCCTGCCGCCCGCCACCGCCGAGCCGAGCAGTTCCTGACGGCGCCGACCGCACGAAACGAAGCGGAACGTCACGTACCGGCCACACTGCGTCCGGATGGTGAAAAGGGCATGGCGCTCACCCCGGCCGTCGGCATAGAAACTTGTCATGTTCTGGGTTCTTCTCCTGCTCCTGGCCTGGGCCTTCGCCGGTACGGCGTGCACCCGGCTGTGTCTGGCGGCCGTACGCGCGGCGGCACGGGACGCGGCCGCCGCCGCGGTGGACCAGGAGCGCGCGCACGCGCTGACGCTGTACGAGGCGGCCTTCCTCTCCGGCGGTCCCGCCCGGGTCGCCGACGTGACGATGGTCTCGATGGCCCGGCAGCGGCGCCTGCTGCTCGCGCACACCGGCTGGGCCACGGTGGTGGACCCGCGGGGGCACGACGAGATCGAGCAGTCCGTCATCGGGGCCATCGGGCCGGAGGGCCAGTCCCGGATCCAGCCCGTACGGGCCCGCGCGGCCGGTGCCGAGGCCGTACGACGGCTCGCCGACCGGCTGGAGCGCGCCGGGCTCGCCGTCCCCGACGGTGCCGCCACGACCGTCGCGGCGGCCGTGCGCCAGGTGCGGGCGGGCGCGCTGGCCGTGGCGGTGCTCGGCGCGAGCGCACTGCTGCTGCCCCTCCCCACCGGCACCCCGCGACTGCTGGTCGGCCTGTGGTTCGCCCTGCCGCTCATACTCTCGCTGAGCTGCCTCGTCATCACCCGGTTCGAGGTGCAGCCCTACTCCCGCTGGGCCTCGCCGGCCGGGCTGCGGCTGCTGGGCACGCTGACCCGCGGGGCGGCCGGGGACGAGCGGTCGTTCCTCACCTCCGTCGCGGTGCGCGGCATCCGGGCGATCGGCGAACCCGAGCTGCGCGCGGCCTTCACCCATCGCGACCAGCCCTGGCGGGAGTGAGGGCGGCCGCAGGGGGCGCATCGGGGGCATTGGTGCCGACACCGGCCGGGTGGTGCTTGCCTTCCCCCACGGGCGAACGAAACATCCCTTGTGATGTCGCCGGGGCGTGGCAGTCGTGCCATCGCCGTCGCCGCACCGAAGGGATACGCGATGAGAGCTGCCGCCCTGTACTCGGCCGCCGGGACCTTGCTCCTGACCACCCTGGCCGCCGCCCCGGCGGGACACACTCTCGACGCGGGGCGCGCCGTGCCCGGTGTGCCCGGCGCGGCCGAGGCGCGCGGCACCGCCGTGGCCGTGGCCCGCGCCCGCGCGCGGGGCATCGACTTCGGCGCGTGCTCGCGCGCGGACATCCCCGCGGCGCCGGGCACCGTGCGGTGCGGCACGGTGAGCGTCCCGCTGGACTACGCCCATCCCGACGGGGCGCAGATCAAGCTGACCGTCAGCCGGGCCGAGGCGACCCGGAAGGACCCGCGCGACAGCAAGCGGCGGGTGCCCCGACAGGGCGCCCTCGTCTACAACCCGGGCGGTCCGGGCGCCTCCAGCATGATCTTCCCGCTGATCGGCAACGTCCCCCAGTGGAAGCAGGTCGCCGCCGCGTACGACCTCGTCGGCTACGCCCCGCGCGGTGTGGGCCGCTCGGCACCGCTGTCCTGCGAGGACCCCCGACGCCTGGCCACGACGCCCAGCGCGGCGCCGGTGCACCCGTCGGAGGCGTACAAGCGGGAGCGGATCGCCCGGGCGAAGGCGTACGCGCGCGGCTGCGCCCGGCGGTCCGGGAGCGGGCTGCGCCACTACACCTCGCTGAACAACGCCCGTGACCTGGACGTTCTGCGGGCGGCGCTGGGCGAGGACCGGCTGACGTTCGTGGGAGCGTCGTACGGCACGTACTTCGGGGCGCTGTACGCCACGATGTTCCCCTCGCACGTACGGCGCATGGTGCTGGACGCGCCGGTGAACCCGGATCCGCAGAACATCTGGTACCGCTCCAACCTGGACCAGTCGGCCGCGTTCGAGCAGCGCTGGACGGACTTCAAGGACTGGGTCGCCCGCCACGACGACGCCTACGGGCTCGGGAACACGGCCGGGAAGGTGCAGCGCGGCTACGACACCGCGCGCGAGCGCCTGGCCCGGAAGGCGGCGGACGGGAAGGTCGGCCCCGGCCAGCTCCAGGCCACGTTCCTGAGCGCCGGGTACTACGACGACGACTGGCCGAGCCGGGCGGCCGCGCTCTCGGCCTATCTGAAGGGCGACCCGAAGCCGCTGGTCCGGCTGGCCACGGCGGGGGCGCAGGACCCGGCCGCGCGGGCGGCGGCGGAGAACTCCGACGCGGTGTACACGGCGGTGGAGTGCAACGACGCCCCCTGGCCCACCGACTGGCGGACATGGGACCGGGACAACACCCGGCTCGCCCGCGTGGCGCCGTTCGAGACCTGGGACAACGCGTGGCTGAACCTGCCGTGCGCCTACTGGCCGGCGCCGCGGCAGAAGCCGCTGGACGTGCGGACCGGGCCCGGTGAGCTGCCGCCGGTGCTGATCCTGGCGGCCGAGCGGGACGCGGCGGCGCCGTACACGGGGGCGCTGGAGATGAACCGGCGGCTGGCCGGCTCGGTCCTGGTGACCGAGCGGGACGCGGGCACGCACGGCATCGCGGGCGGCGCCAACGCGTGCGTCAACGGCCGCTTCTGGGCGTACCTGCTGGACGGCCGGGTTCCCGGGCGGCACGCCTCGTGCGCACCGCACCAGGAGCCCCGGCCGGCCACTCCGGCCGGCAAGGGCACCAGGTAGGTCCCGGCGGGGTCAGGCCAGGCCCGCGACCAGGTCCGCGACGTCCTTGCGGCGGCCCGTGTAGAACGGGATCTCCTCGCGGACGTGCCGGCGGGCCTCGGAGCCGCGCAGGTGGCGCATGAGGTCGACGATGCGGTACAGCTCGTCGGCCTCGAAGGCCAGGACCCACTCGTAGTCGCCGAGGGAGAACGAGGCGACCGTGTTGGCGCGCACGTCGGGGTAGCCGCGGGCCATCTTGCCGTGGTCGGCGAGCATGCGGCGACGGTCCTCGTCGGGCAGCAGGTACCAGTCGTAGGAGCGCACGAAGGGGTAGACGCTCACGTAGTTGCGCGGCGTCTCGTCGGCGAGGAACGCCGGGATGTGCGAGCGGTTGAACTCGGCCGGGCGGTGCAGCGCCATGTTGGACCACACGGGCTCCAGGGCGCGGCCGAGCTTCGTGCGCCGGAAGAGGTTGTACGCCTCCTGGAGCTGGTCACTGGTCTCGGCGTGCCACCAGATCATCAGGTCGGCGTCGGCGCGCAGACCGGAGACGTCGTAGGTGCCGCGGACCGTGACGTCCTTGGCGGCGAGCTGGTCGAACAGCTCCTGGACCTCGTCGGCGTAACCCGTGCGGTCCTCGGGCAGCACGTCCTTCAGCTTGAAGACCGACCACAGGGTGTAACGGATGACCTCGTTGAGGTCCTTGGCCAGCTTGCCCTTGTTGGGGATCCTGCCGGGCTCGGTGGTGGGGGCGTCGTCGCTCATGGTTCCTATTCTCCCGCTCCGCCGTGGAGGCTTTGCACCGGGTTGGCCGTCAGCTCCCGGATTCCGGTCGGATCGCCGCCGAGCTGGTCGACGGCCGCGTGGGCGCTCGCGATGCAGGCCGGGATGCCGACGCCGTCGTACTGCGCGCCGCACACCGCGAGGCCCGGCAGCTTCGCGACGTGCTCGCGGATGCGGGCCACGCGCGCGTGGTGCCCGACCGGGTACTGCGGCAGTCCGTCCGTCCAGCGGGTGACCCGGGTCCGGAGGGGCTCGGCGTCCAGGCCGGTGGCCTCGCGCAGGTCGTGCCGGGAGACCTCGACCAGGGCGGCGTCGTCGCGCCGGAGGATCTCCGTCTCGCCGTGCCGGCCCACGGACGTGCGCAGCACGACCACGTCCGGGTCCTCCCGCGCGATCCAGCCCCACTTGCGGGAGGCGAACGTGGACGCCTTGATGGTGCGGCCGTCGACCGGCGGGACCAGGAAGCCGCTGCCCTCGGGGAGTCTCAGTCCGGCGCGCCGGTAGGCGAGGGTGACCAGGGCCATCGACGCGTACTCGATCGCGCGCAGTTCGGCGGCGGCCGCCGGGGACTCGGCGCCCAGCAGGTGGGCGGCCGCCGGGGCCGGGACGGCGAGGACGACCGCGTCGGCGCGCAGCACCCGCTCCCCGGCGACCACCCGCCAGCCGCCGTCGCCCTCCCGGCGCAGCTCGCGCACGGGCGTCCCGGTGCGGATCTCGCCGCCCCGCGCGCGGACGGCGTCGGCGACCGCGAGCGGCAGTGTGCCCACGCCGCCCTCGATGCCCATGAAGACCGGGCCGGTCTGCCGGCTGCCGACCGCCCTGGCCTGGATCTCGCGCACTGCCTCGGTGAGCGAGGTGTGGCTGCGGGCCGCCTGGAAGAGCTGGGGCACGGCCGAACGCATCGAGATGCGGTACGCGTCGCCCGCGTAGACCCCGCCGAGCAGGGGCTCGACGAGGCGGTCGACGACCTCGCGGCCGAGCCGGGCGGCCACGTACTCCCCCACGGCCACGTCGTCGCCGACCTCGGTGCGCGGCAGGTCGGCGTCGCGCTCGACGCGGGCGAGGCCCTCGTCGGACAGGACGCCGGTGAGCGCGGCGGCGGTGCCGGGCACGCCCATCACATGGCCCTTGGGCATGGGGCGCAGGGCGCCCCGGGTCCAGAGCGAGGCGGTCGCGGTGGCGGGCGGCTGAAGGCGCTCGTCGAGCCCGACCTCGCGCGCGAGGGCTACCGCCTCGGGGCGGCGGGCGAGCATCGACTCGGCGCCCAGGTCGACCCGCACGCCCGCGATCTCGCCGGGCAGCAGCTTGCCGCCGACCCGGTCCGCGGCCTCCAGCACGGTCACGCGGGCGCCGCGCCCCAGCAGCCGGTGGGCGGCGGCCAGCCCGGCGATCCCGGCTCCGATGACGACGACATGCCCCGTACGCGTACCCGTTGCGCTCATGCCCTCCACTCTCTCAGACCCCTCCGACACTCCCGCCGGGGCCCGGAGGTCCCCTCCGCCGCACCCCGGTGATCGCGGCGCGTCCGGACCGTGACCGCATCGGAACCCGCGCCGTCAAACGTCCCCGCCCGCCCGGCCGTCGTAGGGCCGTCACAGCAATCGCAGACCGCCGTCCCTTGGGGGTACCACCCATGCGCACGCCACGTTCCCCACGCCGCCCCGTCCGGCCGCTCGCCGGGCTGCTGCTCGCCGCCTGCCTCGCCCTCGCGGGCTGCGGTGCCGCCGCCGACCAGGGCGGCGGCGCGGCGAAGTCCGCCGCGGGCGACGTGGCCCGGCGGCCGGTCACGGGCGTCAACGGCGCGCCCGGCCAGGGCACTTCGGGCGCGACGGGGTCCGCCCACCGGACGCCGGGCCTCGCCGCCGAAGCCGTCGTCCGCACCGCCTCCCTGACCGTCGAGGTCAAGGACGCCGCCAAGGCCCTGGCCACGGCCCGGTCGACCGCCGAGGGCGCGGGCGGCTACGTCGGCGAGGAGAACACGGACCGGGACGCCGACGGCCACGAGCGGAGCCGGGTCGTCCTGCGCGTGCCGAGCGCGCGGTACGACGACGTCCTCGCCGCTCTCCAGGGCACCGGCCGGCTGGTCGAGCGCACCGCGAAGGCGGCCGACGTCACCGACCAGGTCGTGGACGTGGACAGCCGGGTGAGGTCGCAGCGGGCCAGCGTGGACCGGATCCGCGCGCTGATGGGCCGGGCGGACAGGCTGAGCGATGTCGTGTCCCTGGAGGGCGAGTTGAGCAGCCGCGAGGCCGACCTGGAGGCCCTGCTGGCGCAGCAGGCGTCCCTGAAGGACCGCACGAGCCTCGCGACCATCACCCTGTCGCTGTCCGAGAAGCCCGCGCGCACGGCCGCCGCGGACCGCTCTTCGGGCGTCGTGGACGCCGTGTCGGGCGGCTGGCACGTGTTCGTCACGCTGCTGCGCTGGGTCGCCCTCGCGCTCGGCGCCGCCCTGCCGTTCGCGGCCTGCGCGGCCCTGCTGGCGCTGGTGTGGCTGCGGGTCGTACGGCCCCGGCTGCCGCGCCGCGCGAAGCCCGCGCCCGGTCCCGTGCCGACGGCGCTGGGCCCGCTGCCGTCCGCCCGCCCGGTTTCGGATCCGGACCGCGGCCCGGACGCGCGCGGGACCGGCCGGGACTGACCTGCCCCGGCCCCGTAGCGTGTTCCCATGACCATGACCAAGAGCGGTGGGCGGGGCGGCACGGAACGGCTGGTCGTGATCGGCGGTGACGCCGCGGGCATGTCCGCGGCGTCCCAGGCACGCCGGCTGAAGGGGCCCGGCGAGCTGGAGATCGTGGCCTTCGAACGGGGCCGCTTCACCTCCTTCTCGGCGTGCGGCATCCCCTACTGGGTGGGCGGTGACGTCCCCGAGCGGGACGATCTGATCGCCCGCACTCCCGAGGAGCACCGCGCGCGGGACATCGACCTGCGGCTGCGCACGGAGGTCACCGAGATCGACGTGGCCGGGCGGCGGGTACGCGCGCGTGACGTCGATTCCGGCGCCGAGTCCTGGACGGCGTACGACAAGCTCGTCATCGCCACGGGCGCCCGCCCGGTCCGCCCGGACCTGCCCGGCGCGGACGCCCCCGGGGTGCACGGCGTGCAGACCCTCGACGACGGTCAGGCCCTGCTGGAGACGCTGGCACGCGCGCGTGGCCGCAGGGCCGTGGTCGTGGGCGCGGGCTACATCGGCGTGGAGATGGCCGAGGCGCTGATCAACCGCGGTTTCGAGGTGACCGTCGTCAACCGCGGAAAGGAGCCCATGTCGACGCTCGACGCGGACATGGGCCGCCTGGTGCACCGGGCCATGGAGGGCCTCGGCATCACCATGGTGAACGACGCCGAGGTCACCGGGATCCGCACCGGGGACGACGGCCACGCGCGCGCGGTCGCCACGGCGCACGCCCAGTACCCGGCGGACGTGGTGGTCCTGGGCATCGGCGTCCGCCCGCAGACCGCGCTCGCCCGCGCCGCCGGTCTCCCCCTCGGCGGGCACGGGGGCCTGCTCACCGACCTCGGAATGCGGGTGCGCGGCCACGAGGACATCTGGGCGGGCGGCGACTGTGTGGAGGTGCTGAACCTGGTCTCCGGCCAGGAGCAGTACGTCCCGCTCGGCACCCACGCCAACAAGCACGGCCAGGTCATCGGCACGAACGCCGGCGGCGGCTACGCCACGTTCCCGGGTGTGGTCGGCACGGCGGTCAGCAAGGTCTGCGACCTGGAGATCGCCCGCACCGGCCTGCGCGAGAAGGACGCCGACCGGGCGGGCCTGCGCTACGAGACCGTCACCGTCGAGTCCACCAGTCGCGCCGGCTACTACCCCGGCGCCTCCCCCATGACGGTCAAGATGCTCGCCGAACGCCGCACGGGCCGGCTGCTGGGCGTCCAGATCGTCGGCAGGGAGGGCGCGGCCAAGCGGGTCGACATCGCGGCGGTCGCGCTGACCGCGCGGATGACGGTGGAGCAGATGACGGCCCTGGACCTGGGCTACGCCCCGCCCTTCTCACCGGTGTGGGACCCGGTCCTGGTGGCGGCGAGGAAGGCGACGGCGAAGGTGCGGGCCGCCGCCGCGGCGGGCGCGGCCTCCTAGGCCGTCCCGCTGATCCTCGGCAGCGAGGCCACGGACGCGCTGGAGGAGACGGCGGCCGGCTGCTCGCCCGCGGGCCGCGCGTGGGTGGCGGCGGGCCGGGTGGAGCGCAGGCGGTGGCCGACCGCCTCGTCCAGCGTCACCGGCCGCCCGGTCTGCGCGGCCAGCCGCCCGGCCTCCTGACCGAGGCGCGCCACGTCCTCCCAGGGCAGCCGCACCACGAGGGAGATCTCCGCCTCACCGTCGGGCAGAGCATGCATCGCCGATACCTGCGGAGCGTTGTTCATCGCCTGTCCTCACGTCGGTTGAGAACAGATACGCACGGCCCGCCGCGGCCGTTCACCGATTCACCCGCCGCGTCCCGGGCAGTAGTCCTGTGTGGTCATCCCCGTCCATGACGTGAACCCGGTGCGCCGCACGCCCTGGGTGACGTACGCGCTCATCGCGGCCAACGTCGTCGTGTTCCTCCGCACGCCCGGCGTGGCGGGCTCCGTGGCCGGCGGCAGCGATCTCGCGCGGCTGTGCCATCTGCAGGCGTTCATCGACCACTACGCGGCGGTGCCGAGAGAGCTGATCCACCACCAGCTGCCGCGGCTGGTGCCGACGGGGCGGACGGGCGTGGGCCCGCAGGGGCCGGGCTGTGTCGTGGGAGCGCCGTCGTACGACAAGTCCCCGCCCCTGTCGGTCCTCACGGCGATGTTCCTGCACGGCGGCTGGCTGCACCTGCTGGGGAACATGCTCTTCCTGCTGATCTTCGGCAACAACGTCGAGGACCGGATGGGACACGTCCGCTTCCTCGTCTTCTACGTCGTCTGCGGCTACGCGGCGGGATACGGCTTCGCGCTGCTCAACGCCTCCTCGGGCGAGCCGCTGATCGGCGCGTCCGGGGCGATCGCCGGGGTGCTCGGCGCGTACATCGTGCTGTGGCCGACGGCGCGGGTCTGGGTGCTCGTGCCGTTCCTGGTCTTCCTGCCGCTGCGGCTGCCGGCCTGGCTGGTGCTGGGCTTCTGGTTCGTGCTCCAGGCCGTGTACTCCTCGGGGCACGGCGTCTCCGGCGCCGGCACGGTGGCGTACGCGGCGCACGTGGTCGGCTTCGTGGCGGGCATGCTGCTGGCCTGGCCGCTCAAGCCCGGCACCCCGCCCCCGCCGGAGCCGCGCGGCCTGCTGTTCGGCAGACGGGCGCGGCCCCGCTCCGCGTGGTGAGTCAGCGCGCGGTGCGCGTGTGGACGTACTCCACGAGCCGGGTCAGCGCGTCCGGGTCGGTGTTCGGCAGGACGCCGTGGCCGAGGTTGAAGACGTGCCCCTCCAGGCCGGCGGCCGCGTCCAGCACCTCCTGGGCCTTGGCCTCGACCGTGTTCTTGTCGGTGAACAGGACCGTCGAGTCGAGGTTGCCCTGGAGCGCCCTGCCGGGGCCGACACGGCGGGCGGCCTCGTCCAGCGGGACGCGCCAGTCGACGCCGACGACGTCCGCGCCGGCCTCGCCCATGAGCTTCAGCAGCTCACCGGTGCCGACACCGAAGTGGATGCGCGGGACGCCGTACCCGGCGACGGCGTCGAAGACCTTCGCCGAGGCGGGCATGACCGAGCTGCGGTAGTCGGCGGGGGCGAGCGCGCCGGCCCAGGAGTCGAAGAGCTGGACCGCGCTCGCGCCGGCCTCGATCTGGACCTTGAGGAACGCGGCCGTGATGTCCGCGAGCCGGTCGAGCAGGTCGGCCCACAGCTCGGGGTCGCCGTACATCATCGCCTTGGCGTTCTCGTACGTGCGCGACGGGCCGCCCTCGACCAGGTAGCTCGCGAGGGTGAAAGGCGCGCCCGCGAAACCGATCAGCGGGGTGGCGCCCAGCTCACGGGTGAGCAGCCCGATGGCCTCGGTGACGTAGGAGACGTCCTCGGGGGTGAGGTCGCGCAGCCGGGCGAGGTCGGCGCGGGTGCGGATCGGCTGCTCGACGACCGGGCCGACGCCGGGCTTGATGTCGAGGTCGAGGCCGATGGCCTTGAGCGGGACGACGATGTCGCTGTAGTAGATCGCCGCGTCCACGCCATGGCGCCGCACCGGCTGCAGCGTGATCTCGGTGACCAGCTCGGGCCGCGTGCAGGACTCGAGCATCGGAACGCCCTCGCGGACCGTGCGGTACTCGGGCAGCGAGCGGCCGGCCTGACGCATGAACCACACCGGGGTGTGCGGCACGGGTTCGCGCCTGCACGCCTTGAGGAAGGCGCTGTCGTACGTCGCTGTCGGCTGCGGGCCCGAGGGCGTTGCGTTGGCACTCACGACGGCAAGTCTCGCACGGCCGTGAGGAGAGAAGTGCCGCAGCCCTCAGGGGGTGTCTTGCCCTGCACACAGCCGCGCTTCCCCTTACTCTTCCCCGCATGGCTGGGGCTCAGGGACGAATGTCGGACAGCGCTGACGGAATGGACGACGTGTTGGACACCGAGGAGGCGGACCGGCACTCCGGTACCGCGGGTCCGCCGGCTTTCCGGGCCGCGGTCGACGCCCTGCGCAGCAGCCGGCTGCGGCCACAGGTGGAGGTGGAGCCCACTCCCCCGCCGCAGCGGCTCGCCCCGCACGCGTACGCGCTGGAGGCCGTGGTGGTCGACGGGGAGCAGGAGCTGGCCGACGGGCGGCTGGTGCTGCTGCACGACCCGGCCGGGCACGACGCCTGGCGCGGGACGTTCCGGCTGGTGACGTTGGTGCGCGCGGAGCTGGAGCCGGAGATGGCGGCCGATCCGCTGCTGCCGGAGGTGTGCTGGTCGTGGCTGACCGGGGCGCTGCAGGCGCGCGGGCTGGGCTACGGCGAGCCGAGCGGGACGATCACGCGCGCGAGTTCGCACTACTTCGGCGGGCTGGCCGAGCGGCCGGCCGCCTCGCAGATCGAGATCCGGGCCTCCTGGACGCCCCGGGAGGGCCTCGGCGGAGTCCCGGACACGGCGTCCCATCTGGCCTCCTGGTGCGATCTGCTGGCGCAGGTCGCGGGGCTGCCGCCGGCCGGTCCGGGGGACGCCTCGGTGGTCACGCTGCCGCAGCGCAGGGGCCCGCAGTCACGGTGAGATGATCGCAAGGTTCCCGTGGGTCCCCCGCTTGGACGCCTCATTGACCATCTCTTTGTCGATACGGCCACTTTCGAACCCGGATCGCATCCGCTCGAACCGACTTGATCTTCGGATGATCGATCGCGTGTCCGAATTGCACAGATTGTTACTCACTAGATCGTGATCATTCTCTAAAGGCGGACGAGTTTGCTGCCGAAGACGACTGTGACCTAGAAAGCACGGTTCGTCCCGGCTGAATCCCCACAAGCCGGCCCCGTCCCCCCACCCCAGGAGGCCTGGTGTCCGTTCTCCTCGAGCAGCCCGCAAGCCTGGTCGCCTACCGCCCGAACAAGCCGACCGCCATGGTGGTCGTGGCCGACCCGCGCGTCCGCTCCACCGTCACCCGCCACCTGTGGGCGCTCGGCGTGCGCGATGTCATCGAGGCCTCGTCCATCGCGGAGGCTCGTCCCCGCATCGGCAACCCCCGCGACATCTGCGTCGCCGACGTCCACCTGCCCGACGGCTCCGGCCTGACCCTCCTGTCCGAGACCCGCGCCGCGGGCTGGCCCAACGGGCTGGCGCTGTCCGCGGCCGACGACATCGGCGCGGTCCGCAACGCGCTGGCCGGCGGCGTCAAGGGCTACGTCGTCACCGGCACCCGCACCAACATCGGCCTGCCCGCCCGGCCCGGCGCCGCTCCCCTCGGCGCCGCCCGGATGCACCGCCGCCCCCCGGGTGCCCCGAGTCACCCGGGTGGCTACCGCGAGCTGTCCGGCCGCGAGGTCGAGGTGCTGCGCCTGGTCGCGGAGGGCCAGTCCAACAAGGCCATCGGCGTCTCGATGGGCCTGTCCGCCCTGACCGTCAAGAGCCACCTCGCCCGCATCGCCCGCAAGCTGGGCACGGGCGACCGCGCCGGGATGGTGGCCGTGGCCCTGCGCACCGGGATCATCCACTGAGCCGTTCGGCGCAGCGGCCGATTCACCCGCGCGGGGTCTTCACGCGCCCGGGCTGACCGGTTTACGACCCTCCCGCGCCCGTCGACGGAACGTTCCGTCGACGGGCGCAGTCCATACACGGATACCCTTGACAGGTGACCGACGCCCAAGACACCGCAGCAGACAGCTCCCTGCGCATCACCGGAGGCACTCCTCCGGACGACGCCGGATCTTCTGTGACGGGGGCGCCGACGCCGCTGCTCGAACCCCGCGAGGGCATTCCGCCCGTGATCGCCGACGCGGCCTCCCTGACCGAGGTCATCTCCGCGTTCGCCGCCGGCTCCGGCCCCGTCGCCGTCGACGCCGAGCGCGCCTCCGGATACCGCTACGGCCAGCGCGCCTACCTGGTGCAGCTGCGCCGCGAGGGCGCCGGGACCGCGCTGATCGACCCGGTGGCCTGCCCCGACCTGTCCGGGCTCGGCGCGGCGCTGGCCGGCGCCGAGTGGGACCTGCACGCCGCCACCCAGGACCTGCCCTGTCTGCGCGAGATAGGCATGGTCCCGACCCGGCTGTTCGACACCGAGCTGGCCGGCCGGCTGGCCGGATTCCCCCGGGTCGGCCTCGGCGCCATGGTCGAGGGCGTCCTCGGCTACGTCCTGGAGAAGGGCCACTCCGCCGTCGACTGGTCGACCCGCCCGCTGCCCGAGCCCTGGCTGCGGTACGCCGCCCTCGACGTGGAGCTGCTCGTCGACCTGCGCGACGCCCTGGAGAAGGAGCTGGAGCGCCAGGGCAAGCTGGAGTGGGCCCTCCAGGAGTTCGACGCGATCGCGACGGCACCGCCCGCCGAGCCGCGCAAGGACCCCTGGCGGCGCACGTCCGGGATGCACAAGGTACGGCGGCGCCGGCAGCTCGGGGTGGTACGGGAGCTGTGGGAGACCCGCGACCGGATCGCGCAGCGCCGGGACGTGTCGCCGGGCAAGGTGCTGAGCGACGCGGCCATCGTGGAGGCGGCGCTGTCCCTTCCGGCCAACGTGCACGCGCTCGCGGCGCTGAACGGCTTCGGGCACCGGATGGGGCGGCGGCAGCTGGAGCAGTGGCAGGCGGCCGTCGACCGGGCCAAGGCCCTGCCGGACACCGCGCTGCCCCAGCCGGGCCAGCCCGTGGCCGGGCCGCCGCCGCCGCGCGCCTGGGCCGACAAGGACCCCGCCGCCGCGGCCCGGCTGTCCTCGGCCCGGGCGGGGGTCACCGCCCTCGCCGAACAGCTCGGCCTGCCCCAGGAGAACCTGGTGGCTCCGGACACGGTCCGGCGCATCTGCTGGGAGCCGCCGCAGTCCGCCGACACCGACTCCATGGAGTCCGCGCTGACCGGCTACGGCGCGCGCCCCTGGCAGGTGGCCCTGGTGACGCCGGTGCTGGTGAAGGCACTCTCGTCGAAGGGGTCCTAGCCTTACCGCGGCGTCTCCCGGCGGGCGCCACAGGGACCGCGGAAGCGGAACAGGGACGTCGAGATCACGCCAAGATCCTGGTCGCCGGACCGCGTGGGCGCGGGTCGGCCGGTGCCGGAGTTCGGCCGGCAGCCGCCGGGGCCGCGAAGTCCCCTGTCCGGAACCGGAGTTCGATGCCGAGACGGCCGCCGGGACAGGGACGGTCACGGCGGCCGGGGGCGCGCGCACAGGTCCACCAGGATCGAGCCGCCGATGCGCCGCCCCTTGCACCACGACTCAGGAGCCCGGCCGGCGCCGAGGGGCCTGCGGCGCCTGCGGGCATGTGACGTTCGCCGCTCCGGCCCGGGGGGCTGGGCAGCTACATTACTCACAAGTAGCATGGTCGTAAGCAAGCGCTCAGCGTCCCATTCTGGAGGAGAGCCATCGTGCCTCGTACCGTCAGGGACGTCGTCTTCGTCGACGGCGTCCGCACCCCGTTCGGCAAGGCGGGCCCGAAGGGCATCTACCACGAGACCCGCGCCGACGACCTTGTCGTGAAGGCGATCCGGGAGCTGCTGCGCCGCAACCCCGGTCTGGACCCGAAGAAGATCGACGAGGTCGCCATCGCCGCGACCACCCAGATCGGTGACCAGGGTCTGACCCTCGGCCGTACCGCCGGCATCCTCGCGGGCCTGCCGCAGTCCGTGCCGGGCTACTCGATCGACCGCATGTGCGCCGGCGCCCTGACCGCCGTCACCACCACCGCCGGATCGATCGCCTTCGGCGCCTACGACGCCGTCATCGCCGGTGGCGTGGAGCACATGGGCCGCCACCCGATGGGCGAGGGCGTGGACCCGAACCCGCGGTTCGTGAGCGAGAAGCTCGTCGACGAGTCCGCCCTGTTCATGGGCATGACCGCCGAGAACCTGCACGACCGGTACCCGACGATCACCAAGCAGCGCGCGGACGAGTACGCGGTGCGCTCGCAGGAGAAGGCCGCCAAGGCGTACGCCGACGGCAAGATCCAGCAGGACCTGGTGCCGATCTCGGTGCGCCGCACCAACCCGGAGGCCGGCGAGACCGGCTGGGGTCTGGTCACCGCCGACGAGCCGATGCGTCCGGGTACGACGCTGGAGAGCCTGTCCGGTCTGAAGACACCGTTCCGCGTGCACGGCCGCGTCACCGCCGGTAACGCCGCCGGTCTCAACGACGGCGCGACCGCCTCGATCATCGCCTCCGAGGACTTCGCCCGCGAGAACGACCTGCCGGTGAAGATGCGCCTCGTCTCGTACGCCTTCGCGGGCGTCGAGCCGGAGGTCATGGGCTACGGCCCGATCCCGGCCACGGAGAAGGCCCTCGCCAAGGCCGGTCTGTCGATCGAGGACATCAACCTCTTCGAGATCAACGAGGCCTTCGCCGTCCAGGTCCTCGCCTTCCTGGAGCACTACGGCATCGCCGACGACGACGCGCGCGTCAACCAGTACGGCGGCGCCATCGCCTTCGGCCACCCGCTGGCCTCCTCCGGCGTCCGTCTGATGACGCAGCTGGCCCGCCAGTTCGAGGAGCAGCCGCACGTCCGCTACGGCCTGACCACCATGTGCGTCGGCTTCGGCATGGGCGCGACGGTCATCTGGGAGAACCCGCACTTCGAGGGGGACAAGTGAGCACCACCGCCGAGCTTCTGCAGCAGGCCTCCGCGCAGTTCCCCGACGAGGTCGTCACGTCCGCGCACGTACGCCACCTCGACCTGCCCTTCGGCGCGGGCCGCTTCGCACTGATCACGCTGGACAACGGCCTGGACCACACCAAGCCGACCACCTTCGGCCCCGCCTCGCTCGCGAACCTCAACACCGCGATCGACCAGGTCGAGAAGGAGGCCGCGGACGGCGGGATCGTCGGCGCCGGCATCACCGGCAAGCCGTTCATCTTCGCGGTCGGCGCCGACCTCAAGGGTGTGGAGATCCTCAAGGAGCACGAGCACGCCCTCGCCATCGGCAAGGGCGGCCACGAGGTCTTCAAGCGCCTGGCCAAGCTGGCCGTGCCGACCTTCGCGTACTACAACGGTGCCGCGATGGGCGGCGGCGTCGAGGTCGGTCTGCACTGCTCCTACCGGACCGTCTCCAAGGCGATCCCGGCGTTCTCGCTGCCCGAGGTCTTCCTCGGTCTGGTCCCCGGCTGGGGCGGCTGCGCCCTGCTGCCGAACCTGATCGGCGCCGACAAGGCCGTCTCGGTCATCATCGAGAACAGCCTCAACCAGAACAAGCAGCTCAAGGGCCAGCAGGTCTTCGACCTCGGCATCGCCGACGCGCTCTTCGAGGGCGCCGACTTCCTGGAGCAGTCGCTGCTGTGGACCGCCCAGGTCCTCAAGGGCGACGTCACCGTCGAGCGCCCGGTGATCGACCGCGGCGAGGCCTGGGACCAGGCCGTCGCCCGGGGCCGCTTCATCGCGGACTCCAAGGTGCACGGCGCGGCCCCGGCCGCCTACCGCGCCCTCGACATCATCGAGGCCGCCAGGAACGGTGACCTGCAGCAGGGCTTCGACGCCGAGGACCAGGCGCTCGCCGACCTGATCATGGGCGGCGAACTGCGCGCGGGCCTCTACGCGTTCAACCTCGTCCAGAAGCGCGGCAAGCGTCCCGCCGGCGCCCCGGACAAGAACCTGGCGCGCCCGGTCACCAAGGTCGGTGTCGTCGGCGCCGGTCTGATGGCCAGCCAGCTCGCGCTGCTGTTCCTGCGCCGCCTCGAGGTGCCGGTCGTACTGACCGACATCGACCAGGAGCGCGTCGACAAGGGTGTGGGCTACGTCCACGCCGAGATCGACAAGCTGCTCGGCAAGGGCCGGATCAACCAGGACAAGGCCAACCGCCTCAAGGCGCTGGTCAGCGGTGTCCTGGACAAGGCCGAGGGCTTCTCCGACGCGGACTTCGTCATCGAGGCCGTGTTCGAGGAGATCGGCGTCAAGCAGCAGGTGTTCGCGGAGGTCGAGGCCGTCGCGCCGGCGCACGCGATCCTCGCGACCAACACCTCCTCGCTGTCGGTGTCGGAGATGGCGTCGAAGCTGAAGCACCCCGAGCGGGTCGTCGGCTTCCACTTCTTCAACCCGGTCGCCGTCCTCCCGCTGCTCGAGATCGTCCGCGGCGAGAAGACGGACGACGCCTCGCTCGCGACCGCGTTCGCCGTCGCCAAGAAGCTGAAGAAGACCGCGGTCCTGGTCAAGGACGCCCCGGCGTTCGTCGTGAACCGCATCCTGACCCGCTTCATGGGCGAGATCCAGAACGTCATCGACGAGGGCACCCCGGTCGAGGTCGCCGAGAAGGCCGTCGAGCCGCTCGGTCTGCCCATGTCCCCGCTGGTGCTCCTGGAGCTGGTCGGCCCGGCGATCGGCCTGCACGTCTCCGAGACGCTGCACGGCGCGTTCCCGGAGCGCTTCACGGTCTCCCCGAACCTCAAGGCGGTCGTCGAGGCGGGCAAGCGCGGCTTCTACGTCTACGACAGCGGCAAGCCGGAGCTGGACCCGGAGGTCGCCGCGCTGCTCAAGCAGGGCGACAGCGTGCTGACCGAGGAGCAGGTCCGCGAGCGGGTGCTCGACGCGGTCGCGCAGGAGATCGGGCTCATGCTCGACGAGGGCGTCGTCGCCGAGGCGCAGGACATCGACCTGTGCCTGATCACGGGCGCCGGCTGGCCCTTCCACCTGGGCGGCATCACGCCGTACCTGGACCGTGAGGGTGTCTCGGAGCGCGTGACCGGCAGGAAGTTCCTCGCCCCGGGCGTGGCGTCGGTCCCGGCGTAACACCGGACGCGGTGTGCGGGGCCCCCGCGGCGGCGGGGGCCCTTTCGCATGCTCAGACCTGCTGCCACGCCGTGAGCGCCAGCCCCGGCTCGTCCTTGCGCCGGGACAGCAGGAGCTGCCCGGTCGACGGGGACAGCGTCGCCGCCACCACCCGGCCGTCCGCGTCCTCGGCCAGGCCCACCAGGGCGTCGACGGGCAGGCGCGGGCCCGACTCCGTCCACCAGGCGCCCGCCGACTCGAGCTCCGTGGGATAGGCGGCGAAGGCCACCCGGCCGCTCGCCGAGCGCTGCGCGAGCAGGGTGCAGTCGTGGCCGTCGAGTGCGCAGCGGATCGCCGCGACGGGGCCGGGGCCCGCCGCGGGCATGAGGACCACCGGCTCGCCGCCGGGGCGCCAGGCGCACAGGTCCCCCGAGGTGTCCGTGAAGAACACCGTCGTGCTCCCGGACGAGGTCGCGAGGGCGCGCAGGGTGCCGGGGCGGACCGGGGCCTTCAGACGCTCCTGCATGACCGGCCGGGCGCCCGGCTCCTGCTGGCTCCAGCGCAGCATGCCGTCGGGGACGGCCGCGTACACCTCGACCAGGCCGGACTCCCCGGTCACCGCCGCCAGTCCGTCCTGGACCTTGCTGCCCCGCAGGTCGAGCCAGGGCTCCCAGCCGCCCTTCTCCTTCTGGGCGAGGTGGTGCACTCCGGCGCCGTTGTTGCGGACGAACACATGGGCGCGGCCCTCGGCGTCCACGGTGACGGCCGGGGTGCCCGTCCGGTCGCCCTTCTTCTTCGGGTGGCCGACCGGGTTCCAGTCCAGGGCCGCGAGCAGCGGGCGGAAGTGCGTGGAGTGCACCAGGCCCGACTCGCCCTCCGCCGTGGGCCGCCAGGCCACCAGGTGGGCATAGCCGTCGTGGCCCTGGCCGATCCCGGCCGAGGGGTGCAGCGGCAGATCGCCGCCCAGCCGCTGAGGCGCGGTCCACGAGCCGCCGGGGACGCGCTCGGCCCGCCACACCACGGCGTCACCGGAGATCAGGTAGACACTGAGCCGGCCGTCTCGGCCGCGCAGGAACCAGTCGCCGTTCACCGCTTCACCCTATGCGGTGGTCTTCGGGGCGCTCCCGCCGCCCTGGTCACCGGCTGAGACCCTTACCGGTATGACGGACACCACCGGCGCGCCCGACGCGGAGAGCGCACCTCCTCCTGTGCCGCTGCTCATCATCGACGGCGCGAACGTCGTCGGCTCCGTGCCCGACGGCTGGTGGCGCGACCGCCGCGCGGCCGCCGCCCGCCTGCGCGACCGGCTGGTGCCGTACGCGCGCTCCGGCGTGGCCGGTCTGTCCGGGCCCGTGGAGCTGGTCCTCGTGGTCGAGGGCGCGGCCCGGGGTGTGGCCTCCGTGCCCGGGGTACACGTCGACGAGGCGCCCGGCAGCGGCGACGACCGGATCGTGGAACTCACCGCGGCCGCCGGCGACCGCCCCTGCCTGGTCGTGACGGCCGACCGCGAGCTGCGCCGCAGGGTGACCGGTCTGGGCGCCGAGGTCACCGGCCCGCGCGCGGTGCGCGGCTGAGGCGCACGGTCCCCGAGCGGGGCCCTAGGGAGTGTTCCCGGCGGGCGGTCCCTGGGCGTCCCCGGCCGGGGTCTGCTCCCGCAGGGCCAGCCGGCTGTGGGTGCGGCCGTAGAAGAAGTAGACGACGAAGCCGATCACCATCCAGACGGCGAACCGCAGCCAGGTCTCGGCGGGCAGGTTGAGCATCAGCCACAGCGAGGCGCACACCGACAGGACCGGGACGAGCGGGACCCACGGGGTGCGGAAGGCACGGGGCAGGTCGGGGCGGGTGCGGCGCAGGATCACCACGCTGATCGCGACGACGACGAACGCGAAGAGCGTGCCGATGTTCACCAGCTCGGCCAGCTCGGCCAGGCTGGTGAAGCCGGCGACGATCGCGATGATCACGCCGAGCAGGACGGTCGGCCGGTGCGGGGTCCGAAAGCGCGGGTGGACGTGCGAGAAGAAGCGCGGCAGCAGCCCGTCGCGGCTCATCGCGAAGAAGACGCGCGTCTGGCCGAGGAGCAGGATCATGCAGACCGTGGTCAGACCGACGGCCGCGCCGAAACTGATCACGCCCGCGTACCAGGGGTGCCCGATGGCCTTGAAGGCGTCGGCGAGCGGGGCCTCCACGGACAGCTTGGAGTACTTCTCCATGCCGGTGACGACGATGGACACGGCCACGTACAGCACGGTGCAGATGAACAGCGAGCCGAGGATGCCGCGGGGCATGTCGCGCTGCGGGTTGCGGGTCTCCTCGGCGGCCGTCGCCACGATGTCGAAGCCGATGAAGGCGAAGAAGACGACGGAGGCGGCGGTGAAGATGCCCATCACACCGAAGTTGGCCGGTGCCCAGCCGACCATCAGCTGGATCAGCGGGGCCTTGAGATTGCCGCCCGCCGGCACCGGCTGGGACGGCGGGATGAACGGCTTGTAGTTCCCGCCCTTGATGAAGAAGGCGCCGGCGACGATCACGATGAGGACGACGATCACCTTGATCGCGACGACGAGCGAGGTGATCCGGGCGGACAACTTCATGCCGAGGACGAGGATGCCGGTGAGCACGAGCACCAGGGCGGCGGCGAGGATGTCGAAACCGAAGCCGGTGGCGTTGTCCCGGCCGGACAGGTAGTCCGGCAGGTGCCAGCCCGCGTTGTCGAGCAGCGAGCGGATGTAGCCGGACCAGCCGACGGCCACCACCGCCGTGCCGAGCGCGAACTCCAGGACCAGGTCCCAGCCGATGATCCAGGCGGGCAGCTCGCCCAGCGAGGCGTAGCTGAAGGTGTACGCCGAACCGGCCACGGGGACGGTGGACGCGAACTCGGCGTAGCACAGCGCGGCGAGCCCGCAGACCACGCCGGCCACCACGAAGGCCAGGGACACCGCCGGGCCGGCGTTGTTCTTGGCGACCTGACCAGTGAGAACGAAAATGCCGGTGCCGATGATGACACCGACGCCGAAGACGGTCAGGTCGAGCGCGGAGAGGGACTTCTTGAGCGAGTGCTCCGGTTCCTCGGTGTCCTGGATGGACTGCTCGACGTTCTTCGTCCTGAACAGCGCGCTGCTCACGTGCCTACCTCCCACGCTTGTGGGTGTCCCGACATCGGCCGGACACGGCCCGGCATGATCGGGAGGGTCGGGGAGCGTATGCCCCGGTAGGGGCAGGTTCACGCAAGCGGGCCGGTTCCGCCACCGCAAAGGGGGGCGGAACCGGCCCGCGGGGGGCGCGTTCGGTCAGTCGCGCGCGGGCTCCACCGAGTCCACCTCGGCGGCCGTGCGGTCGAACCGGCCGTCGAGCCTGGCGACCAGCCCGGTGACCTGGCGGGCGATGTCCGGGGCGGTCAGGCCGATCTCGGTGAGCACCTCGCTGCGGGAGGCGTGGTCCAGGAAGCGCGGCGGGATGCCGAAGTCGCGCAGCGGCACGTCCACGCCCGCGTCGCGCAGGGCCTGGGCGACCGCGGAGCCGACACCGCCGACGCGGCTGTTGTCCTCGACGGTCACGACGACCCGGTGGCGCTCGGCCAGCGGGGCCAGGGCCTCGTCGACGGGCTTGACCCAGCGCGGGTCGACGACGGTGGTGGAGATGCCCTGCTTGTCGAGCAGGCCGGCGATCTCCAGGCACATCGGGGCGAGGGCGCCGACCGAGACCAGCAGCACGTCCGGCCGGTCGGTGCCGGGCTCGCGCAGCACGTCCATGGCGCCGACGCGGCCCACGGCCGGTACGGCGGGGCCGACGGCGCCCTTGGAGAAGCGCACCACGGTCGGCGCGTCGTCGACGGCGACGGCCTCGCGGAGCTGGGCCCGCACCTGCTCGGCGTCGCGCGGCGCGGCCAGCCGCAGCCCCGGCACGACCTGGAGGATCGACATGTCCCACATGCCGTTGTGCGAGGCACCGTCCGTGCCCGTGACGCCGGCCCGGTCCAGCACGAAGGTCACGCCGCACTTGTGCAGGGCCACGTCCATCAGGACCTGGTCGAAGGCGCGGTTGAGGAAGGTGGCGTAGACGGCGAAGACCGGGTGCAGACCGGCGTAGGCGAGGCCGGCGGCCGAGACGGCGCCGTGCTGCTCGGCGATGCCGACGTCGTAGATGCGGTCCGGGAAGGCGTCCGCGAACTTCTTCAGGCCGACCGGCTGGAGCATGGCCGCCGTGATGGCCACGATGTCGTCGCGCTCCTTGCCGAGCTCGACCATCTCGTCGCCGAACACGGAGGTCCAGTCGGCGCCCGAGGCCTTGACCGGCAGGCCGGTGTCGGGGTGGATCGGGCCGATGCCGTGGAAGCGGTCGGCCTCGTCCGCCAGGGCGGGCTGGTAGCCGCGGCCCTTCTCGGTCAGGCAGTGCACGATCACCGGGCCGCCGAACCGCTTGGCGCGGGCCAGCGCCGACTCCAGCGCCTCGATGTCGTGGCCGTCGATCGGGCCGACGTACTTCAGGCCGAGGTCCTCGAACATGCCCTGCGGGGCGATGAAGTCCTTCAGGCCCTTCTTGGCGCCGTGGAGGGTCTCGTAGAGCGGCCTGCCGACGACGGGCGTGCGCTCCAGCAGGTCCTTGCCGCGGGCCAGGAAACGCTCGTACCCGTCGGTCGTGCGCAGCGTCGCCAGGTGGTTGGCGAGACCGCCGATCGTGGGGGCGTACGACCGCTCGTTGTCGTTGACGACGATGACGAGCGGGCGGTCCTTGGCGTCGGCGATGTTGTTCAGCGCCTCCCAGGCCATACCGCCGGTGAGGGCGCCGTCGCCGATGACGGCGACGACATGGCTGTCCCGCTGCTTGAGCTGGTTCGCCTTGGCGATGCCGTCGGCCCAGCCGAGCACGGTCGAGGCGTGGCTGTTCTCGATGACGTCGTGCTCGGACTCGGCCTGCGCGGGGTAGCCGGACAGGCCGCCCTTCTTCTTCAGCCGGGAGAAGTCCTGCCGGCCGGTGAGCAGCTTGTGCACGTAGGACTGGTGGCCGGTGTCCCAGAGCACCTTGTCCTTCGGGGAGTCGAAGACGCGGTGGAGGGCGATGGTGAGCTCGACCACGCCCAGGTTGGGGCCGAGGTGGCCGCCGGTCTTGGAGACCGCGTCGACGAGGAAGGTCCGGATCTCCCCTGCCAGCTGGTCCAGCTCCTCCAGGCTGAGCCGGTCCAGATCGCGCGGTCCCCTGATGCGGGTCAGCAGCGGCACCCGTGCCTCCTTGCGTTGAGCTGATCGAGCTTTCCGGGCTCGCCCGAGTCTAATGTTTGGGCTTTGCAGGACATGACAGCGCCCGGCACCTTTCGGGCACCGGGCAACTGTTCCTACCCTTTGTTGCGCGCGACGTTACGCGCGACCCGCGGTCTTCTGCGTCTTCCGGGTGATCGAGTCGATCACGACGGTGGTGAGCAGAACCGCGGCGGTGATCATGTACTTCACCGGCTCCGCGATGGACTCCAGCTGGAGTCCGTACTGGATCGAGACGATCACCAGCACACCGAGCAGCGCGTTCCAGGTGCGGCCCCGGCCGCCGAAGAGCGACGTACCGCCGATGACGGCCGCGGCGATCGCGTTCATCAGCAGGTCACCGGTGCCGGCGCTCTGGTTCGCCGACGCGATCTTCGAGGCCAGGAAGAGGCCGCCGATCGCGGCGAAGCCGCCCGAGATGGCGAAGACGGAGATCCGCACCGCGGTGACGTTGATGCCCGCACGCCGGGACGCCTCGACGCTGCCGCCGAGCGCGAAGATCTTGCGGCCGTACGGCGTGCGGCGCAGCACGAAGTCGGTGCCGATCAGGAAGGCGAGGAAGATCACCGTGGCCAGCGGCAGGCCCTTGTACTGGTTGTACATGTACGCCGCGGCGAAGGCGACCACGGCCAGCAGCGCCGTGCGCAGGACCGTGTCGCTGAGCGGCCGGGACGGCACGCCCGCGGCCTCCCTGCGCCGGTTGCCCAGGAACGAGGTCAGGAAGAACACCGCGACCACGACGACGGCGAGCCCGTAGGCGGCGGCCACGTCCGAGAAGTAGTACGTGGTGAGCTTGCCGACCAGGCCGTTCGGGTCGAGGTTGATCGTGCCGTCGGCGCCGAGCACCTTCAGCATGAAGCCCAGCCAGAACAGCAGACCGGCCAGCGTGACGGCGAAGGCGGGAGCGCCGAGCACGGCGAAGAAGAAGCCGTGCAGCGCGCCGATGGCGATGCCCGCGGCGAGGGCGATGAGCACGGCCGTCCACTCGGGCCAGCCCTGGTTGACCGCGAGGACACCGGCGAGGGCGCTGGCCGCGCCGCTGACGGAGCCGACGGACAGGTCGATCTCGCCGAGCAGCAGCACGAAGACGATGCCGACCGAGATCATGCCCGTGCCGACCATCGTGATCGTGATGTCGTTGATGTTCTGCGCGGACAGGAAGTTCGAGTTCAGGACCTGGAAGATGATGCAGATGATCGCGAGGCCCAGGACGACCGGGACGGAGCCCAGCTCACCGGCCTTCATCTTGCGCTTGAACTCGTGCCAGTAGCCGAGCAGGCCCTCCTGCTGGACCAGCAGGCGCGGGTCGACCGCGGTGACCGCGGCGGCCGCGGCCTCGGGGTTCTCCACGGCGGGCGCGTCCTGCGCCGGGGTCTCGCCGGCGCTCGCGGAGGTCTTGTCGATGCTCACTTGGAAACCTCCCCGTTCGTGCGCGCCGCACGGCGGGTCACGGCGTTGTCGGTGGCGCCGGTGATGGCGGAGATGATCTCCTCCTGCGAGGTCGTCTTGACCTCGAAGACGCCGTTGTTGCGGCCGAGGCGCAGGACGGCGACCTTGTCGGCCACCGCCTTCACGTCCGCCATGTTGTGGCTGATGAGGATGACGGCGTGGCCGCGCTCGCGCAGGCGCTCGACCAGGTCGAGGACCTGGGCGGTCTGCTCCACGCCGAGGGCGGCGGTCGGCTCGTCGAGGATGACCAGCTTGGGCTCGCCGAGCATCGAACGGGCGATGGCCACGGTCTGGCGCTGACCGCCGGAGAGCGAGGCGATCGGGATACGGACGCTGGGGATGCGGATCGACAGCGTGGTGAGCAGCTCGCGGGAGCGGCGCTCCATCTCGACCTCGTCCAGGACGCCCCACTTCCTCAGCTCACGGCCGAGGAAGAGGTTGCCGACGACGTCGATGTTGTCGCACAGCGCGAGGTCCTGGTAGACCGTCGCGATGCCCAGGGCCTGGGCGTCGTGCGGCCGGGTGATGGTGACGGGCTTGCCGTCCCACTCGATGACACCCTCGTCGATCGGGTGCACGCCGGCGATCGTCTTGACCAGCGTGGACTTTCCGGCGCCGTTGTCGCCCACCAGGGCGACCACCTCACCGGCGTGGACCTCAAGCTCTACGTCGGTGAGCGCCTGAACGGCACCGAACCGCTTGGAGACCCCGCGCAACGCCAGCACGGGCGTAGCGGACACGTGAACCATCTCCTTCGCCGCCTGACCCGGCGGGAGGTTGTGCAGAAATCTGGGCGGGAGGGTTGGGGGAAACCCTGGGGGGAGTTCCGTCCGGCGCCCCGCGCCGAGCTTGCGGGGCTGTGTGATCGCGGGACGCCGGAGGAGTCCTGGGGGCGGCCGGTCGGCTTCCCTACGGGGCATTCAAGGACGAACGCCCGTGTACGGGAAGGGACTTGGCGCCGGTTACTTGAGGCCGAGCTTGTCGCAGGCCGCCTTGTAGTCGGCGGTGCAGATGTCGGAGACGGTGTAGTAGCCCTCCTTGATGACCGTGTCCTTGATGTTGTCCTGGGTCAGCGAGACGACCGGGACGAGGACGGACGGGACATCCTTCTGGGAGGTGCTGGAGACCTTGTCCTTGGCGATGGAGTCCAGCGACTTGCCCTGGGCGAGCGCGACGGCCATCTCCGCGGCGACGTTCGCCTCCTGCGGGTAGGACTTGAAGACGCTCATGTACTGCGTACCGGCGACGATGCGCTGCACACCGGCGAGCTCGGCGTCCTGGCCGGTGACCGGGACCTTGATGCCGGCGCCACTGAGGGCGGTGATGATACCGCCGGCCATGCCGTCGTTGGCGGAGTAGACACCCGCGATGCTGCCCTTGCCGACCGCGGAGATCGCCGCCTCCATCTCGGAGTTGGCGTTGTCCGGCGACCACTCCTTGGTGTCGTACGACTTGGCGATCGTGACCTTGCCGTTCAGGACCTCGAGGGCGCCCTTCTTGAACTGGGCGGCGTTCGGGTCGGTGACCGAGCCGTTGACCATCACGATCTTGGAGGACGTGGTGGCCTTGCTGCCCAGCGCCTTCAGCAGGGCCTGGCCCTGGGTCTTGCCGACCTCCTCGTTGTCGAACGAGGTGTAGGCGCTGATCGGGCCCTCGGCGAGGCGGTCGTAGGCGACGACCTTGATGCCGGCGTCCACGGCCTTCTGCACGGAGTTCTGGATGGCCTTGGCGTCGACCGCGTCCACGATCAGGACGTCCACCTTGTTGGTGATCATGGTGTCGACCTGCTGCGCCTGCAGGTTCGCGTCCTGGTGGGCGTTGTTGTAGTCGAGCGTCGCCTTGCCGTTCGTCAGCTCCTTGATCTTCTTCTCGATCAGCGGCTTGTCGAACTTCTCGTAACGCGCGGTCTTGTTCTCCGGAAGAAGGAGGCCGACCTTGATGTTGTCGCCCTTCTTGGCGGAGGACGACGAGGAGGAGTTGCTGCTCTTCGACTCCTTGGCACTGCCACAGGCGGCCAGCGTGACGGCCATCGCACCGGCGGCGACGACAACGGCGGCACGACGCATACGTGCGTTCACTTGAAAACCTCCCTGACGAGGCCGCGTCGTTGCGGCCGAGGTGGCTGGAAGTCAACTCGGCCGCAGGTTCGACGTCAAGAAGTAAATCCTTAACGAGATGGCAACGGTGCCATCCGTTATCTAAGTGAAGGCAGGGGTAGCCGCGGACAGAGCCCCGACGACATTACCTGACAGAAGCGACGAATCACCCATCTCGCTGAGGGCGAGGGCAAGCGCTCCGAGCACCTCCGCACGGCCCCCAAGTGCCCCGGGCAGAACCGACAGTTGGCGTGCCGCGCTGGGGATGGCGTACCGGCCGACGGACTCCCTGATCGGCCCGAGCACCAGCTCGCCGGCCTCGGCGAGATCACCGCCGAGGACCACCCTGCTCGGGTTCAGCAGATTGCAGAGATTGGCCACTCCACTGCCGATGTGGCGGCCGACGTCGGCGATCACCCGACGGCAGCCCGGGTCACCTTCCCTGGCCAGCCGTACGACGCCCTCGAGCGTGAGGTCGGGGCCGTGACTGGGCTGGAGCAGCGGGAGCACATAGCGTGCGGCCGCGAAGGTCTCCAGGCAGCCACGGTTGCCGCAACGGCAGACCGGGCCGGATTCATCGAGTGTAATATGCCCGATTTCTCCGGCGGTGCCGCCCGGACCGCGATAGATCTTCCCGTCGATCACCAGACCGGCGCCGACACCGCTCGCGACCTTGATGTACGCGAGGTCGCGCACGCCCTTCCCGCTGCCCCAGACCAGCTCGCCGAGGGCGCCGAGGTTGGCGTCGTTGTCCACGTGCACGGGCACCCCGAGCCGCTCGCGCAGCTCCTCGGCGGGCTTGGTGCCGCCCCAGCCCGGCAGGATCGACGTCGAGCCCAGGGTGCCCGACTCGACGTCGATGGGGCCCGGCACGCCGAGGCCCACCCCGGCCACCTTGGACCGGTTCACCCCGGTGGCCTCGATCAGCCTGCTGACCAGCTGCTCCGCCCGGTCGAAGCCCTGCGCGGCGGACGCGTCCACGTCCAGCGGCTCGGCCTCCTCGGCCAGTACCTGATGGGCGAGGTTGCCGATCGCGACCCGCAGATGGGTGTGCCCGAAGTCGACGCCGATCACAATGCCCGCGTCCCCGCTCAGGCTGACGCTGCGGGCCCGCCGCCCGCCCGCGGATGTGGGCGTGACCTCGACGGTTCCGCCGTCCTTCAACTCCCGCACGATGTTGGAGACGGTCGCGGCGGACAGACCGGTCGTCCGCGCGATCTCCGCCTGCGTGAGGGACCCTGCCAGGCGTACGGCCCGGACGACCCGCTCCAGGTTGGCTCGGTGCAGCGACGACTGCGACCCTGGAGTCTCCACGACGACCTCCTGAGCGCGAGGCCGCTTCGGCGAGGCCCCGCGTATGTCCAACTAGTGAACTCTAAGCTGAGCCGTTCGGGGCGACTCACGTCAAGAGGTTGAACCGTATCCGGGGCTTCGGAGACGCAGCGCACACAACGGCGCACGCCGCCCCCGGGACGGGGACGGCGTGCGCACGGACGGTCGCGACGGGTGACCCCCGTCCGGGTCGGGAGACTACTTCAGCGCCCCCGCGGTCAGGCCCTGGACCACCTGGCGCTGGAAGACGATGTACGCCCCGAGCACCGGCAGCATGGCCATGACCAGGCCCGCGAAGAGGCCGGACCAGTCGCCCTTGTAGCCCTGGCTGACCGCCAGCTGGACCAGCCCCTGGGTGAGGACCTTCTTGTCGGGGTCGGTGTTGAGGACCGTGGGCAGCATGTACTGGTTCCACTGGCCCAGGAAGTTGAAGATGCCGACGCTGATCAGGCCCGGCTTGGCCATGGGCAGCATGATCTGGAAGAACGTGCGCGTGTGCGAAGCACCGTCCACGAAGGCCGCCTCCGCCACCGAGGTGGGCAGGGTGCGGAAGAACGCCGTCAGGAAGAAGACGGTGAACGGCAGCGAGTACGCGATGTAGACCAGGATCAGCCCGTGGATCGTGTTCAGCAGGCCCATGTTGTTCACGACGTAGAACAGCGGGACCAGCGCGAGCATGATCGGGAAGCTCATGCCGCCGACGAACAGGTAGTAGATGAAGCGGTTGCCCGGGAAGTCGAAGCGGGCGAGGACGTAGGCCGCCATGGAGCCGAGGACCAGGGTGCCGACGAGCGAACCGCCGACCACCAGGACGGTGTTGAGGAAGTAGTCGCTCATGTTGGCGTCGGTCCAGGCCCGCGCCCAGTTGTCGAAGTGCAGGTGGTCCGGCAGCGACCAGGGCGAGGAGAAGATGGAGCTGTCGGACTTGAAGGACGTCATCACCGCCCACAGCAGCGGCGTGACCACCATGATCGCCCAGATGATCAGCACGCCGTGGGAGAAGACGTTGAGGACACCGCCCTCGCTCTTCTTCCCGGACGGCCGCGGGACCGGTACGTCGATCTTGGAGACGGTCGCGCCGGACTCGGCCGGCAGCGGTGCGGGGGTCTCGGTCGTCTTCATCTGTCAGAACTCCAGCCGCTCGCGACGGCCCAGCCGCATCACGATCGCCGCGAAGGCGAGCGTGACGACGAGCAGGGCGACGCCGATCGTGGTGGCGTAGGCGGCCTGACCGTCCCGGAACGCCTTCTGGTACACGTACAGGACCAGCACCGTGGTCGAGTAGTCGGGCCCGCCCGGTCCGGTCGTCATGATCTGTACGACCGCGAACGACTCGGCGCCGAGCGCGAGGATGCCCATGTAGACCCAGCCGGACTGCACGGTGTCCCACAGCAGCGGCAGGGTGATCCGGAAGAAGGTGGCGGCCCGGCCGGCGCCGTCGAGCAGCGCCGACTCGTACAGCTCGGTGGGGATGGAGGCCATACCCGCGGAGAACAGGACCACGAAGAAGCCGACCGTGGACCAGACGAGCACGGCCATCACGCACCACAGCGCGAGGCTCGGGTCGCCCAGCCACAGCGGCTGGACGCTGCCGAGGCCGACGCCCCGCAGGATCGAGTTGATCGCGCCGCTGTCCGGGTTGTACGCGAAGGCGAACAGCAGCGCGACGATCGCGATGGACAGCACCTGCGGGAAGAAGTAGACGATTTTGTAGAAGGACGAGCCCCGCACCCCGGAGATCGCGGGGCCGCCCTTCCTCCGCCGTCCGCCCACATTGATCATGAAGGCGAAGAACAGCGCCAGACTGATCGTCACCAGTGGCAGCACCAGGGCGAACAGCAGACTGTGCTCCAGCGACTTCCAGAAGATGTCGTCGTGGACCATCCTCGTGTAGTTGTCGAAGCCGACCATCTTGAATTCGGGGCTCAGGCCGGTCCAGTCCGTGAACGAATAGTAGATGGACTGGATGAACGGCCACACCACGAAGAGCGCGTACAGTCCCAGGGGCAATGCCAAAAACCCCACGATGAACCGGTACTTGCCGTGCTGCATCGCCACTCCGGTGCGGTCAGGGTGCTGTTTACTGGTGCTTGTAGTGCTTGATGGTGGTGTCCTTGGCCGCTTCGTCGGCGAATCCCTGGATCTTCTTGATGGCCTCGGCCGGGGTGAGCCGGCCGGCCATCATCTCGCCGAGCCCGGACACTCCGATCTTCTCCTTCTGGAGCTGCACGTACCAGTCCTGAAGACGCGGATTCACCACGTTGGATCCGGCCAGCTGAAGCGCCGCGACACCCGATTTGAGGCCCGGGGTGAGCGTGATTCCGGTGGTGCCGCCGTTGTAGGCCGTCAGCGACTTCACCTTGCTGGTGAAGTTCTTGGACGACGCCTCGGAGAGCATGATGCGCAGCTGCTCCATGCCGCCCTCGGGGTTCGCCGCCTTGGCCGGCACGACGAACGGCTCACCGCCGGAGGCCCAGATGGTGCCGAACGGCAGCTTGTCGCTGCTGTCGATGCCGGAGGGCGCGGAGACGGCGAGGTCGAAGTCCTTCGGGATGACGTTCGCCGACTCGTTCTCCACCCAGGAGCCGTTCGGGATGAACAGCGCCTCGCCCTTGGCCCAGGCGGTCTGCGACTGGATGTGGTCGAGGCCCGGGGTGCCCTTGAGGATGTAGCCCTTCTTGTAGAGCTCGTAGTACGCCTCGAAACAGGCCTTGACGGCCGGGTGCTTCCAGGCGTTCGGCTCCAGGTTGTCGATGGCGTCGAGCACCTCGCGCCCGCCGACCTTGCCGATCATCGGGTAGAGCGAGAAGGGGATGTAGTACGGGTACTTGCCCGCGTACGTCCAGCCCGCCATGCCCTTCTTCTTGGCCTTCTCGCAGACCGCGAGCATCTCGTCCCAGGTCTTCGGGTACTCCGCGTCCAGCGAGTTCAGGGCCTTCTGCGAGTACCAGACGCCGTACACCGTGTAGGCGTAGTAGAAGATCCACACCGGGTTGCCGTCGAACTGTCCCATCTCCACGATGCCGGGGCGCAGCGTGTCGCGGACCTTCTTGTTCGGGTCGTCGTACGACGGCGCGTCCAGCAGCGGGGTGAGGTCGGACAGCTGGTCCTTGCCGACCAGGACGCCCATGTCCATCTGCTCGGCGCCGGAGTTGTCGATGAGGTCCGGCGGGTTGCCCTGGTTGAAGCGGGGCTGGAGCGTGGACTGGATCTTCTGGGTGGCGGAGAACTTCACCTGCGCCTTGGGGAAGTCCTTCTGGTAGATCTTCACCGCGTCCTGGGCGTACTCCTTGCCGAAGCCGCCGTCGAAGAGGACGAATTCCATCTGGGCGCTCTCGTTGACACCCAGCGGGTTCTTGGCGGTCTTCTTCCCCGCCTTGTCCTTCTTCTGACCTCCTCCGCCGCTGCTCGCACAGGCGGACAGCAGTCCCATACCCGGGGCCGCGACCAGGCCGAGCGCGGCGGACCGCTTGATCAGATCACGCCGGCCGACGCCTTCGGCACTGTTGTTCGAGGTGGATCCCATGCTCAAGTCCTCGCCTTCTCCAGGACTCAGGCGGTGAACCGGATCCTCCCCGGCACCGCTGTCGGGTCAAGCTGGGTGGTGCAGGGTCACGCTGGAAGTGCCGACAGGTATAGTCCACTTCCCGCCACGGTAGCAAGATCGAATGCACGGTTCACCAAGGGTCTTTTCCGAGTTGAGACCTCGCGGAAATACGAGCCTCCCGCGGGCCGGTGGCGGAAATATTCGCGGCATAAGTCCCTGAATGCCACGCCCAACGCCCTTGACACCACCGGCCACTTGACGCCCTACTGGATCCTGCGCCCCGGAGCTTGACAACGTTGTCCAACAGAGGGCGCAGGAGGGGAATCCGTAGATGCAGCGGAGAACTCGGCACAGATGGGGTCCGGCGGCCGTCCTCACGGCCGCCTTTGTCATGGCCGTCGGCGCACAGGGCGCGGCGGTCGCCCTGCCCGCCAGGGCTCCGGCCGCCGGGGGCGAGTTCGCGTCCTCGTTCGAGGCGGGAGATCCGGCACCCGACTGGATCGACACTGTGGACACCGAGCCCGACGGCGGCAAGCGTGCCTCGGGCGTCGACGGCGGCTACAGCACCGGCATCCCGGGCAACGTGACGGACCATGTCACCGACGTCCGGGCGAGCGGCGAGAACACGGGCGCCGGCGAGGTGAAGGAGAACCTGGTCGACGGCGACCCCGGGACCAAGTGGCTGACGTTCCAGCCCACCGGCTGGGCGGAGTTCGACCTCGACAAGCCCGTCAGGCTGGTGACGTACGCGCTCACCTCGGCCAACGACCACGCCGAGCGCGACCCGAGGGACTGGACGCTGCTCGGCTCCACGGACGGCAAGGACTGGAAGGCGGTCGACACCCGCTCCGGCGAGACCTTCTCCGAGCGACTGCAGACCAGGTCGTACGACCTGGCCCAGCCGGCCGAGTACCAGCACTTCCGGCTGGAGATCACGAGGAACGGCGGCGCCCCCGACATCCTCCAGCTCGCCGACGTCCAGTTCTCCACCGGCGGCTCCGGCGGCCCCGTCCCCGAGGACATGCAGACCCTGGTCGACCGCGGCCCCACCGCCTCGCCGACGGCCAGGGCACGTGCCGGGTTCACCGGAAAGAGGGCACTGCGCTACGCCGGACGCCACACGGCACCGGGCCGGGCGTACTCGTACAACAAGGTCTTCGGCGTGCACGTGAAGGTCGGCGCCGACACCCAGCTGTCGTACCGGATCTTCCCGTCGATGGCGGACGGCGACCGGGACTACGACGCCACGAACGTCTCCCTGGACCTGGCCTTCACCGACGGGACGTACCTGAGCGACCTGGGCGCCCTCGACCAGCACGGGTTCCCGCTGTCGCCGCGCGGGCAGGGCGCGTCCAAGGCGCTGTACGTCAACCAGTGGAACAACGTGCTCTCGCGGATCGGCTCGGTCGCGGCCGGCAAGACGGTCGACCGGATCCTGGTGGGGTACGACTCCCCCGCCGGGCCGGCGAAGTTCCGGGGCTGGATCGACGACGTGGCGCTGAAGCCGGTGGCGCCCGACAGGCCGCGGGCGCATCTGTCGGACTACGTGCTGACCACCCGGGGCACCAACTCCAGCGGCAGCTTCTCGCGCGGCAACAACTTCCCCGCGACCGCGCTGCCGCACGGCTTCAACTTCTGGACGCCGGTGACGAACGCGTCCTCGCTGAGCTGGCTGTACGAGTACGCGCGCGCGAACAACGACGACAACCTGCCGACGATCCAGGCGTTCAGCGCGAGTCATGAGCCGAGCCCGTGGATGGGCGACCGGCAGACCTTCCAGCTGATGCCGTCGGCCGCGGCCGGCACCCCGGACACCGGACGCGAGGCGCGCCAACTGCCGTTCCGGCACGAGAACGAGACCGCGCGGCCGTACTACTACGGGGTCCGGTTCGAGAACGGCCTCAAGGCCGAGATGACCCCGACCGACCACGCGGCGGTGCTGCGCTTCACCTACCCCGGCAACGACGCGAGCGTGCTCTTCGACAACGTCACCGAGCAGGCCGGCCTGACCCTCGACAAGGAGCACGGGACCGTCACCGGCTACTCGGACGTGAAGTCCGGCCTGTCGACGGGTGCGACCCGGCTGTTCGTGTACGGCACGTTCGACAAGCCGGTGACGGACGGCGGTTCGAGCGGGGTGAAGGGCTATCTGCGGTTCGACGCGGGCGCGGACCGCACGGTCACCCTGCGCCTGGCGACCTCGCTGATCAGCGTCGACCAGGCCAGGGACAACCTGCGCCAGGAGATCCCCGACGGCACCTCCTTCGACACGGTGAAGGCCCGGGCCCAGCGGACCTGGGACGGCCTGCTCGGCAGGGTCGAGGTGCGAGGGGCGACCCCGGACCAGCTGACCACGCTGTACTCCAGCATGTACCGGCTGTACCTGTACCCCAACTCGGGCTTCGAGAAGGTGGACGGGAAGGACCAGTACGCCTCCCCCTTCTCCCCGATGCAGAGCCAGGACACCCCGACGCACACCGGCGCGAAGATCGTCGACGGCCAGGTGTACGTCAACAACGGCTTCTGGGACACCTATCGGACCACGTGGCCGGCGTACTCGTTCCTGACGCCCACTCAGGCGGGCGCGATGATCGACGGGTTCGTGCAGCAGTACAAGGACGGCGGCTGGACCTCCCGCTGGTCCTCGCCCGGCTACGCCGACCTGATGACCGGCACCTCCTCGGACGTGGCGTTCGCCGACGCCTACGTCAAGGGCGTGCACTTCGACGCGGAGGCGGCGTACCGGGCCGCCCTGAAGAACGCGACCGTCGTCCCGCCGATGTCGGGCGTGGGCCGCAAGGGCATGGCCACCTCGCCGTTCCTCGGCTACACCAGCACCTCCACCACCGAGGGCCTGTCGTGGGCGATGGAGGGGTACGTCAACGACTACGGCATCGCGCGGATGGGCGAGGCGCTCTACAAGAAGAAAGGTGAGCAGCACTACAAGGACGAGTCGGAGTACTTCCTCAACCGCGCCCGCGACTACGTGAACCTGTTCGACCCCGGGGTGGGCTTCTTCCAGGGCCGGGACGACCAGGGGAAGCGGCGGCTGGACCCGTCGTCGTACGACCCGCGCGTGTGGGGCTACGACTACACGGAGACCAACGGCTGGGGCATGGCCTTCACCGTCCCGCAGGACACCCGTGGCCTGGCCGATCTGTACGGCGGCCGGCAGGGCCTCGCGAACAAGCTGGACACGTTCTTCTCGACCCCGGAGACGGCCTCCCCCGAGTTCGCCGGGTCCTACGGCGGTGTCATCCACGAGATGACCGAGGCGCGCGACGTCCGCATGGGCATGCTCGGGCAGTCCAACCAGCCCGCGCACCACATCCCGTACCTGTACGACGCGGCCGGGCAGCCCTGGAAGACCCAGGCGGCGGTCCGCGAGATCCTCTCCCGGCTCTACCTCGGCAGCGAGATCGGGCAGGGCTACCACGGCGACGAGGACAACGGCGAGCAGTCGGGCTGGTACCTCTTCTCGGCGCTCGGCTTCTACCCCCTGGTGCCCGGCAGCGGTGACTACTCCATCGGCTCCCCACTGTTCACGCAGGTCACCGTGCACCTGGAGAACGGCCGGGACCTGGTGATCAAGGCTCCGAGGAACAGCGCGAAGAACGTCTACATCCAGGGCGTGACCTTCAACGGCCGCCCCTGGAACTCCACTTCGCTCCCGCACTCGATGCTGTCCAGGGGCGGCGAGCTGACGTTCTCCATGGGTGCCCGGCCGTCGGCGTGGGGCACGGGCGAGAACGCGGGGCCGGTCTCCCTGACCCAGGGCGACAAGGTGCCGGTGCCCCGGGCGGACGTGCTGAAGGGCGACGGGCCGCTGTTCGACGACACGTCGGCGACCGAGGCCACGGTCACCTCGGTGGACCTCCCGGTCGACCACGCGGTCAGGCCCGTCCAGTACACCCTGACGTCCCCGGCCGACCACACGAGGGCGCCGACCGGCTGGACCCTCCAGGGCTCGGCCGACGGCACCACGTGGAAGACCCTGGACCACCGCTCCACCGAGGCGTTCCCCTGGGACCGCCAGACGCGCGTGTTCACCATCGCGACGCCGGGCACGTACGCGAAGTACCGGCTGGCGCTGGACCGTGCGTCGACACTGGCGGAGGTGGAGCTGCTGGCCTGACGCGGCCCTCCGCCGTAGGGTCGGGTGGCGCACCACTGGTCGCACACGTCGCAGGGACAGCGCTGTGCGCCACCCGTACCACGGAGGACCGCGCACGCCGGAGCCGGCGCGCCGCGAGTCACCCGGACGAGCTACCTCAAGCGGGTTGACGTCCTTCGCGGTCGGGCCGGTAGAGTCAGAACGGACCCAGACAACGTTGTCGGCGCCAGCCGGCACCATCCGGGCGGACACACCCACCCCCCTCGCCCGCCCGGCTCGCGGACCCGGTGCGTCCTGAGCACCGGGTCCGCCCAGAGCTGTCCGGCTCGCGGACCAGCCATAGCCACCCGGCGAACATGAGTGCTACAAAGGCCGCATGTCGGACATGCCTGAGCGATTCAGGCGTCTCTCCTGGCGCTCTGTGATCGGCAAGAGCCCGCGGAGCGTCGCCGGGCAGGTCATGGTCCTGCAAGTGGCGCTGGTCGTGGTCCTCGTCATCTGCGGAGTCCTTGCCCTGTTCCTCCAGTCGCAACGGGACACCGGGGCCGAGGCCAGGCGCCGCTCCATCGCCGTGGCCCAGACCTTCGCCCACTCCCCCGGCCTCCTACAGGCGCTGCGCACGCCCGATCCGTCCAAGATCCTCCAGCCGATCACCGAGGCGACGCGCAAGGCCGCGGGCGTCGACTTCATCGTCGTCATGGACACGCACGGCATCCGCTACACGCACCCGCTGCCCAGCAAGATCGGGAAGCGGTTCGTGGGCCAGATCGCGCCGTCGCTGGCCGGCAAGGTCTACACGGAGAGCGTCCACGGCCCGCTCGGCCACGAGGAGCAGGCGACCGTTCCGGTGGACGACGCCCGGGGCAAGGTGGTCGCCCTCGTCTCCGCCGGGCTGAAGGTCAGGAACATCACCAACGCGGTGAACCGGCAGCTGCCGATCATCCTGACGGCAGGGGCCGGCGCGCTCGTGGCGTCGACCGGGGGCACGGCCCTGGTGGGCAGGCGTCTGCGGCGGCAGACCCACAGCCTGGCCCCGGACGAGATGACCCGCATGTACGAGCACCACGACACGGTGCTGCACTCCGTGCGCGAAGGAGTGCTCATCGTCGGTGCCGACGGCCGGCTGCTGCTGGTCAACGACGAGGCCAAGCGGCTGCTGGACCTGCCCGCCGAGGTCGAGGGACGGCACCCGTCCCAGCTGCCGGACCTCGATCCGGACGTCGTGGAGCTGCTGGTCTCCCGGCGCGAGGCCACCGACGAGGTGCTCTTCGCCGGGGAACGGCTGCTGGCGGTCAACCAGCGCCCCACCGACAGCGCCGGAGGCCCTGGCGGCACCGTGGTGACCCTGCGCGACACCACCGAGCTCCAGGCCCTGTCCGGCCGGGCGGAGGTCGCCCGGGAGCGGCTCAAGCTGCTCTACGACGCCGGTGTGGGCATCGGCACCACCCTCGACGTGGGGAGCACCGCGGACGAGCTGGCGCGGGTCGCCGTACCGCGGTTCGCCGACTTCGTCACCGTGGACCTGGCCGACGCCGTGCTGTACGGCGACGAGCCGGCCGCCACCGCGACGGACCTGCGGCGCATCGCCATGCGCGGCATCCGGGACGACCACCCGCTCTACGAGAAGAACCGGCTGATCAACTTCCTGCCGGTCACGCCGCAGGCCCGAGGGTACGGCAGCGGCCGCTCCGAGCTGGTGGCCGACCTGTCGGCGGCGCCGGACTGGCAGGCCCAGGACCCCCAGCGCACCCGCGCGATCCTGGAGTACGGCATCCAGTCGCTGATCGTCGCCCCGATCCGCGCCCGCGGCGTCGTCCTGGGCATGGCGAACTTCTACCGGGCCAAGCGGGACCCCTTCGACGAGGAGGACGTGTCGCTGGCCGAGGAGCTCGTGGCGCGCGCCGCGGTCAGCATCGACAACGCCCGCCGCTACGCCCGTGAGCACGCGCTGGCGGTCACCCTGCAGCGCAGCCTGCTGCCGCGCGCGCTGCCCGAGCAGAGCGCCCTCGACGTCGGCTACCGCTACCTGCCCGCGCAGTCCGGGGTGAGCGGGGACTGGTTCGACGTGATCCCCCTGCCGGGCGGCCGGGTGGCGCTGGTCGTCGGCGACGTCGTCGGCCACGGTCTGCACGCGGCGGCCACCATGGGACGGCTACGCACCGCGGTGCACAACTTCTCCGCCCTCGATCTGCCGCCCGACGAGCTGCTGAGCCATCTCGACGACCTCGTCGGCCGGATCGACCAGGACGAGGCCTGCGCGGAGGCGACCGGGGAGATCGCCGGCGCGACCTGTCTGTACGCGATCTACGACCCGGTGACACGCCGCTGCACCATGGCGCGGGCGGGGCATCTGGCACCGGCGCTGGTCCACCCCGACGGCAGCGTCACCTTCGCCGACCTGCCGGCCGGCCCGCCGCTCGGCATCGGGGCCATGCCGTTCCAGACGGCCGAGCTGGAGCTGGCCGAGGACACCCGGCTGGTGCTCTACACCGACGGTCTGATCGAGGACCGTACCCGCGATCTGGACGTGGGCATGGAGCTGCTGCTGCAGTCGCTGGCCCGCCACCCGGACCGGTCGCCGGACGAGATGTGCCAGGCGGTGCTGGACGAGCTGCTGCCCGGGCGGCCCACGGACGACGTCGCGGTGCTCGTCGCGCGCACCCGGGCGCTGGCCCCCGACCGGGTGGCCGAGTGGGACGTGCCCCGTGATCCGGCCGCCGTGTCGGACATGCGCCTGGCCGTGGCCGGGAAGATGGAGGAGTGGGGCCTCGCCGAACTGGGTTTCGCCACGGAACTCGTCCTGAGCGAGCTGGTCACCAACGCCATCCGCTACGGATCCGATCCGATCCGGCTGCGCCTGATCCGCGACCGCGCGCTGATCTGCGAGGTGTCCGACGGGAGCAACACCTCGCCGCATCTGCGGTACGCCGCGACGACCGACGAGGGCGGCCGAGGGCTGTTCCTGGTGTCGCAGATGACCGAGCGCTGGGGCGTCCGGTACAGCCCTCAGGGCAAGGTGATCTGGGCGGAGCAGGCGCTGCCGTAGCCCGCCGCGGGGCCGGTCCGGCGGGGCTGCCGCGCAGCGGGGAGCTCGATCCGGAACTCGGTGCGGCCCGGCTCGCTACGGACGTCGAGGCGGCCGCGGTGGGCGGCCGCGATCGCCGACGCCACCGCGAGGCCCAGTCCGAAGCCGCCCTCGGCGAGGCCCCGGCGGGTGCGGGAGGGGTCGGCGCGGGTGAAGGGGTCGAAGACGGTGGGCAGCAGGGCGGCCGGGATGCCGGGCCCGTCGTCGCGGACCCGGACGGTGTGCCGGCCGGCCGCGGTGCCGACGGTGACCGTGACCGTCGTACCGGGCGGGGTGTGCACCCGGGCGTTGGCCAGCAGGGCGGACACCGCCTGCCTCAGGCGCGGTCGGTCCCCGCTGACCGACAGCGCTGCGTCCAGCGGGAGTTCGAGGCGCCACACATGGTCCGGACCGGCGCAACGGGCGTCCCGTACCGCCTCGGCGACCAGCACGGCGAGGTCCGTCGTCGCCGCGTGCGGGGGCCGCTCCTCGGCGAGGCGGGCGAGCAGCAGGAGGTTTTCGACCAGGCCGGTCATCCGGGCGGACTCGGTGCCGATCCGGCGCCAGGCGGGGTCGGTGGTGCCGTCCGGGCCGGGGGCGCGGTTCATCAGCTCGGCGTAGCCGGCGATGGAGGCGAGCGGGGTGCGCAGTTCGTGGCCGGCGTCGGCGATGAAGCGGCGGACGCGCTCCTCGCCGCGTCGGCGTGCGGCGTGCGCGGCCTCGACCTGGTCGATCATGCGGTTGAGGGCGGCGCCGACCTGACCGGTCTCGGTGCCGGGGTCGGCGTCGGATACGGGGACGCGGGCGAACGGGGCGGGCCGGTCCGGGGTGAGCGGGGCCCGGGCGACCTCGGCGGCGGTGGCGGCGAGGTGGCCGAGCGGGTGCAGCTGGCGGCGGACGGCGAGGGCGCAGCCGGCGCCCGCGAGGACGAGGACGGTGCCGGCGGCCGCGGCCTCGATGCGCACGAGCTGGTCGAGGGTGTGCCGTACGTCGTCCTGGGGCAGGCCGGCCAGGACGCGGACGCCGTGGGCGTCGAGGGCGGTGACGCGGTAGGTGCCGAGGCCGGGGACGGTGCGGGTGTGGGCCGAGCCGTCGTCGGGAACGCCGGTGAGGGCGGCGCGCTGGGCGGCGCCGAGGGGGCGCGGGCCGTCGTCCGCGCGGACGACCTCGGCGGCCAGGACGACACCGCCGCTGTCGAAGCGGGCGGCGAGCAGTCCGTCGGGGTGACCGCCGGTGCCGAGGAAGGCGAGGTCGGCGGGGCGGGCCGGGTGGCGGGCGGCGCCGGTCACGCCGGCCGCCGCGGCGGCGCCGACCCGGTCGTCCAGCGCGCCCATGAGAAAGGCGCGTTGGGCGAGGACGGCGGTGAGGGCGAGCACGGCGCAGACGCCGGCGAGGACGGTGGTGACGAGGAGCAGGAGGCGGGTACGCAGCGAGCGGCCCCTCGGTCGGGGGCTCATCTCCGGGGCCCGGGGGTGTCAGACATGTACGGATTCTGTTCCGGTTCGCTGGGGGAACCCTGTGTTCAGCCTGAGGGTCGGTGATGACCTGGCCGGACACGGCGAAGGGCCGCCTCCCCGTCACCGGGGAGGCGGCCCTCAACCAGCCTGCGCCACCGCTTACTTGCGGATCAGGTTGCGCAGCACGTACTGCATGATGCCGCCGTTGCGGTAGTAGTCGGCCTCACCGGGGGTGTCGATGCGGACGACCGCGTCGAACTCGATGCCCGTGTCGGTGGTGACCTTGACCGTGCGCGGCGTGCTGCCGTTGTTCAGCTCGGTGACGCCGGCGAAGGAGAAGGTCTCCTCACCGGTCAGGCCGAGGGACTCGGCGGACTGGCCCTCCGGGAACTGGAGCGGCAGGACGCCCATGCCGATGAGGTTCGAGCGGTGGATGCGCTCGTACGACTCGGCGATGACGGCCTTGACGCCGAGGAGCGCGGTGCCCTTGGCGGCCCAGTCGCGGGACGAGCCGGAGCCGTACTCCTTGCCGGCCAGGACGACCAGCGGGATGCCCTGCTCGATGTAGTTGCGGGAGGCGTCGTAGATGAACGACACCGGCGCGGCGGCCTGCGTGAAGTCGCGGGTGTAGCCGCCTTCCGTCCCCGGCGCGATCTGGTTGCGCAGGCGGATGTTGGCGAACGTGCCGCGGATCATGACCTCGTGGTTGCCTCGGCGGGAGCCGTAGGAGTTGAAGTCACGACGCTCCACACCGTGCTCGGTGAGGTACTTGCCGGCCGGGGTGTCGGCCTTGATGGCACCGGCGGGCGAGATGTGGTCGGTGGTGACCGAGTCGCCGAGCTTGGCGAGGACGCGGGCGCCCGCGATGTCCTCGACCGGGGCCGGCTCCATGCCCATGCCCTCGAAGTACGGGGGCTTGCGGACGTAGGTGGACTCGGTGTCCCACTCGAAGGTGTTGCCGGTCGGGACCGGGAGGGACTGCCACTGGGCGTCGCCCGCGAAGACGTCGGAGTAGGACTTGTTGAACATGTCCTCGCCGATCGCGTTGGCGACGACGTCGTTGACCTCGGCCTCGGTCGGCCAGATGTCCGACAGGTAGACCGGCTTGCCGTCCTGGTCGGTGCCGAGGGCGTCCTTGGTGATGTCCACCTTCATGGAACCCGCGAGGGCGTACGCGACGACCAGCGGCGGGGAGGCCAGGTAGTTCATCTTGACGTCGGGGTTGATCCGGCCCTCGAAGTTCCGGTTGCCGGAGAGGACCGAGGTGACCGCGAGGTCGTGGTCGTTGACGGCCTTGGAGACCTCCTCCGGCAGCGGGCCGGAGTTGCCGATGCAGGTGGTGCAGCCGTAACCGACCAGGTTGAAGCCGACCTTGTCGAGGTACGGGGTCAGGCCCGCCTTCTCGAAGTAGTCGGTGACGACCTTGGAACCCGGGGCGAGGGTGGTCTTGACCCAGGGCTTGCGGGTCAGGCCCTTCTCGACCGCCTTCTTGGCCACCAGGGCGGCGGCGACCATGACGTACGGGTTCGAGGTGTTGGTGCAGGAGGTGATGGCCGCGACGGTGACCGCGCCGTGGTCGATCTCGTAGGTCGTGCCGTCGGGGGCGGTCACGGTGACCGGGTTGGACGGGACGCCGTTGACGGACGCCGGGGCGTCGGAGGCCGGGAAGGACTCCTTGCCCGCCTCGTCGGCGGTGTCCACGTAGTTGCGGACGTCGAGCGCGAACTGCTGGGCGGCGTTCGCGAGGACGATGCGGTCCTGCGGACGCTTCGGACCGGCGATCGACGGGACGACCGTGGAGAGGTCCAGCTCCAGCTTCTCGGAGAAGTCGGGCTCGGCCGCCGGGTCGAGCCAGAGGCCCTGCTCCTTGGCGTACGCCTCGACGAGCGCGACCTGCTGGTCGCTGCGGCCGGTCAGGCGCAGGTAGTTCAGGGTCTCGTCGTCGATCGGGAAGATCGCGGCGGTGGAGCCGAACTCCGGCGACATGTTGCCGATGGTGGCGCGGTTGGCCAGGGAGGTGGCGGCGACGCCCTCGCCGTAGAACTCGACGAACTTGCCGACCACACCGTGCTTGCGGAGCATCTCGGTGATGGTGAGCACGAGGTCGGTGGCGGTCGTGCCCGGCTTCAGCTCACCGGTCAGCTTGAAGCCGACGACGCGCGGGATGAGCATGGAGACCGGCTGGCCGAGCATGGCGGCCTCGGCCTCGATGCCGCCGACGCCCCAGCCGAGGACGCCGAGGCCGTTGACCATGGTGGTGTGCGAGTCGGTGCCGACCAGAGTGTCGGGGTAGGCCTGGCCACCCCGGACCATGACCGTGCGCGCCAGGTGCTCGATGTTCACCTGGTGGACGATGCCGGTGCCCGGCGGGACGACCTTGAACTCGTCGAAGGCGGTCTGGCCCCAGCGCAGGAACTGGTAGCGCTCCTTGTTGCGGCCGTACTCCAGCTCGACGTTCTGCTTGAAGGCGTCGTTGGTGCCGAACTTGTCGGCGATGACGGAGTGGTCGATGACCAGCTCGGCCGGGGCCAGCGGGTTGATCTTCGCCGGGTCGCCGCCCAGCTCCTTCACGGCCTCACGCATGGTCGCGAGGTCCACGACGCAGGGAACGCCGGTGAAGTCCTGCATGATCACGCGGGCCGGCGTGAACTGGATCTCCTGGCTGGGCTGGGCCTGCGAGTCCCAGCCGCCGAGGGCACGGATGTGGTCGGCGGTGATGTTCGCGCCGTCCTCGGTGCGGAGCAGGTTCTCCAGCAGCACCTTCAGGCTGTACGGAAGGCGGGCCGAGCCTTCCACCTTGTCCAGCCGGAAGATCTCGTACGACTCGTCGCCCACCTGCAGCGTGCTGCGGGCGTCGAAGCTGTTCGCCGACACGACAGTCTCCTTCATTGATGTGCGCGTACCACCGTCATCGTGCCGCCACGCCGGTCTGGCCGATCCGCTAAGGTAAGGCTAAGTTAGGTAACCCTTAGTGGGTGGCGGGGTGCGGTGCGCCTGGCAGATATCTCGATGTCGAGATAACTCTAGTACATGGTCGCCGGATGGTCATGCCGGGCCGGGCCGAGTGATCTCTCGCAGCGAAGGTTGAGCATTCTCAGCGAAGGCTGGTGGCAGCTCGGTATTCTCAGCGAAGGTTGAGTGGCCGCTGCGGCCTGGCTGTCTGGGGAGATGGTGGGGGAACCGTTACACGCGTACGGCGATCCCGTGCTCAGCGCCTTCAATCTGGACTTCTTCAACGCCGGCCGACGTCAGCGTGTCGCGTTAGGTGCCGGGTGGAACGTCCGGTTCGAGAGTGTGCCGCCGGTACGTGGGTTCCGTTGGAACAAGGGTGACCGCAGCTTCCCGGGCTGGTACTACACGGTGACCACCGGCGGCCATGTGGGCTATGAGTCGTGGCTGGAGCGGGACCGGCTGATTCTGCTGGACTTCGCCTCGGACGTGGTGGGGATCGCATCTCAGCCGTTCTGGCTGCACTGGCGCGACGGCGAGGAGAGACGACGGCACGCGCCTGACTACTTCGTTCGACTGGCCGACGGCCGGTCCCGGGTGGTCGATGTCCGCGCCGAGGATCAGGTCGATGAGCGGACCGCGGAAGCGTTCGCTGCGACCGAGCGGGCCTGTTCGGCGGTCGGCTGGGAGTTTGTGCACGTCGGCGTCCCTGATCCGGTGTTCATGGCGAATGTGCGGTGGCTGGCTCGCTACCGGCACGAACGGTGCGGCCGTGCGGCCGGGGTTGCCGAGCGTCTGCTGGAGGTCTTCCGGCGGCCGGGCCCGCTTCGGATGGGGGCCGAGGAGGCAGGGGACGTTCTGGGGGTCCTGCCGGTGCTGTTCCATCTGTTGTGGACCGGGGCACTTCGGGCTGACCTCGGTGGGGCTCTACTGGGCAGTGACACTGTGGTGCAGACGTCCGATGGGATGGCCGTTGGGCCGATGCGGGAGAGTCAGGGGCACGGTCTGCTGCGTCCGAGGCTGGGCACACGCGGTGAGGGGAGCCAGATGCGCAGGCTGTCGAGGCCGGCTGCGATCGGGGTGGGCGAGCGGGTGCGGTTCGGCGGGCAGGTGCGGGCGGTGCTCGCGGTGTCCGCCCAGGTGGTGACGCTGTCCGCCGAGGGCGGCTCGCCGCGGGAGATTCCGCTGGCGATGCTGCTAGGTGATGAGAGTTTCGAGGTGCTCAGCAGCCGGGTGCGGATGCCTCTGCCGCCGGTGTCGCTGCTTGAGGCGCTTCCGGAACACGCGCGGGAGAAGGCCCTGTGGTGGGAGGGGCACATCCTGGAGGTCCTCCACGGCACCGACCCTGCCGCCGCGGGCGAGGATGCCGGGCCGCGTCCTGAGTACGATCCGGCCCGTCATTCGCTGACCGCGCGCGAGCGGGCGAAGGCGGCCGAGCTGACGGCCGCGGGCTACCGGGTCAGCGTGAGCACAATCGGCAACTTCCGCCGCCGCTATCAGATCGAGGGACTGCTGGGGCTCGCCGACCGCCGACCGGTACGCAAGAAGCCGCAGTTCGGGAAGGTCGACGACGCGGTGGTCGAGGCCATGCGGAAGGCGCTCAAAGAGGGCGAGGACGACTCCACCCGCACTGGGACCTACATCATCTGGCGGACTAGCGAGATCCTGCAGGAGGCGGGTGAGGAAGGTCAGGAGGTCGAGTTGCCGTCGCAGGCGACGCTCTACCGGCTGCTGGCCAAGCTGTCGCAAGGCAACCCCATCTCGGGAACCGCCCGCAACCGCCGCTCGCGAGCCCACGGGGCGAAGGCACCGTTCGGGCAGTGGACGGTGTTCGCGCCGGGCGAGGTGGTGCAGATCGACTCCACGCCGCTGGACGTGTTGGTTCGCCTGGACGACGGCGTCGTGGGCAAGGTCGAACTCACTGGCATGATCGACGTCGCAACGAGGACGGTGACGGCGGCGGTGCTGCGGCCCAGCACGAAGTCGGTCGACGCGAGCGTGCTGCTGGCCCGCACGGTCACTCCCGAGTTGATGCGGCCGGGATGGGCAGACGCCCTGCGGATGTCGCGGTCGGTGCTGCCCTACCGCCGGCTGCTGAACATCGACGAGCGTCTGGAGCACGCGGCCGCGAAGCCGGTGATCGTTCCGGAGATGATCGTCTGCGATCACGGCATGGTGTTCATCTCCCGCAACTTCAAGGCGTCCTGCCGCTTTCTGGAGATCGACTTCCAGCCCACGCACAAGGCGTCCCCGTTCCAGAAGGGGCACGTGGAGAAGATGCTGGACTCCGTCGGCACGGTCTTCGCGCAGTTCGTCGCCGGCTACACCGGCCGCAGCACCGACCACCGCGGTCGGAACCTGGACAAGCAGTCGCTGTGGTCCCTGCCGGAGTTGCAGGAGCTTCTTGACGAATGGCTCGTCGCGACGTGGCAGAACCGCGAGCACGACGGCCTGCGTGACCCGTTGCACCCAGGCCGGTCGTTCACGCCGAACGAGAAGTACGCCGCACTGGTGGAGGCGTGCGGCTATGTCTCAGTCGCGCTCAGCGCCGAGGACTACATCGAGCTGCTGCCGTCGGTCTGGCGGGCGGTGAACGACTACGGCATCCGAATCAAGCGCCGCACCTACGACGGACCCGGCCTGATCCGCCGCCAGCACTCCGGCGTCATGGAGAAGAAGGGCTTGTGGGAGATCCACCACGACCCCTACGACATCTCCCGCATCTGGGTACGCAACCACCACGGCGACGGCGAGTGGATCGAAGCCACCTGGAAGCACCTGCGCCACACCCCCGTCCCATTCGGTGATCTGGCCTGGGACCACGCCGCCCAGGGCCTGCCTGAGGGCACCGAGGCGGAGATCGCGGAGGCGGCCGCGGCCCTGCTGACTCGCGCACACGCGGGGCCCGGAGGCACGAACGCGAAGCCGAGGAAGCGCTCCCGCCGGGACAAGCAGGTCGCTGCCCGCACCAAGGCCGCCCTGCCCGTGGCAATACCTCCGCCGGTCCCGAACACCGCGCCGGATCCCGAACCGCCGCAGCCGGAGGAGGAAGAACCGCTGGCCAAGGTGATCCCGCTGGGCCTGTTCGATCCACTTGCCGATCCCTGGAAGACCCGATGACACAACCGCACGGCCCCCTCGCCCAGTCCGCCGACGACCCGCAGGAGCCGGATCGTCATCTGACGACCCTTGCTGGCTGGCGGGCCTTTGTCGACGACCAGCCCGTCATACCCGGGTTATTGAGCGACGGCGAACGCGACAAGCTCGCCCCCGCCGCCCGGGCCCGTTACGACGAGGACCGACTAGACCACCACACCCGGCTGCTGGTGGTGGCGACCTCCACTGTCCAGCACACGGTCACGTGCGGGCGCCGTCTGGTGCTGCTGAACCGGCACGCGGTCAGTGCCCGCCGCGGGCTGATGATCTCCGGCCCGGCCGGCACGGGCAAGACCACCGCGATCACCCAGCTCGGACGTGCTCACGAGCTCCTCGACCGAGCCCGGCACCCGGGCGTGAGCGACCGCATCCCGGTCGTCTACATCACCGTCCCGCCCGCCGCGACCGCCCGGATGGTGGCGGTCGAGTTCGCCCGGTTCCTCGGACTGCCCAGCCGTCGGCGCTGGAACATCACTGACATCTTGGAGTCGGTATGCGGCGTGCTGACGGACGCCCGGGTGGGTCTGGTACTCGTTGACGAACTACATAACATCTCGCTGATGACCCGGTCCGGAGCCGAGGTCGCCGACACGCTGAAGTACTTCTCGGAGCGCATCCCGGCGACCTTCGTCTATGCCGGGATCAACGTCGAACGCGAGGGCCTGTTCGACGGCACCCGGGGACAGCAGATCGCCGGACGCTTCACCCTCGTCCCCACCGCCCCGCTGCCCTACAACACCGAGTGGCAGGGCCTGGTCGCTACCCTGGAGAACTCTCTCCGCCTCCATAACCACAAACCCGGCAGCCTCACCAGCCTGGATCGATACCTGCACGACCGCACCAGCGGCATGATCGGCTCGCTCTCTCACCTGATACGAGGCGCCGCCCTGGACGCGATCTTGACCGGCAGCGAGAAGATCACCAAGCAGGGGCTGGACGCGATCCCGCTCGACCACAGCTCCGATTCCGACTGACCGGCCGAGCCAGGAAGAACGCCGCCCCGACGATGCCGTCGCCATACGCAGACACACCACTCCCGGCCCTGCTGCCGATACGGGTTCGTCCGCACCTGGGCGAGACCACCGAGAACTACATCCGCCGCCTTGCCCGGGCCAACCACCTGAAGCCCAGTGCCCTGCACACTCTCGCCTGCGGCCCGCCGAACTGGACCGGCAAACCCCGCCTGGACCGGCTCGCCGCCCTCTCCGGCCGCCCGGCCGAGCACCTTGAGCAAGCTCTGACCGACGGCTCCGTCCCCAGACGGCGCACTACCGTCACCGGCCGGGACGAGAGGCTCTCCAAGGACACCTACCTGCTCTATCGCCAGCTCCGTCAGGACGCTGAGAGTGGCTGGTCCACCCGCAGGCTCGCTGAGCGGCACCAGGTCAGCCGATGGGTCGTCCGGCATGCGCTGACCGTGTCTCTCCCACCCGCCCGCCAGCGGACCAACCCCTACCGAAAAACCCCCGTGATCGCGTCGGTCAGGCACCTGGTGAACCCCATGATCAGCCAGAACATGTCCGCGAAGCGCATCTGGACGGCACTGATGGACGACCACGGCGTCTCGATCTCCTTCTCCACCCTCAACGCCTACATCCGCAACCAGCGGACCGGCTACCGCTCACCCACCCCGCCTATCTGCTGAAACTCAGGATGACCGAGCTCCGACTGCCTTCACGGCTCCCCATCGACGTCCGTCCCCACCAAGGCGAGACCGTCAACTCCTACGTTGACCGCCTAGCCACCGCAAATCACATCAAACCAAAGCTTTTACGGGCATTTCTTCATGGCGCATACGACTCTCGGGCGCGTGCGCAGCTGGATCGCCTCTCGGCCGCCAGCGGCCGCAACGAAGAGATACTGCGCCGCACCCTCGCTGGGTTCCACTGCGAACTATGCTCAACCCCACTCTCGGCCAGCACCCAGACCGGCACGCGATGGTGCACGCCTTCCTGTCGAGAGAAGGCATACCGCCTGCGCAACCCTGAGCGATACCGGCCAGCGCCGAAGCCGCCAGTTGAAAACGTGTGTGAAGGATGCAAAAGCAGCTTCACTTCACCACTTTCCCAGCGATGGTGCTCGCGAGACTGCCGTCTGGTCATCCGGCAGCGAGCAGGCTGCAGGCGATGCGGAAACCCCACACACCCTGATCGGCACGGGCTTCCCCGCCCCTGGTGCTCGGATGCCTGTCGATCATGGGGATACCGGCGCCGCAGGAAGCAGAGGCTGAAGGCGCTCAAGGAGACGACCGAGCTGAAACCGCTCAACCTTCGGTGAGAAAGCTCAACCTTCACTGCGAGAGGTCACCGAGCTCTGCCGTTTTCGGCGGCACGGACCACACGTTCCCCGCATTCGCAACTAACCACAACTAACGGACAAATCACCCAGACGGCCGCATCGCCCGTGACATCACTGGTCATTGACGCGACATCACTCGAATGGACCCCCCTGGCAGGCGCCATCTCATATCTGAGATAGCCTCAGCCTCATGTCAGACGACTACCTCGTACGCATCGGCAAGCTCATCCGTGACGCCCGGCAACACCGTGGCTGGACACAGACGCAGCTCGCGGAGGCGCTCGGCACCAGCCAGAGCGCGGTCAACCGCATCGAGCGGGGCAACCAGAACATCAGCCTTGAGATGATCGCGCGCATCGGTGAGGCGCTGGACAGCGAGATCGTGTCGCTCGGGTACGCCGGTCCGATGCATCTGCGTGTCGTCGGCGGCCGCCGGCTGTCCGGTGCCATCGACGTGAAGACGAGCAAGAACGCCTGCGTGGCACTGCTGTGCGCCTCGCTGCTCAACAAGGGCCGCACGGTGCTGCGCCGCGTGGCCCGCATCGAGGAGGTGTACCGCCTGCTGGAGGTGCTGAACTCCATCGGCGTGCGCACCCGCTGGATCAACGACGGCGTCGACCTCGAACTGGTGCCGCCGGCCGAGCTGGAGATGGCGGCGATCGACGCCGAGGCGGCCGTACGCACCCGCTCGATCATCATGTTCCTCGGCCCGCTGCTGCACCGCATGGACGCCTTCAAGCTGCCGTACGCCGGCGGCTGCGACCTCGGCACGCGGACCATCGAGCCGCACATGATCGCGCTGCGCCGGTTCGGTCTGGACATCGCGGCCACCGAGGGGCAGTACCACGCGCGGGTCGACCGCACGGTCCGCCCCGACCGTCCGATCGTGCTGACCGAGCGCGGCGACACCGTGACCGAGAACGCGCTGCTGGCCGCCGCCCGGCACGACGGCGTGACCGTCATCCGCAACGCCTCCTCCAACTACATGGTCCAGGACCTGTGCTTCTTCCTGGAGACGCTCGGCGTCAAGGTCGAGGGCATCGGCACGACGACGCTGACCGTGCACGGCATGCCGAACATCGACGTCGACGTGGACTACTCCCCCTCCGAGGACCCGGTCGAGGCGATGAGCCTGCTGGCCGCCGCCGTGGTGACGGAGTCGGAGCTGACGGTCCGCCGGGTCCCCATCGAGTTCCTGGAGATCGAGCTGGCGGTCCTGGAGGAGATGGGCCTCGACCACGACCGCAGCCCCGAGTACTGCGCGGACAACGGCCGTACGCGCCTGGTCGACCTCACGGTCCGCCCCTCCAAGCTGGAGGCGCCGATCGACAAGATCCACCCGATGCCCTTCCCGGGCCTGAACATCGACAACGTCCCGTTCTTCGCGGCGATCGCGGCGACCGCGCAGGGCCAGACCCTCATCCACGACTGGGTCTACGACAACCGTGCGATCTACCTCACCGACCTCAACCGCCTCGGCGGCCGCCTCCAGCTCCTCGACCCGCACCGGGTCCTGGTCGAGGGCCCGACCCGCTGGCGCGCCGCCGAGATGATGTGCCCGCCGGCCCTGCGTCCCGCCGTGGTCGTCCTGCTGGCCATGATGGCGGCGGAGGGCACGTCGGTGCTGCGCAACGTGTATGTCATCAACCGGGGTTACGAGGATCTCGCGGAGCGGCTGAACTCCGTCGGGGCGCAGATCGAGATCTTCCGGGACATCTGAACACCTGACGGAGGACTGCCGCCGTCTCCCCTCTCGCTCCGCGCGAACGCAGGACGAGAAGGGAGACGGCGGCACCTCCGGACTTCCCGGGGACAGGGGCCCTCGACGGCTCTCCGCACCTCCCCCGGCCGAACTCGCCCGTGGCGTCGGCGACATGCCCGCCGGCCGGCCCGCCGTCGTCCATCGCCGCCCTCCTGCCCCGTCACCGATTCCGAACCGGCGCCTCCGGCCTGCCCGGCGGCTACGGCGCCCTGCCCGCCCGGACCGCACCCGCCGGCGCCCGGCCCGGACACGGGTGCGGCGGCGAGCACCGGTCATCACGCACCCCACCCCTGCGGACCGGCTCCTCCACGACGCGTCCCCCGGGCACCCGGGGTGCCGGAGAAGAGAGCCGGGCGGCCGCACACCGCCCGCGGGGCACGGCAGGACCGCCCCCGTATGCCGGACGTCACGCGGACGCGGTACCCCTCCCGGGTATAGTGGCGATCCTGGCAGGCGATGCGGATGCGGAAGGCGATGACAGCAGCGACGTACCGGCGGATCAGCCCCCGTGGCAGCGCACCGCGCTGGACGTGGGCCACGGTCGTGGCGCTGCTCGCGGCTCTCGCCGTCCTGATCCACCACGACTCCGTCGGCGCCGTCACCCCCACCACCGCCATGAGCGCGATGCCCGGGACGGACCACACGGCGTCGGTACGCACGACCGCTCGGACCGGGCACCACGAGGCCGCTCGGACAGCCGCCCCGGCCATGGACCACGACGGCGGCGGTGCCTGCTCCGGCCCCGCCATGCAGCACTGCTCGTCCGGTGACGTGGGCACGCCGCGACTGCTCGCGCCGCCGTCCGCCCTGGCACACACCGTCCATGGCTCTGCCACGCCCGGCTTCCCCCACGGGCGCAGCCCCTCCGGAGTCGCCTACCGCGCGCCGCCGGACCTCTCCGTCCTGTCCCGACTGCTGATCTAGGCCCGCCGTCCTGCGGCCTGCTGCCGCGTGCGCCCTGATCAACGGCATATCGAGACGAGGACTTTCCCCCATGAACAGCATCAACCGCCGCTCCGTCCTGCTGGCCGGGCTCGGCGTCGCGGGCGCGGGCGCGCTCGCCGCGTGCAGCAGCGGCTCCGGCAGCTCCCACGGCACCACCTCCCTGGTCGGCCCCGACAGCGAGGTGGTCGCCGCCACCGACAGGAAGCGCAAGGGCACCGGCAAGGTGCGGAACCTCACCCTGACCGCCGCGCCGGCCGTGCTCGACCTCGGTGCCGGGGCGACGGCGAAGAGCTGGGCCTTCAGCGGCCGCACCCCGGGCGAGGAGATCCGCCTGACGGCCGGCGACACCCTCGCCGCCGAACTCTCCAACCAGCTGCCCCACAGGACCACGACGTCCCTCCACTGGCACGGCATCGCCCTGCGCGCCGACATGGACGGCGTGCCGCCGGCCACCCAGGCCGCCGTCCGGGCGGGCGGCACCTTCACCTACCGCTTCATCGCCGACACCCCCGGCACCTACTTCTTCCACCCGCACGTCGGCGTCCAGCTCGACCGGGGCCTGTACGCCCCGCTGATCGTGGAGGACCCCAAGGAGCCGCTGTCGTACGACGACGAGTGGGTCGTCGTCCTGGACGACTGGGTCGACGGTGTCACCGGCACCCCCGACGAGGTCTTCGCCGAGCTCAAGCACGGCATGGGCGGGATGGACGGCATGGACATGGGCGACATGAGCATGAGCGGCGGCAGTTCGGGCAGGGCGAGCGCCTCGCCGTCGGGCTCCGGCGGCATGTCGGCGGAGTTCATGCTCATGGGCGCCGAGAGCAAGCTGCTCGGCGGGGACGCGGGCGACGTCAAGTACCCCTACCACCTGGTCAACGGCCGTGTCCCGGCCGACCCCGACGTCTACCGCGGCAAGCCCGGCAAACGGGTCCGGCTGCGCGTCATCAACGCCGGCGGCGACACGGCGTACCGGGTCGCGCTCGGCGGCCACAAGCTGACCGTCACCCACACCGACGGCTTCCCGGTCCGGCACCAGCAGGTGGACGCCCTGCTCGTCGGCATGGGCGAGCGGTACGACGTCCTGGTCACCCTCGCCGACGGCGTCTTCCCGCTCGTCGCCCTCGCCGAGGGCAAGAACGCCGGCGGCATGGCCGTGGTCCGCACCGGTTCCGGCGGCGCGCCGCAGCCCACCGTGCGCCCGAAGGAACTGGACGGCATGATCATGACGGCCGCCCGGCTGAAGGCGGCCGACGACGTCCGGCTGGAGACGAAGAAGGCCGACCGCGTTCACCGCATCGCGCTGACCGGCGGCATGACCAGGTACGACTGGGGCATCAACGGCAAGCGGTTCGACATGGACCACCCCACAGCCGACCCCATCCTGGTCCAGCAGGGCGAGCGGGTCCGGCTGGACTTCGTCAACACCACCAGCATGTGGCATCCGATGCACCTGCACGGCCACACCTACCAACTCGGCACGGACGGCCCGCGCAAGGACACCACCATCGTCCTGCCGAAGAGGACCGCGTCGGTGTACTTCGACGCCGACAACCCCGGCCAGTGGATGCTGCACTGCCACAACGCCTACCACGGCGAGGCCGGGATGATGGCGCTGCTGGCCTACCAGGGCTGACCCGGACCGCCCCGCCCTCTTGGGCCCCGGTCCCCGGGCCTGAGAGGGCAGCCGGGCACAACCGAAGCCGCCGCACCCGCCTGCCCGTCGGCTCGGCACGCGTGCGGGCAACGCCGCCGTCGCCGTCGTCTCCCGCCCCAGGGCGGCGAGCCGGACCGGAAGACCTCTATCGCCGGTGCAAGCCGGTCACCGAGTGACGTCCAGCTCCGGTACAGGCCGGCTGCGTCGTGGCCCGGGACGTTGCAGAGCAGCTCGTAGCGGCCGGGCCGCAGCGTCACCGTGGTCCAGGCCGCCGCACCGGAGGCGATGCCGTCTCCGGCGCCGCTGCCGCAGGTGCGCGACGCCTCACCGAGACTGCCTTCTTCCGACACCCGGCCGTCGGAGCCGACGGCACGCTCTCCGGCGGCGATGCGGAGTCACCGGTGCTCCCGGAGCACCGCGAGCCGACGTTTGTACTCGTCCTCGTCGATCTCCCCGCGCGCGAACCGCTCGGCGAGCAGGTTCTCGGCCCCTCGGTCCTGCCATCCGCCGTCGCCGGGGGCCGGCGGGCGGCCGGGCTGCTGATGGTGACGCGTACCGGCGAGGTAGCGCACGAGTGCGACGAAACCGATGACCAGGAGCGCCCAGAACAGCACCATGAACACCGTCATGAAGAACCAGCCTCCGCCCCAGCCCCATCCGCCGTCGTGCCAGATCATGCCGACCACTTCCCTCGGCCCACGACTCCGTCAACGCCAGGATGGATCGGCCGGACGTCAGCCGCTCCGGGCCGAAGTTCCCGCGTCCAGGGCCGGAGGACCCAACGCCTGATCCCGGCCGCCCGCGGTCGCGGCGGTCAGGGCCTCGACGGGATGCCGAGTTCGTCGAGCAGGCGTGCCGGTGGACGCCCCGGCGGGGCCCACTCCTCACACCACCAGGTAGTTGGCCATCATCGCCATGTCCTCGTGCTCCAGGTTGTGGCAGTGCAGCATGTACCGGCCCCGGTAGCCGCGGAAGCGGACCAGTACGTCCACGGCCTCGTGCGGGCGGACGTCGACCGTGTCCTTCCAGCCGGCGTCGGTGGGCTCGGGTGCGCGTCCGGCGCGCGAGAGCACCTGGAAGTGGGCCATGTGCAGATGCACGGGATGGTGGAGGTCGCTGGTGAAGCGCCAGCGTTCGACGGTGCCCAGGCGCGGGCGGGCCAGGAACTCCGAGGTGCTGAAGGGGCGGCCGTTGATGGTCCACACGGCGCCGGAGCGGCGGAAGTCGAAGTGCCGGGTGGCGACGGCGGACGCCGCACGCAGGGCCGTGAAGCGCGAGAGGCGGGCCGGGACGTGGCTCGGGTCCTTCGCCCTGCGGGCGATCCGGAAGCGCATGACCTGGCGCATACGGCCGTTTGCCAGGGTGTTGACCAGGGTGACCGCGCTCCCCACCGGGCAGCCGGTGAAGTCCACGACCACGTCGAAGCGTTCCGCCGGTGAGATGGGGATGCCGGCCAGCCGCTGCGGCGCGGCCAGCAGGCCGCCGTCGCCGCCGATCTGTGTGAAGGGGAGCCGGCCGCCGTGCTCCTTCTCCAGCACCAGGTGGTAGCGGCGGGCGTTGGAGGCGTTCAGCAGGCGCAGGCGGTGGCGGGTCGCCGAGACCTCCGCCTGCGGCCAGGGGGCGCCGTTCACCAGCTGTACGTCGCCGAGGACGCCGTCCATGTACGCGTCCTGGACGCCGGGGGTGCCGGTGCAGGCCGGCGAGTGGCCCGGGTAGCGGAAGGAGCCGTCCTCCTCGAAGGAGCGGTCGCAGATCATCAGAGGGATGTCCCGCTCGCCGCCGGGCAGCGGAAGCGCGTCCTCCTCCCGGTCGTGGACGAGGAACATCCCGGCCAGGCCGCGCCAGACCTGCGGGGCGCTGAAGTCCATCCGGTGGTCGTGGTACCAGAGCGTCGCCGCCCGCTGGTCCAGCGGGTAGGTGTAGGTCCGGTGGCCCGGCGAGACCGTCCAGTCGACGGCGGGGGCGTGCGTCCCGCCCCTGCTGCCGTGCGCCGTCCTCGCCGCCTCGAACGCGGCGCCGCACCGCGCGGGCACCAGCACATCGGTCGGGTAGCCGTCCGAGTGCGGCGGGGTGACGCCCCCGTGCAGATGCAGGGAGGTGGGCACGGAGAGCTGGTTTCGGACCCGTACCTCCATCCCCCGGCCGGAGCGGGCGGTGAAGGTGGGGCCGGGGAAGATGCCGTCGTAGCCCCAGACGGTCGTCCTCAGCCCGGGAACGATCTCCACGGACCCCTCGCGCTGGGTGATGTCGTAGACGTCGACGCCGCCCGTCGTCCGCGCGGGGCGGGCACGCGGTGGTACGGGCAGTGGCGTCGCGAACTGCCGCGGCGGACGGATCCCGCTGGTCAGGACGGTGCCCTTGTGGTCGTACGACCACCTCGGGCGGGCCGCCGATCCGGCGGGTACGGCGAGGCCGGTGGTGGCCCCGGCCGTCACCCCGAGGAATCGTCGACGTGACGTCACCCGTGCTCCCTCTCCCGGTGTTCGTCCGTGCGGCGCCCGGCCCCGACGGTGCTCCGACGAGCACGACCGGTCCGAGTGCGAGCGTAAGCGGCCACCCCGCCCCCCGCGGGGAACGCCACACCCGCGGCACGGCCACGGGGCAGCGCGCGGCGTTCAGCGGTCGGCGGGCTCGGGCGGGACGGAGCCGGAAGAGGATCACCGGCAGGACGAGGGCCGCGGCGACGGCGTTCGGCCCGCCTACGCCCTCTGGCTCCCCGTCGGCGCCCGTCCCACGCGCGGCCCGGCTGGAGCCGCTACGGCACCGCGACCGGTGGCAGGTTCCCTCCCCTGCTCCGGAGCGGGTTCCCGGGTGCGCCAGGGGATGCGGAACGCCGTCAGGGTGACGGTGAGGGCGGAGGCGGCGACCAGGGCCATGCCCAGGGTCAGGTTCGCCGCGCTCGCGACGAAGCCGATCAGGGCGGGCCCGGCCAGCAGGCCCGTGGTGCCCATCGCGGCGACCAGGGCCAGCGCGTTTGAGCCGTGGCCGGCGGCGGCGACGTAGACGCACGGGGTGACGGCGGCGGCGCCGAGGCCGACGCAGGCGAAGCCGAGGAGGGTGGGGACCACTCCCCCGGCCGCCAGGGCGACGGCCAGGCCGACGGCCGCGACCGCGCTGCCGACCCGGACCACCCGGCCGTCGCCCCAGCGGGTGCGCCAGCGGTCCGCGCACACCCGGGCCAGCAGCATCATCACGGAGACGACCGCGATGCCCAGGGGCGCGACCGTCGCGGACGCCTTGACGACGTCCTTCAGATAGAGGGTCGACCAGTCGTTCATGGCGCCCTCGGTGATCGTGCCGAAGGCCATCGCGCAGCCCATGAGGAGCGTGGTCGCCGAGGGCAGGGTCCAACGGCCCTTCCGCTTCGGCTCGTCGGGGGCCGCCGGGTCCGTGTGGCGCAGCAGGGCGGGGCGGGCGACGGCGAGCAGGAGCAGCAACAGGGCAGCGGCGAGGGCGAAATGGGCCGGGACGGACGCCGTCAGCGCGGTCACGCCCGAGGCCAGCAGGGCGGCGGCGAGCAGGCCCGCGCTGAAGGTGGCGTGCAGCTGGGACATCGCGGTACGCCGGTACGTCTTCTCCAGCGCCGCGCCCTGGGCGTTCATGGCGACGTTCAGGCAGCCGACCAGGACGCCGTCCGCGCAGACGGTGAGCAGGGCCAGCGGGTAGTCCGGTACGGCCGACAGCGCGGCCAGGACGGCGATCAGGCACGCGGCCGAGGCGAGCGACAGGCGCCGGGAGCCGAGGCGCCGCATCAGCACGGCGACCAGCGGGAAGGAGGCCGCCGCCCCGGCCCCGCAGGCCATCAGCAGCAGGCCCACCTCCCCGGCCCCGAGGTCCAGCCGGGTCTTCAGCGCGGGCAGGCGCGAGACCCAGGTGCCGTACTGGAGGCCGAGGAAGCAGAAGAGCGCGGCGACGGACCACTTGGCGCGCGCGGCGGAGGGGGCCGTCATCGGCTCGCCTCCCGCAGTGCGGTCAGCTGTGCCGACATGTAGACCGCGCCGCTGCCGTAGCCGGCGGGCGGGCTCGCCTCGGGGTGGGGGCGGTAGCCGTTGGACCGCCAGAAGGGCTCCTTGCCGGCGACCGCGATCAGCGACATGGTCGCGAAGCCGCGGGCCCGGGCCAGGTCCGTCAGGTGGCGGACGAGACGGGTGCCGAGTCCTCGTCGGCGCTGGGGTGTCGCGATGACGATGTCGTGCAGATGGAGGTTGGCGGAACAGGGCGCCGTGTCCTCGGGGCGCGCCAGGTCAGGGTAGCGGAATCTCGGGTACGGCAGGGCCAGGACGTAGCCCGCGACCCGGCCGCCCCGCTCCAGGACGAGGCAGGTGCCGGCCGCGGCCCGGGACCGCAGCGCGGACTCGCCCTCGGTGAGCGAGGTGCCCGTGTACGCCTCGGCCTCCAGGGCCGCCACCTGGGGCCAGTCGGCGTCGGTGACCTCCCGTATGAGGTCTCGCATGTCAGTCGTGTCCTTCCTGGCCGCGTACGCAGACGCAGGGCAGCGGGCGGATGCCGTTGAAGCCCTGGGTCATGTAGCTGGTGGCGTAGGCGCCGGCGGACAGGATCCAGACCGGGTCGCCGGAGGTGAGGGAGGCGGGGACGCTCACCGGGTGGCGGCCGTCGCCGTAGGCGTCGTCGCTGTCGCAGGTGGGCCCGGCGACGACCGCGTGGACGTGCTCCCGCTCGTCAAGGTGGCCGGGGAAGACCATCCGGTGCGTCAACTGGTCCATCTCGTAGAGGCCGTTGAACTTGCCGCAGCTCAGGTAGAGCCAGTACACGTCCGTGCCGTCCGGCTGCCGGCGACGGGTCAGCCGGGAGACATGGGCGCGGACCGCGCCGTGGTCGGCGACCAGGTGACGGCCGGGCTCCACGACGAAGGCGAGCGGGGAGGGGGTGAGGCCGCGCAGGCGGTCCATGCCCTCGCGGAGCACGGTGAGGATCTTGTCCAGCGGCGGGTCGAGGGGGTTGCCGCGGCGGTCCCGGTAGCCGAGCGCGGGCAGGCCGCCGCCGAGGTTGACGTGATCGAGTGCGATCCCCCGCCCGGCCAGGGCGGCCATGGTCTCGGCGAGGGTGTCGAGGGCCTGCTGCCAGGCCTCGCAGGTCATCTGCTGGGAGCCGACGTGCACGGACAGGCCGGCCGGGGTGAGTCCGGCCGCGCGGGCCGTATCCAGCACGCGGACGGCGTCGTCGGGGGCGCAGCCGAACTTGCGGTTCAGGCCCCACAGGGCGCCGTCACCGCTGGTGGCGAGGCGGCAGAACACCCGGGAACCGGGTGCGTGCCGGGCGATTGCCCGGACGTCCTCGACGCTGTCGGTGGCGAAGGTGCGGACACTCAGGCGGTGGGCTTCGGCGATGTCGTGGTCGGACTTGATGGTGTTGCCGTAGTGGATGCGGGCGGGGGCGACGCCGGTGCGGAGCGCCTGGGTGATCTCGGCGGGGCTCGCCGCGTCGAAGCCGGCGCCGCGCTCCGCGAGGGCGCGCAGGACCTCGTCCTCGGGGCACGCCTTCAGGGCGAAACGGATGTGGGCGCCCGGCAACTCGTCGGCCAAGGCGTCGAATTGGCGCTCGATGCCGGTGAGGTCGTAGACGATGCGGTCGGTTCCGGCGGCGGAGAGCGAGGCGGCGAGAGCATCGTCCGGGTGCGGGACGTTCATGGAGCGGCTGCCTTGATCAGTGCCGGCCAGGCCTCGATCAGCTGGGCGAAGGACTCGATGTCCGCCTCGGCCTCGTCCAGCAACCGCCCGCGTTCTGCGGCCAGTCGGTCGGCGAACCCGGCGTAACGGCCGCCGAGCTTGCGGTACGCCGTGTCCACCCTGTCCAGTCGCCACACGTTCTCGGCGCGGTCCAGCCCGGTGCTCGCGCGCAGGAAGTCCACGATCCGGTCGGGGCGGACACGGTGGCCGCTGTCCAGCAGGGTGTCGCCCGCGTCGGTCATGCGGTCGTAGACGTCGTGGAAGTACAGCATCGACAGCAGGAACTTCACGAACCGGCGCTGGTAGGCCGGGAAGCCGGTGTCGGTGCGGCGTTCGGGGGTGTGGAAGTTCTCGATGTGGCGGTTGTGCAGGATGCCGGGCAGGCCGGCGTCGTGGACGAGGTGGAGGAGGAAGTAGTCGCTGCCGATGGTGTCGGTGGCGGGGGGCAGTGGGACGCGTTCGTAGACGTCCCGGTCGAAGGCGACGTTGCACATGTCGACGCGCATCGGGTCGACCACGGTGAGGGTGGCGAGGTCGGCGGTGAAGGGGGTCGTGCCCGCGCCCGTGAAGGACTCCTCCACCAGGGCCCGCTTGCGTTCCTCGGACCAGCCGCCCGGGGCCCACAGGCTCACCACGTCGTGGTAGACGCCCTCGTCCGCGCGGCGTATCTCCGCTAGGTCGACGGAGAGTTCACCGATGAAGGACGCTCCGGCGAGGGAGACCGGGCGGGACAGCCGGTCCGGGGTGAGGGTGGTGCGGGTGACCGTGGCGGTGGCCTCCCGGGCCGGCCGGCCCAGGAACGGCAGCTCGTGGTGGACGGGGAACACCGGTCGCCCGGCGTGGCGTTGGTAGGCGCTGTCGGAGTCCCTGCGGTGCAGCGAGGTGCAGCCGAGGGCGGCGGCGAGCAGGAAGGCGCGGTCGGTGCAGGCGCCGTAGGAGACGGCGGGCGGGAGCAGGAGGCCGAGCAGCCGGTCGGGGCCGGGCAGGCCCGCGCGTTCGATGGTCCGGAGCAGGAAGACCCGCTGGGCGTCCTCGTCGAGGTGGTGGACGGTGACGCCGGCCGCCCGGGGCAGCTCGGCGACGACCCGGGTGTGTGCGGCGCGGGTGCGCGCGTCGGAGGAGTCGAGGATCAGCAGCTGGACGTCGGCGTCGAACCGTTCGGCCGCGTAGCCGGCTTCCTGGTGGAGGGCGGCGATGGCGGCGGGGCAGGGGCGGTTCGTGGGCAGGCAGAGACAGACGCGGTTCACGGTGCCTCTTTTGCCGGGGCGGTCCAGGAGTCCAGGCCGAGGAGCCTTCTGCCCAGGGGGGTGAGGGTGGCGGGGCCGTAGCGATCCGCCTCGGGGGTGCGGGCGTCGCCGAGGAGGGTGGCGTTCCAGTCGGGGGTCGCGAGGGTGCGCCAGGAGTCGACGCGGGAGTCGCGCAGGGTGGTGTGCTCCTCCAGGGCGGGCATCATCGACAGGTACTGGACGGCTCGGACACCGTTGTCAGAGAGGTTCGGTGCGACGCCGTGCGCCAGCAGCCCGTTGAAGATCAGCAGGTCACCGGCCTGGAGGTCGGGGCGGATCACCGGGAACTCGGCCCGGTCGGTGCCGGGGCGGACGGGGTCTCGGCCCGGTGGCCGGGTGAGGCGCCACTCCTCGAAGCGGCGGAACAGCTCCGGGGCGCACTGGAAGCCGCCGAGTTCGGGCCGGGTGTCGTTGAGGGCGATGATGCCCTGCACGCGCTGCGGGAGCACGGCGAGGGTGGTGTCGACGTCCCAGTGCAGCTCGATGTCGAAGCCCTCGTCGGTGGGTTCGATCAGGGAGCGGGAACGGGTGCGGATGTTGGGCGGGTTGAGGTTGAGCCGGTCGAGGGTGACCCACAGCTCCTCGCAGTCCCAGATGTCCGCGAAGGCGTCGTGGACCCGCTGGTTCTGGCGGCTGTCCCAGAGGAGCTGGTGGTGGTACGACTCCACGAAGCCGTAGATGAACAGGTGCTGGTCGAGTTCGGAGCGGAACTCCGGTTCCTCGTACCAGGATTCGGGGTCGTCGGGGTCCAGTTCCTGGAACCGCCAGGCGAAGTCGAGGAGTTGCTTGGCCTCGCCGGGAGTGATGGCCTCGCGGACGACGACGTAGCCGTACGTCTGCCAGAACGTGAAGTCCTCTTCCGAGAGCACCCGCAGGGGCTGGGACTTCTTCAGGTCGCGCAGGGGGGTCGGGGTGAGGTAGGTCTCGCCGTCGGCGCTGAAGTAGGGGCGGGGCGAGGCGGCGCGGTGGAGGAAGGGGTGGGGCGTCTGCATGCGATTCCTCTGGAAAACAAGGTCGAACAGGTGCGAGCACGTGCGGTTGAGATCCGGGAGAAGAGCACGATCGAGCGGGCCGCCCGCGGGGGTGCGGACGGCCGGTGGTGGCCGCTTCGGTCAGCCGGCGACGACGGCCTCGGCCGCCGCCACCCCGCAGACACGGGCGGCGCCGTAGGTGGCGATGTGCAGGGCGCCGCGCGGGGCGCTCTGGGGCAGGCCCATCTCCACGACGATCGTGTCGGGGCGGGCGGCGAGCAGGGTGTCGAGGGCGGCGCCCATCCAGGGGTGCCGGTGTTCGTCGCGGACGACGGCGACGATACGGCGGCCGTCGGCGGCGGCGAGGGCCTGCGCGGCGGCGGCGTCGCCGGTGCAGGAGCCGGCGGTGGTGCCGGGCAGCAGCCGGCGCAGTTCGGCGGCCGGGCCCCAGGGCGTCTGGTCGCCGACGGCGATGTTGCGGGCGGGCTCGAACTGGGCGACGTGCACCGGGGTGTCGAGCGGTGCGACGGCGCCGGTGCGGGTCACGCGCAGCGCCCGGCGGGCTGCGATCAGGCCGATCACGGGGTCGGGCGCGGTGCCCGGTCCGGCCGGGCGGGCCTCGGCGGTCCAGCGGGCGAGGTCGCGTACCCGGGCGGCGGCGTCGGCGAGCCGTTCCTCGGGCAGTTCGCCGGAGCGCACGGCGGCCACGAGCGCGTCCCGCAGGCCGAGGACGGTGCCCTCGTCGCACAGGCCGCCGCCGACGCAGATGGCGTCGGCGCCGGCCGCGATGGCGAGGACGACGCCGTGCTCCAGGCCGTAGGTGCCGGAGATCGCGCGCATCTCCATGCCGTCGGTGACGATCAGGCCCTGGTAGCCGAGTTCGCCGCGCAACAGGTCGGTGAGGACGCGTGAGGAGAGGGTGCCCGGCCGGTCGGGGTCGAGGGCCGGGACGAGGATGTGCGCGCTCATGATCGCGCGAGTGCCGGCGGCGATGGCCGCGCGGAACGGGGGCAGTTCGCGGGCGTACAGCGTGTCGGTGTCGACGTCGATGCGGGGCACGTCGTGGTGGGAGTCGACGTTGGTGTCGCCGTGGCCGGGGAAGTGCTTGGTGCAGGCGGCGACACCGGTGGACTGCAGGCCCTCGACCCAGGCGGCGGTGTGCCGGGCGACCAGGTCGGTGCTCGCGCCGAAGGACCGTACGCCGATGACGGGGTTGTCGGGGTTGGCGTTGACGTCGGCGGAGGGTGCCCAGTCGAAGGTGACGCCGCAGGCGGCGAGGCGCCGGCCGAGCTCGCGGGAGACGGCCCGGGTGAGGTCCGGGTCGTCGACGGCGCCGAGGGCGTGGTTGCCGGGGAAGGAGGAGCCGGTGCGGACATCGAGGCGGGTGACGTCGCCGCTCTCCTCGTCGATGGCGACGAGGAGGTCGTCCCGTTCGGCGCGCAGCTGCCCGGTCAGCGCGGTGACCTGCTCCTCGGTGACGACGTTGCGGCCGAACAGGGCGACGGAGGCGAGGCCCTCACCGAGGCGGCGGCGCACCCAGTCGGGCGCGGTGGTGCCGTCGAACCCCGGCTGGAGCACCGCGAGGGCGTCCCGGGTGAGGGTGTCAGGGCCGGTGGCGAGTGTGGTCATCGGCGGGGTCATCCCTTCACGGCGCCGTCGGTCAGACCGCTGACAGCCTTGCGTTGCAGGAAGATGAAGAGGATCAGGATGGGCAGCGCGAACAGGGACGAGGCGGCCATGGTGGCGCCCCAGTCGTCGCCGAAGGCGGTCTGGAACTGCGACAGCCACAGCGGGAGGGTCTGCTTGTCGTTGGCCTTGTTGAGGATCAGGACCAGCGGGAACTCGTTCCAGGCGGTGATGAAGCCGAACAGCGAGGTCGCCATGAGGCCGGGCGCGAGCAGCGGGAAGATGACCTTGACGAAGGCCTGGGTGCGGGTGCAGCCGTCGACCATCGCGGACTCCTCCAGTTCCTTCGGCACGGCGGCGACGTAGCCGCGCAGCGTCAGGACGGTCAGGGGCAGCACCATGACGGCGTAGAAGGCGGTGAGCGGGACCAGGCTGTCCAGCATGTCCGCGTCCCGGACGATCATGTAGATGGCGATGATCATGACCTCCCAGGGGGCCATCTGCGCCAGCATGAACGTCACGATGAGGCCGCGCCGGCCCTTGAACCGCAGCCGGGCGAGGGCGAAGGCGGCGAACAGGGCGATGACGAGGGAGATCAGCACCGAACAGACCGTCACCGTCACGGAGTTGCCGACCAGTGTCCAGAAGTTGTCCGCGTCGACGGCCTTCTGGAAGTGGCTGAAGGTGAGGTGCGTCGGGAACCACACGGGGTTCTCGGAGATGATGTCGCCGGTCGGTTTGAAGGCCGTGGCGAACATCCAGTAGACGGGGAACACGAGGCCGGCGAAGAGGACGACGGCGGTCGCGTTGGGCCAGATGCGGCCGAAGAGCGAGCGCTTCACAGCTCGTCCTCCTCTTGCTTGAGGACCATGCGCAGGTAGTACGAGGTCATGACGAGCAGCACCAGGACGGTCAGGAACGAGATGGCCGCGCCGACGCCGAAGTGCTGGTTGCCGACGCCCTGGACGAAGGCGTAGATCGGCAGGGTCTCGGTGAGGTGGTCCGGGCCGCCCTCGTTGATCGCGAAGATCTGTGGGAACGCCTTGAAGATCCAGATGACTTCCAGGAAGGTCGTCGAGTACAGGAAGGGCTTCAGGAACGGGAAGGTCACCGAGGTGAAGCTCTTCCAGGCGCCGGCGCCGTCCAGGGCGGCCGCCTCGTACAGCTCCCTGGGGATCGTGGTGGTGGCGGCGTAGAGGTTGATCGCCACGAAGGGGATCGACTCCCAGACCAGCAGCAGGATGACCACGGAGAAGGTGGAGGTCTGGGTGCCGAACCAGTTGTAGCCGGCCATGGAGTGCCAGCCCAGCTTGTCCAGGACCCAGTTGACGACGCCGAAGCGCTGGGCGAACAGCCACTGGTAGACGGTGGTGGCCGCGATGATCGGCATGGCCCAGGCGAGGACGAGGCCGATCATGAGCAGCAGCCGCATCTTCCTGCCGAGGCGGGCGAGCAGCAGCCCGATCAAGGTGCCGAGCACCATGATCAGGGCGACGTTGATCACGGTGAAGACGAGGGAGCGCTCGACGACGTGCCAGAAGTCCGAACCCGTCAGGACCTCTTTGTAGTTGTCGATCCCGTTCCACTCGGTGAGGTGCTGGATGAGCTGGCGCGGGTTGAGGTTCTGGAACGACAGCATGCCGTTCTTCACCAGGGGCCAGCCGAGCAGGACCAGGGTGGCCAGCAGTGCCGGCAGCAGGAGCAGATAGGGGGCGGCGGCGCGGTGGGAGGACCGGGAGCCTCGGTCCTCACCCGACGGCGGCCCGGCCGGCCGGGCCTTGCGGACAGCGGGCTCCCCGGCCGTGTCCGTGCCTTCGGTCTGCACTGACATGCGTTGTCATCTCTTCCGTGGCCGAACCGGCCGTACGAACGACTGCGCCGGGGGCGCCGGGTGCGGGCGCCCCCGGCGCTGGACTAGTTCTTCTGGGCCAGGCGCTTGTTGATCTCGGACTCGACGTCCTTGGCGGCCGCCGCGGGGTCCTTGCCGTTCAGGACCGAGGTCATGTACGACTTGATCGGGTTCGGGGTGTTCTCCACCGCGGCCCACTCGGGGATGAGCGGGGTGGTGCCACCGCCGGCGGCGGCCGGGGCGGCGGCCTCGGCGGCGGGGTTGCCCTGGACGTTGCTCTCCAGCGACGCCTTGTTCGGGACGATGCCGCTGAGCTTGGCCAGTTCGCCCTCGTACTGGTCGGACAGGGCGACCTTCAGGAACTCCTTGGCCAGGGACTGGTGCTTGCTGTTCTGGGCGACGGCGAGGTTGGAGCCGCCGAGGAAGACACCCTCGGGCTTGTCGGCACCGACGCCGGGGATGGTGAAGTAGCCGAGGTCCTTCTCGATGGCCTTGTTGGCCTGGATGGCGGTGGCGGCCTCCCAGCCCATGCCGATGAACGCGCCGGTCTTGCCCTTGGCGAAGACCTGGGCCTGCTGCGGGGTGGCCTCGTCCTTGTCCTTGGGGGCCTTGGAGTAGGAGGCGTACTTCTTGTAGGTCTCCATGGCCGCGGCGACCTTGGGGTCGGCGAGGTTGGAGACGTACGTGTCCCCCTGCTTCTTCACCAGCTCGCCGCCCTGGCCGATGATGAGGCCGTCGAAGAAGTACCAGTTCTGGCCAGGCAGGTAGAGGGGCTCGGCGTCGGTCTTCTTGCCGATGGTCTCCAGGTCCTTGAAGAACTCGTCCCGGGTCTTGGGGGTGGCGGTGATGCCGGCCTTCGCCCAGATCGCCTTGTTGTAGATGACGACGCGGTTGGCGAAGTACCAGGGGGCGGCGTACTGCTTGCCGTCGTAGACGGAGGACTGCGAGACCGACGGCGTCCAGTCGGCGCCTATCGCCTTCTTGACGTCGGCGAGGTCGGCGAGACCGCCGGTGGCCGCGTAGGCGGGGGTCTGGGTGTTGCCGACCTCCAGGACGTCCGGCGGGGTGTCCTCGGAGAGGGCGGTGGTGATCTTCTGCTGGATCCCGTCCCACTTCTGGATCTGGAAGTTCACCTTGGCGCCGGTCTGCTTCTCGAAGGCGGCCTGCACGTCCTTGGTCCACTGCGGCGGCGCCGAGCCGTCCATGGTCCAGACGGTGAGCGTCTGGCCCTTCCAGCTGCCCGGCCCCGCGTCCTTGGAGTCGTCCTTGCTGTTCCCGCCACACGCCGCAACGGAGACCATCATGCCCGCGATCGTGATCGCGGCAGCGAGCTTGCGCTTCACGCCACCCTCCTCAGGGATGCCACTTGCCCCCCACGCCCTCGGCGGTGATCTGCGTACGACGCTGGTGCACACAGGGCTCGGGACCTGGCCACTAATGGTGTAGACCAGTACGGTGGAGCTTGGCCTAGACCTTTCGGGGTGTCAAGGGTGGTCCGGGAAGCCGATTCCGGCCGTTACGAGAACGTCACCGGAGGACGTCCGTCCGCATCCGCCCCCTTCGTCCCGGGCCTCCCCGACACCGGACCGTTGGACTAGACCATAGGGCAGTCGACCGCTATAACGGGAGACCGTCGACACAGCCGGGAAGGCAGGCATGACCACCGACGTCAGCAGCGCCCAGCCGTACGAAGGGGCGCCCGGCCGCACCGCGCGCGTGCCGAAGTACTACCGGATCAAGCAGCAACTCCTCGCCATGGCCGAGGCGTTGCAGCCGGGTTCGGCCATGCCCGCGGAACGGCTGCTGGCCGTCCGGTTCGACACCTCCCGGACCACGGTCCGGCAGGCGCTCACGGAACTCGTGGGCGAGGGCCGCCTCGACCGGATCCAGGGCAAGGGCACCTTCGTCGCCCAGCCCAAGCTGTACCGCACGCTCCGGCTGACCTCGCACACCGAGGACATGCGCGCCCAGGGACTCACCCCGGCCTCGCGGATGCTGGACATCGGGGAGATCCCGGCGGACGAGCAGCTGGCGGGGCTGCTCGGCATCGGGCTCGGCGAGCGGGTGCTGCGCATCGAGCGGCTGCGGCTGGCGAGCGGTGCCCCCATGGCGATCGAGACGACCCATCTGTCCGCCCGGCGCTTCCCCGGTCTGCGCCGCACGCTCGCGGACCGGCCCTCGCTCTACACCGCGCTCGCCGAGGTGTACGGCGTCCGTCTCGCCGAGGCCGACGAGACCATCGAGACCTCGCTGTCCACCCCGCGCGAGGCGCAGCTGCTCGCCACGGACGTGGGGCTGCCGATGCTGTTGCTGTCCCGGCACTCGCGGGACGCGGAGGGCACCCCGGTGGAGTGGGTGCGCTCGGTGTACCGGGGGTCGCGGTACAAGTTCGTCGCCGCGCTGAGCCGTCCGGCGGGAGAGACGACCGTCCTGCGGCGCCCCTGAGGCAGCCGCGGGACCCTCGGCCGTCAGTCCAGGAACGCCGTCTCGATCCAGCGGCGTACCGCGCGCGGGCGCATGCGGTGCAGACGGTCCACGGTGTCGGCGACCTCCTGGGCGCCGCCCACCGACAGGAACTTCTCGCGCACCAGCTCGGAGTGGGCCGCCCGGGTGTCCGGGCCGGCCGCGCCGACCGGGATCAGCCGGGTGCGCGAGAGCGTACGGCCGTCCGTCAGCCGCACGGTGACCCGGGCACCGGTCGCCTTGGTCGACCGGGAGAAGTCCCGGCCGTCGGACCTCGCCGCGCCCACCAGATCGACCAGTTCGTCCCCGCCGAAGCCGCGCAGCCAGGGCACGGCCAGCTCGCCGGCCTCGCGCACCGCCTCGCCGAACGGAGCGTCGGACAGGAAGAGTTCGCGGGTCATGTCGGTGTCGTGCCGCAGCTGGATCCGCTTCGCCAGCGCCCATCGGTCGGGGTCGTCGAGGTGCGGCGAGGAGAAGTCGTCCACGCCGAAGCCGCCGGTGAGCAGCGTGGTCGCGACGGGGTACGGCACGTCCAGGACCAGTGCGCCCAGCGGGGAGCCGGGGCCGGTGACGTAGCGGGCGGCCCGCTCCCCCGCGAACAGGGTGTACAGGGAGGCCTCGACGACCACCTCGGCCACGTCCCGCGGCCGCACCGCGCCGAGTTCCTTGTGGATCTCGGCCGCGCAGTCCACGGCGGCGTCGATGCCGGGGCCGCCCGGGTGCATCTTGAACGACAGGGTGTCCGTGTGCCAGCGGCGGCCGAGCCCCTTGGCCACCGCCTGCGGCAGCGGCACGGTCGCGAACCGGGCGAGGAAGCCGTCGCTGTGCTCGATGATGTCCGGTGCCCCGCGCAGCCCCGCGTACGCGGCGTCGCAGGCGTCCATCGCGGTGCGCACCGGGGTGAAGGTGTTGAACAACCGGGCGTCGCTGGCGAGGAAGGCGCGCATCAGCGGCCAGTTGGGCATCGCGAAGGCCAGTCCGAAGGCGTTCTCGAAGAGCGTCGCCGGGGCCCGGTCGCAGTGCAGCCGTCCGGCCACCGCCCCGGCGAGATGGGTGTGGACGGCGCTCTGGCCGCGCAGGGGGCCGAGGGTCGCGGCGGCGGTGATCCGGGCCGCGCACTCGTTGGCGGCGACCACCGCGGTCAGCAGCGACAGCCCGTCCAGCTGGCGGGCGTAGGCGAAGGCGAGCGGCACGGCGACGGTGGAGTTCGACAGGTGTCCGGCGTACGCGGTGTCGTCCAGGTTGAGCCAGGAGCCGAGCGCGGCGAACACCCCGGCCGCCTGGCGCGGATCGCGCTGCATGGGGTGCCCGAAGGCGGCCACCAGCCGTCTGCCGAGGGGGTGTTGGAGGCCCGCTCGGATGGAGGAGATCTGGGAGAGCACCTGGCTCGCGGCGAGCTTCAGCACCCGGCACGGGATGTCGCCCGGGCGCAGGGTCGCGGCCCAGTGCGAGAGTTCGCGCAGCGGGGTGTCGGCGGGGGCGCGGCCGCGGCCGGCCCGGGACGGGGTGCCGTACGGCTCGCCCCAGTCGGCGCACAGCGCCCGGGCGACGCTCTCCGCGAGGACGGCGGTCATGGCGGATACACCTTCCGTGCGTCGAGGGGGACACGGCTGCGGGAGCACCGACGGTCCCGGTGCTCCCGCAGGGTCACACGTGCGTGGGCGGTGTCACGCGGCCGGGACCTTGTCGAGGAAGCCGTAGACACCCTTGATCCGGCCGGCCTCGTCGGTGACGAGGACGTCGAAGCCGATGGCGATCGGCTCGGCGCCCGGCTCGGTCACCAGGCCCCACTGGAAGCGGGCCTGGTTGTGGTGGGCGTCGACGGTGCCGTGCAGTTCGAAGGCGAGGCCCTGGAACTGCTCGCGGGCGCCGGCCACCACGGCGCCGAAGCCCTCGTGGCCCTCGACCGCGGCGAGCGGGTCGATGTACGGGGCGTCGGCGGTGAACAGCTCGGCGATGGCCGCGGCGCGCTTGTCGGCGTCCGCCTCGTTCCAGATGTCGAGGTAGCGGGTGACGGTGGTGGTCAGGTCGCTCATGCGGGCGATCTCCTCTGTGGTGTTCAACTTCGGCTTTCGGAAAGGTGGTTCAGGGGGTGGCCGGCGTCCACACCGGAAGCGCTCCGGGGAGCACCTCGAAGGTGGCCGTGCCGCCGATGCCGCTCTGGTACTCGCCGTCGTGCTCCAGCGGGAGGCGGCGCCCGTCGGTGCGCTCGACGGTGATCGTGCGCCCGCGGGCGTAGACGGTCGCCGGATGGTCCATGTGGGCGGCGTCCAGGGTCAGTCCGGGGACCTGGTCCGCCGGGACGCCGCCGCCGATGACACAGACGTCCAGCAGCCCGTCGTCCAGCAGCGAGTCGGGCAGCACCAGGAACCGGCCGCCCCGGTAGCGGCCCCCGCCGACGTTGGCGAGGACCGTGGGGCCCTCGTGCACCACCCGGCCGTCGACCGTCACGCGGCCCGGGTACGGCGGGTAGCCGGCGGCCGTGTCGGCGTAGGCGCGGGCGTAGCGCTCGCGGCCCTTCAGGGGCAGCTTCCCGGCGGTGAGCAGCGCGTCGGCGATCACGCCCGAACAGGCGCCCAGGTACACGTAGTTGCGCGTCTCGGCGAGGCGGGCCAGGTCGAGGCGGCGCAGCCGGACGCTGCCGCCGACGCCGGTGTCGGTCAGGATCGCCTTCAGCGACTCGCTCCAGGGGCGCTCGCCCCACAGCATCTTGTAGCCGGAGTTGCCGGTGCCGCCGGGCACGACGGCGAGGGCGGCGTTCCCGGTGGTGGGCACGAGTCCCTGTACGGCCTCGCGGACGGTGCCGTCGCCGCCGATGACGACGATCAGGTCGGGCGCGCCCGGGGCTGCGTCGGCCGGCCGCCCCAGGGCCCGGCGCACGGCGACCGTGGCGTCGCCCGGTCCGGTGGTGAGGTGCACCTCGGTGTGCTCCAGACAGGAGGCGCACAACTGGCGTACCTCCTCGACCAGTTCGGGCGAGTGACTGCCGGAGGCGGGGTTGCCCAGGACGAGTGCCCGGGTGGGGGCCGGGGCTGCGGTGTCTGCCATGTCGGGCGTGCTCCTTCCCGTCGGACGCACCGGCGGTCGACCGGCCACCGACGACTCTGCCAAGCACGGCTGATCCGCTGCTGACGCGCGACTGACACCGGTCCGGGCGGCACCGGTCGTGTCAGTACCCGGTCAGGCTCGGGGTTTCGAATGGATGAATCGGTGCAACTGCGGCGACTCTTCGCCGGATCGCACCACCCCCCACACCACGACAGGAGTGATGCTCATGACCACGCTGAACAGTCCGCCCCTGCCCGTCCACCGGTACACCACCGAACTCCGCCGGGAGACGGCCCGGTTCGCCGAGGCCGCCCGCACCGTCCCCCTGACGGAGCCCGTTCCGACGTGCCCGGGCTGGACGCTGGGCGACCTGGTCCGGCACGTGCGCCAGGGCCACGACTGGGCGACGACGATCCTGGCCACGCGCAGCACCGAGTTCATCCTGCCCGGCGGCGACCTGGCCGGCTCCCCGGACGAGGACAAGAGCTGGACCGAGCGGGTGGCCGAGCTCGGTGCCCGGGGCGGGGCCCAGGAGGGCCGGCTCGCCGACCCCGAGCTGCGCGCACGGTTCGTCGTCGAGGGCGCGGACCGGCTCGTCGAGGCGATCGACGGGGTGGGCCCCGAGGTGCCGGTGTGGGCCCCGCACGGCAGGCAGAACAAGGAGTTCTGGCCGCGCTGGGCGGTGTTCGAGACGGCCGTGCACCGGGCCGACGTGTACGGGATGGCCGGTCTGCCGTTCACGCCGGCCACGGAGGTCGCCCTGGACTGCGCGGACTTCTGCCTGGTCGCCTTCGGGGTGCCCGAGGCGAGGCCCTTCCTGTCGCCCCTGTTCGCCGAGGTGCCCCGCGGCGGGCAGACGCTGTGCTTCCGCTCCACGCGGGAGTCGGCGTACGGCCCGTCGAGCTGGCTGGTCACCTGCGCCGCGGGGGGCGTCGAGGTGACCCGGGAGGTCGCGGCCGGTACCCGGGCGGACGCCACCGTGATCGCCGAGCCGGCGGACCTGCTGCTGGTCGTCAAGGGGCGGCTGCGGCCGAGCAGCCCGCGCATGACGGTCCGGGGCGACCGTGAGCTGCTGGACTTCTGGCTGAGCCACGCCGTCTCCTGAGCGCAGGTCACCGGTACGGCGAAGGACCCGGGTCCGCCGAGCTCTCTCTCGGCGGACCCGGGTCCTTCGGCGTCGGCGGGGCGTCACCAGGTGACGGGCAGCTCCTCCAGGCCGTAGACGATCGTGTTCTCGCGGAAGCGGACCTCCTCGGGCGGCACGGCCAGGCGCAGCGTGGGGAAGCGGGCGAAGAGGGCGCTCAGGCACACCTCCAGCTCCATCCGGGCCAGCGAGGCACCGGGGCACAGGTGCGCGCCGAAGCCGAAGGCGAGGTGCCCGGAGGCGTCGCGGCGGATGTCGACGCGGCCGGCGCCGGGGTAGACGGACTCGTCGTGGTTGGCGGCGGGGATCGCGACGATCACACCGTCCCCCTTGCGGATCACGGCCCCGCTCAGCTCGACGTCGTCCACGGCCGCGCGGACCTGGTTGTCCTGGGAGATGGACCAGTAGCGCAGCAGTTCCTCGACCGCGGGCCGGTACAGGGCGGGATCGGCGCGCAGCGCGGCCAGTTGGGCCGGGTCGCGCAGCAGGCTCAGGACGCTGAGGCTGATCTGGTGGGCGGTGGTCTCGTGCCCGGCGACGAGGAAGAAGCGGGCCATGGCGACGAGGTCCGCGTGTGTCAGCTCGCCGGCCGCCACGTACCGTGTGGCCAGCCGGCTGATCAGGTCGTCGCGCGGCTCGGCGGTGCGCTGCGCGGCGAGCCGGTCCAGGAACCGTGTCATCTGGACGAAGGCGGCGTACGTCTCCTCGGGGCCGGCCTCCTGGGAGAGGATGACCTGGCTCTGCTCGGTGAAGTCCGCCTCGTCCTCCTCCGGGACGCCGAGCATCCGGGCGATCACCAGCGAGGGCAGCCGGAGAGCGAAGCTCCGCACCAGGTCCACCGGGTTCGGGCCCTGCTCGATCTCGTCCAGGAGCTGCGCGACGAGCAGTTCGACCTCGGGGCGCAGGGCGCGGGTGCGGCGGGCGGTGAACTCGGTCAGCGCCATCCGGCGCAGCCGGCCGTGCTCGGGGTCGTCCATGCGGCTGAACGACATCACGCCGGGTTCCGGCGGCAGTTGGATCCGGATGGGGAAGCCGGGCTGCTGGTCGTCGGCGCTGAACCGGTGGTCGTTGAGCACCTGGCGGACGTCCGCGTGCCGGGTCACCAGCCAGGCCTCGCCGCCGCGGATCCGCACGCGCAGCGGGGGTCGTTCTCTCAGCTCCGTGTAGGCGTCGGGCGGTGTGTAGGGGCAGGAACGGGGCATGGGCCAGACGGGGAGTTCTGACATGGAGTCCTCCGGCGGTGTGGCAGGAACAGCGAAGTTCGAGCCATGCTGACGAAGGGGGCTGACCGGATTCTGATGTACGGCTGACGGGCACGCGGAGTCGTGTTCCGCGTGCCCGTCGGGTGGGGCCGGTGTGGTTCGCCAGGGCTCAGGAGGCCTTCGCCCGACCCGGCAGCAGCTGGACCAGGGCGGCCACCACGGCGCAGATACCGGCCTGCACCAGCAGGCTCGTGCCGAAGGCGTGGGCGTAGGTGTGCGCGCCGGTCCCGTGGCCGACGACGCCGAAGAAGACGACGCCGATCACCGCGATGCCGATGGCGTTGCCCATCTCCTGTGCGGTGGAGAACACCCCGGAGGCGGCGGCCGCGTGGCGCGGGGCCACGCCTTCCAGGACCAGGGAGGCGAGCGGGGCGATGACGAAGCCCATGCCGAACCCGGCGACCACCATGGCCGGGATGCACCAGCCCACGGAACCGCTGCCGTCCAGCTCCCACGCGGTCACGGCGAGGGCCACGTTACCGACCGCCTGGATCAGCGCGCCGATGGTCAGGACCTGCTTGCCGAGCTTGGCCGCGACCTTCGGCGACTGCGCGGAGCCGATGAAGAAGCCGAGGCCGAGCGGGATGAACAGCAGGCCGGAGCGGAGCGCGGACAGCCCGCGACCCTCCTGGAGGTAGAGCGCGAGGACCAGGAAGAAGGAGGCCATCGCGGCGAAGAACACCAGCAGGGAGACCACGCCCACGCCGAACGCCCGGTCCTCGAACAGGCTCGGGTGGACCAGCGGCGACTTGTCGCGGGCGGCCTTGCGACGCTGGGTCCACCAGAACGCGGCCAGCAGCGGCACCGCCGCGATCAGGCACTCCCAGGTCCAGGTCGGCCAGCCCTGCTCGCGGCCCTGGACCAGCGGCACCACGATGGCGCTGAGGCCGGCGGTCACCAGGATCACGCCGGTCCAGTCGAGGCCGGTACGGCCCTCGGCCCGGGACTCGGGCACCTTCTTCGGGGTGAGCAGCAGGACGACGGCGCCGATCGGGGCGTTGATCAGGAAGATGGTCCGCCAGTCCCAGCCGAAGATGTCGGCCTTGATCAGCAGACCGCCGATCAGCTGCCCGAACACGGCCGAGGCGCCCATCGTGATGCCGTAGGCGTTGAACGCGGCGACTCGGGCCTTGCCCGTGTACGCCGTGGTCAGGATGCCGAGCACCTGCGGGATGACGAGGGCCGCCGAGGCGCCCTGCACCGCGCGCGCCACGATCAGCTCGGCCATGTTCGGGGCGATGCCGCAGGCCAGCGAGGAGAGCGTGAACAGGGCCAGGCCGATGGAAAACACCTTCCGGCGCCCGTAGAGGTCACCGAGTCGGCCGCCGGTGATGAGCATGGCGGACAGGCCGATGTTGAAGGTCGCGGCGACCAGCTGGATCTCGGCGCTGGTCGCGTGCATGTTGCGCTGGAGCGAGGGGATGGCGACGTTGACGATGAAGAAGTCGACGTTGGCGATGAAGAGTCCGGCCAGCACCACCAGGAGTGCACCCCAGGCTGGCTTGCCTCCGGCCTCCTCGGTGTCCGGTGGCGGGGCGGCCGGGGCCGCGCTGCCGGTCAGTTCCGCTTCGGTGGTCATGGACGACCCTCCTAGGTCGTTTCGTGCTGGTGGGGGGCGTGCCGACGGGGCTCCGCACGGCGTGCCGGGGCACGGGACGGCACTCGGTGCGACGGTCCTTGCGAGCACTGTCCCGCGCCCCGCTGACACGGCGCTGACGCGGACCCCGGCGGACGGTTGCCGCGGCGGTCAGCCCACGGGTCCGGCGGTCAGCCGCTGGAGCCGGTGCGCGAAGTGCGCGGTGACGGCCTGGGCGTGGGTGTCGATGTAGAAGTGGCCGCCCTCGTACTCGTTGTGCCCGAGGTAGTGGGGCGTGCGGCCGGCCCAGTGGGACATGGCGTCCGGGGCCTCCTGGAGCGGGTCGCTGCGGCCGCCGTAGGAGGCGAGCGGGCAGCTGACGCCGGCGCCGTCGTCGTCGTAGTCCCCGGCGACCCTGAGGTCGGCGCGCAGCGCGGGCACGACCAGGGCGAGCATCTCGGGGTTGTCGTAGACCTCGGCCGGGAAGGAGCCCAACTTCTTGATCCACTCGATGAGTTCGGGCTCCGGCATCCGGCTCTGCTCCTCGGTCGGCTTGAAGAAGCCGACGGGCGACCAGCCGGACATGCCGACCATGACGGGGGCCGGGCCGCCCTCCTCCTGCATGCGGATGGCCAGCCGGAACGCCAGCTGGGCGCCGAGGCAGTGCCCGAAGAAGGCGAACGGCCGCTCGTCCAGGTCGTTCAGCACCGCCTCGTGCAGGGCCTCCAGCAGCGGCCAGAAGTTCTCGTACGTCTCCTCCTCGCGGCGGTTGTGCCGGCCGGGCAGGGTGACGGCCTGCGCGGCGATGTCCGGCGGGAGCAGGCGTTCCCAGTCGCGGTAGATGATGGCGCCGCTGCCCGCGTGGGGCAGCAGGAACAGCCGGATCGAGGCGTCGGGCGAGGGCTCCACGGGGTGGAACCAGTGCCCCTCGCTGGACATCTGGCTGCCCTGGGCGGCGGTGGCGGTGGTCACGACTGGGTACTCCCAACGGTGGTGGACGGGGCGAGGGCGCGCAGCGCGGGCAGCAGCACCTCGGCGATCTCCTTCAACTGCGGCTCCGGGTCGAGGGATCCGATCCGTACGACCAGGTGCCGGGCGCCGGCCCGGACATAGCCGCCGAGCCACTCGGCGCACTTCTCGGCGCTGCCCCAGGCGTAGGCCTGGATGGTGCGCATCTGCTCCAGGGAGCGGCCGTAGTAGTGGCTGATGTAGTGCTCCAGCTCGGCCCGGGCGGCGTGCTCGTCGCTGTTCACGGTGACCGTGGCGTACAGCGCGGGTGTGACGGTGCGGCCGGCCTCCGCGGCGAGCTCCGCGAGCCGGTGGCGGGCGCGGGCGTAGGCGTCGACGTCGGGCAGGAACGGCAGCCAGCCGTCGTAGCGGGCGGCGGCGCGGGCGAGGACCTTGGGGGTGTCGCTGCCGGCCAGCCAGAGCGGGGGCCCGCCGGGGACGGCCGGTGCGGGCAGCCGGTCCAGGTGTTCGGCCTGCCAGAACCTGCCCTGGAACTCGCTGGGTTCGCCCTCCTCGCCGGACCGCCAGGCCGCGCGCCACAGCGCGGTGATCTCGTCGAGGCGTCCGACGCGGCCCTGGAAGGAGGCGCCGACGGAGGCGAACTCCGCCTCGGTCTCGGCCATCGGGAAGCCCGAACCGAGGCCGAGGACCAGCCTGTTCGCGGCGACATGGCTCAGGCTCGCGACCAGGTTGGCGCCGATGAGGGGATGGCGCAGGGCGGGGGTGAGCGCGGCCGTGCCGACGGTGATGTGCCGGGTGGCGGCGGCCGCGGCCGCGAGGACGACCAGGGGGTCCAGCCGGGGGCGGGCGGTCAGGGAGTCACCGGCCCACAGGGAGTCGAAGCCGAGCGCCTCCGCGGCCCTGGCGAAGTCGAGCAGGGGGGCCGCGGCGTAGGTGCCGTTGATGGCCTGCTCCCGGGTGGGCAGGAGGATGCCGATGCTCGGTGCGGTCACAGTGCGCTCCCCAGAGGATGCCGGGCCGGTGCCGTCAGCCGGTCCCGCACCGCGCGGCGCAGGATCTTGCCCGACGGGTTGCGCGGCAGGGCGTCCACGACGTGGTAGGTGCCCGGGATCTTGTAGTCGGCGATGCGGCCCCGCAGGGACAGCAGGAGTTCGCGGGGGGTGGCGCTCGCGCCGGGCCGCAGGACGACGGCCGCGTGGACGCTCTCGCCCCAGCGGTCGTCGGGCAGGCCGACCACGGCCGCCTCGGCGACCGCCGGGTGCGCGGCGAGGGCCTTCTCGACCTCGGCCGGGTAGATGTTCTGTCCGGCCACGATGATCGTGTCGTTGATCCGGTCGCACAGGTGGAGGTGGCCGTCCTCGTCGAGGTAGCCGGCGTCGCCCATGTGCAGCCACTCCCCCACCAGGGTGCGGGCGGTGGCCTCGGGCAGGTTCCAGTAGCCGAGCATCCGGGAGGGCGTGCGGACGCAGATCTGGCCGATGGCGCCGGGCGGCAGGGTGTCGCCGTCGGGGCCGACGACCTTGACCTCGGTGCCGGGGCAGGGCAGGCCCACCGAGGTGAGCCTGGTGCTGCCCGGGTGGTGGGCCGCCGGCGGCAGGCACACCGCCACGCTGCCGGTCTCGGTGCTGGCGTAGATCTGGGCGAACTCGCAGTCGTAGGTGGCCAGGCACTGTTTGAGCAGGGTCTCGGACATCGGCGCGGCGCCGTAGGCGATCTTGCGCAGCGAGGTGAACGCCTCGGGTCCGGCCGCCCGTTCGGCCGCCATCGCCTGGAGCATCGCGGGCGCGGCGAAGGTGGTCGTCACGCGGTGCTCGCGGATGAGGCGGACCGCTTCCTGCGGGTCGAACTGCGGCATGATCACGCTGGTGCCGCCGGCGTTGAAGGTGTGCAGGAACCAGCCGATGCCGGCGACCCCGAAGCCCGGCAGCGAGATCAGCGCGACGTCCTCGGGCAGCCAGTCGATCCAGTCGACGCCCGCGGCGCGGCTCGCGTGCGGCAGGGTGAAGAAGCTGCGGTGGGCGAGGACGGCGCCCTTGGGCAGGCCGGTCGTACCGCTCGTGTAGATCTGGATGACGGCGTCGTCCGGGCCGGTGCCGGGCGTCAGGTCGGTCTCGGGCTGGTCGGCCGCCCAGGCCGACAGGCCGGCACCGCGCGCCGGTTCGCCGTAGGGGTCGGTGCCGTCGACGCGGATCACCCTGCGCAGTCCGCGCAGTTGGTGGCGGACTTCTGCGACGGTGTCCCAGAACTCGTCGTCCACGAAGATCAGCGCGGCCCGCGAGTCGCGCAGGATGTGGTCGACCTCGTGCGGCGTGAGCCGCCAGTTGACCGGGACGAGGACGGCGCCCGCCTTGGCGCAGGCGATCATGACGAGGTAGTAGTTCGCGGACTCGCGGCCCAGGTAGGCGACCCGGTCGCCGCGCCGGATGCCGCTGGTGTGCAGGGCGTGGGCGGCGCGGTTGCTGTCGCGGTGGAACTTGTCGTAGGTGGTGACCTGGGCCTCGCAGACGATCGCCGGGTGGTCCGGGCGGCTTCCGGCGTGGGCCCGCGAGGAGTGGTGGAGCGTCCAGCGCTCCCTGGGTATGTCGGTCATCGTGGTGTCCCGTCCCTTGGTGTTCACGCTGCCGGGGCGAGCTGCCCGTCGAGGAAGCGGGCGAGCGCGCGGACCGTGGGGTGGTCATGGGTGAGGGAGGCCGGCAGGGGCAGCCGGAACGCCTGCTCCAGCGCGGCCTTGACCTGCTGGGCCATCAGGGAGTCCAGGCCCAGCGAGACGAATTCGCACGCCACGTCCAGTTCGTCGGCCTCCTCCAGGTGCAGCACGACGGCGACCCGCTCGCGCACGGCGCAGGTGACGGCGGCGAGGCGTTCGGCCTCGGGCAGCGCGGCGAGGGCCCGCAGGTCGAGGCCGGTGCCGTCCTCGTCGGTGGTGCGCCGGGCGAGCCGGTCGTAGAACAGGTCGCCGGTGACGCTGCCGCGGACGTAGCGGTCCCAGTCGAACTCGCCGACGATCCGCTGGGTGCGCGGGCGTCCCCACAGCCGGGCGAGGGTGTCCAGGGCGCGGGTCGGGGAGAAGAAGCGGACGCCGCTGCGTTCGATCTCCTCGCTGAGGTGCTCCTCCAGCCGGGCCGACATGCCGACCCGGGCCCAGGCGCCCCAGTTGACCGAGAGTCCCGGCACCCCGCGCCGGGCGCGCCACTCGGCGAGCGCGTCGAGGGCGGCGCTGGCGGCGGCGTAGTGGCCCTGGGTGGCGCCGCCGAGGACGGAGGCGATGGAGGAGTAGGTGACGAAGAACTCCAGCTCCGGGAAGGACTCCTCGGCGGCCTCGTGCAGCAGCCAGCCGCCGTAGGCCTTCGCGGCGAGCTGGGCGTCGATCGACTCCCAGGTCAGCTCGGAGATCAGTTTCTTGTCGTAGGAGCCGGCGGCGTGCACGATCCCGCCGAGCGGGTACGGCCCGGCCGCGAGGTGCCGGACGAGTCGCCGTACGTCCTCGGGGCGGGAGACGTCGGCGCGTACGACGTCGATCTCGGCGTCGGCGGCGACGTCGGCGAGGAGTTCGCCGGCCTCCTCGGTGGCCCGGCCGCCGCGGCTGACCAGGGTGAGGTGCCGGGCGCCGAGCGCGGCCAGCTTGCGGGCGGTGACCAGGCCGAGGCCGCCGAGGCCGCCGGTGACGAGGTAGGTGCGGTCGGGGCGCAGTCCGCCCGGGCCGTCCTCGACCGCGTCCCGCCGGTCCTGCGCCGGGTCCTCGGGCAGGGCCACCCAGGTGCGACCGGCCGGGTCGGACAGGGCGGTGCGCAGGGCCTCGCCGGTCTCGTCGAGGCGGAAGCGGGGCGCGGTGGCGTCGGCGCCGGTGGCGTGCACGACGGCGGGGGCGGGCACGGTGAGCGTGGAGCGGAAGGTGCCGTCGTACCGCACGAGGACCTCGTCGCCCGGTGCGAACCCGGTGCCGTCGGCCGCGTCGAGGACCGTGCCGTGTGCCAACTGGCCGAGCAGCGGCGGGGGTTCCTCCTCGCCCGGGCTCTCCTCGGCGCGCTCGGCGCGGCCGGTGTCGAGCGCGGCGCGGGCGTCCTCGGCGGTCAGGCCGACCAGCTGCACCCGGACCTGGACCTCGCCGTCCCCCGGGGCCCGGTCGGTGACCGGTGCGAGGGTCAGGTCGGAGAGGTCGCCGGAGTCGGCGGCGCGCAGTTCGAAGCTTCCGCTCCAGGTGAGGGTGGAGTCACCGGCGAGCAGCCGGCGCACATAGCGGCGGCCGGGGCGGTACGCGACCTGGAACTCGCCGGGCGGCTCGGCCCGCCACTCCTCGGCGAGCGGGGCGAGGCCGCTGCCCGGGGCGAGGTCGACGAGGGTGGCCCGGTACTGCGGGTACTCGGTGAGCAGCACTCGGCCGAAGCCCCACAGGGTGGCGGCGCCGAGGTGTCCGCCGTCGCCGGCCGGGTCGCCGGGCAGCCACTGGGCGCCCTCGGTGACCAGCCAGAGCCGGGGCGGCCGGGCCGCGGCCTCCAACGCGCCGGTCAGGGCGAGGAGTTCGCGGTAGTTGTCCTCGCACTCGGCGCGCAGCCGGTCGGCGGACATGGGCTCCGGGCGCTGCCGCCACAGCCGGCAGACGTCGGTGACGGTCGGGTCCTCCAGGGCCGCTTTGAGGTCGGTGAGGTCGGTCAGCCAGGTGACCTTCAGACCGGGTTCGGCGGCCAGTTCGGCGGCGCGCGCGGCGGAGGGATCGAGCAGGACGACGTGCCGGGCCGGGGCGTGCTGCGCGGCGGCGGGCAGGGCGCGGCGCACCCAGTCGGGGCGGTGCAGGAACTGGCGGCGGCCGGTGCGGCCCTCGGGGCGGGCCATGCGCACGCCGAGCAGCTCGGCGACCGGGTCGCCGTTCTCCAGCAGCAGCACGTCCGCGAGGCGCCGGTCCTGTTCGCCGCGCATCCGGGCGAGGACGCGCAGGTTCTCGCCGCGCGGCTTGCGGAAGTGCCGTACGGCCGCGATCTCGCGCGGCACGAACACCGGGCCCTCGGGGTCGAGGACCACCAGCGCCTGCACGGCGGCCTCCAGCAGTTCGGCGGGCACATGCTCGACGGCGGTGGCGTCACGGCCGGTGAGCTCGCCGGTGACCAGTCCGTCGCCGTGCCGGGCGGCGCGCAGCAGCAGCCGCATGCGGGGGCCCTGGGGGCGGCCGACGGAGGCGAGGTCGGTGTAGATGTCCTCGTCGTCGATCTGCTGCCCGGCCGGCGCCAGCGTGGCGTCCAGCTCGGCCAACTCCGAGACCGGTACGAGGGGTTCGGGGTCGGCGGCGACGACGGCGGTGGCGTGCAGGTTCTCCTCGCCGCCGACGGTCGTGAACACCTCGACCTCGGCGCCGCCGCCGTGCCGGGGGCGCCAGCGGGTGGTGAGCGCGGTCAGGGTCTCGGCGGGCAGCTCCAGCGGGGCGAGCAGTTTCAGCTCGCGCACGGCGGAGCGGGCGTGGCCCTGGACGGCGTCCTGCACGGCGAGCAGCAGGTCGACGTAGGCACCGGCGGGCAGGACGGTACGGCCGCCGTCGGCGAGGTCGGCGAGCGCGCCCAGCTCCTCGGCGGTGAACTCGGCGTTGAACTCCCGTACTCCGCTGGCGAACCGCTCCTCGATGCCGAGCAGCGGGTGGCGGGCGGGGCCGCCGGCGGCGGTGCGGCGCGGGGTGACGGAGGGCAGCCAGTAGCGCTTGCGCTGGAAGGCGTAGGTCGGCAGGTCGACGCGGGCGGGCGCGGGGTGCCCGGTGTGGTAGCCGGTCCAGGAGACGTTCAGGCCGGCCGCGTAGTAGTCGGCGAGCGCGGTGAGGGTGGTCTCGGTCGTGGTGTCCCGGCGGCGCAGGCTGGCCAGCCACAGGTGGTCCTCGACGCTCACGCCGCGCCGGGCGAGGGCGGTCAGCCCGGCCTGCGGGCCGATCTCGACCATGGCGTGGCGGCCGCGCTTGGCGACGGCCCGGATGCCGTCGAGGAAGCGGACGGGCTCGCCGATGTGCCGCACCCAGTAGTCGGGGGTGCCGATCTCGCGGAAGCGGGCGAGGCGTCCGGTGACGTTGGAGACGATGCTGATCTGCGGCTCGTGGAAGGTGATGCCGTCGAGGGCGGCGCGGAAGTCGTCGTAGACCTCGGCCATCAGCGGCGAGTGGAAGGCGTGCGAGACCTTGAGCCGCTCGACGCGGACGCCCCGGCCCGTAAGGATCCCGACGACCTCCTCCAGCGCGGCCGTCGCGCCCGAGATCACCGTCTGGTCGGGGGCGTTGATCCCGGCCAGCGCCAGGTCGTCGTGGCCCTCCAGCAGCGGGGCGACCTCGTCGACGGGGGCGGTGACGGCGGCCATGCCGCCCTCGGTGCGCACGGCCTGCATCAGCCGGGCGCGGGCGGCGACCAGGGTGACCGCGTCGGGCAGGCTGAACAGCCCGGCCACGGCGGCGGCCACCACCTCGCCGATGCTGTGCCCGATGAGCACGTTGGGGCGGGCGCCCCAGGCCAGCCACTGCTGGGCGAGGGCGTACTCCAGGGTGAACAGGGCGGGCTGGGTGTACTCGGTGCGGTCGATCGCCTCGGGGTCGTCGGCGGTGCCGAGCAGTAACGCGCGCACCGAGCGGCCGAGCCGGCCGGCGAAGAGCTCGTCGCACGCCTCCACATGGGCACGGAAGACGGGCAGGGCCGCGTAGAGGGCGGCGCCCATGCCGGCGTACTGGGAGCCCTGGCCGGTGAACAGGAACGCGGTCTTGCGGATGCCCGAGGGCCCCGCGTGCTCGGCCTCGGCGGCGCGGTCCAGGAGCTTCTCCAGCGCCGCCCGGTCGGCGACGGGGGCGGCGATCCGGTACGGGTGGTGGGTGCGTGTGGTGTTGGCGCTGTGGCAGAGCGCGGGGACGGACACCTCGGGCCGCTCGTCCAGCGACTCCCGGTACCGTGCCGCCAGTTCGCGCAGGGCGGCCGCGTTCTTGGCCGACAGGGTGAACAGCGGTGCCGCGCCCGCCGGTTCCGCGGCGGGGGCCGGCTCGGGCGCCGGTTCGGGCGCCTGCTCCAGCACCACCGCGCCGATCGTCCCGGCGAACCCGAAGCTGTTGACGACCGCCCGCCGCACCTCGGCCTCCCAGGGCTCGCAGGCGGTGGGCACGCGCAGCGGGTACAGGTCCCAGGGGATGCGTCCGGAGGGCGTCGTCAGGTTGATGTGCGGGTAGATCGTGCCGGCGCGCAGCTGGAGCACGGTCTTGATGACGCCGACGATGCCGGAGGCGGGCTCCATGTGGCCGAGGTTGGTCTTCGCCGAACCGACCAGCACCGGGCGGTCCTTGGTGTGGGAGTCGACGAACACGTCCCCGATGGCCCCGAACTCGATCGGGTCGCCGAGCGGGGTGCCGGTGCCGTGCGCCTCGACGTAGCTGATGTCCCCGGGCGTCAGCCGGGCCGCGTCGAGCGCGCTGCGGATGACCTTCTCCTGGGCGGGCCCGTTGGGCACGGTCAGCCCGGCGCTGTCGCCGTCCTGGCCGACGGCCGTACCGCGCACCAGGGCGAGGATCCGGTCGCCGTCGCGCTCGGCGTCGGACAGCCGCTTGAGGACGACGATGCCGCAGCCCTCGGCGCGCGCGTAGCCGTCGGCGGACTCGTCGAACGTCTTGCAGCGGCCGTCGGGGGCGAGCATCTGGGCGTTGGAGAACATCACCGGGATGCGCGGGTGGTGCAGGGCGTTGACGCCGCCGCACAGCGCGATGTCGGTCTCGCCGCCGCGCAGGGCCGTGACGGCGAGGTGCAGGGCGACCAGCGAGGAGGAGCAGGCGGTGTCGACGCTCATGCTCGGGCCGCGCCAGCCGAGGAAGTACGACAGCCGCCCGGAGAGCGGGAACATGGTGATGCCGGAGGCCAGATGGCCGTCCAGCTCCTCGTACGGCAGGGAGTCCAGCTCCAGGGCGTAGTCGATGGAGCTGGCGCCGATGTAGACGCCGCCGTTGCCGCGGCGCAGCGGGGCCGGGTCGATGCCGGCGTGCTCCAGCGCCTGCCAGGCGGTCTCCAGCAGCAGCCGCTGCTGGGGGTCCATGTAGCGGGCTTCCTTCGGGGAGATGTTGAAGAAGCCGGCGTCGAACAGGTCGATCCGGTCGAGGAACCCGCCGGCCGAGGCGATGATCTTGCCCTTGTCGTCGGGGCCCTGCGGGGTGAACGCGTCGACGTCCCAGCGGTCCCGGGGGATCGGGCCGATCCCGCTCCCGCCGTCCCGCAGGAAGGCGTCGAACTCGTCGGGCGAGCCGCTGCCGCCGGGGAACCGCAGACCGATTCCGACGATCGCGACCGGCTCGGGCGCCTGCTCTGTCTCCGTACGCGGCATGGAGCGACTCCTCAAGCTTCCTGGATGGCCTGGGTCAGGTGGTCCACGAGATGGGCGATCGTCGGCTCGTTGAAGAGCACGCTGACGTTGATCGACAGGTCCAGGAGCTGCTCCAGGCTCTGCCGTATCTCGGTCAGCCGCAGCGAGGTGAGGCCGAGATCGAAGTAGCTGATGTCGACGGGCAGGTCCTCGGATTCCTCCATGAGGAGAACGGCCCGGAATTTGGCGAGGCAGATCGACTCGATTTCGTCGGCGAGTTCACTGCGCGGAAGGTCGCGCAGGCGCCGGCTCGTGCTGTCGACAGGTGGCATGCGCCAAGGCAAGCAGCGCCGGCTGACACCCCACTGACGGCTTCGCGCAGGCCGGTTGGCCGGATCCGACCGGTCAGCCGGGCGTCAGCGCCGGGTCAGATTCCGCTGCCAGGCTCGGCCTTGCTTCAAGAAATCCACTCGCCATATCCGAAAGGCTGAAGATGCTTCGCGAAGCCGCGCAGGAGGAGAGTGCTGAGGCACCTTCCGGATTGAAGAGCTACGACCTCTACATCGCGGGCAAGGACGTCGCCGGGGACGGCTGGGTCTACACCGTCAGCGGGCGCTCCCTGCTGGAAGACGTGTTCACCAGCGTGAGCCTGAAGCGCTCGCTCGAGCAGGACCCGGAGTCCGAGGCCGCGCAGCACCCCTACGTGGTCGGGCGCTGCGCGATCGCGGACGACTCCGCCATCGACCTGGCCACCCAGGCCGCCGCCGCTGCCGCCCCCGACTGGGCGGCCGTACCGCTGGAGCGGCGGATGCGGCTGGGCACCCGCTTCCGCGAGGAACTGATCAAGCACCAGGACGAGTTCCTGCGCATGCTGGTCGCCGAGTCCCACCCCGTGAAGCTCGCCCGCTGGGAGCTGAGCTGCCTGTTGCAGATCTACGCCCCCGGCTCCCTGCGCTGGTACCTGAAGCAGATGCGGGTGGAGAAGGAGTACAACGGCCGCAAGCTGATCCTGCACCGCCAGCCGGACGGCGTGGTCGCCTTCAACCCGCCGCAGAACGCCCCGCTGCCCAGTGCCGCGCTGTGCGTGCTCGCCCTCATGGCGGGCAACGCGGTGGTGGTCCGGGCGCCGCGCAGCATCGCGCTGTCCACCATGTGGCTGCTGCGGGACGTCGTCGCGCCGCTGCTGGAGGAGGTCGACGCGCCGGCCGGGGTGCTGAACGCGGTGTGCTCCAACCCGAAGCAGACCATGGACCGCTGGATCGCCGACCCGCTGATCAACGACATCTTCTACATCGGCGGCAGCCAGGAGGGCCTGCGCTTCGAGCAGGCCTGTGTGGCGCACGGCAAGAAGCCGATCCTCGAACTCGCCGGCAACGACGGCATCGTGGTGTGGAAGGACGCCGACGTGACGTGGGCGGCCGAGGCGATCACGGAGGCGTTCTACGGCTCCGGACAGATCTGCATGGTTCCCAACTACGTCCTCGTCCACCCCGATATCGCCGACGCGCTGATCGCCGAGGTGCGCGAGCAGGTCAAGGGCATCCGGCCGGGCCTGCCCGAGGAGGAGGACGTGCTGCTGTCGCCGGTGCGGCGCAGCGAGCGGTTCTTCCGGCTGCTGCGCCAGGCCCTCGACAACGGCGCCGAGCTGATCACCGGCGGGCACCGCACCGAGGTCGACGGCACGGTCTCCGAGACGGGCGTCTTCCTGCAGCCGACGGTGGTGCGCGTGGACGGCCTGGACCGGGCCCGCACCTACGACGTGGTCCGCGAGGAGACGTTCTTCCCGCTGGTCCCGATCGTGGTCGCCGAACGCGACAACGACGACGCCCTGCTCGAGGCCTTCCTCCAGTTCGTCAACAGCAACGACTACGGGCTGCGCAACTCCCTGTGGTCCCGCTCCGACCACGTCGTCGAGACCTTCGTGCGCCGCACCGTCAACGGCGGTCTGCTGAAGGTCAACGACTCGCACATCGGCTTCCTGCCGTACCTGCCGAGCCACGGCGGCACCGGCCGCACCGGCGGAGCGTTCGGCGAGGCCAACTACCCGATGCTCAAGACCTCCCACGTGCAGGGAGTCAGCATCGCCCGCGACGTCAGCCCGTACGACGCGGTGTTCGGCGCCTGATCCGCCCGCCTCGCCCGCCCGCCCTCGATGTATTTCTCGGAGGTTCCCCGTGCGTTCCCTCGATGCCGCCCGGTCCGTCTGCGAGCGGTTCCACCCCGGACTGCTCAAGGAGCTGGACCAGATCCCGTACGCCGAGCGGGAGCGGCCCGGCAGCCCGGTGATCGACCTGTTCCGCATCCACGGCGGGGTCGGTCTGCTCATTCCCGAGTCCTACGGCGGCCACGGCGCGTCCCCGCTCGATGCGCTGCGGGTCCAGCTGGCCCTCGGCGCCCTGTCGCCGTCGCTGGTCGCGGCCGTCTCCATGCACCACTTCACGGCCGCCATGCTCTACTCCCTCGCCGTCAAGGACGGCCGGCTCACGCCCGCGCAGACCGAGCTGCTGCACCGGATCGTGCCCGAGCAGCAGGTGATGGCCTCCGGCTGGGCCGAGGGCCGTACCGCGCAGAACATCCTCAAGCCGGCGGTCACCGCGCGCCCGGTGGAGGGCGGGTTCCTGCTGTCCGGGGCGAAGAAGCCGTGCAGCCTGTCCCGTTCGATGAGCCTGCTGACCGCGTCCATCGCCATCCACGGCGAGGACGGCGGCGATCCGGAGCTGGCGCTGGCGATCGTCCCGGCCCGCGCGCCCGGCATGTCGGTGCACCCGTTCTGGGGCAACGACCTGCTGGCCGGCGCGGAGAGCGAGGAGGTCCGGCTGGAGGACGTGTTCGTCCCCGCCGACATGGTCGTACGGGCGGGCGCCGACGACCCGACCCGGCTGGACGACCTCCAGTCCGCCGGGTTCGTGTGGTTCGAGATGCTGATCTCCGCCGGCTACGCGGGCGGTGCGGCCGCGCTGGTGGAACAGGTGCTGGCCCGGGGGCGGGGCCCGGCCGAGGAGCGGGCGGCGCTCGCCGTCGACATGGAGGCCGCGCTGGCCCTGCTGGAGGGCGTGGCCACCGGCACCGGCGAGGAACCCGGCGACGAGGAGTCGGTCGCGCGGGTGCTGGTCGCCCGGTACGCCGTGCAGAGCGCGCTGCCGGACATCGTCGGGCGGGCGCTGGAGCTGCTGGGCGGGCTGGAGTTCATCAACAACCCGGCGAGCGCGCAAGCCGCTGCCGCCACGCGGGCCCTGGCTTTCCACCCGCCGTCGCGTATCGGTGCGGCCGAGCCGCTGCTGGCGTACTTCGGCGGGGGGCCGCTGGTCCTGGCCTGAACACCGATCCGGTCCTGGCCCCGTACACCGATCTTTGGAGAGACACGTGACCGTCATGCAGGAGTCTCCGGCGGCGACCGCAGCCGACTCGGAGGCGGAGATCCTCAACCTCTACCGTGCCCACCTCAGCAAGGGCCGGGCCACGCTCGCCGAGTTGTTCGGGAGCCATATGGAGACGGCGTCCGAGGGCGCCTGGCTCACCACCAGTGACGGTGAGCGGTTCCTGAACGCGGGCGGGTACGGCGTGTTCATCATGGGCGCCCGGCACCCGATCGTCATGGAGGAGGTGGAGCGCCAGCTGCGCACCCACCCCACCGCGACCCGCATCCTGCTGGAGCCGACGGTGGCGCGCGCCGCGGAGGCGCTGGTCTCCGTCCTGCCGGAGGGCCTGGACCGCGTGCACTTCGCGCTGTCCGGGGCGGAGGCCGTGGAGACCGGGCTGAAGCTGGCCCGCGCGGGCGGCCGCAAGCGCACGGTCTCGATGCGCGGCGGCTACCACGGCAAGACGCTGGGCGCCCTGTCGGCGACCGCGAAGGACGTCTACCAGGCGCCGTTCCGCCCGCTCGTCCCCGACTTCCAGCACCTGCCGTACGGCGACGCCGACGCCCTGGAGGCCGAGCTGAAGGCCCACCCGGGCGAGGTGTGCGTGATCCTGGAGCCGGTCCAGGGCGAGGGCGGCGTCATCATCCCGCCGAAGGGCTATCTCAAGCGGGTCGAGCAACTGGTCCGCGAGTACGACGGGTTCCTCATCCTCGACGAGGTGCAGTCCGGGTTCGGGCGGCTCGGCGAGTGGTGGGGCGCCGACATCGAGGGCGTCGTCCCGGACGTCCTGCTCACCGGCAAGGCGCTCGGCGGTGGGGTCATGCCGGTCTCGGCGGCCGTCGCCACCCGCGAGGCGTTCCGCCCCTTCGACAAGGACCCCTACGTCCACACCGCCACCTTCTCCGGACAGCCGGTGCTGATGGCCGCGGTGCAGGGCGCGATCCGGGCCGTGAAGGAGGAACGCCTGGTCACCCGGGCCATGGACCTCGGCTCCCGGCTGCTGCCGCGGATCACGGAGGTCGCCCGGCGCAACATCCCCGAACTGGTCGTGGACGTGCGCGGCCGGGGGCTGCTCATCGGTGTGGAGCTGGTCGAGGCGGGCCTCGCCGGCGAGCTGCTGATCGAGCTGTTCAACCACGGCGTGGTCGCCAACCACTCCATGAACGGCAGCTCGGTGGTGCGGTTCACGCCGCCCGCCGTGCTGGACGACACCGACGTGGACTTCCTCGTCAACTCCTTCGACCTGGCCACCCGTGACCTGATCAAGGGCGCGGCCACAATGCCGGAAGGCGGTAACTGATCGTGCGGCACGTCGAACTCGATGCCCTGATACCCGCGGAGCAGGCGGAAACGGTCCTGCACGCCGTACGGCGCTGGGAGAAGTACCCGGACCTCGCGCCCCACGTCAACGCGACCACCGTGCACGCCTCCTACCCCGACCCGCGGGCCTCCTCCAGCTGGGAGCTCCACTTCCGCAGCGGTCTGCTGCGCTGGACCGAGGACGACACGATCGACCCGGCGGCCGGCGAGATCCGCTTCGAGCAGTCCGACGGCGACTTCGACTCCTTCGCCGGGATCTGGTCCGTGCGGCAGGACGGGGACGGCGTCACCGTGCGCTTCGACGCCGACTTCGACTTCGGCATCCCGAGCCTGGAGGGCATCCTCGACCCGATCGCCGAGCGGGTCATCAAGGAGACCGTCGCCTGGGCGCTGACCGGGCTGTTCCCGGGCGTGCGCATCCGGGGCGACGTCGAACTGACCACGCCCGCCGCGGTCGGCGCCTAGCACCCGGCGAGGAGCTGACCATGGACCAGGCGAACCCCTTCGAGACCCCGCGCACCTACTCGCTGCACCGCGCCGAGTACTTGGTGGGCCTCGCCGTCACCACCGGCCTGATCGTCTACCACTTCGGCGACATCCGCTGGCTGCCGGCGCTCGGACTGTTCCTCTACATCGACCTGATCGGCTACATCCCCGGCGCGATCGCCTTCCGCAGGAGCGGCGGGCGGCCGATCCCCAAGGCCTACTACGTCCTCTACAACGTCATGCACAGCCTCGTCACCCAGGGCGCGGTGGCCGCGCTGTGGTGCTGGCTGGTGAAGCCGGAGTGGGCGCTGCTGGTGCTGCCGTTCCATCTGTTCGGCGACCGCGGCCTGTTCGGCAACTTCATGAAGTCCTTCGCGCTGCCCTTCGAACCGGTGCGCCAGGAGGGCTACCTGAAGCTCCTGGACGAGCTGGGCCTGCCGCACCCGAAGCCGGTCGGCCACGCCATGGACCCGGTGCCGGTCGGGCACGTCCCGGCGCGAGGGGCCGTGCGCGAGCCCGGCGCCGTACGCGAGACGGAGGCCGTGCGATGACCACCGCCACGGACGTACGGCGTCGGGTCCGGCAGGACCCGGCCGAGCGCCGCCGGGCCCTGTACCACCTGGCCTCCCCGGTGTCGGTGCTCACCACCGGCCCCGAGGACCGGATGCACGGCACGACGGCCAGCACGGTCACCCTCGTCTCGCGCGAACCCCTGCTCCTCGGCGTCGTGCTGCGCGCGGGCTCGTCCTTCGCCCGGCTGGCCGCCGCCGAGGGCCGGTTCGCGGTCAACGTGCTCGGCGGCGAACAGGCCGACGTGGCACGGCGGTTCGCGGACAGCGCGCGGCCCGACGGCGACGCCGCCTTCGCCGGCCTGGCCTGGACGGCGGACCGGTACGCGCACGCCCCGCTGATCGCGGGCGCGCTCGCGCACTACGTGTGCCGTTTCCACTCCGCCCACCCGGCGGGCGACGGCGAGCTGCTGCTCGGCCACGTCGTACGCGCCACGGCGGACGACGCGCTCCCCCTGCTCTCCTACGCCGGCGGGCTGTACGCCGGCTCCCTGCGTCCGGCGAAGGAGGCCGTCGCCTCATGACCGCACCCGTAGCCCGCGAGGCCGACTGGGACAAGGCGCCCGGTCTGCTGGACGGCGCGAAGGAACTCACCCTCGGCCCCGAGGAGTGCGACCTCGCCTACTGGATCACCTCCGTCGCCCAGGGCACCCTGCGCGAGCGCGGGGCGAGTGGCCACCACGCGAACGCGCTCACGCCCGACTTCCTGAAGGCGCCCGGCCCGCTGCGCGAGGCCCTGGTGCTGGAGTTCGGCTTCCGGGCCCTGGCGGAGGAGCTGGCCACCCGGCTGCTCGGCCACTACGTCTCCATCGCGCCCGGCATCCCCGAAATGGAGTTCTACGCCACCCAGTTGCTCGACGAGGCCCGTCACGCGCGCGTCTTCCGGCAGCACCTGGTGGAGCTGGGCATCCCGCAGAAGACCCTGCTGCGGGACGTCGAGGAGATGGCCCGGGACTACCGCAAGCGGGTCCTGGACCCGGTGGTGGACTTCACCCTGGACATCGTCCGCGACCGGGCCGACTTCCCCGGCGGGGTCGCCGTGTTCGCCATCATCATCGAGGGCGTGCTCGCCCCGGCCGCCGAGCTGAGCGAGCGCAAGTGGACCCCGCTGTCCCCCGCGACCGGCGAGATCTCGCGCGGCACCGCCATCGACGAGATCCGGCACCTGACGGTGGCCAGCACCATCCTGCGCGACCACGTCGCCGAACACCCCGCGTACAAGCCGCGGTTGCTGGAGATCCTGCGCGCGGGCGTGAAGCTGTGGGACGAGATCCCGGACCGGGAGTTCGTCATCCACCGCGAGGACCTGTTCCAGCAGGGCATGCACGAGCACGCGGACCTGATCGGCGACTACGAGATCTGGCCGGGCGTGCGGCTGCTCGACACCACCGCCGTGCAGCGCTACGACATGGCGGAGCGGTGGACCGACGAGATGGCCGAGGTCCGCATGGCCTACATGGGCCTGCCCGTCGAGGTCCTCGCCTCCGAGAACCCGGAGCACCCGGAGAGCGGCGCATGAGCACCGGGCGGGCCGCGGTCGTCGCGGGCATCGGGTCGTACGTCCCGCCCAACCTGGTGACCAACGACGACCTGACGGCCCGGCTGGACACCTCCGACGCCTGGATCCGCTCCCGTACCGGGATCGCCGAGCGGTACGTCGTCTCGCCGGGCACCTCCACCGGGGACCTGGCGGTGGAGGCGGGCCTGCGGGCTCTGAAGTCGGCCGGGGACGAGCGGGTCGGGGCGGTGGTGCTGGCCACCACCACCCCGGACCAGCCGTGCCCCGGGACCGCGCCGCAGGTGGCCGCCCGCCTCGGCCTCGGCGGGGTGCCGGCGTTCGACGTGGCGGCCGTCTGCTCCGGCTTCCTGTACGGCCTCGCCTCGGCCGCCGGGCTGATCGCGGCCCGGATCGCGGACAGCGTGCTGCTGATCGCGGCCGACGCCTTCACGACGATCATCAACCCGCAGGACCGTACGACCGCGGTGATCTTCGCGGACGGCGCCGGCGCGGTGGTGCTGCGGGCCGGCTCGGCCGCCGAGCCCGGGGCGATCGGCCCGCTGGTGCTCGGCAGCGACGGCGAGCTGAGCCATCTGATCGAGGTGCCGGCGGGCGGCTCGCGGCAGCGGTCGAGCGACCGTCCCGTGGCCCCGGAGGACCACTACTTCCAGATGCTCGGCCGGGACACCTACCGGCACGCGGTGGAGCGGATGACCGCCGCGTCCGCCGAGGCCGCCGAGCGGGCCGGCTGGTCCCTCGACGACGTCGACCGGTTCGCGGCCCACCAGGCCAACGCCCGGATCCTGGACGCCGTCTCGGACCGGCTCGGCATCCCCGGGGAGCGGCGGCTGAGCAACATCGCCCGGGTCGGCAACACCGGCGCCGCGTCCCTGCCGCTGCTGCTCGCCGAGGCCACCGCGGACGGCATGCTCCGGGCCGGCCACCGGGTGCTGCTCACCGCGTTCGGCGGCGGCCTGTCCTGGGGAGCTGCGACCGTCCACTGGCCGGAGCTGCAGACCATCTGACCGACGCTCACTTCTTGACTCTCGAAAGGAACCGTCATGCTGGAGCAGCTCAAGGAAATCCTGTCCAACAAACTGAAGGTGTCGCCCGAGGCCATCACCCCGGAGGCCACCCGGGAGGACATCGAGCTGGACTCGCTGGCCGTGGTGGAGCTGTCGCTGCTGCTGAAGTCCGAGCTGGACCTGGACATCAGCGACGACGACCTCCTGGAGGCCGAGACCGTGGCGGACATGGTCCGGCTGATGGAGGAGCGGAGCGCGAAGGTCTGATGGCCGGTATGGACATCGCCGTCACCGGGCTCGGCCTGGTCACCCCGGGCGGGATCGGGGTCGGGCCGAGCTGGGCGGCGGTCTGCGACGGCAGGCCGGCCGCCGCCCTCGATCCGGTACTGGCGGACAATCCCGTACAGATCTCCTGCCGGGTGCCCGGCTTCGACCCCGAGATCCTGCTGAGCGCGCGGCGCGCGCACCGACTCGACCGGTTCGTGCAGTTCGCGCTGGTCGCCGCGCACGAGGCGGTGGCCGACGCGGGGCTCGATCCGCAGACCTGGGACGGCGCGCGGGTGGGTGTGGTGCTGGGCTGCGCCGACGGCGGTCCGGGCACGGTCGAGGACCAGCACCAGGTGCTGCGCGAGCAGGGCGCCGGCCGGGTGTCGCCGCTCCTGCTGCCCATGCAGCTGCCGAACATGCTGGCCGGTCAGACGGCCATCGAGTTCGGGGCCACGGGTCCGAACCTGGTGGTGGCCACCGCGTGCGCGTCCGGCGCGACGGCCATCGGCACGGCGCGGGACCTGCTGGCGCTCGGCCGCTGCGACATCGTGCTCGCCGGAGGCAGCGAGGCCATGGTCACCCCGCTGGTCATGGCCGGCTTCGCTCAGATGGGCGCGCTGTCGAAGCGGCACGACGACCCCGCGTCCGCGTCCCGGCCGTTCGACTCCGACCGGGACGGGTTCGTCGCGGGCGAGGGCGCCGGGATCCTCGTGATGGAACGGGTGGCCGACGCCCGTGCCCGCGGCGCCCATGTGCACGGCCGGATCATCGGCTACGGCGCCACGGCCGACGCGCACCACATGACGTCGCCGCATCCCGACGGCGCCGGGATCGAGGCGGCGGTGCGGGCGGCGCTCGCGGACGCGGGTGCCGACCCGGACGACGTGCAGCACGTGAACGCCCACGGCACGTCGACGCCGCTCAACGATCTGTCCGAGGCTCGCATGATCCAGCGGACCCTGCGCGGGGATCCGCTGGTCACATCCACGAAGGGGGTGACCGGGCATCTGCTGGGCGCCGCGGGGGCGGTCGAGGCCGCGTTCGCCGTGCTCAGCGTGGAGCACGAACTGATTCCGCCCGTCGCCAACTTGGTCATGCCCGATCCCCGGATCGAGATCAAGCTGGCCCAGACGCTGACCGAGATGCCGATCGATCTCGCTCTGAGCACCTCGCTGGGTTTCGGCGGGCAGAACACGGCACTGGCGATCGCCCCTGCCTGAGCCCGCCCCACGACAGCCGTCCGTAGCGAAGCTTTTGCGGGCGGCTGTTCCCCGTTCTCCGTGTTCTCGGCGTTCGCCACGTCCTCGGCGTTCGCCGCGTTCTCCCCGTCCTCCCTGCTCTGGAGTCCCCATGTCCACCACCACGTCCGCCAACGGTTCTCCCTCCCCGCCCGGACGGCTCGGCACCGGGCACATCCTCTTCCTCATCGTCGCGGCCGCCGCCCCGCTGTCCGCGATGGTCGGTACCGTGCCGCTCGCGTTCGCCTTCGGCGACGGGCCGGGGGTGCCGGCGGCGTTCCTGTTCGCCGGGGTCACCCTGCTGTGCTTCTCGGTGGGGTACGCGGTCAGCGCCCGGCGCACCGGCGGCTCCGGCGGCTTCTACGCATCGGTCGCCGACGGGCTCGGGCGCCCGCCCGCCGTCGCGGCCGGGTATGTGGCGCTGCTGTCGTACAACTGCGCCACCGTCGGGCTCGCCGGTGCGCTCGGATACTTCACCCAACTCGTCCTCGCCGCACATGGGTTGACGGTCTCCTGGGAGTGGTGCGCGGCCGTCGGGCTGGTGCTGACCGCGGTGCTCGGGTACCGGGAGATCGCGCTCAGCGCCCGGGTGCTGGCCCTGCTGATGCTGGGCGAGATCGGCGTGCTGGCCGCGCTGGACATCGCGATCCTCGCCCGGCACGGGCTGCACGCCCTGCCCGCCGCCTCCTTCTCGCCGCATGTCGCGGCCGGGCACGGGGCCGGGGTCTCGCTGATGTTCGCCTTCGTCTCCTTCATCGGCTTCGAGTCGGCGGCGCTGTACGGCAAGGAGGCCAAGGACCCGCGCCGCAGCGTGCCCCGGGCCACCTACGCGGCCGTCGTGCTGATCGCCGGTTTCTACGCGCTGACCAGCTGGCTGGCGGTGGGCGCGGTCGGCACCGGGCGGGTGCGGGAGGTCGCGGGCAAGGAGATGGGCGACCTGTTCTTCTCCCTCGGTGACGACTTCCTCGGCAAGGCCGGCAGCACCGGGCTCCAGGTGCTGCTGTGCACCAGCCTGTTCGCGGCGACGCTGGCCCTGCACAGCGCCGCCAACCGGTACGCCCAGGTCCTCGCCGAGGACGGACTGCTGCCCGGCGCCCTCGCCGCCGAGCACCCGAGGCACCGCTCCCCGCACCGGGCGAGTCTCGCGCAGAGCGCGCTGACCGCGCTGGTCGTGGGCGCCTTCGCCGTCGCCGGACTCGACCCGTACGCCGACCTGACGACCAGCATGCTCGGTCTCGGCACCCTCGGCATCGTCGCCCTCCAGGCGCTGGCCGCGCTGTCCGTGCTCGGCCTGCGGGTGCGCGGCGAGGGGCAGGGGCACTGGTGGCGGACGGCGCTCGCCCCGCTGCTCGGCTTCGCCGGGCTCGCCGCCTCGGTGTGGCTGGTCGTCGGCAACTTCGACATGCTCACCGGTTCGCCGTCCACGGTGGTCGCCGCGCTGCCCTGGCTGCTGCCGCTGGTCGCGCTCGGCGGGCTGGTGTACGCGGCCCGGCTGCGCGCCGCACACCCGCTGCGCTACCGGCAGCTCGGCACCCGGCACCTCGACTCCCCCGCCCCCGCGCCCTCCCCCGCCCTGACAGGAGACCGCCATGCATGACGCACACGAGCTGATCGAGGCGGGCCCCGACGCCGTACGGCGCCTGGCCCGCCGCCGTCACGACCTCGACCTGACCGCCCTGAGCGACGCCCTGCGCGCCCGCACCGCGACCCAGGCCGAGGTCAACCGGCTGCGCACGGAGCTGAACCGCACCGCCAAGGCCCGCCGCTCCGGCCCGCCCACCGAGGCCGAGAAGGAGGCGGCGCGGGCCCTGCGGGCCGAGGTGCAGCGGGCGGAGACCGCCGCCCGCGCGGCCGCGGGCGCGCTGTGCGAGCTGCTGCTGTCCATCCCCAATCTGCCGCTGGACGCGGTCCCGGACGGCGACTCCGAGAAGGAGGCCGTGGAGATACGGCGCGGCGGGCCCGCACCGCGTCCGGTGGCGGGGGCCCGCCATCACGCCGAGATCGGTGAGGCGCTCGGCATCCTCGACTCCCCCGCGGCCGCGAAGCTCTCCGGCGCCCGGTTCAGTGTGGCCCGGGGCGCGGGGGCACGGCTGGAGCGGGCCCTCGGTGACTTCTTCCTCGACCTGCACACCCGTGAGCACGGCTACACCGAGCAGTCCGTGCCGTTCCTGGTCGGCCGCGACACCATGACCGGCACCGGGCAACTGCCCAAGTTCGAGGAGGACTTGTTCCGCACCCAGGTCGGCGAGCGGGAGCTGTTCCTGATCCCGACGGCGGAGGTGCCGCTGACCAACCTGGTGGCCGGCGAACTGCTGGACGCCCGCGGCCTGCCGTACGCCTTCACCGCGCGCACCCCCTGCTTCCGCGCGGAGGCGGGGGCGTACGGCCGGGACACCCGGGGGGTGCTCAGGCTGCACCAGTTCGAGAAGGTGGAGCTGGTGCGGATCTGCGCGCCGGAGCAGGCACAGGAACAGCTGGAGCTGATGGTCGGCCAGGCCGAGGAGTGCCTGCGCCGGCTCGAACTGTCCTTCCGCACCGTGCTGTTGCCCGCGGGCGACATGGGCTTCTCGGCACGGATGACGTACGACATCGAGGTGTGGCTGCCGGGCGGCGGCGCCTACCGGGAGATCTCCTCGGTCTCCGACTGCGGCACCTTCCAGGCCCGCCGGGCCGACATCCGGGTCAAGCGGGCCGACGGCCGCAAGACGCCGGCGGCCACGCTGAACGGTTCGGCCCTGCCGATCGGCCGCACGGTGGCCGCGCTGCTGGAGCAGGGGCAGCAGGAGGACGGCTCGGTGGTGCTGCCTCAGGCGCTGGTGCCGTACACCGGGTTCCGGCGCATCCTGCCGGGCGGCGGGACCGAGTAGCGCACATCAGGAGAAGGGGGCGGGAGTCGAAAGCGACTCCCGCCCCCTTCGGCGCGCGGTGCTCAGGCGCCCGTCATGTGCACCCCGCCGTCGACGTGGACGATCTCGCCGGTGGTGCGCGGGAAGAAGTCCGACAGCAGGGCGACGACCCCGCGGGCGGCCGGGCCGGGGTCGGTGAGGTCCCAGCCGACCGGGGCGCGGCCGGTGGTCCAGACGTCGGCCAGTTCGGCGAAGCCGGGGATGGATCTGGCGGCCATGGAGCGCAGGGGGCCGGCCGCGACCAGGTTGCAGCGGATGCCGCGGCTGCCGAGGTCGCGGGCGAGATAGCGGCTGGTGGACTCGAGGGCGGCCTTCGCGACGCCCATCCAGTCGTAGTGCGGCCAGGCCACGCCCGCGTCGAAGGTGAGGCCGACGACCGAGCCGCCGCGCCGCTCCAGCAGCGGCAGACAGGCGGTGGTGAGGGACTTCAGGGAGTACGCCGAGACCTGCACGGCCGTCGCGACGTCGGCCCAGGTGCCGTCGAGGAAGGAGAAGGCGCCCCGGGGTCCGTAGGCGATGGAGTGGACGACGCCGTCGAGGGAGTCGGTGTGCGCGCCGATCCGCTCGGCGAGGGTGTCGAGGTGGTCCTGGTCGGTGACGTCCAGCTCGATGACCGGGGCGGACCTCGGCAGCTTGTCCGCGAACCGCTCGATCAGGGAGAGCCGGCCGAAGCCGGTGAGCAGCACCTCGGCGCCCTCCTCCTGGGCGATGCGGGCCACGTGGAAGGCGATGGAGGCGTCCGTGACCAGGCCGGTGACCAGGACGCGCTTGCCGGCGAGCAGGCCGCTCACGCCACCGACACCCCCTCGGGCAGCCCGCCGACCAGCGGCGAGTCATGGTCCTGGGGGCCGATCGCGCTGCCGCCGCCGGGCGAGCCGAGGCCCGTGAAGAAGGCGGCGTTGGAGGCCGCGTGGTCGCCGCCCCACTCCGCGGGCACGTCGTCCTCGAAGTAGATGGCGTCGACGGGGCAGACCGGTTCGCAGGCTCCGCAGTCCACGCATTCGTCCGGGTGGATGTAGAGGGCGCGGCGGCCTTCGTAGATGCAGTCGACGGGGCATTCGTCGATGCAGGAGCGGTCCTTGACGTCGACGCAGGGCAGTCCGATGACGTAGGCCATGCTCAACTCCTTGTGCAGATGGATGGGTTCAGTCGACGGGGCGGCCGGTGGTGCGTTCGCCGAGGGTCAGCACGGTGAGGGCGAGGACGGCCATGGCGGCGGCGATGACGCCGAACAGCGCGCCGGGCCCGTGGGCGTCGAGGACCGGCAGCAGCGCGAACGGCAGGGCGCCGGCGCTGAGTTTGGACAGCGAGTAGGCGGCGCCCGCGGCGGTGGCCCGGATCACGGTCGGGTACTGCTCGGAGAGATAGACGTGCGAGACGCTGGAGAAGACGTTGCTGCACAGGGTGTAGGCGAAGCCGCAGACCACCACCAGGGCGGCCGAGCCCGCACAGGCGAAGCCGAGTCCCGCGACCACCATCGCGGCCGACGACAGGGCGATCAGGGTGCGGCGCTCGACCCGGTCCACGACGGGCAGGGCGAGCGCCGAGCCCACGGGATACCCGAGGAAGGACAGCGCCGTGAAGCCGAGCCCGGCGACGATCCCGTACCCCTTGGCGGCGACGATCTGCGGCGCGAGCGTGCCGAAGCCGTAGTACCCGACGACCGAGAGCACGGAGAAGAGCCAGAGGACGAGGGTGCGCCGCCGCAGGCCGGGGCCGAGGATGTCCCGGAGTGTGGACGCGTGCGCGGGGGGCTCGGGCCGTGTCTCGGGTGGGGTGAGGAGCAGGCCGCGGCCGGCCGCCTCCGCCTCCATGCCGGACACCAACGACTCCGCCTCGGCGGCGCGGCCGTTCACCGCGAGCCACCGCGGCGACTCGATCAGTCCGCGCCGCAGCACCCACACCACGGCGGAGCCGACCGCGCCGAGCACGAACAGCCAGCGCCAGCCCGCCACGCCGAGCGGGGTGCGCGGGACCAGCCACAGCGCGGCGAAGCCCACCGCGGGGACCCCGCAGAAGGCGAGGGTGTAGGCGCCGGAGATGAACCGGCCGCGCCGGCCGGCCGGCAGTACGTCGGCCAGGTAGCAGTCGGACAGGGCCTGTTCGGCGCCGATGCCGAGGCCGGCGAGGAAGCGGGTGCCGATCAGCCAGGCGGCGTTCGGGGCGAGGGCGCCGAGCAGTGAGAACGCCGAGTAGAGGGCGAGGTTGACGAGGAAGGCCCGGCGCCGGCCGAATCGGTCGGCGATCCGGCCGAGCGTCAGGGAACCGAGGAACTGGCCGAGGAATCCCGAGGCCAGGACCAGCTTGAGCGAGGTCGCGCCGAAGCCGAAGTCGCTCTGGAGCACCTTGCCGAGGGTGCCGGACAGGTTGTTCTCGAAGGTGTCGAAGAACAGGCCGACACCGATGACGGCCGTGAGTCTGCGGTGCAGCGGGAGGATCGGCAGCCGGTCCAGCCGGGCGCCGATCGTGGCGGGAGCGGTGACGTCGCCCGCCGCCGCGGTGGTCTGGGACATGGATCGTGCTCCTTGGGGCGGGCGGACGTCGGGACGGCCCGGCGGACGCGGGCCGGGGCTCAGGCGACCCGGGCAGCCTCGGCGGCCTCGGCCGCCGCTGCCTGGCGGCGGATCTGCTCCGCGACGTCACCGCGGCGCACGGGCGCGCTGACCTCGTGCAGGTAGGAGGCGACCTCGCGGTACGAGGCCCAGAACCCGACCTCGTGGTACGGCACTCCGCGCTCGGCGCAGTACTGCATGGTGAGTTCGCGGGCGCGCGGCAGGCTCTTCTGCGGCATGGCCGGGAACAGGTGGTGCTCGACCTGGTAGTTGAGGCCGCCGTAGAGGAAGTCGACGAGCAGGCTGGGCCGGATGTTGCGGGAGGTCAGGACCTGGCGCTCCAGCCAGTCCAGGGTCTCCTCCTCGCCGTCGCGGATCTGCATGCCCTTGTGGTTCGGGGCGAAGATCATCCCGAAGTAGACGCCGAGGGCGGCGTGCTGGACGACGACGAACGCGACCGCGAGCGCCGGGGACAGGACGGTGAGGACGAGGCCGAGGTAGACGGCGGTGCGCAGCAGGATCAGGGAGGTCTCCAGCGCGGGCCGCTTCGTCTTGCCCTGGACGATGGACAGGACGGCCGTCTTCAGCATCTTGAAGCCCTCGAGCACGAGCAGCACGAAGAACAGCACGCTCTGGTAGCGCACGACGAGCTTCTGGGTGCCCTTGCGGGAGGGGTACTGCTTGATGTCGAAGATGGCGGTGCGCCGGCCGATGTCCGGGTCCATGTCCAGGTGGTTGGGGTTGGAGTGGTGCCGGTTGTGGTGGTTGACCCACCAGCCGTAGCTGACCCCGTTGACCAGGTTGGCGTGCACATAGCCGACCGCGGAGGCGGCCTTCTTGCTGCGGAACATCGCCTTGTGGCCGGCGTCGTGCCACATGAACGCCGACTGGCCGCCGCACAGGCCCATCCACAGGGCCGTGGCGAGCTGCCACCAGGAGTCGCCCAGTTCGAAGAAGGCGGCGAACCCGATCAGCAGCAGGAGGGTGTTGAGGGCGAGCTTGCCCACGTAGTAGCGCGGGTCGAGGTCGAGCAGTCCCTCGGCCTTGACCCGTTTGAGCAGTTCGGCGAAGGTCGCCGAGGCGCCGGGGCGGGCTGTGGCCGCGGAGGCGGGGGCCCCGGCCGTCTGTATGTGCGGACGCTGCATGCGTTGCTCTCCTTGGGAGAAGTGCCCGGATCGGGCGGCGGCGCCGCGGCCGGGCGGAGCTGCGGGCGCCGCGAGTCGACTTCAGCTCCCGCGCGCGGTCACCGTCGCGGGCGGGGCTCACCCGGCGGACCGGGGCGACGGGAGCACAGTGCGGTGCCCCCGGGCCCGGGCCGCCGGGCGAACGTGTGTCCAGCGTTCCGTGGAGCGCTGATGTGACACTGATGTCCCTCTGATCGCACGTGCCGTGCTCAGGCGGCCGCCTCGGCGCGCAGCCGCTCGTCCAGGGCGCGCACGACGGCGTCGGCGGCCTCGGCGACCTGCTGGTCGTCGGGTGCCCCGATGACGGCCATCAGCTGCTCGACCATGGCGTGCTGGAGTTCCTCGGTGGACTGGCTCATGACTTCTCCTGGTGGGTGATGAGGCTTCGATGTGTCGTCAGAAGGCGTTGCAGGCACGGAAGACGTGCGCGAATCCGGGCAGCGAGGCCTGCGGACCGTCGATGGCGACGTACTCGGGGATGCTCAGGTCAGGGGCCCACTTCTGCTTGTACGACAGCTGCGTCTGCGCCGGGTACAGCGCGGCGCCCTCGGCCCACAGGGCGTGCATCAGCCACTGGAACGCCGGGCTGTGGCCGTCGAGTTCGTGGCTCGCGTCCAGCCCGGTGAAGGGGGTGAACCCGAAGTGCAGCCATGCGACGCCCTCGGCCCGGAACACCTCGATGGCGTGCGCGTTGATGGCCTCCATCAGGCCCGGGGAGCCCTCCGGGATGCGGCGGCTGAGGTCGTGCATCCAGCCGGCCCGGCTGCCGTACACCGGGGAGTACGAGATGTAGGCGACCGGGGCGCCGTCGATGGTGCCGACGAAGAGCCGGCGGTGGGCCTGGGCCGGGCCGCCGATCTGGCCGACCAGGAACTCCAGTTGCTGGGCACCGCCCTTGGAGCCGAGCCAGGCCGCGTCGATGGCGGCGATGGCCTCGCGCACGTCGGCGGCGTCGGCCTCCTGGATGGTCAGGCCGTTGCGGTGGGCACGGGAGATCTTGTTGCGCAGCTGCATGAACTTCGTGCCGCGCAGGGTGAATTCGGCCAGGCTCACCGCCCAGGAGGCGCCGACCTGGTTGACGGTGAAGCCGCGCCGGGCGTAGCGCTCGGCGTCGGCGCGCTGGAGCTGGACGCCCACGACGCCGAGCCCCTCGTCCCGGGCGCGCTGCCGGAAGGCGTCGAGGAGGGTGTCGTAGTCCTCCTCGGCGGCGAAGGGGCCGCCGAACTGCACGGCCCAGCGGCCGGTGCGGCGGTAGACGACGACACCGTCCGTGCCCGGGACGGTGAAGACGCTGTTTCCGCTGTTGAGGGTCAGGAACGAACTCGGATTCTCGCTCGCGGTGTGGGTGCGTATCGCGTCCAGAATCCGGCTGTCGGTACTGCTTCCGGCGGTGCTCTCGGTGGTGGTGGCGGTCATTCGCCTACCCCTTTCGGGCGCGTTTTCGCGGCATGGGAGTGTTGCAGGGAGTACAGCACCGCCGGGCCGTCCGGGAAAAGGGCCGTTGGAAATTCATTGCCTTGCGTCAGAACCGTGTCAGCATTCCGTCAGCGCACGGTGTCACTGTGATGGACGTGAACGGCACGGAACACCGGAGCCGGGATCCCGCCCTCCCCACCGTGGTACGCACCACCGCCGGATCGCGATGTCCGAACGCGGGTGAATGAGAATTCACCATTCCGGATTCCAGGAACCGCCGGCCGCCCCCGTCCCGGCGGAAAATCCGCCCCGGCGGGCCGCTGAAGGAAATCGAGGCCCGCCGGGGCGAGGCGTATGCGGTCACCCTTGTCTGCCATCGCAGCACCACATCGGAAAAACCGTCGCCGAGGAATTGTCATCAAGGGGGAAAGACATGCTGAGGTTCTCCGTTCTCGGACCGCTGGAGATACGCACCGACGCGGGCCCGGCGGACGTCCCGGGTGATCTCCAGCGCATCCTGGTGCAGACGCTGCTGGTCAGCGAGGGCCGGCCGGTGTCCGGGGAGAGCCTGGCCGAGGAGATGTGGGGTGAGGCCGCCCCCGACAACCAGGCCAACGCCCTCCAGGCACACATCAGCAGGCTGCGGCGCAGGCTCCGCACGCTGGAGCCGGACCGCGCGGCCTCGCGGGTGACGATCCATCCGGCCGGCTACCGGCTGAGCCTCGGCGAGGGAGAGCTGGACGCGGCCGAGTTCATCCGGGCCGTACGGCAGGCGGAGGGCGCCGGCGCTGCCGACGCGGGCCGCACCGCCAGGCTGCTGGAGGACGCGCTGGCGCTGTGGCGCGGGGCGGTGTTCGGCGGTTTCCCCGGCGGAACGCTGTGCCAGCTGGCGGGCGCCCGCCTGGAGGAGTACCGGATGCGCGCGATGGAGCTGCGCTTCGACGCCGAGTTACGGCTGGGACGGCACGCGGCCGTCCTCGCGGAGCTGGCCGAGGCGCACACCAACCACCCGCTGCGCGAGCGCTTCTGCGAGCAGCTGATGATCGCCCTGTACGGCGCGGGCCGGCAGGCCGACGCCCTCGACGCCTTCCGCCGCATGCGCCGCCGCCTCGACGACGAACTCGGCATCCAGCCCTCCCCCGCGCTGCGCCGCGTCGAGAGCGCGATCCTCGCCCACGACCCCGCCCTGACCAGGGACGCCGATCTCCAACTCGCCTGAGGGACTGCGGCGTTGTCCCGCGTAAGCGGTCCGTCAGCCCCCGGTCAGCCCGCCTTGCCAGGCTGGGCGGACCAGTGGGGTTCCGTCACTTCACGTATGCAGGGGGAGACATGAGGTCCCGCGTCGAGGAACTGGCCGGCCTGCGCGAGAGCGTGCTCGCCGGCCCCAGTGAGAGGGCGACGGCCGCCCAGAGGGCCAAGGGCAAGCTCACCGTGCGCGAGCGGATCGGCCTGCTGCTCGACGCGGACTCGTTCCACGAGGTCGAGCCGCTGCGCCGGCACCGGGCGCAGGGGTTCGGGCTGGAGGCGAAGAAGCCGTACACCGACGGCGTCGTCACCGGCTGGGGCACGGTCGAGGGCCGTACCGTCTTCGTCTACGCCCATGACTTCCGGATCTTCGGCGGCGCCCTGGGCGAGGCCCACGCGGCCAAGATCCACAAGATCATGGACATGGCCCTGGCGGCCGGCGCGCCGCTGGTCTCCCTGAACGACGGTGCGGGCGCCCGGATCCAGGAGGGCGTGACCGCACTCGCCGGGTACGGCGGCATCTTCCGCCGCAACACCGCCGCCTCGGGTGTCATCCCGCAGATCAGCGTGATGCTCGGCCCGTGCGCGGGCGGCGCGGCGTACTCGCCCGCCCTCACGGACTTCGTCTTCATGGTCCGCGAGACCTCGCAGATGTTCATCACGGGCCCGGACGTGGTCAAGGCCGTGACCGGCGAGGAGATCAGCCAGAACGGGCTCGGCGGCGCCGACGTGCACGCCGAGACCAGCGGCGTGTGCCACTTCGCCTACGACGACGAGGAGACCTGTCTGGAGGAGGTCCGCTATCTGCTCTCGCTCCTGCCCCGCAACAACCGCGAGAACCCGCCCGCGGTGCCCTGTGACGACCCCGCGGACCGGCGCTGCGCCGCGCTCGCGGACCTGGTGCCGGTGGACGGGAACCGGCCGTACGACATGGCGCGGGTGATCGAGGAGATCGTCGACGACGGCGACTACCTGGAGGTGCACCAGCGCTGGGCGCGCAACATCATCTGCGCGCTGGCCCGGCTCGACGGCCAGGTGGTCGGGATCGTCGCCAACCAACCGCAGTCCCTGGCCGGTGTGCTGGACATCGAGGCGAGTGAAAAGGCCGCGCGCTTCGTCCAGATGTGCGACGCCTTCAGCATCCCGATCGTGACCCTGCTGGACGTGCCGGGCTTCCTGCCGGGCGTCGGCCAGGAGCACGGCGGCATCATCCGGCACGGCGCGAAGCTGCTGTACGCCTACTGCGACGCGACCGTGCCGCGCATCTCGCTCATCCTGCGCAAGGCCTACGGCGGCGCGTACATCGTCATGGACTCCCAGTCGATCGGGGCGGACCTGACGTACGCCTGGCCGACCAACGAGATCGCCGTGATGGGTGCCGAGGGCGCCGCGAACGTCATCTTCCGCCGGCAGATCGCCGAGGCCGACGATCCGCAGGCGCGGCGCGCGGAGCTGGTCAAGGAGTACAAGGCCGAGCTGATGCACCCGTACTACGCGGCCGAACGAGGCCTCGTGGACGACGTGATCGACCCGGCCGACACCCGCGCCGTCCTCATCGGGGCGCTGTCGATGCTGCGCACGAAGCACGCCGAGCGTCCCGCCCGCAAACACGGCAATCCCCCACAGTGACGGAGGTTCTCATGTCCGGATCCGCTTCCCTGCCCCCCGCGTCCCCGGTCCCCCCGATCCGTGTGGAACGGGGTCAGGCCACCGCGGAGGAACTGGCCGCGCTCGCGGTGCTGCTGCTCAGCCGCAGCGCCCGGACCGCGCCCGGCACCGCCCCCGCCGCCGACGGCGGCACGTCCTGGCGCCCGCACGCCTACCACGCCCCGCACAGCTGGCAGCGCTCCTGACCCCGGCGGGGCCGCCGGGCGGACCGGGCCCTTGCGCGCCCGGTCCGCCCGGCACACGGCCTGCGCTCACTGCTTGGCGAGCGAGACGTCCCGGTCGGCCGTCGCGTGGAAGGCGGGCAGCGGGAGGTTGCCGATGAGGCCGGTGTCCGTGGGCTTCAGTTCCATGAGGGTCGCCTGGACGTGGGCCTTGCCGGTCTTGAGGGTCTCGTCGCCGGGCTTGCCGGAGTTCTTCCAGTGGTGCTCGGCGCCGTCGCACTGCGCGCCGCTGCCGCCGATGCCGTACCGGACCCGGGCGTCGCCCTGGCTGATCGAGGAGCTGACGAACACCGGTCCGGTGCCGGCGGTGCACCGGTAGGTGCCGGAGAGCGTGACGGTGCCGTCGGAGGCGAGCTTGCCGGTGGCGTCGACGGTGACGGTCTCCGAAGGCGCGGCGGGCGCGGCGCCGGCCGGGCCGACGGCGGCGCAGAGCAGGGCAGCGGCGCCGAGGGCCGAGGCGAGGGCGGGGCGAACGGGCATGGGGGTACCTCCCGGTTCCCTGGGTGATGGGGTCGAGAGTTCCACTGGATACCGGGCGTCCGTGCCGCGGGGCGTGACCGTCACTCCAACGGTGGCGCGTCATGGAACCGTCCGCGAGTTGTCCGGGTGTTGTCACGCTTCACGGCGATCGGTTCCGGTGCGTTCACGGCGGTCGCATGGTCTGGGGTGACGGGCGTCGGCCGGACCCGCCGGCCCCCCTCACGTCCCGTTGTGGAGGTGCGCCATGTGCTCCTGCCGGTCCTCGTGCCCCGCGTCCACGGCTCCGCGGCACCCGGTCGCCGCCCACCCCGAACAGGGCTGGACCCTGCTGTGCGACGGCTCGATCGTCTTCGACGACAGCGGCGAGCTGCACGCGGACGGCAGCGTCGTCCCGCCGTGCCGCCTCCCGGCGGAGCGGCTCCCGGAGGCGGTCTGAACGGGCTGGACGGACACCGGTCAGGGCAGTACGGCGAACCCGTCCAGCTCGACCATCGCCTGCTCGTCCCACAGCCGTACGACCTCCACGACGGCCATGGCCGGGTAGTCCCGGCCCGCGAGGTCCTGCCAGATCCGGCCGAGCCGGCCCGCGTCGGCACGGTACGCGGCGACGTCCGTGGCGTAGACCGTGACCCGGGCAAGGTCGGCGGGGGTGCCGCCGGCGGCGCGCAGGGCGGTGAGGAGGTTGCCGAGCGCCTTCTCGAACTGCTCGGGGAGCGTCGCGCCGGTGACCTTGCCGTCGGCGTCGAGGGCGGTCTGGCCGGCGAGGAACACCACGCGGGAGCCGGCGGCGACGACGGCGTGCGAGAAGCCGGACGGCCGGGAGAGGGTGGGGGGGTTGATGCGCGTGGCGGTGGTCGGGTTGACGCGCTCGGTGCTCACCGGGCCTCCTGATCGTGGGCGGTGGCGTACAACTCCTTGGCGATGATGCCCCGTTGGACCTCGCTCGCGCCCTCGTAGACACGGGGTGCGCGCACCTCGCGGTAGAGGTGCTCGAGGAGGTGGCCGCGGCGCAGGGCGCGGGCGCCGTGCAGCTGGACGGCGGTGTCGACGACGTACTGCGCGGTCTCGGTGGCGAGCAGCTTGGCCATCGCGGCCCGGCCGGGGACGCCGGGGGCGCCCTGGTCGTACGCGGTCGCCGCCGCGTACACCATCAGCCGGGCCGCCTCGGTGCGCAGCGCCATCTCGGCGACCTGGTGGGCGACGGCCTGGAGGTCCTTGAGCGTGCCCCGGAACGCCTCCCGCCGCCGCGTGTGGTCGACGGTGGCGTCCAGCGCGGCCTGGGCCATGCCGACCGCGAACGCGCCGACGCTGGGCCGGAAGAGGTTCAGGGTGCCCATGGCGACGGCGAAGCCGCGGTCCCTCTCGCCGAGCACGTCGTCGGCACGGACCGGTACGGCGTCGAAGGCGAGGGCGCCGATGGGGTGCGGGGAGAGCATCTCCAGGGCGGTGCCGGTGAGTCCGGGGCGGTCGGCGGGGACGAGGAAGGCGGTCACGCCGCGGGCTCCGGCGCCGGGTGTGGTGCGGGCGAAGACGGTGTAGAAGTCGGCCTCGGGGGCGTTGGAGATCCAGCACTTCTCGCCGGTCAGCCGCCAGCCGCCGGTGCCGTCGGGCTCGGCGGCGAGGGCCAGCGCGGCCGCGTCCGAACCGGCGCCCGGCTCGCTCAGCGCGAAGGCCGCGACCGCGCTGCCGTCGGCGACCTTCGGCAGCCAGTGCTTGCGCTGGGCCGGACTGCCGTGGGCGTGCACCGGATGGGCGCCCAGGCCCTGGAGGGCGAGGGCGGTCTCGGCCTCGGTGCAGGCCTGCGCGAGGGACTCCCGCATCAGGCACAGGTCGAGCGCGCCGGAGGTGAACAGCCGCTCCAGCAGGCCCAGTCGCCCGAGGTCGGTGAGGAGCGGCCGGTTGACGTGGCCCGGCTGCCCCTGGTCGGCGAGCGGGCGCAGTCGTGCCGCGGCCAGCGCGCGCAGTTCGGCGCACCAGGCGGTCTGCTCCGGTTCGAGTGAGAATGCGGGCACTGCCGGTCCTCCCTCCGGGGCGGGCCACCGGGCGCCCCGCCCCTCCTCGTTGCCGTCTTCCCCCGACGTTATCGCGTGAGGTTGACTGCCGTCACCAAGACGATACGCTCGATCCGCGAGCCCACCGCAGCGTCCGTCCGTCACGGCAAGGGGGCGAACCACCATGCACGTCACGGCCCATGTCGACACCTTCGCGCGCGACCATCTGCCCCCGCCGCACGAGTGGCCCGAGCTGCGGTTCGACCTGCCGGAGCTGCGCTACCCCGACCGGCTGAACTGCGCGGCGCAGCTGCTGGACCACGCCGACGCGGACCGCCCGGTCTTCCACACCCCGGCCGGCCCCAGCTGGACGTACGGCGAACTGCGCGCCCGCGTCGACCGGATCGCGCACCTGCTCACCGGCGACCTCGGGGTGGTCCCGGGCAACCGGGTGCTGCTGCGCGGCCCTACCACACCCTGGCTCGCCGCCTGCTGGCTCGCCGTGCTGAAGGCGGGCGCGATAGCGGTCACCGTGCTGGCCCAGCAGCGCCCGCACGAGCTGGCGACGATGTGCGAGATCGCCCGGGTGCGGCACGCGCTCTGCGACATACGCGCGGTGGACGACCTGGTGAAGGCCGGGACACCGGAGCTGCGGATCCTCACCTACGGCGGGGACGGCCCGGACGACCTGCTGCGCCGCCCGGCGCCCGACGCCCCCTTCCCGGCGGTCGACACCGCCGCCGACGACATCGCCCTGATCGCGTTCACCTCCGGCACCACGGGTCGCCCGAAAGGGTGCATGCACTTCCACCGGGACGTGCTGGCGATCGCGGACACCTTCTCCCGGCACGTGCTGCGCCCCCGGGCGGACGACGTCTTCGCCGGCTCTCCCCCGCTCGGCTTCACCTTCGGCCTCGGCGGGCTGGTGATCTTCCCGATGCGGGCCGGTGCCAGCAGCCTGCTGCTGGAGCAGGCCGGCCCCAGGCATCTGCTCCCGGCGATCGCCGGGCACCGGGTCTCGGTGCTGTTCACCGCCCCGACCGCCTACCGCGCCATGCTGGACGAGCTGGACGGGCACGACGTCTCCTCGCTGCGACGCTGCGTGTCGGCCGGCGAGAACCTGCCCGCGGCCACCTGGCGGGCCTGGCACGAGCGCACCGGCGTGCGGGTCATCAACGGCATCGGCGCGACCGAGCTGCTGCACATCTTCGTCTCCGCCGCCGACGAGCACATCAGACCCGGGACGACGGGCGTGCCGGTGCCGGGCTGGCAGGCCCGGGTGCAGGACGCGGACGGCCGCCCGGTGCCCGACGGCGAACCCGGACTGCTGGCCGTGCGCGGCCCGGTCGGCTGCCGCTACCTGGCCGACTCCCGCCAGCGCGGATACGTCCGCGACGGCTGGAACATCACCGGCGACACCTATGTCCGTGACCCCGACGGCTACTTCCGCTATGTGGCCCGCGCCGACGACATGATCATCTCGGCCGGGTACAACATCGCCGGCCCGGAGGTGGAGGACGCGCTGCTGCGGCATCCGGACGTGGTGGAGACGGCCGTCGTCGGGCGCCCGGACGAGGCGCGCGGACAGGTCGCCGTGGCGTACACGGTGCTGCGCGCCGGGGCACCGCGCGATCCCGAGGCCCTGCGCCGCTTCCTGCTGGCGGAGCTGGCGCCCTACAAATGCCCGCGCGCGTTCGTCTTCCTGGACGCGCTGCCGCGCACCGCCACCGGCAAGTTGCAGCGGTTCCGCCTGCGCACCGATGGTGACCAGCAGTGATGCCGACGACCTAAAATGATCAACGTGTCCGAGCAGCACGCCCCCCGGTCCCTCATCGTCACGCTCTACGGCGCGTACGGCCGCTTCATGCCCGGCCCCGTGCCCGTCGCGGAGCTGATCCGGCTCCTGGCCGCGGTCGGCGTGGACGCGCCCTCCGTGCGGTCCTCGGTGTCCCGGCTCAAACGGCGCGGCCTGCTGGTGCCGGCCCGCGCGGCCACCGGCGCCGCGGGCTACGAACTCTCCCCCGAGGCACGCCAGTTGCTGGACGACGGCGACCGCCGTATCTACGCGGCGGCGCCGCCCGGAGACGAGGGCTGGGTGCTGGCGGTCTTCTCCGTCCCCGAGTCGGAGCGGCAGAAGCGGCACGTGCTGCGCTCCCGGCTGGCCGGCCTCGGCTTCGGCACGGCCGCCCCCGGGGTGTGGATCGCCCCGGCGCGGCTGCACGAGGAGGCGGAACACACCCTGCGCCGCCTCCACCTGGAGCCGTACGTCGACTTCTTCCGCGGCGAGCACCTGGGCTTCGCCGCGACGCAGGAGGCGGTCGCCCGCTGGTGGGACCTGGCCGCGATCGCCAAGGAGCACGAGCACTTCCTGGACACCCACGCGCCGGTGCTGCGCGCCTGGGAACACCGCCCGGGCACCCCGCCCGAGGAGGCCTACCGCGACTACCTCCTCGCCCTCGACTCCTGGCGCCACCTGCCCTACACCGACCCCGGCCTGCCCGCCCACCTGCTGCCCGCGGGGTGGCCGGGCCTGCGCTCGGCGGAGGTCTTCCGCGCACTGCACGCACGACTGCGGGACGCGGGCGCGGAGTTCGCCGGGGTGTGAGGGGTCACAGGCAGCAGCGGCAGTACAGGTGCGCGCCCGTGTCCCGGGCCCGGCGGGCGAGGCCCGCGAAGGCGCGGACGCGGTCCTCGCAGTCCGGGAAGTCGGTGAAGTCGACCTCCTCCACGTCGTACCACTGCAGGGCCAGCATCGGCACGTGCTCCTCCTCCACGGCGGCGAGCCGGTCCCGCCAGGAGTCGGGCAGCTCGGTCAGCTGCAGTCCCGACTCCCACGGCGACTCGGCGCCGGGTGCGGCCGGCCGCTCGGGGGGCCACACACGCGCGTCCGGCCACAGGAGCCGCGGCCCGGCGGCACGGACGTCGTACGGTCTTCCCTCCGCGAACGCGACGAGCTGTCCGAGCGCGACATGGGGATCGATGTTCTTCATGTCGATCCAGTCCGCGCCCGCCTCGTCGAGGGACCGGCCCTCCGCCTGCCAGTCCCCGCCGGGGCCGATCGCCCAGTCGACCGCCGTCGGCCGGTCGGCCGCCGCGAAGTAGTCGCACAGCACACCCATGACCGCTCCGTCCCCTCGCCCGTCGCCTCTCGTCTCTCTCTGCTCTCTCTTCTCTCTTCCCCCTTCCGAGCAGAGCAGACGGCACCGACGACTCAGCGGCCCAGGGTCAGCCGGGGCTTCGGGGCGTCCGTGCGGCCGGTCTGCGGGCGGCGGCTGCCCGCGCGGTAGGGGGCGGGCCAGCTGACGCCGGGGCCGTCGTAGCCCTGCTCGGCCGCCGCGTGCAGGGTCCAGTGTGGGTCGTACAGATGCGGTCGGGCGAGGGCGCACAGGTCGGTGCGTCCGGCGAGGATCAGGGAGTTCACGTCGTCCCAGGAGGAGATCGCGCCGACCGCGATCACCGGGATCCCCGCCTCGTGGCGGATCCGGTCGGCGAACGGCGTCTGGTACGACCGCCCGAACTCCGGCCGTTCCTCGGCCACCACCTGCCCGGTGGAGACGTCGATGGCGTCGGCGCCGTGCGCGGTGAAGGCCCGGGCGATCGCGACGGCGTCCTCGCCGCTCGTCCCGCCCTCGGCCCAGTCGGTGGCGGAGATGCGGACGGTCATGGGCCGCTCGGCCGGCCACACCGCGCGGACGGCGTCGAAGACCTCCAGCGGGAACCGCAGCCGTTTCTCCAGCGAGCCGCCGTAGGCGTCGGTGCGGTGGTTGGTGAGCGGGGACAGGAAGCCGGAGAGCAGGTAGCCGTGGGCGCAGTGCAGTTCGAGCAGGTCGAAGCCGGCCCGCGCGGCCCGCCAGGCGGCCGCCGTGAACTGCTCGCGCACATCGGTCAGTTGGGCCCGGGACAGCTGCCGCGGGGCCTGGCTGCCCGGCTTGTACGGCAGCGGGGAGGCGGCGAGGAGCGGCCAGTTGCCCGTCGGCAGCGGCTCGTCCATGCCCTCCCACATCAGCCGGGTGGAGCCCTTGCGGCCCGCGTGCCCGAGCTGCACCCCGATCGCCGTACCCGGCGCCTGCTGGTGCACGAAGTCGGTGACGCGCCGCCACGCCCCGGCCTGCCGGCCGGTGTAGAGCCCGGCGCAGCCCGGCGTGATCCGGCCCTCCTCGCTCACGCACACCATCTCGGTCATCACCAGCCCGGCCCCGCCGAGGGCGCGGGCGCCGAGGTGGACGAGGTGGAAGTCGCCGGGGACGCCGTCGACGGCGGAGTACATGTCCATCGGCGACACCACGACCCGGTTGCGCAGGGTCAGTCCGCGCAGCCGGAACGGGGTGAACATCGGGGGCGTGCCGGGCGGGCAGCCGAACTCGCGCTCGACGGCCCCGGTGAAGTGCGCGTCGCGCAGCCGGAGGTTGTCGTGGGTGACCCGGCGGCTGCGGGTGAGCAGGTTGAAGGCGAACTGGCGCGGCGGCTGGGCGCGGTAGCGGGTCAGGTCCTCGAACCACTCCAGGCTCGCCCGGGCGGCCCGCTGGGTGGAGGCGACGACGGGCCGGCGCTCGTCCTCGTAGGCGGCCAACGCCCGTGGCACGTCCGGCTGTTCCTCCAGGCAGGCGGCGAGGGCGAGCGCGTCCTCGACGGCGAGCTTGGTGCCGGAGCCGATGGAGAAGTGGGCGGTGTGGGCGGCGTCACCGAGAAGGACCACGTTGCCGTGGGACCACCGGTCGTTGACCACCGTCCGGAAGGTCGTCCAGGTCGACTTGTTGGAGCGCAGGGGGCGGCCGCGGAGCGCTTCCGCGAAGATCTTGGCGCACCGCTCGATGGATTCCGCCGGCTCCAGCTCCTCGAATCCCGCCGCCCGCCACACCTCCTCGCGCATCTCCACGATGACGGTGGAGGCGTCGGCCGCGTAGGGGTAGCCGTGGAGCTGCATCGGGCCGTGCTCGGTCTCGGCGATCTCGAAGCGGAAGGCGTCGAAGGGGAAGTCGGCGGCGAGCCAGATGTAGCGGCAGCGGTGCGCGCTCACCCGGGGGCCGAACGCCCGGGCGTAGGCCTCGCGGGTGGTGCTGTGCACCCCGTCGGCGGCGATGACGAGGTCGTACGCGGCCGACAGCGCGTCGGGGGGCGGTGCCTCGGTGCGGAAGCGGATGTCCACACCGAGGGCCTGGCAGCGCGTGTGCAGGATCTCCAGGAGGCGCCGTCTGCCCAGGGCGGCGAAGCCGTGGCCGCCGGAGCGGTGGGCCGTACCCCGGTGCACGATGTCGATGTCGTCCCAGCGGACGAAGTCCCGCCGCAGGGCTTCGTGGACCACGGGGTCGGCGTGTTCGATGCCGCCGAGAGTCTCGTCGGAGAGCACGACGCCGAAGCCGAAGGTGTCGTCGGGGGCGTTGCGTTCCCACAGGGTGATCTCGCGGGCCGGGTCGAGGCGTTTGAGCAGGGCGGCGGCGTACAGACCCCCGGGACCGCCCCCGATGACGGCGACCTTCATGGCGATGTCACCTCCCCCGCCACTTCGGCGGGCGCTTCTCGGTGAACGCCGCGTGGAACTCGGCGTAGTCCTCGCCGTTCATCAGCAGGGCCTGTGTGGAGGCGTCCAGTTCGACCGCGGCGGCCAGCGGCATGTCCAGCTCGGCCGTCAGCAGGGCCTTCGTCTGGGCGTGGGCCAGGGCCGGGCCGTCGGCGAGGCGGCGGGCGAGGGCCTGGGCCGCCTCGTCCGCGCGGCCCTCGTCCGTCAGCTCGCTGATCAGGCCGATGCGCTCGGCCTCGGGAGCGCGGACCGGCTCGCCCAGCATGAGCAGGCGGGTGGCGTGGCCGAGGCCGACGACCCGGGGCAGCAGATAGGCCGCGCCCATGTCGCCGCCGGACAGGCCGACGCGGGTGAAGAGGAAGGCGAAGCGGGCCGAGGGGTCCGCGACGCGGAAGTCGGCGGCCAGGGCGAGGACCGCGCCGGCGCCCGCCGCCACCCCGTGCACGGCGGCGATCACCGGGAACGGGCATTCGCGGATGGCCCGCACGACCTGGCCGGTCATCCGGTTGAAGTCGAGCAGCTGGGCGGTGTCCATGGCGAGCGTGGCGCCGATGATCTCGTCCACGTCGCCGCCGGAGCAGAAGCCGCGGCCCTCGCCGGCCAGCACCAGGGCGCGCACGGCACGCTCCCGGGAGAGCTCGGCGAGCAGATCGCGCAGGTCGGCGTACCCGCCGAAGGTGAGGGCGTTGAGTTTCTCGGGGCGGGCGAGGGTGACGGTGGCGACCCCGTCGGTGAGATCGACCCGCAGGTGCTCCCAGTCGCAGGTGCGGGCGGCGGAGCCGGTGAAGGGACTCATGACGTGCGGCCTCCTTGGCTGGGGTCCGTACGTTGCGCTGTGTCCCTCGAAGTTATCACCCCTTTGTGACTGTCGTCATGAGGACGCGACAGGCCTGTGTCACCGGTCGGCTACAGGGCCGTAACAGCAGGGACGGGTGGGGGACGCGAGGCGTTCGCCTGGGTAAGCCGCCAGGTACCGGGGCCCGCGCCGACAGGGCCGGGGCCCCGGGCGAAGCCCGCGGGCCGTCCCCGTGGCCGGGGCCCGTACCATTCCTACAGTCGAAAGCAGGACAGCCTGCTCCATGAACGGACTCGCCTTGCACGAACGCCCCACCGAATCGGCCTCCTGGCGCATCGCGCTGCCGCACACCGCCGCGGCGGTGCCCGTGGCGCGTGCGCTGGTGCGCACGGCCCTCGCCGAGGTGGAGCACACGGCCGACAGCGACACCGCGGAGCTGCTCACGGCCGAGCTGGTGGCCAACGCGGTGGAGCACACCGCCGGGCGCGGCCCGATAGAGCTGGTGGTGCGGCTGCTGCCGGCCGGCTGCCAGGTCGAGGTGCACGACGCGGACCCGGCACCCCCCGGCCTCCCCCTCGCTCTCGGCTCCGCTCGAGCGGGGGGCACCCCCACGACCCAGCCGGTGATCGAGATGCCGGACCCCTGGCAGGAGGACGGGCGCGGGCTGCTGCTGATCCGTGCCCTCAGCTCGTCCTGCGGGCACCGCCCCACCCCGTCGGGCAAGGCGGTGTGGTTCACACTGCCTGTGGTTCCCGCTCAGCGGCGGCGCTCGCGGTGACCTCGGGTGCCGCGGTGGCCAGGGTGGAGTGCCGGCGGCCGTAGGCGACGTAGATCGCGAGGCCGACGACGAGGAACACGGCGAACTGCAGCCAGGTCCGCCAGCCGGTCTCGTACATGAGGTACAGGCAGAAGCCGACCCCGAGCAGCGGGCCCACGGGGTAGAGCGGGACGCGGAAGCTGCGGGTGAGACCCGGCTCGCGGCGGCGCAGGGCCAGGACGGCGATGTTGACGACGGCCATGATCGCGAGCGTGCCGATGGTGCACAGGTTCATCACCGCGTCCAGCGAGGCGAAGGCCGCCGGGAGGGCGAAGACCACGGCGACGATCAGGGTGCCGGCGACCGGGGTGGCGGTCTTCGGGTCGACCTTCTCGAAGACGCGCGGGATCAGGCCGTCCCGGGACATCGACATCAGGATGCGGGTCTGGCCGTACATCACCGCGAGGACGACGGAGGCGATGGCGACGACCGCGCCGAAGGCGATCACGCCGCCGCCGGCGGTCGAACCGGTGACCTCGTTGACGACGTAGGACAGGGCCGCGGGGCGGCCGGCGACCTGCCCGCCGCCGATGGCGCCGATCGCGGCGAGCGCGACCGCGCAGTACAGCACGGTCACGATGCCCATGCAGACCATGATCGCCACGGGAATGTCCCGGCGCGGGTTCTTGGCCTCCTCGCCGGCGGTGGTGATCGCGTCGAAGCCGATGTACGAGAAGAAGGCCGCGGTGGTGCCCGCGCCGATGCCGCCGAGGCCGGCCGGCGAGAACGGGGTGAGGTTGCCGTGCTTGAAGGCGCTGTAGCCGATGGCGCAGAAGGCCAGCAGGATGACGAGCTTCACGGCGGCCATGGCGGCCGTCGCCCGGGCGCTCTCGCGCACGCCGCGCACCAGCAGCACCGAGGCCATGGCGATGACGATCACCGCGGGCAGGTTCACGAACCCGCCGTCGCCGGGGCCGGCCGACAGGGCGGCGGGCAGCTGGACGCCGGTGAGGCTGTGCAGGAGCTCGTTGACGTACTGGCTCCAGCCGACGGCGACGGCCGAGATCGAGACGCCGTACTCCAGCAGCAGGCACCAGCCGACCAGGAACGCGGTGGACTCGCCGAGGCCGGCGTAGGCGAAGGAGTACGAGGAGCCGGAGACCGGGATCGCGCCGCCCAGCTCCGCGAAGGAGAAGGCGGTGAAGACGCAGGTGATCGCGGCGAGCACATAGGAGACGACGACGGCCGGACCGGCCTGGGCGACGGAGTCGGAGAGGCCGACGAAGATGCCGGTGCCGACGATGGCGCCGACGCCGAAGCAGATGAGCTGGAAGAGGCCCATCGTGCGCTTCAGGCCGTGTCCCTCGCGGTCGGCGCCGGACTCGGCGACGAGCGCTCGCGGGGACTTGATGCGGGGAGCGGGCATGCGGGTGGTGCTCGTTTCTCGGTGGTGCGGACGACCGTCGTGGGGTCGTCGTGAGGGCATGCGCGGTCACCGGAGGACCGCGCCGACGGCGACGAAAGGGGTGTTTTCGGGCCGTCGGTCAGGATAAGGCCTGGTGAGGCCGGTCAGGCAAGGCTTTGTGACGCGGATCGGGCCAGGGTGGCCACGAGGACCGCCTTGATCGTGTGCATCCGGTTCTCCGCCTCGTCGAAGACGACGGAGTGCTCGGACTCGAAGACCTCGTCGGTGACCTCCAGCTCGGTCAGTCCGTGCCGCTCGTGGATCTCCAGGCCGACCTTGGTGCCGAGGTCGTGGAAGGCCGGCAGACAGTGCAGGAACTTCACGTCCGCGTTCCCGGTGGCGGCGAGGACGTCCATGGTCACGGCGTACGGGCCGAGCAGCGCGATGCGCTCGTCCCAGACCTCCTTGGGCTCGCCCATGGACACCCAGACGTCGGTCGCGATGAAGTCGGCACCGCGCACGCCCTCCGGCACGTCCTCGGTGAGCGTGACCCGGGCCCCGGAGGCGGTGGCGAGCTGCCGGGCCACCGCGACGATCGTCTCGTCCGGCCACAGCACCCGGGGTGCCACGATCCGCACGTCCATGCCGAGCAGGGCGCCGGTGACCAGGTAGGAGTTGCCCATGTTGTAGCGGGCGTCGCCGAGGTAGGCGAAGGCGACCCGGTCCAGCGGCTTGTCGGTGTGCTCGGTCATGGTGAGCACGTCGGCGAGCATCTGGGTGGGGTGCCACTCGTCGGTCAGGCCGTTGTAGACGGGGACCCCGGCGTGGGCGGCCAGCTCCTCGACGACACCCTGGCCGTGCCCCCGGTACTCGATCGCGTCGAACATGCGGCCGAGCACCCGGGCGGTGTCCTTCACGGACTCCTTGTGCCCGATCTGGGAGCCGGCCGGGTCGAGGTAGGTCGTGTGGGCGCCCTGGTCGGCGGCGGCGACCTCGAACGCGCAGCGGGTGCGCGTCGAGGTCTTCTCGAAGACCAGCGCGATGTTCCTGCCCTTCAGGTGCTGCGGTTCGGCCCCGGCCCGCTTGGCGGCCTTCAGCTCGGCCGCCAGCTCGACCAGGCCGCGGAACTCCTGCCCGGTGAAGTCCAGCTCCTTGAGGAAGTGGCGGCCGGCGAGGGCGGTCGGGACTGTCGCCATGGGGGCGCTCCGGAGGTACGAGAGGAACAGGGACTTTGGAATTCTATACGAGGTCCTGAATTTCTATACGACGTCTTGGAGTCCGCTTCATCACACCGGCAGCCGGTCAGACGGGGTCGCGCTCCACCGGGCAGCTCATGCAGCGCGGGCCGCCCCGGCCCCGGCCCAGCTCGCTGCCCGGGATCTCGATCACCTCGATGCCCTGCTTGCGCAGGTGGGTGTTGGTGGTCGCGTTGCGCTCGTAGGCGACGACGACGCCGGGCTCGACCGCGAGCACGTTGCAGCCGTCGTCCCACTGCTCGCGCTCGGCGGCGTGCACGTCCTGGGTGGCGGTCAGCACCCGGATCTCACCGAGGCCGAGGGCGGCGGCGATGGCCCGGTGCATGTGCTCCGGCGGATGGTCGGTGACCTTCAACTCCCGGTCGCCGACGCCCGGTTCGATGGTGTACGAGCGCAGCATGCCGAGGCCCGCGTACTGGGTGAAGACGTCGCCGTCGACCATGGTCATCACGGTGTCGAGGTGCATGAAGGCGCGCCGCTTGGGCATGTCGAGCGCGACGATCGTGCGCGCGGAGCCGGCCGCGAACAGCTGGTAGGCCAGCATCTCCACGGCCTGCGGCGTGGTGCGCTCGCTCATGCCGATCAGCACGGCGCCGTTGCCGATCACCAGCACGTCACCGCCCTCGATGGTGGACGGATGGTCGGCCTGCCCCCGCGACCAGACATGGAACGGCTCGTCGCGGAACAGCGGGTGGTGCCGGTAGATCGCCTCGAAGTGGACGGTCTCGCGCTGCCGGGCGGGCAGCCGCATGGCGTTGATGGCGACCCCGTCGTAGATCCAGGCGGAGGTGTCGCGGGTGAACAGGTGGTTGGGCAGCGGGCCGAGGAGGAAGTCGTCGAGTTCCATCACATGGAAGCGGACGGACGTCGGCTCCGGGTGCGCCTGGAGGAACTCCCGCTTGGTCATGCCGCCCACGAGCGCCTCGGCCAGCTCCCGCGCGGGCAGGGCCGCGAAGGCGGCGCGCAGGTGGTCGGTGGCGAGCGGGCCGTACTCCTTCTCGTGGAAGACCCGGTCGAGGACGAGGTCACGGGCCGCGGGGAGTTCGAGGGTCTCGGTGAGCAGGTCACCGAAGAGGTGGACGGCGACGCCGCGGTCCCGCAGGACGTCGGCGAATCCGTCGTGCTCGGCGCGCGCCCGCCGCACCCACAGCACGTCGTCGAAGAGGAGGGCGTCCTTGTTGCTGGGGGTGAGCCTTTTGAGCTCCAGGTCGGGCCGGTGCAGGATGACGCGGCGCAGCCGACCGGCCTCGGAGTCGACACGGTAGGTCATGCCTCCATCCTGGCCGCACGCGACCGTCTTCACGCCCCTGTCGCCCGTTTCTGCCGATTCCTGTTCTCGTCCTCTTGACGAGAAGCGAGTCCTCCATTTATCGTCGCGATGACGAAAAACGAGGTCCGTGAACGGGCCGGAGACGAGGGGGATCATCCATGGCCGACATTCCCCAGCGCCTGGGCCGGCGTCACCCGCGCGGGGCGCCGACACCCGCCGCGAGGCCGATGAGCCTCGCCCCGCGCGCCGTGCCGGTCCACCGCACCACGGAGTACGAGGAGTTGGTGGCCCGGCACGGCACGCACGGCCAGGCCGCGGTCTTCCTCGCCTCCCGGGGCCGGGACATCGAGGAGGCCGCCGCACGCCACCGGCGCACCCGCGCCGCGCCGGCCGAGGTGATCTCCGCGGTGCCGCCGACGTGGCGTCAGGCGAGCACCTGACCGGCCGGCCGGTGATCGGCATCGGCACCCCGGCCGCACCCCCGGTGTGCCGGTGCGGCACCGGGCGGGCGACGAGCACCGCGGTGGACGAACTCACCATGGTGGAGGCCGTCGCCGACGACACGCAGCGGCTGCTCGCGCTCGACGAGATCTGTCTGGGCACCCCCGGTCATCAGACCGTCCGATACCGCCTGGGCCTGGAGGACGACGGGGGTGTCGTCGAGGCCCAGGCATCCTCCTGGGTGCTGGGGCCCGCACCGGCGCGACCGGCCGGCTCCGCTCCGTGTGGCAGGAGCGGGGCAGCCGGATCGCGCTGACCGGGCCGTACGCCGTCAGGGCCTACAGCCGCGGGTCCACCGGCTCCGACTCCAGGGCCAGCACCCCGAACACGGCCTCGTGCACCCGCCACAGCGGCTCCCCCTCCGCGAGCCGGTCCAGGGCCTCCAGGCCGAGGGCGTACTCGCGCAGCGCCAGGGACCGCTTGTGGTTCAGGAACCGCTGCCGCAGCCGGGCCAGGTTGTCCGGCCGGGTGTACTCGGGGCCGTAGATGATCCGCAGGTACTCCCGCCCCCGGCACTTGATGCCGGGCTGCACCAGCCGCCCCTCCCCTCCCCCGCTCTCGGCTTCGCTCGACCGGGGGGAACCCGATCGGACCACCGCGCCGACCGGCTTGACCACCATGCCCTCGCCGCCGCGGCCGGTCATCTCCAGCCACCAGTCGACACCGGCGCGCACCGACTCCGGGTCACCGGTGTCGACGTACAGCCTCCTGGTCGTCCGCAGCAGTCTGGTGCCGTCGTGCTCCACCAGCCGGTCGATCAGGGCCAGTTGCTCGTCGTGCGGCAGCGCGGCGAGGCTGCGGCCCTGGACGGCGAGCAGCTGGAACGGGGCCAGGTGCACGCCGTCCAGACCGTCCGTGATCCAGCAGTAACGACGGTAGGCGGCGGTGAACGCGGCCGCGTCGGCGGCGCGTTCGCGCTGGCGCTCCAGCAGTCCGCCGACGTCCACGCCACGTGCCGCGGCGGCCTCCAGCGCGCCGAGCGCACCCGGGAAGACCGCGCCCGACGCGGCGCCCACGGCCGCGTACTGGCCGCGCAGCAGACCCGCGGCCTTCAGCGACCAGGGCATCAGCTCGGCGTCCACCAACAGCCAGTCGGTGGCCAGTTCGTCCCACAGTCCGGCGTCCGTCACCGCCGAGCGCAGTCGGGCGAGGATCTCCTCGGTCACCTGCTCGTCGTCGAAGAAGGGCCGCCCGGTGCGCGTGTAGAGGGAGCCGGTCGGGCCCTGCACGCCGAAGCGCTTCGCAGCCGCCTCCGCGTCGCGGCACACCAGGGCCACGGCCCGTGAGCCCATGTGCTTCTCCTCGCACACGACCCGCTCGACGCCGTCGCGCGCGTACTGCGCGAAGGCCTCCTCCGGATGCTCCAGGTAGCCGTCCACCCGCGACGTCGCCGTCGGCGCCATGGTCGGCGGGAGGTACGGCAGCAGACGCGGGTCGATCGCGAAGCGGCTCATGACCTCCAGGGCCGCCGCCGCGTTCTCCTCGCGCACCGCGACCATGCCCGCGTGCCGGGTCTCCACGGCCCTGCGGCCGTACACGTCGGCCAGATCCAGCGGCCGGCCGTCCAGTCCGCCGGGTGCCTCGGCGCGCAGGGGGCGCGTCGGCTCGTACCAGACCCGCTCGGCCGGTACGTCCACCAGTTCGCGCTCCGGCCAGCGCAGCGCGGTCAGCCTGCCGCCGAAGACGGCACCGGTGTCCAGGCAGATGGTGTTGTTGAGCCAGGACGCCTGCGGAACCGGGGTGTGCCCGTAGACGACCGCCGCGCGGCCGCGGTAGTCCTCCGCCCACGGGTAGCGCACCGGCAGCCCGAACTCGTCCGTCTCGCCGGTGGTGTCGCCGTACAGGGCGTGCGAGCGGACCCGCCCGGAGGTGCGGCCGTGGTACTTCTCGGGCAGGCCGGCGTGGCAGACGACCAGCTTGCCGCCGTCGAGGACGTAGTGACTGACGAGGCCGTCCAGGAAGCGGCGCACCTCGGCCTTGAACTCCTCGCTCTCGCCCTCCATCTGGGCGATGGTCTCGGCGAGCCCGTGGGTGTGCTGGACCTTGCGGCCCTTGAGGTAGCGGCCGTACTTGTTCTCGTGGTTGCCCGGCACGCACAGCGCGTGGCCGGACCCGACCATGGACATCACCCGGCGCAGCACGCCCGGCGAGTCCGGGCCGCGGTCGACCAGGTCGCCGACGAAGACGGCGGTGCGACCGTCCGGGTGCACGCCGTCGACGTAGCCCAACTTACCCAGCAGCGACTGCAGTTCGGCCGAGCAGCCGTGGATGTCGCCGATGATGTCGAAGGGGCCGGTGAGGTGGGTCAGGTCGTTGAAGCGCTTCTCGGTGACGACGGTGGCGCCGTCGATCTGCTCGGTACCGCGCAGCACGTGCACCTTGCGGAAGCCCTCGCGCTCCAGGTGCCGCAGGGAGCGGCGCAGTTCGCGGATGTGCCGCTGGATGACCCGGCGGGGCATGTCGGCGCGGTCGGTGCGGGCCGCGTTGCGCTCGGCGCACACCTCCTCGGGCACGTCGAGCACGATGGCGACGGGCAGCACGTCGTACTTCTTCGCCAGTTCGATCAGCTGGCGCCGGCTGTCCTGCTGCACGCTGGTGGCGTCGACCACCGTACGACGGCCTGCGGCGAGCCGCTTGCCGGCGATGTAGTGCAGGACGTCGAAGGCGTCCCGGGTCGCGCCCTGGTCGTTCTCGTCGTCGGAGACGAGGCCGCGGCAGAAGTCGGAGGAGATCACCTCCGTGGGCTTGAAGTGCCGCCGGGCGAAGGTGGACTTGCCGGAGCCGGAGGCGCCGACGAGGACGACGAGGGAGAGGTCGGTGACGGGGAGGACCCGTCCCTCCTGCTGCGTCTCGGTCATGCTGCCTTCGCCTCCTTCTCGGTGTCGTTCCCGGTGTCGTTCCGGTGGAACAGGGCCATCTGGGTGGGCGGGCCGACCTCGGGGTCGTCCGGGCCCACGGGGGCGAACCCGACGTCGTAGCCGTGGAGTTCGGCGACCCGGGCGGCCCAGGCGCGGAACTCCTCGCGGGTCCACTCGAAGCGGTGGTCGCCGTGCCGGACGTGCCCGGCGGGCAGGGTCTCCCAGCGGACGTTGTACTCGGCGTTCGGGGTCGTCACGAGCACGGTGCGCGGGCGGGCGGCACCGAACACCGCGTACTCCAGGGCGGGCAGCCGGGGCAGGTCGAGGTGCTCGATCACCTCGCTGAGCACGGCGGCGTCGTAGCCCTTCAGTCGCTTGTCGGTGTAGGCGAGCGAGCCCTGCAGGAGCCGGACCCGGGACGCCTGGCGCTCTCCCATGCGGTCCAGCTTCAGCCGCCGCGCGGCGATGGTGAGCGCCCGGGCGGACACGTCGAGTCCCACGATCTCCGTGAACCGCGTGTCCTTCAGCAGTTCCTGCACCAACTGGCCCTGTCCGCAGCCCAGATCGAGGACCCGGGCGGCTCCGCTCTCGCGCAGGGCGGCGAGGATCGCCTCGCGACGCCGCACGGCCAGCGGGGTCGGCTTCTCCTCGGTCTCCGTCTCCTCGGCGACCGCGTTGTCGATCTCCTCGACCTCGCTGTCGTCGGCCTCGGCGAGCCGGACCAGTTCCAGCCGCTCCGTCGCCTGCCGGGTCAGCGACCAGCGGCGGGAGAGGTAGCGGCTGGTGATGAGCTTCTGCTCGGGGTGCCCGGGCAGCCAGCCCTCGCCCGCGCGCAGCAGCTTGTCGACCTCGTCGGAGGAGACCCAGTAGTGCTTGGCGTCGTCGAGCACGGGCAGCAGGACGTACAGATGCCGCAGGGCCTCGGCCAGGGTCAGCCGCTCCGACTCCAGGACGAGCCGGACGTAGCGGGAGTCACCCCACGCGGGGAACTCGGTGTCGAGCGGGACCGGTTCGGCAGTGGCCTGCCAGCCGAGCGGCTCGAAGAGGCGGTGGACCAGGCCGGGGCCGCCGCGCGCGGGCAGCGCGGGCACCTCGACGCGCAACGGCCGCGCCCGCTGCGGGAGTTCCGGGCGGGCGGCGCACACCCCGCGCAGGGCGCTGGAGAAGACACCGCTCAGCGCGACCGCGAGCAGCGAGGAGGCCGCGTAGGGGCGGTCGTTGACGTACTGCGCGAGGGCCGCGTCCGGGGCGCCGCCGCGGCCCTTGCCCTTGCCCCGCCGGACCAGCGCGACCGTGTCGATCTCCAGGAGCAGCGCGGCCGTGCAGCGTTGCTCGTCCGCCTCGGGGTAGAAGACATGGGCGGTGCCGTGGGACGTGGAGAACTTCTGTGCCTTGCCGGGGTGCTTGTGCAGCAGGTACCCCAGGTCGGTGGCCGGGTGGGCGGCGTCGCCGCGCGTCGAGATCGTCAGGAACACCTCAGCGATTCTTCCCGGCCCCGACCCCCGGTGACCACCGGATTTCCCGGCCGCTCTCCTCGCCTTCCCCCGTCACGACGCCGCGGCGACGATGGCGCGGGCGTTGCGCACGGCCCGTTGCTGCGCCGCGCGCTGGTCCTCCAGTTCCTGCTTGTTCCGGCGGATGGCGCTCTTCTGGGCGCGCGCCTGGACGGCGTGGACGGACTGGATGTATCCGGTGTCGAGCTTGCACGTCGCGTCGGCGGCGGCCGTCTTCCGCTCCTTGCCGGTGGGCTTCTCGGTGCGGAACCAGGCCGTGTCCAGGGACGCAGCGTCCGGGTCGGCGTAGTGGAAGCCCCGCTTCTTCATGCAGTCCGACCAGGCGTGGTCGGCCTTCTTCCAGGCCGGGTCCTGGCGGGCCTCCTTGCCGGACTGGATCCACAGGCGCATGGCGATCGAGGTGGTGCCGGTGAGCCGCACGCCGTCGGCCTTCGTGGCGGGTGTGGGGCCGGTGATCCTCTGCCGTGCCTGCCCCAGGCAGCCGCCGTCGGGTATGCGGTGTCCGTGCGCGAAGTGGCTGTCGCCGGTCCCGAACTCGGCGGTGAGGGCCAGGAACTGGTCGGTGGGCCACTCCAGGTCCTGGGTGCCGGCGGCCAGGTCGTGGTTGTGGTAGCCGTGCTCGGACGCCAGGTCGGGGTCGTCCACGCCGTACGGCCGGTCGTCGCCGACGGAACTGCTGAGGTCGAGCGTGCCCTGCCGGACCGGGTAGGTCGACTCGACCGACTTGGTGTCGAGCACCGCGAAACCCGAGAAGCCGAGCCGGACCATGCACCGCTTGGCGAGGATCCACTGCGCCCGGTCGACGGCCTTGCTGTCGGCCGCGGAGGGGTCGATGTCATACGCGTACAGCGGGAACGCCGAGACCGCGTTGAGACGGCGGGCCTCGCCCGCGGGGTCGTCGTCGCCGCTGAGGCGATCGGTGAACTGGCAGGCTGACAGGGCGAAGAGGGCGGCGAGGGCGAGAGGCAGGACTTTGCGCACGGGGTCATCCGATCAGGCCGGGATCATGGACGCCGTGACGGAACCCACACTTCCGGCACCAGAAGATCACAACTGGTTCACAATCGCCGACTCCCGGCTCGGACCGGCTGCCGTCGCACGCGGTCTCAGGTGAAGTCGGCCCGCGCGAGATGCGTCCCGCACACACGGCAGCGGAAGAGGTACCCGGTCGGCTGCCCGTCCTTGTCGAGCGCCGCGAGGAACTCCTCGACCGTGCCGTCCGGCCAGCCCCACGCGGCGCACTCCCGGCGCAGCTGGTCCAACGCGTCCGGGTAGGGCCGCAGTTCGCGCGCGCCGGCCGCGCCGAGGAACACGGCGCCGTCGCCGCAGTGCGCCGGCCAGCCCCAGTCCTGCCAGGTGGCGAAGCCGGGGGTGCGCTCACAGATCTGCCGGGCCGCCTCGTCCGGCATCCGCCCGGCCGCCACGTCGTTGAAGAACACGCCGTGGCGCCTGGCGGCCGTGCCGTAGGCGACGCAGTAGGGGCACAGCCGTCCGTCCGGTACGTCCTCGCCGTAGACCGGGCCGGTGTAGATCCAGCCCTGGTCGTGCCCGCAGCACGCGCACGGCTCGTCGGCGGCCCGCACCGAGCCGGTGGCCACCGGGTCCGGGTGGTAGGGGAACGGCGGCAGCAGCGGGCGGCGGCGGGGCTGCGGACGCGGTCTGACGACCTGTTCGATCGCCTGCCCGGTCAGCGCGGCGGGCGGCACCACGACCGCCCGTGCCCGCAGGTCCTCCGGCAGCTGCCGCACGTCCTCCTCGCTGGTCACGATCACCGTCGGATCCCCGAGCAGCACGATCGCCGCGCCGGTGCGGCGGGCCAGCTCGGCGACGATGTCCAGAACGCCGGGGCCCGGCCGGTCGAACGACACCCCGAGGTGCAGATACACGTCGGCGTCACTGCCGTCGGCGGCCCGCACCCACTCGACCGGCTCGCCGTCGGGCACGTCGTACGGGGCGTACGGCACCAGCACCTCGCGCACGGCGGTGGCGTCCATCGGCACGACGTCGCCGTCACGGAACGCATGGACGTAGATGCCGGACCCCATGGTCCCTACTCCATCACATACCGGCACCACCTCGGCATCCCCCCGGGCACGGGCAGGCGCCCCGGACGGCAGGAGCGGCCATGCCGCGCCGTGCGGCGACGTCCCTCCCGGGCGGGGAAGCCCGGGCGGGGAAGCCCGGGCGGGGAAGCCCGGGCGGGGAAGCCCGGGCGGGGAAGGACATCGCCGCGAGCGTCCGTCCTACGACAGCTGCGACCGCACCTGGGCGGAGATCAGCTCCAGGTGGTCCAGGTCGTCGAGGTCGAGCACCTGGAGGTACAGGCGCCGGGAGCCGATCGCGGCGTACCGGCCGATCTTGTCGACGACCTCGGCCGGGGAGCCGGCCAGGCCGTTGGCCTTCAGCTCGTCCACCTCACGGCCGATCGCGGCGGCGCGGCGGGCGACCTCCCGGTCGTCGCGGCCGACACAGACCACGAGTGCGTTGGAGTACGTCAGGTCGTCCGCGCCGCGGCCGGCCTCCTCGGCGGCGGCCCGGACCCGGCCGAACTGCCGCTCGCTGTCCTCGACCGAGGCGAACGGGATGTTGAACTCGTCGGCGTACTTCGCGGCGAGCCGCGGCGTACGGGTCGCACCGTGGCCGCCGATGAGCACCGGGACCTTGCCCTGAGCGGGCTTGGGCAACGCGGGCGACTCGGTGAGGTCGTAGTAGGTGCCGTGGAAGTCGAAGGTCTTGCCGGGCTCGGTCGCCCACAGCCCCGTGACGATCGCGAGCTGCTCCTCCAGGCGGGCGAACTTCTCCTTCGGGAAGGGGATGCCGTACGCCTTGTGCTCCTCCTCGAACCAGCCGGCGCCGAGGCCCAGTTCCACACGGCCGCCGGACATCTGGTCGACCTGGGCGACCTGGATGGCGAGCACACCGGGAAGCCGGAAGGTGCCGGCGGTCATCAGCGTGCCCAGGCGGATGCGCTTGGTCTCGCGGGCGAGGCCGGCCAGGGTGATCCAGGCGTCCGTGGGGCCGGGCAGGCCGTCCGTGCCGCCCATGCTGAGGTAGTGGTCGGAACGGAAGAAGGCGTCGAAGCAGAGGTCCTCGGTGGCCTTCGCCACGGTGAGCAAGGTGTCGTAGGTGGCCCCCTGCTGGGGCTCGGTGAAGATTCGCAGGTCCATACATCTATCCTGCACGCCGCGGCCCGCGTCAACCTCGCCGGTACCGCCGGGTGCGCTGATCCCCGGTCGGGTGAAAATCCGGGGCGGGGTGCCCGGGGCGCCGTGCGGGCCAGTGACCGGCCCCGGTGATGATCGTTGGGACCACGGTGCCGGACCGTCCGGCACCCGCGCCGGCCCCGCCGGGCCGGGGGCCGAGGAGGCCGTGATGTCCGAAGAGCTGGGCTCCGCCGGGCAGCCGAAGGGGCTGCTGGAGCAGATGGAAGAGCTGATGGCGGCGCTGAACGCGGATCTGTCGGAGCTGGCCGGTCTGCACGCCGCAGGAACGGCTCCGGCTCACGCGGACGAAGGCGGCACCGAGCGATCGGGGCAGTGCCGACTGACGACCGGCGCGACGCCGGCCGACGGGAGTGACGTCGCCTCCGGCCGGGAAGAGCGACACCGGGCCGAGGTGAGCAACGGCGGTTGACCGGCACCGGTCGGGGGAACGGCACCGGGCCGAGAGGGGCGGCATCGGTTTACCGGGGCGGCGCGAGCGACTTCGACGGGGGACCGGCCCCGACGGGGGAACGGCATCGGCTGACAGACCGGCAGACGCGGCTCTGGCCGGAGGAGCTCAGGTCGGCGGGAGCAGCACCGGGACGCGGTGAGCGGCACCGGTCGACAGGGGCAGCGCGGCCGATGCGAGCGGCTTCGACGGGGGAACGGCATCGGCTGACCGACCGACGGCGAACCGACGCGAGCGACTCCCGCCGGAGGAAGCGGCACCGGGACGCGGTGAGCGGCATCGGTCCGCAAGGGCGGCACGGAGCCGGCGCGGGTGGCACCGGGGCCATGTAAGCGGCTCCGGTTGGCGGGTGCGGAGCCGGGCGGGCATGAGCGAGGCCGGTCGACGAGCGGAACGCGCGGCCGGTGTGAGCGGCGGTGTCGACGTGGGCGGTGCCGTCTTCGAGGGCGGCTCCAGGGCGTTCAGCCGAATTCGCGCTCCGGTAAGACCTCCTCCCGCGCTGCCAGTTTGCGCAGCATCTCGCGGACGCGGTCGCGGGATTCGTCGGCCGCGTCGATGGCCTCCATGCACTGCCAGTACGTCGTCTCGTCGGCGGCGGCGCTCGCCATGCCGACCAGGGCGATGCCGACCTCGCCGAGCAGCCCCCCGAGGCAGAGCAGGGTCTCGCGGGCGTCGTCCAGTTCGGTGAGCTGGGCGGCGCGCAGATCGCCGGGGTCCAGCTCGGGCGGGTCCAGGACGCCGCAGCCCCGGCCCGCCAGCTCCGTCAGGCCCAGTGCCTCGCCGCGCAGCTCCGGCGGGCCCGAGACCGCGAGGCGGCTGCCGATCGCCTGGGCCAGGGCCTGGGCCTGCCAGACCTCCGCCAGGATTTCGCCTGCGTTCGCGCTGTTCGCCAGGGCTCGCCTGCTCGCGAGGATGAGCCGTATCGCATCCATAGGTCGCCCCCGTCCCTCCACATGTCTTCTCGCACGTCCGCCGGAACACTCTTCGAACTACCTTGTTCACTACCCAGAGTGAGAGTGCTTGAGTCGAAAAGCCAGAGGTGGGCGGAAATTTGTGGACAACAATTCGGATTCGACAGGCGATTTGACTACGGAAAGTAATAATGGAGTTCAGGAGTCCGTCAGTTGACCCGGTTCGTCCCCGCCCTTGTCCCCCGCGACCGGAAAACGACGCTCGTTCCGGTCGATCTTGGCGGCCAGCGCGGCCAGCGGGTCGATACCGAGGGTGCCGCAGAACTGGAGGAGGTAGGCGAGGACATCGGCCACCTCGTCCTCGACGCGGTGCGCGGTGCCGGGGTCGGCCATCACCCGCGCCGACTCCTCCGGGGTCAACCACTGGAAGATCTCCACCAGTTCGGAGGCCTCCACCGAGAGCGCGGCGGCGAGGTTCTTGGGCGTGTGGTGGGGCTGCCAGTTCCGCGCGGCCGCGAACTCGGCGAGCCGGTGCTGGAGTCGGGCCAGGTCAAGAGGTTCCGTCACGGTCCAGGTGTACCACCGTGACGCCCCGGACCCCGGTGGCCCAGGAGCCGTCGCTCACCGCGCCCAGACACCGGATGTGCCCGCGCTCGCCCATCCGGGCCGCCAGCCACAGCAGTGCGCTGCGCTGGCCGGGGTCGAGGCCGCGGTCGAGGCCGTCGGCCAGGACGGTGAGGCTGCGCAGCGCGTCCGGCACCTCGCCGGGAGTGTCCACGGCCAGCACACCGGGCCCGGTCAGCAGCACCAGCGTCAGTGCCAGATAACGGAGTTCGCCGTCCCCGAGCCGGGCCAGCTCGGTGCGCAGGCCGTCGCCGCGGTCGAGCAGCGCCCGTACCGCGCCGTCGCCCAGCGGCTCGGCGACCAGGTCGGCCACGGGCCCCGCGCAGCCCGTGCGCAGCGCCTCCACCAGCAGAGCATGCCGGCGGGCGCACTCGGCGCGGGTGCGCCACAACACGTCGGCGAGGTTGTCGCAGCCGGGCAGCAGCCGTCCCGAGCCCATGGGGACGGGCGTGCGCATGGACGCGGGGCGGGGGTCGCACGGGAAGACGGAGCGCAGGGCGACCACCATCTGCTCGGCCGCGGCGAGCACCTGCCGCTGCCCCTCCGTCTTGCCGGCCACGCGCAACGGCAGCAGGGCGGTGCCGAGCCGGTCGTCGGGCAGCGGGGCGCGGGTGACCGGGGCGGAGCCCGCGGTGTGCCAGGCGGCCTGGACGGCCCGGCGGGACGGGTCGCGCAACGCGGTCTCCAGCAGCACGACCCCGCCCGCGGTCAGCCGCTCCCCCGCGATCCGCAGACAGGGTTCGGCCTGGACGGCGACGTCGAGCCGGACGGGCCCCTCGACGCCGTCGGCCGTGCACCCGATGCGGAAGCCCCGCCGTCCGCCAGCGTCGGGGCGCGCCCGCTGCGGAACGCAGGCGAGCGGGTCCGGGAACGCCTCCGGGAGCGGGGCGCCGGCGGCGAGCCGGGCGAGCGCCTCGTACGCCATGAGCGCGGTCGTCTTGCCCGTGCCGCTGGGCCCGGCGAGCACCGTGACCGGCCCGAGCGGAAACGCGGCCCGCCGGTGCCCGGCGAAGGCCGACAGCCGCAGCTCGGTGATCCGGGGGCGCACATCGAGGACGTCGAGCACGTCCCCGGAGGCACCGGACCGCGCGGGGACGATCCGCGCGTCGAGAGGTTCACGGGACTGCGCGGGGACGCTCCCGCCGGACGCGGCGGCCGCCGGAGGCTCGGCGGACACAGAGGGCAGGGCCATGGGTGGACGGTAGATCTCCGCCGCCCCGCCGAACCGTTTTCCCCGGCGAGCCTTCCTACGAACGGGGGACGGCCGGGTCAGCTCCCCGACATCCCCGCCCCTTCCATCAGCCCGCTGACCTCGGTCCCGGGCGGGGTGAGGAGGAACACGTTCCGGTCGACGCGGTGCATCCCGCTGCCGAGCCCGAAGACCACGCCCGTACTGAAGTCGAGGACGCGCTTGGCGACGTCCGTCTCGGCGCTGGACAGGTCGAGCAGTACCGGCGCCCCGGCCATCAGGGTCTCGGCGACCTCCCGCGCGTCCGCGAAGACGTTGACGCGCAGGACCACGAACCGGCGCCGGGTCTCGGTCTCGGCGTCCGGCAGCGCGCGGTGGTTCACCGCGGACGGCCACGCGTCCCGGCCCCGCAACGGCACGACCTGGGCGAGCCCTTCCCACTGTTCATCGGTGACGTCGTAACGGTTCACCGGCTCCCCCCGACCTGACTCACACTCAATGCCTGCACCGGCCAATTCTTACGCCAAGTCACCCGTTCGGCCCAACAACGACACGGTGTGCGACCGCTCGGATGTCCCGACTCCGGCATGACACGGGGCACATGTACGGTTAAGTCCCCTTCTTACCTCGCTCATACCGGACTCTTCACAAGCGGCCATGTCGTGGTCATTTCCCGTCAGTAGCTTCCCGTGCCGTGCACTTGGCAGAAACACCGCAGGTGACACCCGGCCGGCGGACGCAGTCGGCGGTGTCCGCCGTTCCGGGATCCCACCTGGAGTCCGCCTCCGAGGCGCCCGCGCAGTGGCATCGCGTGCTCACCCTGCTCGCCGACGTCAGCCTGTTCATCGGCGCCCGGACGGTGTGGACCCAGGCGGCGACGCACCGGCTGACCCTCGCCGCGGTCATCTCCCTCTGTTACGCCGCGATCCTGGTGACCGGCGTCCTCGCGCTCACGGCCCGCCGGGCGCGCTCGCTGGCCCGCCTGGACCTGGTGGTGCTGGTCACGGCGATCGCGCTCACCCTGTGCACGTGGGCGCTCAACCACGCCGGCGGCGACGAGGCGGTCCTGACCACGCAGGCGGCGAGGGAGATCCTGGGCGGGCACCAGGTCTACGACCACCCGTGGCCGTGGCTGTTCCACCTCCCGGGTGTCGCCCTGACGCCGACGACGACCGGCGGGTACGACTTCACGTACGGCTACCCGCCGCTGACGCCGCTGCTCACGCTGCCCTTCCTGGCGGTCGGCCGGGGCGGCGCGCCGGCCACGGCGGCGGTGACGGCCGTACTGATCGCGGGCACGGTCGTGCTGTGGCGGCGGCTTCCGGCGCCGTGGCGTTCGGCGGCGACGATGGTCTGCCTGGGCTTCGGCTTCCTGCCGATGTACGCCCGCCAGGGCTACCCGGCGATCGTCGCCCTGGTCCTGCTGATGCCGGTGGTGGCGGGCTGGACCCGGCTGGGCGCCGGGGGGCGGCTGGGCGCGTCCGGGATCGCGCGGGCGGCGTGCCTCGGTGCCGCGTGCGCGGCACAGCAACTCCCGTGGTTCCTCGCGCCGTTCCTGCTGGCCGGGATCTACGCCGTGCGCCGCGGCGAGCTGGGCGGGCGGGCGGCGGCGCGCGTGGTGCTGCGGGTCACGGGCGTCGCGGTCCTCACCTGGTTCGTGATCAACGCCTACTTCGTGGTGACCGAGCCCGGCCCCTGGATCCGGGGCATCGTCCTGCCGCTGACCCAGGGCGCGGTGGTGCACGGCCAGGGCCTGGTGGACATCTCGCTGTACTTCACCCACGGCAGCGACCGGCTCGACTGGTACAGCCACGCGAGCATGCTGCTGGCCGCGGCCCTGCTGGGGCTGTTCGTGCTGTTCGTCCGGCGGCTCGGCCCGGCCGCGACCGTGCTGCCCTGGTGCGTCTTCTACCTGGCGACCCGCTCGCAGGACGGCTACTACCTGATGATGACGCCGCTGTGGCTCGCGGCGGCGATCACCACGCCCCTGTCGGAGTTCACGCGCGCGTGGCAGCCGCGGCCCGCGTGGCTGACGGCCCGGCGCCGCAGGCCCGCGCTGACCGCGGCCGTGGTGCTGCTCGTGCTGCCCGCGCTGCTGAGCGTGACCGTGGCGGCGACCGGCGGGCCGCCGCTGCGCATGGACATCACGAAGGCCCGGCACGTGTCGGCGACCGCGCTGTCCACGCTGACCGTGAAGGTCGCCAACACCGGGAGCGACCCGCTCACCCCGCACTACATGCTCACGACGGGCCAGGGCATGGACAAGTACTGGTCGCTGGCGCACGGCCCGGCCACGATCCCGGCGCACGGCACGGCGACCGTGGTCCTGCGGGCGCCCGACGGCAGCTACCCGCTGCCCACGAAGGACAGCACCCGTCTCCGGCTGCGCGCCTTCACGGCCACCCCGCAGACGCTCTCCACCAAGGACGTGCAGCGGTCGGAGCTGGGCCTGATCGGCTGACACCCTCGGGCCCCGGCCTGGCCGACCGGCCGGGCCGCCCGGCTCAGGAACCCGCGCGCGTGAAGCGCAGCGCGGCCGTCACCGTGGTCAGGCCGCGCATCATCCCCAGCTGGTTCCAGCCCATGCCGAACTGGTCGCGGTCCACGGTGAACTCGGTCTCCAGGGTGAGCCCGCCGGCGTCCGCCGAGACCAGGCGCGCGGTGAGCTCCTGCGGCCGGCTGACGCCCCGTACGGTCAGCTGCCCGGTGACCCGTACGCCGTCCGCGTCGAGCCGGTCGGCGCCCCGGACGGCGAAGGTGATCTCCGGGTGCTGGTCGGTGTCGAAGAAGTCCGCCGAGCGCAGGTGCTTGTCCCGCTTGGCGTGTTTCGTGTCCAGGGACGCGGCGTCCAGCGTCACGGTGCCGGTGGCCGAGCCGTCCGGGCTCACCTCGCCCCCGCCGCTGATCGCGGTGAACGCGCCCTTCACGGTGACCAGGCCCCACATGGTCCTGTGCCGCAGCGCCACGGTGGACGCGCTGGGGTCGAGCTGCCAGGTACCTGTTTCCACGGCGACGGTCATGGTCGTACTCCCGAAACGAGTGATTCAAATTTGGATAATCGAAGAAGCCCCACGCTAGCCCGTTATCCAAATTTGCACAACGGGTAGACTGGCCGTATGTCCGCCACCACCAGACCCCCCGCCGACCAGCCCTCTTGTCCTCTGGCCGAGAGCGGGGAGCGGCTGCTCCCAAACGAGCTGCGCGCGTGGATGGTGCTGCTGGCCGCGACCGGCGGGGTGGAGCAGCGGATGCGGACGGCGGTGAAGGAGACCCTCGGCGTCTCGCACGACGAGTTCCTGATCCTGTGCCTGCTGGCCGAACGGCCGCGCACCGGGCTGCGGATGACCCAGGTCGCCGACCTCCTCGGCCGCCCCAAGACCCGGCTCACCTACCAGATCGCCTGCCTCCAGCGGGCCGGCCTGGTCAACCGCCGCTCCGTGTGCGGCGACAAGCGCGGCGTGGAGGTCGCGCTCACCGACAAGGCGCGCGAACTGCTGCGTGAGACCTCCGCCCTGCTCGCCGGGACCGTCCGCCAGGCCCTCGCCGACTCCATGGGCTCCGAGCAGCGCGCGGCCCTGTGCGCGCTCGTCCCGGACGCCACGCTCCCCGACGGCTCCTGAACTCCCCCCGACAGCACCTGAACGTCACCGGCCGACGAGCGGGAGGCGCAGGTCACAAGTACGGGGAGGGCAACTTCACAACCCGCTCTTCACCCGTCCTCGAGTGCCCTGCCCTACCATCCGAGCATGACGGTCCTGCCTGACGACGGGCTCTCCCTGGCCGCCGAGTTCCCTGACGCGACGCACGAGCAATGGCAACGCCTGGTCGAGGGCGTGCTACGCAAGTCGGGCAAGGAAGTCTCTGGCGCGGCAGCGGAGGACGCCCTGTCCACGACGCTGGAGGACGGGCTGCGCACCCGGCCCCTCTACACCGCGCGCGACGCCGCGCCCGACCCCGGCCTGCCCGGCTTCGCCCCGTACCTGCGCGGCGGCCGCCCCGAGGGCAACACCGCCGGCGGCTGGGACGTACGGCAGCGGCACGCGGCACTCACCGAGGGCGCCGTCCTGGCCGACCTGGAGAACGGCGGCACCTCGCTGTGGCTGGTGCTGGGCGAGGGCGGCTTCCCGGTCGCCGACCTGCCCCGCGCGCTCGACGGGGTCTACCTCGACCTCGCGCCGGTCGTCCTCGACGCGGGCCGCGACACCGAGGCCGCCGCGGCGGCGCTGCTGGGCCTGTACGCGGACAAGGGCATCGACGCCAAGGCCGTACGCGGCAACCTGGGCGGTGACCCGCTCGGGTACGAGGCCCGCACCGGCACCGCGCTCGACGTCGCGCCGTACGCCGCCCTGGCCGCCCGCTGCGCCGAGGAGTTCCCCGGTCTGCGCGCGCTCACCGTGGACGCGCTGCCGTACCACGAGGCGGGCGGTTCGGCCGCGCAGGAGCTGGGCGCCTCCCTCGCCACCGGTGTGGCCTATCTGCGCGAGCTGACCGAGGCGGGCCTCGGCGTCGAACAGGCCGCCGCCCAGCTGGAGTTCCGCTACGCGGCCACCGCCGACCAGTTCCTCACCGTCGCCAAGCTGCGCGCCGCGCGCCGGCTGTGGGCACGGGTCGCCGAGGTGTCCGGGGCGCCCGGCGCGGGCGCGCAGGTGCAGCACGCGGTCACCTCACCGGTGATGATGAGCCGCCGCGACCCGTGGGTGAACATGCTCCGCACGACGGTCGCGACGCTGGCCGCCGGAGTGGGCGGCGCCGACTCCGTCACCGTGCTGCCGTTCGACCACGCGCTGGGCCTGCCCGACGCGTTCGCCCGCCGCATCGCCCGCAACACCTCCACGATCCTGATCGAGGAGTCCCACCTGGCGCGGGTCATCGACCCGGCCGGCGGCTCCTGGTACGTCGAGCGGCTGACCGACGAACTCGCCCACGCCGCCTGGGAGTTCTTCCGGTCGATCGAGCGGGACGGCGGCCTGCCGGCCGTGCTGCGCTCGGGCCGGCTGCGCACCGACCTCGCCGCGACGTGGGCGCAGCGCTCCAAGGGGCTCGCCAAACGGCGCGAACCCATCACGGGCGTCAGCGAGTTCCCGCTGCTCGGCGAGAAGCCCGTGGAGCGCGAGCCCGCGCCCGAGCCGCCGTCCGGCGGGCTGCCGCGCGTGCGCCGCGACGAGGCGTACGAGGAGCTGCGGGCCCGCTCCGACGCCCACCTCGCGGCGACCGGCGCCCGCCCCCGGATCTACCTCGCGACGATCGGCTCGGCCGCCGAGTACACCGCGCGTGCCACCTTCGCCGCCAACCTCTTCCAGGCGGGCGGCATCGAGCCGGTCACCGAGGGGCGCTTCGAGGACAGCGGCGCCACCGAGGCCGTGCTCTGCTCCAGCGACGGCCGGTACGCCGAACAGGCGGAGCGGCAGGCCGAGTCGCTGCGCGCGGCCGGTGCCGGTCACGTCTTCCTGGCGGGCCGGGGCGACTACTCCGGCATCGACGCGTACGTCTTCGCGGGCTGCGACGCCGTCGACGTCCTGTCCGCGACCCTCGACCGCATGGGAGTGTCCTGATGGGAATCCCCGACTTCTCCGGCATCGAGCTGGGGACCCCCGTGGCCGACGGCAGCGCCGAGCAGTGGCTGGCGGCCGGTGGCGACCGGCCGCTGTGGGAGACCCCCGAGGGCATCGGGGTCAAGGCGCTCTACACCGGCCGTGACCTGGAAGGCCTGGACTTCCTCGGCACCTACCCGGGCATGGCGCCCTACCTGCGCGGCCCGTACCCGACGATGTACGTCAACCAGCCCTGGACGATCCGCCAGTACGCGGGCTTCTCCACCGCCGAGGAGTCCAACGCGTTCTACCGGCGCAACCTGGCGGCCGGTCAGAAGGGCCTGTCGGTCGCCTTCGACCTGCCCACGCACCGGGGCTACGACAGCGACCACCCCCGCGTGACCGGCGACGTCGGCATGGCGGGCGTGGCCATCGACTCGATCTACGACATGCGGCAGCTGTTCGACGGGATCCCCCTCGACAAGATGACCGTGTCGATGACGATGAACGGCGCCGTGCTCCCCGTGCTGGCGCTCTACATCGTGGCGGCGGAGGAACAGGGCGTAGCGCCCGAGAAGTTGGCCGGGACCATCCAGAACGACATCCTCAAGGAGTTCATGGTCCGCAACACCTACATCTATCCGCCGAAGCCGTCGATGCGGATCATCTCCGACATCTTCGCCTACACCTCGCAGCGGATGCCGCGCTACAACTCGATCTCCATCTCCGGCTACCACATCCAGGAGGCGGGCGCGACGGCCGACCTGGAGCTGGCGTACACACTCGCGGACGGCGTGGAGTACCTCCGCGCCGGCCGGGAGGCGGGCCTGGACGTGGACGCGTTCGCCCCGCGCCTGAGCTTCTTCTGGGCGATCGGCATGAACTTCTTCATGGAGGTCGCCAAGTTGCGGGCGGCGCGCCTGCTGTGGGCCAAGCTGGTGAGCCAGTTCGAGCCGAAGAACACCAAGTCCCTCTCCCTGCGCACCCATTCGCAGACCTCGGGCTGGTCGCTGACCGCGCAGGACGTGTTCAACAACGTCACGCGTACGGCCGTGGAGGCGATGGCCGCGACCCAGGGCCACACCCAGTCGCTGCACACCAACGCGCTCGACGAGGCGCTCGCCCTGCCGACGGACTTCTCGGCGCGCATCGCCCGCAACACCCAGCTGCTCCTCCAGCAGGAGTCGGGCACCACGCGGGTCATCGACCCCTGGGGCGGCAGCGCGTACGTCGAGCGGCTGACCTACGACCTCGCCCGCAAGGCCTGGGCGCACATCCAGGAGGTCGAGCAGGCGGGCGGCATGGCGCAGGCCATCGACGCGGGCATCCCGAAGCTGCGCGTGGAGGAGGCCGCGGCCCGCACGCAGGCCCGGATCGACTCCGGCCGCCAGCCGGTGATCGGCGTGAACAAGTACCGGGTCGACAGCGACGAGCAGATCGAGGTGCTGAAGGTCGACAACTCGTCCGTGCGCGCCCAGCAGATCGAGAAGCTGCGCCGGCTGCGGGCGGAACGGGACGAGCAGGCCTGCCGGGACGCGCTCGACGCGCTCACCCGGGCGGCCGACGGCACGGAGAACCTGCTGGAGCTGGCGGTGCGGGCGGCCCGCGCCAAGGCGACCGTCGGCGAGATCTCGGACGCCCTGGAGAAGGTGTACGGCCGGCACGCGAGCCAGATCCGTACGATCTCCGGTGTGTACCGCAACGAAGCAGGCCAGTCCCCGAACGTGGACCGCACCCGTGCCCTGGTGGACGCCTTCGAGGAGGCCGAGGGGCGCCGGCCGCGCATCCTGGTCGCCAAGATGGGCCAGGACGGTCACGACCGCGGCCAGAAGGTGATCGCGACCGCCTTCGCCGACCTCGGCTTCGACGTCGACGTCGGCCCGCTGTTCCAGACGCCCGAGGAGGTCGCCCGCCAGGCGGTCGAGGCGGACGTCCACGTGGTCGGGGTGTCCTCGCTGGCCGCGGGCCATCTCACCCTCGTACCGGCGCTGCGCGAGCAACTGGCCGAGGAGGGCCGCGAGGACATCATGATCACGGTCGGCGGGGTGATCCCGCCGCAGGACGTGCCGACGCTGCTGGAGATGGGCGCCGCGGCCGTGTTCGGGCCGGGGACGGTGATCCCGGACGCGGCGTACGACCTGGTGCGGCGGCTGTCGGCCGACCTCGGCCACGAGCTGTAGCGCCGCGATGGCCGCGATCGATCTCGACACGTATGTGAAGGGTGTGCTCGACGGCAAGCGGGCCCTGGTGGCCCGCGCCATCACGCTCGTCGAGTCCACCCGCCCCCAGCACCGGGCGCTGGCACAGGAGTTGCTGACGCAGCTCCTGCCGCACAGCGGCCGGGCGCGGCGGATCGGCGTCAGCGGGGTGCCGGGGGTCGGCAAGTCGACGTTCATCGACGCGTTCGGCACGATGCTGACCTCGCTGGGCCATCGGGTCGCGGTGCTCGCCGTCGACCCGTCCTCGACCCGCACGGGCGGCTCCATCCTGGGCGACAAGACCCGGATGGAGCGCCTGTCCGTGGACCCGGCGGCCTTCATCCGCCCCTCCCCCAGCGCGGGCACGCTGGGCGGGGTCGCGAAGGCCACCCGGGAGTCGATGGTGGTGATGGAGGCGGCGGGCTACGACGTGATCCTCGTGGAGACCGTCGGCGTGGGCCAGTCGGAGACGACGGTCGCGGGCATGGTCGACACCTTCCTGCTGCTGACGCTGGCCCGCACCGGCGACCAGCTCCAGGGCATCAAGAAGGGCGTCCTGGAACTGGCCGACGTCATCGCCGTCAACAAGGCGGACGGCCCGCACGAGCGGGACGCCCGTGCGGCGGCCCGTGAACTGGCGGGCGCCCTGCGGCTGATGCACGGCAAGGACGCCTTCTGGACTCCCCCGGTGCTCAGTTGCAGCGCACGGGAGTCGGCGGGCCTGGACACGCTCTGGGAACGTCTGGAGCAGCACCGCACGCTCCTGGACTCCACCGGCCGCCTCACCGCCAAGCGGCGCGACCAGCAGGTCGAGTGGACCTGGGCCATGGTCCGCGACGAGCTCCTCGGCCGTCTGCACGCGGCCCCGGCGGTGCGCGAGAGCGCACCCGGCCTCGAACGTCGGGTCAGGGACGGGGAGTTGACGGCCACGCTGGCCGCGGAGCGGATCCTGGCGGCCTTCGAGGGCGGGCTGCCGGGCGCGGCGCAGGTCTGAGGCGACTGCCCCGGGCCGGTCAGCGGCCACGCTCGGCGAGGGCCTCGGCCTCCGAGAACACCTGCTGAAGACCGTCGGACGCGTCGTCCATGCCGACGCCGCGCGGCCCGGGGGTGTCGGACCAGCCGTACGCGTGCAGCGGCTCGCGACCGGCCGGGTCGACCGGCGGCAGCGATGCCGGAGGCATGGCTGCCGGGCACGGCACCGCCACGGCCCGGGCGCCCGTCAGTGCTCGTGCGGGCCGGGCCGGTGGACGGGGCCGTGGGCGTCGTCGCAGTGCTCCGCCTGCTGTTCGGCCGACGGTGTGGTGATCTGGAGCAGGTCCGCGGCGTCCGCGTCCTCTCCGAGGTGGTCGACCTGGAGGGTGGCGTGCCCGATGCCGTGCCGGTCGCGCAGCAGGTGCTGGAGGTGGCGGCGTACGGCGTGGCAGTCGCCGCCGGGTTCGACCAGGACGTGGGCGGACAGGGCGGGTTCGCCGGAGGTGATGGTCCACACGTGCAGGTCGTGGATCTCCACGACGGATGGCTGCCCGGCGAGTTCGTCGCCGATCGTGTCCGGGTCGAGGCCGGCCGGGGCGGCCTCCAGGAAGATCCGTCCGGAGTCCCGGACCAGTCCGTAACCGGCCTTGAACATCAGGGCGACCACGACGAGCGTGGCGATGGCGTCGGCCCGGGCGAACCCGGTGAGGACGACGATCAACGCGGCGACGGCCGTCCCGATGAAGGCGAACAGATCGTTCAGGATGTGCTGGTAGGCACCCTCGACGTTCAGGGAGCTGCGGTTGGCCCTGGAGATGCACCAGGTGGCGACCACGTTCACGGCGATACCGGCGAGCGCTGTCGCCAGCATCAGTCCGCCCTCGACCTCAGGCGGGCTGACGAGCCGCCGCACCGCCTCGTACGCCAGCCAGGTGCCGAGCAGCAGCAGGGTCAGGCCGTTGGCCTGGGCGGAGAGGATCTCCGCGCGCTTGAGTCCGTAGGTGAAGCCGCCGCGGGCGGGGCGGGCCGACAGCCGCATCGCGACGAGGGCGAGCACGATCGAGGCGGCGTCGGTGAGCATGTGCGCCGCGTCGGAGATCAGGGCCAGGGAGCCGGCGATGACACCGACGGTGACCTCGACCGCCATGAACGCCGTGATCAGGCTCAGTGCGATGGCCAGCCAGCGGCGGTCGGCGTCCGCCGAGACACCGTGTGTGTGGCCCGCGTGCCCGCCTGCACCGTGCGCGTGCTCGTGCTCGTGCTCGTGGTCGTGGTCGTGGTCGTGGTCGTGGTCGTGGTCGTGGTCGTGGTCGTGGTCGTGGTCACTCATGTCGTACGCCTCCCCCTCGCGTCGGGTTCCTGGCCGCAGTGAAACGCATGGTCGGTGTATTCACCAAAGGCTGCACCGGTGACCGTTGTCATCTTCTTTAAGAGGCCCCTGACCTGCGGAAACGTAATCCGTCTGGACGGGAGCCCGCCCCCTGGGCGTAACACGGCGCACCGCGTCGCGGCCGAATCGACACGCCGGTCCGGGAGGGAGTGACGGAGCGTCAGAAGATCCCTCGTAAAGACTAATGGTGCGACAATCCACTTTTCCTTTAAGGGACTTGACGCTTGAGCGCGCCGCCCGGAGGGCGCCATCCGGCACCCCGGATCCCCCGATCAGCCTGTGGCGCCAATATTCCGATATGACCGTCATGTCGGCTGTGTGTACTTTCTTCCCAGGCTGGCTGACGGGCCGGCATCTCCGCACACGAGACAGGAGAGCGACATGAAGGTCGCCCGTTCCACCATGGTCACCGCCGCTGTCGGGACCGCCGCCGCCCTGGCCGCGTCCGGCATCACGTACGCCTCGGCTGCCTCGTCCCCGACATCCCCGGCCGCCCCGGCGGCCACCGGCGCAGCGCCGCAGGGTGGCGACGGCGGTCAGAGCAAGGGCAGCGAAGGCAGAGGCAACGAGGGCAGAGGCAACGAAGGTCGCGAGGGCCACGAAGGTTACGAGGGCCGGATCCAGGTCAACGAGCGCTCGTACTCCAGCGACCCCGGCGACTGCGTCACCGTGATCAGCGGCCTGGGCGCCAAGACGCTGAACATCCGCAACGAGAGCCACCGGACCGTCGAGGTGTTCCGCGGGCCGGTCTGCGACAACGGCGCTCCGATCGCCATCGTCGGCCCGCACAGCGACAGTTACGGCGTGGACGCGGGCACCACCGACGGCATCTACGTCGACAACGGAGTCGTGGCCAGCTTCCGCGTAGTCCGGCACCACGAGCTCTAGCCCGAAGCCGACCGCATGACGGAGAGCCCCGGCCCGCCGCAATCGGGCCGGGGTGCCCCTTGCATCGACCCGACCCTGCCGGACGATCCGCGTCCCGAGCGGGTCTGGTACACGTCCTATGGCTCGAACATGCACCTGGACCGGCTCGCCGCCTACGTCCGGGGCGGCCGCCCGGCAGGCGCCGCGCGGGAGTACCCCGGGTGCCGGAACCCCGCGATGCCGGTGCGGTCCATCCCCGTGGAACTGACCGGGGCTCTGTACTTCGCCACCGAGTCCGTCGTCTGGGGCGGAGGCCGGGCCTTCTACGACGAGCGGGTCGACGGGCGCGTACTGGCCCGAGCCCACCTGATGACCGCGGAGCAGTTCTCCGACATCGCCGCCCAGGAGATGTACCGGGATCCCGGACCGGACCTGGATCTGCGGGACGTGCTCAGGGACGGTCGCGCCGTGCTGGGCGAGGGCCGCTACGAGACACTGGTGTGCGCCGGGCAGGTGGACGGCCTCCCCCTCCTCACGTTCACCGCGCCCTGGGCGATGACCGACGTTCCGTGGGTCGCCCCGTCTCCCGCCTACATCCGCCTCCTCGCCTCAGGGCTCCTGGCGGCCGGCGCCTGGGACAGGGACACGGTGGCCGCGTACGTGGCCGCGTGCCCCGGCGCGGCGGAACACTGGTCCGTGGCGGACATCACCACCCTCCTGCGGGAGGAGCCGTAGCGCCGCCCTCAGGAGGCGGAGTCGGGAACGTTTC
>NZ_MLYO01000159.1 GCF_001866665.1 Streptomyces monashensis | reverse complement strand
ACCACGTTCGGAAAGCGGATGGCGTCTCAGGCATGTCAGGCCCCCAGCGGGCTGGTTCGTATCATGGCGACCTGGCTACAGATCACCGAGCTGTCGGCGTCCCGGACCGCAGGAGAGCCAACGGTGCTGTCGGCTGTCGGCGTTCCGCCCGCAGCCTGCTCGACCCGGATCCGGATGGCGGCAAACCGGCGCCGCTGTCTCAGAGGTGTCACCGGAGCGGCTGGCTGGGTAGGCGGTTTGACAGAACTGGGCTGATGCACGGGAGGACAATTTCACTGGTCCCGTTCCCACCCGCCCGCCGTCGGCGTGGTCTCCCGCCCGTGCCGCCGAGCTCGGGCGCTGCACCAGCCGGGGCCGGCTGCTGCCCATGCAGAACCCGTGCGGCGCCTGACCCATGTAAATGCTGCGCTGCACCTCGGACACCGCCCTGCTGCACCCGGCGACCACCACCAAGACCACGAGCAGCACCGGCTACAGCACGGTGCCGTGCAGGGCGCGGCGGTCCCCGGACATCGCGTAGCCCTTGAGTGTTGTCCGCTCAGCCGGATGTCCCACTGTCCGTGGACAACAGACTCTTTTGCCGAAAGACCCCGGGTCTGCCGCGGCGGCGTCCAGGACGTCCCACACCATGTCGGCCCTGGAGTCCTAGCTTGTCTGAGCTAGGACTCCGGGGCCTCCACGTCGCGGTCAGGGCGTCAGGTCCAGGACGCGGACCGGCTCGCCGACCCACCGCTCGGGAGCGGTGGTGGCGATGATCGCCCCGTCGGGGCGGTCCGGGGTGGGCTGTGCGGCGTACTGGGCGTGCGCGCCGGCCCAGGTGTCCTGGCTGGCCACGGCGAGGGCGGCGGGCAGGTCCAGGTCCAGGACGGTGATGCCGGGCAGGGCGGCCAGGTGCTCGGCTGTGCCGGGGCGGGCGCGGTCGGCTTCGACGAGGGCGCAGGTGGGGGCG
>NZ_MLYO01000158.1 GCF_001866665.1 Streptomyces monashensis | reverse complement strand
TGCCGACGTATCCCTTCCAGGGCGACCGCCACTGGCTGACAGCTGCCCCCGGAGCCTCCCGCGGTGTGGCCGGCATCGGTGCGGTGAGCACGGAACATCCCCTGCTCGGCGCCGCCGTCGAACTGCCGGATTCCGCTGCGGTGTTGTTCACCGGGCGGCTGTCGGCGGGAGCGTACGCATGGCTGGCCGGGTACCGCATCGGCGGTTCGCATGTCGTCCCGGATCCGGTGCTGGTCGAGTTGGCCGCCATGGCCGGCGACCAAGTGGGCTGCGGGCGGCTGGAAGCGCTGTCGGTGCGGGAGCCCTTGGTGCTGCCGAAATCCGAGGCCGTCCAGCTCCGCGTCACCGTCGGTGAGCCCGGGGAGAGCGGCGCCCGTTCGGTGGCCGTGCACTCCCGGTGGGGCGACGGCGGCGTGGGACGGCCGTGGACATGCCACGCAGAGGGATCGCTCACCGAGGAAGGCCCGTCGCCGGACTGGGACCTGGAGGCCTGGCCGCCGGTCGGCGCCGAGAGCGTGCCCCAGGAGCGGCAGGCGAGGGACGACGGCTCCGAGGAGGAGCGCACCACGCGTTCCGTGTGGCGGCGGGGCGACGACCTCTTCGTCGAGGTTGCCCTGACCGAGCGACTGCGTGGCGAGGCCGCCGCGTTCGGGCTCCACCCGGTGCTGGCGGCGGCGGTGCTGGACGTGCTGCCGAGCGGGGAACAGCCGGCGGACTCCGAACGGCCGCGGCGGGTGGCGCGGTGGAGCGGAGTCTCGCTGCACGCCTCCGGGGCCTCGATACTGCGCGTACGCATCAGCCCGCTGGCCGACGGCGCGTTCTCGGTGCGGGCCGCCGACGCCACCGGGGCCCCGGCGCTGACGGTGACGTCCCTGAGGCCCCGAACCGTCTCGCGTGGCGAAGTGAGCGCGGCGGGGGCCGCACAACAGGACGGTCTGTTCGGCGTGGAGTGGCGGGACACGGACCTCGCTTCGAGCGCCGGCCCGGTCCCCGCCACGTGGGCGATCGTCGGTGAGGACACGCTGCGGGCCCGGTCCGCGCTGATGTCCGTGGGCCAGTACACCGAGGCGTACCCGGATCTGGAGAGCCTGGCCGCCGCCGTCGCTGACACCTCCGGCGCACCCGATGTGGTCGTGGTGACCTGCGCCGCCGCGGGCGGGGAGCGAACGGGCGAGGAACTCGCCGGCAGCGTCCACGACACCGCGCGCCGGGCGCTGGACTGGGCGCGATCCTGGGTGACGACGCCCGCGTTCGAGCGGTCCCGGCTGGTGTTCCTCACCCGGGGCGCGGTCCCGGCCTGGGACGGTACGGGGGCGGACGGACGGCTCGACCTGACGGCGGCCGCGGTATGGGGGCTGGTGCGCTCGGCGCAGACCGAGTTCCCGGACCGCTTCCTGCTGGTGGACACGGACGCGAGCAAACCCGCCTGGCGTGCGCTGCTGCGGGCCGCGGGCTCCGACGAGCCGCAGTGGGCGCTGCGCAAGCGAGCCGTCCGGGTGCCGCGGCTGGCGCGCCTGGCGGTCGCCCCCGACGGTGGCACGACGCTGCTGGACGGCGTCGACGGCACGGTCCTGGTCACGGGCGGCACGGGCATGCTGGGATCGGCGCTCGCCCGTCATCTCGTGACCGAACACGGAGTACGGGACCTGCTGTTGACGAGCCGTCAGGGCATCGGGGGACCGGGAGCCGTCGACCTCGAGGCCGAACTCTGCGCGCTCGGCGCCCGGGTCACCATCGCCGCCTGCGACGTCACGGACCGCAAGGCGCTCGCCGGACTGCTGGCGGCGATCCCCGCCGACCGGCCGCTGCGCGCGGTGGTGCACACCGCGGGCACGCTCGACAACGGGGTCGTGTCCTCGCTGACGCCCGAACGGCTGAGCCCGGTGCTGCGGCCGAAGGTGGACGCGGTGCTCGCGCTGCGCGACGCGACCAGGGACGCGCAGCTCTCCGCGTTCGTGCTGTTCTCCTCTTTCGCCGGCGTCCTCGGCGGGGCCGGCCAGGCCAACTACGCCGCGGCGAACACCTTCCTGGACGCCTTCGCGTACGACATGCGTGCCCGCGGGGTCCCGGTGACCTCGATCGCCTGGGGCCTGTGGGAGGGACGCAGCGGTCTCGCCGAGGGCAAGGCCGAGGCACTGCCGGGGTCCGTGGCACTTCCCCTGGCACAGGGGATGCAGCTGTTCGACGCGGCGCAGGGGGCCGGACTCGGCCTCACCGTCGCCGCCCGGCTGGACTTCCCGGCGCTCCATGAAGGAGCGAGGGCGGGCCGGGCACCGGCACTGCTGCGGTCCCTGCTGCCCGCCCCCGCCCGCCGGACGGCGCAGGACACCGAGGCGGAGAAGACGGAACTGCGGCACGTCCTGGCCGCGATGGCGACCGACGAGGAGCGTGACGCGGCCCTGACCGGGCTCGTACGCGACCGGATCGCCACCGTTCTCGGACACTCCTCCGTGCAGTCCGTCACGGCCACCGCGGCGCTGAAGGACCTCGGCTTCGACTCACTGACCTCGATCAACCTCCGCAACGCCCTGAACACGGCCACCAACCTGAGCCTTGCGCCCAGCGTGGCGTTCGACTTCGCGTCGCCGGCCGAGCTGGCCCAGCACATCAAGCAGCAGTTGCTCACCTGAGACCGGCCCCGACGCCGGACGGACAAGGAGAGATCCCGCATGAGGATTGAGAACGTCCACATCGACTCCCTGGGGGTCGTTCTGCACGAGTGGGCGAGCGCGGAACAGGCTGTGGCCGACGGCCGTGTGGACGCCGAGGTGGTCGCGTCGAACGGGCTCACCGGCACGCACGTGTCCGGTGACGTGCCGGCTGTGGACCTGGCCGTCTCGGCCGCCCGCACCGCCCTGGACCGCTCCAAGATCGAGCCCGACGAGATCGCGTCGCACCTGCACAGCGCGGTGTACTACCAGGGGCCCGTCGGCTCCTACCCGCCGGGCTACATCCTGCGCGAGCTGGGCCTGGACGACATCTCCGCGATCTACCTCCAGCAGGGCTGCAACGGCATGCTGGGCGCCCTGGAGGTGGCGGTCGGCCAGATGACCGGCGCCGCCGAGGCCGAGACCGTGCTGCTCACCTCCGGCGAGAACTTCTCCTCCCCGGAGATCGACCGGTGGACGGGCTACGGCCAGTCCTACTTCCTCGGCGACGGCGCCGCCTCCGTCCTGCTCAGCGCGGACGAGGGGTTCGCCACGGTGCGGTCGTTGCACGCCGGGGTGCTCCCGGCCCTGGAGAAGTGGCACCGCGGTGACGGCCCGCAGCTCCTGCGCGGGCAGTCGGACTCGATGGCCGACATGGCGCAGCGGGCCGAGCAGTTCACGGAGACGGAACTGTCGCTGTCGGAGACGCTGGAGAAGCTGACCGTCTTCGACCTGGGCGTCATCCACCGGGCCCTGGTCGACGCCGACCTGAACGCGGCGGACATCGCCAAGGTCGTGCCGATCAACATGGACGGCCGGATGATCGAGTACTCCCTGATGATGCCGCTGGGGCTGCCCATGTCCCGGTCCAGCTGGGACTTCGGCAAGAGCGTCGGACACGTGGGCGGCGCGGACGTCTTCATCACGCTGGAGCACCTGGTCCGTACCCGGGAGGTCGGCCCGGGCGACCACGTCCTGCTGGTCTCCCAGGGGCCCGGCTGGATCTGCACCGCCAGCGTGGTCACGATCAACGAGCTGCCCGCCTGGGCGGTCTGAGGCCCGGCGACCGGGGCGCCGCCCCGACGCCGTGCGCAGGCGGCCCCGGCCGGTCTTCCCCAACCGGCCGGGGCCGCCTGCGTGTTGGCCGGCGCTCATCGGCCGGCCTCCCTGGGCACACAGGCGACCGCCCACCGCTCGTACTCAGCGGTGGGCGGTCGTCCGTCGATCCCGGCGTACTTCTTCGGGCGAGATGTCCTACGGCGTCGCGGAGGCCGTCTGGAGCACCGCGGGGACCTGCGCGCCGAAGCGCACCGAGTCCACCGTCAGCACCGGGGTGCCTGCGGCGTCGACGGCCGTCACGCCGAGGGTGCCGTCCGCCGCGGCCGTGAGCCGGGCGCGCAGCACGGAGGCCCGGGCGGCATGCAGGGTCACCCCGCGCCAGAGGTCCGGAGCTCCGAGCCGGTGCGCGGTCGATCCGGCGGGATCCCACGCCCCGCCCAGGCCGGCCCACAGCTCGGCACGTGCCACGGCCTCCAGCAGTGCCGGGTGCACACCGAAGCGGCTGCCCTGCTCCGGTGTCCCTTCGGGTACCCGGACCTCGACGAACAGTTCGTCGTCGCGCCGCCAGAGGCCGTGCAGCGCCGACGGCGCGCCGGTGGCGGCGAAGGCCCCGCGGTCGCCGAAGACCTCGTCGGCCGGTACCCACCAGGCACCGGCGGGCGGCCACACCTCCGGCTGCCATCGCGGTGGCGCACCGGCGGAGGCAGCCGCCGTGCCGGACGCCTGCCGGATCCAGGGCCGGCCGGTCGCACCGCTCGCACCGGAGTCCCGGCGCGTGTACACCGTCACCGCCCGCAGACCCAGAGCGCCGGCCGCGCCGACGGTGACCTGCACCTGTACGCCGCCGGCCGCTGGCAGGACCAGCGGTCGTACGGCTGCGAACTCCTGCAGCCGGCCGCAGCCCAGATGCCCGGCGGCGTGCAGTGCCAGGTCCAGCAGCACGACGCCCGGCACCACCGTCCGCCCGTCGTCCGAACGGGAGAACCCCGGTCCGTCCGCGCCGCTCACGAGGCGCCCGGTGAACGTCACCTCGTCCGTGTCCGGACGCTCGATCACCGCCGCCAGCAGCTGATGTTCCGCGTCCGCCAGCCCGAGGTCGGCCGCACTCCCGTAGCGCGCGTGTCCCGACGGGCCGGGGGACCGCTGCCACAGCAGCCGCCCGGTCAGCCCGGACAGCCGCTGCCGGGCGATCTTCCCGGCCGGGTCGCGCGGCACCTCGTCGATCGCGTGGACCTCCTCCGGGCGTTTCAGGGGCGGCAGTTCGTCCCGGCAGGTGGCCAGCACCGCCTCGACGTCGAGCCCGTCCGGTCCGGGCACCAGATACGCCACGGGCACCTCGCCGAGCGTCGCGTGCGGCTTCGCGCCCACCGCCGCGTCGCCGACGCCGGGCACCTGGAGGAGGACCCTTTCCACCTCGGCCGGATGGACGTTCTCGCCGCCCCGGACGATGACTTCCTTCAACCGGCCGGTGACGGTGAGGTATCCGTTCGCGTCCCGCCGGGCCAGATCGCCGGTGCGGTACCAGCCGTCGCAGAGCACGGCCTCGGTGGCCTCGGGCCGGCCGTGGTAGCCGAGCATGAGGGCGGGACTGGACACCCAGACCTCGCCCTCCTCGCCCGTGCCGGCCTCGGCGCCTGTGCGCGGGTCCGTGAGACGCAGGGTCACGCCGGGCAGCGCACGCCCGCAGGAGCCCGGCACGTACGGGCCGTCCGGAAGGTTGGTGGTGATCGCGCCGCACGTCTCGGAGCTGCCGTAGCTGTCCAGCAGGGCGACCCCGAACCTGGACCGGAACGCCTCGTGCAGGGAGGGCGGGCAGGGAGATCCGGCCACCATGCACACCCGAAGGCCGAGCGGGGCGAAGCGGCCGGTGCGGGTCCGCTCCACCATGTGGTGGTAGAGGGCCGGCGAGCCGACGAGGAAGGTGGAGTCCTCCTCCCGGGCCGTGCGCAGCACCTCGTCCGCGGCCAGTTCGTCGGTGATGTACGCGCCGGACCCCACGGCCAGGACGCCCAGCACGCAGATGTTGTGGGCGAGCGTGTGGAACAGCGGCATCGGCGCCAGCACCCGGTCCCGTTCCGACAGCCCGAGCAGCGGGGCGTTGCAGGACGCCGTCGCCCACAGCGCGGCCCGCTGGGTGGAGACCACGCCCTTCGGCTTCCCGGTGGTGCCCGTCGTGTAGAGCAGCCACGCCGGCTCGTCGAGCCCCAGGTCGTCGCGCGGCGGATCGCGCAGCGACCAAGTGGCCGCCAGCGTCTCGTAGCGGGGCAGGGAGTCGTCCGCCGCGTCGCGGCCGGCGAGTACGGCATCGAGCTCGGCGGGCTCGCCCACCAGGACCACGGCGATGCCGGGGCGCTGCGCCAACACCCGCCGCACCTGCGGCAGTTGCCCGGCCCCGGTGATCACCAGGCGGGCGGCGCAGTCGTCCAGGAGGTGGCCGAGCTCGGCGTCGGTGCGGTGCGGATCGAGCGGGACGCCGACGGCGCTCGCGCGGGCGACGGCGAGACGGCTCTCCACCGCCTCCACCCGGTTCGGCAGATAGATCGCCGCCGACGCGCCCCGCGTGAGCCCCAGCCCCACCAGGTGACCGGCGACCCGGGCGGTACGCCGGTCCAGTTCGGCCCAGGTCAGCGAGCGGCGGGCGTCCTTGAAGGCGATCCGGTCGGGCTGCCGGGCGGCGTGCCCGGCGAGCAGTTCGTGCACCGGGCGGATCAGCTCCGCCTGGAACATGGCGTCCGCGCTCACGCGTTCCCCCTCACGCGCCGGCCGAACGGTAGCGGCGCACCGCCAGCGTCCGGAACAGCACCGCGATCAGTATCGACCAGCCCGCCGACACCAGCACGGGATGCTGGGCGGGCCAGGCACCCGTGGCCGCGAGCCCCGGGTTGCCGAACAGCTGCCGTGCCGCCTGCACCGTCGCGCTCAGCGGGTTCCACTCCGCGGCCCAGCGCAGCACCGTCGGAAGCGTGGAGGGCGCCACGAACGCGTTCGACAGGAATGTCAGCGGGAACAGCCACAGGAAGTTGCTGCTGGCCGCGGCCTCCGGAGCGCGCACCGTCAGACCGATGACGACGCCCACCCACGACAGCGCGTATCCCATGAGCAGCAGCAGCCCGAACCCGGCGGCGGCCTGCAGCACCCCGTGATGGGCGCGCCAGCCGACCAGCAGCGCGCACAGGATCATCACGGTCACCACGATCGCGTTCTGCACCAGATCGGCGACCGTGCGGCCGGTGAGCAGCGCGCCCCGCGCCATCGGCAGCGACCGGAACCGGTCGACCATGCCGCTCTGCAGGTCGTTGGCCATGCTGACGCTGCTGTTGCTGGCCGTGCCGAAGGCGATGGTCTGGGCGAAGAACCCCGGCATCATGAACTCGCGGTAGGCCGCCGGGCCGTGCGCGCCGGGCAGGGCGAAGGACCCGGCGAAGATGTACGCGAACAGCAGCACGAAGACCAGGGGCTGCACCAGGCTGAGGACGAGCACCTCGGGGATGCGGATCGTCCGGATCACATTGCGCCGCGTGACGACCAGCGTGTCACGCACGGACTTGGTGACCGTGCCGGGTTTCAGTTCGGGTACGGGCGGTGCCGTTGCCGACACGTTCATCACTCCTTCTCGCCCGCCGCGCCGGTGGCGGCCGCCGCGCCCACCGGGTGCCGCGGGACGTCCTCGGTCAGGGCCAGGAAGACCTCGTCCAGCGTCGGGCGGCGCAGTCCGATGTCGGTGATCTCGATGCCGTCGGCGGCCAGTGCGGAGATGACCTCCGTGAGCAGCCGCACTCCGCCGTCGACGGGCACCGAGACGATGCCGCGCGGCCGGTCCACGTCCGGGCCACGGGTGCCGAACCGGGCCAGCACCGAGGCGGTGGCGCCGAGTTGCTCGGGCCAGGCGACCACCACCTCGACCCGCTGGCCGCCCGCCTGCGACTTCAGCTCGCGCGGTGTGCCGCGCGCGATGATCCGCCCGTGGTCGACGACCGCGATGTCCCGGGCCAGACGGTCGGCCTCCTCCAGGTACTGCGTGGTCAGCAGCAGCGTGGCGCCCTGTGCCACGAGGTCCTCGATGGCGTCCCACAGCATCAGGCGGCTGGTCGGGTCCAGGCCGACCGACGGCTCGTCGAGGAACATCACCGAGGGACGGACGACGAGGGCGCCGGCCAGGTCCAGCCGCCGCAGCATGCCGCCCGAGTACGTCCTCGACACCCGGTCGCCGGCCGCGCTCAGGTCGAACCGGTCCAGCAGTTCGTCGGCCCGCTGCCGGGCGGCCCGCGCCCGAAGGCCGTACAGTTCACCGATCATGCGGAGGTTCTCCCGGCCCGTCAGCCGGTCGTCGACCGCCGCGAACTGGCCCGAGAGGCCGATGGACAGCCGAACCCGGTCCGGCTCCCGGACCACGTCGTGGCCGGCCACGACGGCGGTGCCCGCGTCCGGGCGCAACAGGGTCGTCAGCAGCCGCACCGTCGTGGTCTTGCCGGCTCCGTTGGGGCCGAGCAGCCCCAGCACGCCGCCTTCCGGCACGTCCAGGTCTACTCCGTCCACGGCCCGGACCTCACCGAAGGTCTTGACCAGACCCGTGGCGTGAATGGCACCCGCCATGGGGTTCTCCGTCCTCGTGTGCAGGGATGGGGGCGTGCGGGGTGTGCGGGAAGCACGGGTGTCCGGGACCCGGGTGTTCCCGGTCCCGGACACATGGCCGTCGCTCAGCGGGCGGCGATCAGCTTCAGCTCGGGGTGGGCCGTGCCGCCCTCGATGGCCGTGGAGGAGATGTGCGAGACCACGCGGTCGTCGGCGGGGTCGTTCGCCGGGTCGTCGTGCACCTGCAGCAGCTCGTAGGTCGTGTTGCGCTGCGCCGGGACGCGTCCCGCGCCGCGGATCAGGCCGATCAGTTCGAGCAGGTTGGAGCGGTGCTTGGCACCCGCGGAGGAGACGACGTTCTCCTCCAGCATGATCGAGCCGAGGTCGTCGGCGCCGTAGTGGAGCGACAGCTGGCCGACCTCCTTGCCGGTGGTGAGCCAGGAGCCCTGGATGTGCCGGACGTTGTCGAGGAAGAGGCGGGCGATCGCGATCATCCGCAGGTACTCGAAGAGAGTGGCCTGCGTGCGGCCCTTGAGGTGG
>NZ_MLYO01000157.1 GCF_001866665.1 Streptomyces monashensis | reverse complement strand
GCATCATGCGAACCACCAGCAGCAACCACCTCCAACGCACCCACAAGCCCAGCCACATCCGCGGCCACCACACTCGCCCGCGACTCGAAATGCGTACGATGACGAGCCGCCGTCACCGCCACATCCGCGAGCCGAACATCCGGACGCTCCGCCAGCCAGCCCGCCCAACGACCCGCCTGCGCCCGCAACGCCTCCTCGGACTGACCGGAGACCACCACCGGGAACACACCACCAGGAACCACCGGCCCATCCGCAGTCTCGACCACGGCAGCCTCAACCGCAGGCGCCTCCTCCAGCACCACATGCGCATTCGTCCCACTCAGACCGAACGACGACACACCCGCACGCCGCACACGCGCACCCTCCCGCACCCACGGCTCGGGCGCGTCCACGACCCGGACCGGCAGGTCGTCCCAGGCCACGTTCGGGTTGCGCGGTGAACTGTGGAGCGTCGCGGGGAGCGCTTCGTGCTGGAAGGAGGCCAGGACCTTGCAGACTCCGGCGATGCCGGCGGCCGACTCCAGGTGCCCGATGACACTCTTGGCGGTGCCGAGAGCGAGTTCGCGCCCCGGCTCGCGGCCCTCGCCGTACACGGCGGCGAGCGCCTGCACCTCGATCGGGTCGCCCAGGGACGTACCCGTGCCATGGCACTCGACGTAGTCGACGTCCGCCGGGGAGAGGCCCGCGGAGTCAAGGGCGGCGCGGATCACCTTCTGCTGGGACGTGCCGTTGGGCGCGGTGATGCCGCTGCTGGCGCCGTCGTGGTTGATGGCGGTAGCCCTGACGACGCCGAGGACGGTGCGGTCCTGTGCGAGCGCGTCGGACAGTCGCATGACGGCGATGACACCGACTCCCTCGCCGCGCCCGTAACCGTCCGCCTCGGCCGAGAAGGTCTTGCTGCGGCCGTCCGGGGACAGCGCGTGCGAGCGGCTCAGTGCCACGAACGCGCCCGGGTCGGCGAGGACTTGGACGCCGCCCGCCAGCGCGAGTTCGCACTCGTCGTTGCGCAGTGCCTCGCACGCCAGGTGGAGTGCCACCAGGGACGAGGAGCACGCGGTGTCGACGGAGAGGGCCGGGCCCTGCAGTCCGAGGTGGTACGAGAGGCGGCCGGCGTTGAAGCTGGACAGTGTGCCGGTCAGGCTGTACGTGTCGGGGGTCGTGCCGTGACGGTGCTTCCCGTATTCGCCGGTGCCCGCGCCGACGAAGACGCCGGTGCGTGAGTCGCGCAGATCACGCGGACGGATGCCCGCGTTCTCGAGGGAGTTCCAGGCGGCTTCGAGCAGCAGCCGGTGCTGTGGGTCCATCGGCTCGGCCTCGCGGGGGCTGATGCCGAAGAAGGCCGCGTCGAAGTGGGCGACGTCGTCGAGGAAGGAGGCGTGGCGGGCGTACGTCTTGCCCTCCGCGTCCGGATCGGCGTCGTAGTAGGCGTCGATGTCGAAGCGGTCGGCGGGGACTTCGGTCACGGTGTCCCGGCCCTCGGCGAGGACGTCCCAGAGGCTGTCCAGGTCGTGGGCGTCGCCGGGCATGCGCAGACCGACGCCGACGATGGCGAGCGGCTCCTCGGTGCGCCGTGCGGCGGCTCGGGCCGGAGCGGCGGCCCGGCCCTGGGCGGGGGCGAGTTCGCCGAGCAGCCATCGCGTGGCGGCCGCGAGGTTCGGGTGGTCGAAGATCAGCGTCTTGGGTGTGATCACGCCGGTGCGGCGGTGTACCCGGTCGCTGAGCTCGCCCGCCGTCATCGAGTCGAAGCCCAGGTCCCTGAACCCCCGTTCGGGGTCGATCGACCGGGGGTCCGCGACACCGAGGACCGCTGCCACTTCGGCCGCGACCAGGGCGCGCAGATGGTTCTCCCGTGCTTCGTCGGGCATGTCGCGCAGCGCCGCGCTCAGCGCCTCACCGCCCGTCGTGGGGGCAGCCTCGAGCACGGTGCGTGCCTCGGGGATGTCGCGCAGGAGGGTACGGCCCCGGCCCGCCGCGTGGGCAACGGCCGCGCGGGTCCAGTCCACCTTGGCGATCACGCTCGTACCGCCGTGTTCGAGGGCGGCGTCGAGGGCGTCCAGGGCCTGTGCGGGCGGCATCGGTTCGAGCCCTGCGCGGCGAAGCTGTGCCTCGGCGGCGCCGTGGGTCATTCCGCCGTCGGCCCAGGGCCCCCAGCCGATGCTCACGGCGGGCAGGCCCTCGGCCCTGCGTCGTGCGGCGAGGGCGTCCAACCCGGCATTGGCCATCGCGTAGTTGGCCTGGCCCGCGTTGCCCAGGACTCCCACGACGGACGTGTACAGGACGAAGGCGTCGAGGTCCCGGTCGCGGGTGAGCTCGTGCAGCAGGGTCGCCGCGGTGAGCTTGGGCGCGACGGCGGCGGCGAGGGCCGCGGTGTCGAGTCCGTCGAGGAGCCGGTCGTCGAGGACGCCGGCGGTGTGCACGACGGCGCGCAGCGGCGCCGGGTCCCGGTCGAGGGCGGCCAGCAGTTCGGCGGTCCGGTCGCGGTCGGTGAGGTCGCAGCCGACGACCGTGACACGGGTGCCCAGGGCTTCGACGGCGGAGGCGAGTTCGGCCGCGCCGTCGGCATCCGGGCCGCGCCGTGAGACGAGCACGAGGTGTTCGGCGCCGCGTTCGGCGAGGCGGTGGGCCAGGTGCGCGGCGAGGGCGCCGCTGCCTCCGGTGATCAGGACGGTTCCGCGCGGCGTCCAGGGCGCGGCGGCGGTGACCGGCCTCCGGTGGAGCCGGCGGGCCATGCGTACGGCGGGACGCAGTGCGACGTGCTCCTCGGCGCCGGCGGTTCCGTGCGCGGCGAGTGTGGCGAGCAGTTGACGCAGTACGTCCGTGTCCGGCTCGGCGGGCAGGTCGGCGAGGCCGCCCCAGCGATGGGCGTGCTCGACGGCGACGACGTGGCCGAGTCCCCACACCAGGGCCTGGTCGGGGTCGGGAGCGGGGTCGGTGTCCTGGGCCTGCACGGCGCCCTGGGTGAGGAACCACAGCGGTGCGCGTACGGCGGCGTCGGAGAGCGCCTGGACGAGGGTGAGGCTGTGGGCGGCGCCCGTGGTCACGGCGGGGTGCTCGTGGTGCGGCCGGGTGTCGGTGCCGGTGAGGGAGACGACGCCGCCGAGCTCCTCGCTTCCGAGCAGCGGGGCAAGGCCCCCGAGCCGCGCGGCAGTGGTGGCCCGGTCGCCGTCGGCCGGCAGCCGGTGGACGTGGGCACCCGCGTCGGTCAGTGTTTCCGCGATCCGCTCGGCGAGGGCGTTCCCCGTCTCGGGGGCGACGAGCAGCCAGTGGCCGCGGAGGGCGGCGGCCGTGCGCGGCGTGGCGGACGGCTGCCAGGTCTCCTCGTACCCCCAGTCCCCGAACTCGGCCGCGCGGTCCTGCCGTTCGCGCCACTGCGCGAGGTGCGGGAGCAGGGCGGCGACGGTGCCGGTGTCGCTCACTCCGAGCAGGGCGCCCACCCGTTCGGCCGCGCCGCTGCCGACGGCCTGCCACAGCTCGTCCTCGCCCTTCGAGCGCTCTCGTGCCGCGTTGCCGGGTGTCGTCGGCTCGATCCAGTAGTGCTGTCGCTGGAAGGCGTA
>NZ_MLYO01000156.1 GCF_001866665.1 Streptomyces monashensis | reverse complement strand
CTCAGACCGAACGACGACACACCCGCACGCCGCACACGCGCACCCTCCCGCACCCACGGCCGCGCCTCCGCCAGCAGCTCGAGCCCACTGCCCTCCCACTCCACATGCGCACTGGGCTCCTCCGCGTACAACGTCCTCGGCAACGTCTCATGCTGCAACGCCAGCACCATCTTCATCACACCGATCACACCCGCAGCCGCCTGCGCATGCCCGATGTTCGACTTCGACGACCCCAGATACACCGGCCGATCCCCGGCCCGACCCGGACCGAACACCTCCGCCAACGCACCCGCCTCGATCGGATCACCCAACGGCGTACCCGTCCCGTGCGCCTCGATCGCATCGATATCAGCAGGCGACAACCGAGCCGCATCCAACGCGTCCTGCACCAC
>NZ_MLYO01000155.1 GCF_001866665.1 Streptomyces monashensis | reverse complement strand
GTCGTGGGAGGCGCTGGAGCGCGCCGGCATCCGCCCCGACTCCCTCGGCGAGAGCAGCACCGGCGTCTACATGGGCGCCATGACCTCGGACTACGGACACCAGGGCCATGACCTGGACGCCCTCGACGGCTACACCAGTACGGGTTACGCGAGCAGTGTGGTGTCTGGTCGTGTGTCGTACACGTTGGGTCTTCAGGGGCCCGCGGTCACGGTCGACACGGCGTGCTCCTCCTCGCTCGTCGCCCTGCACCTCGCGACGACCGCGCTGCGCCAGGGCGAGTGTGAACTCGCGCTCGTCGGTGGTGTCACGGTGATGAACACGCCTGCTCTGTTCGTGGAGTTCTCGCGGCTCAAGGGGATGGCCGCGGACGGGCGGTGCAAGTCGTTCTCGGCGCGTGCTGACGGGGCGGGTTGGTCCGAGGGCGCGGGTGTTCTGGTGCTCAAGCCGTTGTCGGCGGCGGAGCGGGACGGGGACCGGGTGCTGGCGGTGATCCGTGGTTCCGCGGTGAACCAGGACGGCCGCAGTCAGGGGTTGACGGCGCCGAACGGCCCGTCCCAGCAGCGGGTCGTGCAGGCAGCCATCGAGGCGTCCCGGCTGTCGCCGGACGACATCGACGCGATCGAGGCGCACGGGACAGGCACGTCCCTGGGTGATCCGATCGAGGCGGGTGCGTTGGCGGAGGTGTTCGGTCCGGGTCGGGCTGGGGATCGGCCGGTGTATCTGGGGTCGTCGAAGTCGAACATCGGGCATGCGCAGGCGGCTGCGGGTGTGATCGGTGTGATGAAGATGGTGCTGGCGTTGCAGCATGAGACGTTGCCGAGGACGTTGTATGCGGAGGAGCCCAGTGCGCATGTGGAGTGGGAGGACAGTGGGCTCGAGCTGCTGACGGAGGCGCGGCCGTGGGTGCGGGAGGGTGCGCGTGTGCGGCGTGCGGGTGTGTCGTCGTTCGGTCTGAGCGGCACCAACGCCCACCTCGTCCTGGAGGAGGCCCCTGCCGTTGAGCCTGCCGCGGCCGAGACCGCGGATGGGCCGGTGGTTCCGGGTGGTGTGTTCCCGGTGGTGGTGTCGGGTCAGTCCGAGGAGGCGCTGCGGGCGCAGGCCGGTCGTTGGGCCGACTGGCTGGCGGAGCATCCGGATGTTCGGCTCGCGGATGTCGCGGTGACGGCGGCTCGTCATCGTACGCACTTCGAGTCGCGGGCGAGTGTGGTGGCTGCGGATGTGGCTGGGCTTGTGGGTGCGTTGGAGGCGGTTGCTGCTGGTGGTTCGCATGATGC
>NZ_MLYO01000154.1 GCF_001866665.1 Streptomyces monashensis | reverse complement strand
CGGGGTATAGGCGGCTGTGTCTGTTGTTCGGTCGGGTGGTGAAGTGACAGACGGAAAAGGCGGATTGAATGAGGATTAGTCCGTCCGAATGATCTGCTGACGTCTGCTCACCCGGTATCGGCCGCGTGTCGCTGCGGAATCCGTGAGCTGGTCCGTGCTAGTGGACCGGTTGTGTGGAGGTCTGCTTGCCTCGGCTGGCCCGGGCGGTCTTGGGTGCAGGGGTGTTCGGAGGGTGGAGCGGCTCGACGCCGCCGGGAGCCGGTGCGGGGTGGGGATGTGGGTGTTGTCGGGCACGTGGTGTGCCGGTTCGCCCCGACGTGCGGTGCGCCTCACCGGCTTCACGAGGCCTCGGCCGGGAAAGCCGTCCGCGTGCGCCTGACCCGGGGTGCCGGGACTGGGCGGAGCCGTCCGCCGCGAATGCCGTCACCGCGCCGAACGGCCGTACGCGGTGGGACGGTTGACCTGCCGCCGTGGCGTTTGGAACGGCGACCGCCGCCGGGCGCGCGAAGGCACGTACCTCGACCGTCGGGCCGGTGCGGCCGCCGTTGCGGGCCGAGCATCGTCGGCGCGGATCCATGCCGAGTCCCTCGGTCAATGGGTGCCGCGCGGGGGAGGAACGTCCCGTTGACCGATGGCGGGCCGGGCACTCCGGTTCGGCGGTCAGCGGATCTTCTGCTGGGGCCCTGCTGTGTTCACCGTGTCCCCGGCCATGCGTGCCCGTGTCCCTGGCCGAGCCTGCCCTTCGTCTGCTGCACTCCAGGGAGATGAGCGGCGCAGCCGTCATCAAGCGGGGCGGGAAGCTGACTGGCACGGGTCAGCAGAGAGTCGGGCCGAGCGCAGAGGTGACAGCGTGGCGGGGAACCGCACGGCGGTCGTGGCGTGTATGGGCGTGCGGGGCAGGAGGGTGGGTAAGGCGCGCCCACCGGGCACACCCGGCGGACGAAGGCCCGCTCAGCGGGGGATCTGAGGCGGGATCTGGCGGCGGTGCGGGCCGCCGCCGGCGGCGATGCGAACGTGGTGGCACGGGCGGACGGGCCGGGCGGCGCCGTGCTGCGGGCACGGTACGAGAGCGGGCGCGGGCAAGGCGCCCGTGCCATGGGACCCGGAGTTCCGGGTGGCAAGCAGCACCAGGACGTCCACGGCGATGGTGGTGCTCCACCTTGGCCGCACAGGGGCGGCTTTCGCTGGACGACACGGTGGAACGGTGGCTGCCCGGGATGGTGCGCGGACACGGGAACGACGGCTCGCGGATCACCGTACGCGACCTGCTCCAGCACACCATCGGTATCTACGACTACATCACCGATCCCGGCGTACAGGACAAGCTGGTGAACCATTTCGACGAGAACCGCTACGACGCCACCCCCGCAGCTCCGGCCTGACTACTCATGGAGAGGGCGCCGGGGCTGGGTCACAGCGCGCCGTCGAGTTCGAGGGTCATGGCATGCAGCCAGCGCAGTTCGCGGGCGATGTGTTCAAGGGCGTCGGCAGCCCCCGCGGCGTTGACCGGGTGGTACTTGATGCGTTCGGCCGCCAGCAGCTTGCATCGGTGCAGGGCGGGCAGGATGGTATGCCGGTCGCTGATGCCGTAGGCGTCCACGAACAGCCGCAGCCGGGCCGGGACATCGGGAACGGGGCTGAACCCTGCCTCGCGAAGCTGTTCGGGCGGGGCGAGGGGGACGAATGCCCACGCTGCCGCGGCGAGGTCGAGCAGGGGATCGATCGGTCCGGCGGCATCCCAGTCGATGAACGCCACCGGCAGGCCGTCTCGGTAGACCGTGTTCCACGGACCGAGATCACCGTGCGAGACGATCTCCCCGGCGCGTGGCGGATACGGGCGGAATCGGAACTCGGTATGGGCGGGCGCGTAGCCGCGCGCAGCCTCGTGGAGCTGCCGTACCAATGCGGCGGCAGCGACCAAGGCAGCCTCGGTCCGGGCATGGGACGGCAGGCGGTGCCCGTGCCCGGGCTGTCAGTCCGTGTCGACGGCCGCCTCGCCCTCGATGTAGGAGAGGACCTCGCGCTCGCCCTCGACACCGTGGAATCGAGGCGCGCCGGTGAACCCGGCGGACTCCAGGTGCCGCAGGTACGCGTGCACGGTCGTGGACCACGGTCCCAACGGCCGCAGCACCTGTCCGCCGCGGCGTACGACGCCTTGCGTCATCCTCCCGGCCGTGAGCGCGACCTCCTGCGGATGCCTCGGAGGTTCATGATTCACCCCGTCAGTATCGGGCACCCGGCATCCTTTGGGATCCGCAGCGAGTAGCGCTCACGTCCCAGCCACCCCCACCGCCGCGGCTGACCGGGCCACGGCATCACGAGAGGCGTCCGCGCCCGGGAGATCCCGGACGCGGACGCCTCTGGTGATGCAGGTCGGTGCTATGCCTCCTTGTGGCCCAGCAATATGTCGACTCCGCCCTGGTTGCCTTCCAGCGTGACGTGGGCGGCCACCGGCGGGTAGCCGGTGGCGATGACGGTGTACTGCTCGCTGGAGAGGTCGGTGAAGGAGTAACTCCCGTCCACGCTCGTGGTACGTGTCCCGACGACGTTGCCGGCGGCGTCGATCAGGGTCACCAGAGCGTCCTCCAGCGCGCGTCCGTCCTGGGTGTGCACCGCTCCGCGCAGGGTCGCCGCGGCGGAGAGCCGGATGTCGCAGCGGGTGGCCTCGCCGGAGACGGTGGCCGGTACGGCGGACGGGCGGTGGCCGGGTGCGCTGACGCTGAGCGTGTAGTCGCCGGGCAGCAGGTCGCCGATCAGGTAACCGCCGTCCAGTCCGGTGGTGGCGGATGCCGTCACCTCACCGTGCTGGTCGGTGACCACCACCAGTGCGCCGGGCAGGACTTCGGTGTCCCCGCCGCGCACCGTGCCGGCCAGGTCGCCTGGGCTGGGCAGGAGGACGAGGTCGTGGGTGACGGGCGCGTTGTTCGTGGTCAGCGTGACGACCTGGGGCCGGTGACCGGCCGCCGACCCGATGAGGACGAGGCTGCCGCGCTCGGCGGTGTCCACGGCGTACGAGCCGTCCTCGCGGGAGAGGGCACGGGCCAGCTGGTGGCCTGCTGTGTCCAGCAGGGTGATCGCGGCCCGGGGGACGGGTACTCCCGCGCCGTCCCGCACTTGTCCGCTGACGACGGCCACACCGATCGCGCCCGCACGGGAGGCACCGACGGAGGGAAGCGCGGCCGTGAGAGGGGTTCGTACGACGGTCTCGGTGGGCACGCTCGAAGCCGGGGCCTCGAGCGGCGCCGCCGACTCGTTCTGCGACGCACTGGTGTTCTTCTTCGCGCGGAACAGCAGCGCCGTGACGATCACAGCGAAGGCGAAGAAGCCGGCCGACCACCAGTAGGCGACCTCGTAGCTGTGCAGCGCCGCATTCGCCTTGACCATCGGATCGGCCAAGTGGTCCTTGGCATAGTTGGTGGCCGCAGTGGCGGCAAGGGTGTTCAACAGCGCCGTGCTGATCGAACCGCCCACCTGCTGTGTGGTGTTGAGGGCCGCCGAGGCCACGCCCTGGTCACTCGCCTGCACGCCCAGGGTGGCGTAGCCCATCGCCGCGGGCATCGACATGCCGAGCCCCGCGCCCAGGAGCAGCAGCGGTGGGAGCACGTGCGCCGCGTAGCCGCTGTGCAGATCGAGGCGGGTCAGCCAGACCATGCCGCCTGTGGCCAGCAGCATGCCGCTGGGCACGATGATCTTGGGGCCGATCTTCGGCACCAGCCAGTTGGTCGACAGCTGCGCCAGCACCATCAACGCGCCGACCATCGGCAGGAAGGCCACGCCGTTCTTGACCGGTGAGTAACCCAGCGTCGACTGGAGATAGTAGGTGAGGAAGAGGAAGACGCCGAACATCCCGGCGGACGAGATGAGGATGGTCGACAGGGCGGCGGCCCGGTCGCGGTCGGCGAGGACACGCAGGGGCAGCACGGGGTGCTTCGCGCGGGTCTGCCAGAGGAAGAACGCCGCCAGCAGGACGCCGCCTGCGGCGAGGAAGCCCCAGGTCATCCAGTTGCCCCAGTGGTGCGTCTCCGCGTTGGCGAAGCCGTAGACGATGCCGAACAGGCCGCCGGAGACGAGTACGGCTCCGAGGATGTCCAGCTTCGGCCGCTCGGCCGGGACCGAGCGGCCGAGGAAGACGATCGCGCCGATCAGCGCGGGAACCGCGATGACGTCGTTGACGTACAGCGTCCAGCGCCAGTTCAGGTACTCGGTGAGCAGGCCGCCGAGGACCAGGCCGACGGCGGCGCCGGAGCCCGCGACAGCGCCGAATATGCCGAACGCCCTGGCGCGTTCCCTGGGTTCGGTGAACGTCGTGGTCAGCAGGGACAGCGCTGCCGGTGCAAGCAGGGCGCCGAACAGGCCCTGCACCGCGCGCGCAACGACCAGCATGGTGAAGCCGTTGGCCGCGCCGCCGATCGCGGAGGCGGCGGCGAAGCCGACGACGCCGATGATGAAAGTTGTCTTGCGGCCGAAGAGGTCGGCGAGTCGGCCGCCAAGCAGGAGCAGACTGCCGAAGGCCAGGGAATAGGCGGTGACGATCCACTGCCGTCCGTTGTTGTCGAAGCCGAGGTCCTGCTGGGCGGACGGCAGCGCGATGTTCACGATCGTTGCGTCGAGCACGACCATGAGCTGGGCGAGGCCGATCACGGCCAGTGCCCACCATCGGTGCTTCGGCGGGGCATGGGTCTGGCCGGATGGCCCGGCCTGGACGGTGGCGACCGGGATGGCTTCCAAGGCGGACTCCCTCACGGGGCTCGGATTTGTTCAGATGTGCGACCGCACCGGCAGGAGGACAGCGCCCATCGGGGGTATGTGGCGTAGTCGTCATGACCCACTCGCGCTACCGGTCCGAAACGGTTTCGTACAGTAAAGATAGGTAGTCATGCAGCGAAACTCAAACGTTTCGATCGAGTGGCTCGGTTGACTGTGGGGCAGCTCACACCGGCGTCAGCTGATCACCGACGGCACCGCCATCCCGCTCACCGTCACCCGGACTCGGTGCCGGCCGATCACGGCTACGACCGCCACAGGTACCGCGGGCTGGTACGGGAGCTCGGTGTGAAGCCGCCGATCGCCTGCCGGTGTGCCGAGCACGGCTGCGGGCTCGGCACCCGACGCCGGGTCACCGATCGCGGCCTTCGCCCATCTGCTGGACGCGCTGCCCCGCGGCGAGGGGTGAGCGTGGTACGGGAACTGCAGGCGTTCCTGGACAGCAACTGGCAGCGGCGGCACCGGGAACCCACGTGTTCGGTAGCCGCGTCCGTGGTAGTTGAACACCGAGAACTCTTCCCGTTTCAACGCCGAACCGACTTCGTGTCTGGAGACGCCATGAGCAGCGCCCTTCTCGTGATGGACGTCCAACAGGCCATCGTGGACATCGCCGACGACGGCTCCGGATACCTGACACGCCTGCGCAGGGCGATCGACGGGGCTCGGGCGGCGAACATACCCGTGGTCTACGTGGTCATCGCGTTACGTCCTGGATTCCCGGAGGTCGGCACGCACAACAGGGCTCTTGCAGCCATCGCACGGGCGGGCCTCTACGTCGAGGGGGCCCCAGGCACCGAGATCCACCCCGAGGTCGCGCCCCGGCCGGGCGACGTGGTGGTCACCAAGAGACGAGCGAGTGCGTTCTCAGGCAGCGATCTCGACATGGTGCTGAGGGCACGTGGTATCGACAGTCTCGTGCTCACCGGCATCGCCACCAGCGCTGTGGTGCTGTACACCCTGTGCCAGGCGAACGACCTGGACTTCGGCCTCACCGTTCTCTCCGACGCCTGTCTGGACACCGACCCGGAGATGCACCAGGTCCTCGTCGAGCGGTTGTTCCCGCAGTGGGCGGATGTCGTCGCCGTCGAGGACTGGCTCAAGATGATCGCACCTCAATAGCGGCAGCCGGCCGGGGCGAGGTGAGGGTCCGCACGCCGGTCGGCCACCTCGCACGGAGCGTCGCCGAGGGGAAGGGACGTTCAGAAAGACGTCGCTTTCGGAGCGGGCCGAGGGTGTCTCACCGTCATCTCCCTGGCGGGTCGGCCTTGTTCATGGCGCCGGGGCGAAGCGAGGGCGAGGATCACCAGGTCAGCGGCAGCCATATACAGGGGTGACCGTCGGCCGATCGGGGACACCTGCCCGGGCCTGGAGACTGCTGTCCGTCGCTGCGGAGTGTGGAGTGTGGAGTGTGGAGTGTGGAGTGTTGCCGGTGCCGGGCCCCCGTCCGCACCAACTGAGCACCAACCGCGATGGCGGCCTCGAGACTCTCGCGTGCCCGTCCGACCGCCTCACCCGCGATGACCGAGTCTCTGCTGACGGCGTCGTCGAGGCCATCGCCCGCCACGGAAGGCACGTCCCCGGGGGTCTCGACATCACCGGCTTCAACGCGAGACGGGTCTGACGCCCGTCGCGGCCGCTTGGGACCCGCGCCCGCGCCTCCCTGCGCGGTCAGCGCCGTAACCGCCTCCGCCAGGGGTGCGCATGACGAGCACGTCTCCGGCGGTGACGTCTGCCGTGTCGCAGCCGCGCAGTGGCGTCACGGTGCCGTCGGCGTGTTGGACGAGGTTCTCGCCGAGTGCGCCGGGGCAGCCGCCGGCCATGCCGTAGGGCGGGATGCGGCGGTGGCCGGAGACGACCGTGAGGGTCATGGGTTCCAGGAAGCCGATGCGGCGTTCGACGCCGGATCCGCCGTGCCAGCTGCCGGCGCCTCCGCTGCCTTCGCGGATGCGGAACTCCTCCACCCGTACCGGGTAGCGCCATTCCAGGATCTCGGGGTCGGTGAGGCGGGAGTTGGTCATGTGTGTCTGTACGGCGTCCGCGCCGTCGAAGCCGTCGCCTGCGCCGGAGCCCGAGGCGACGGTCTCGTAGTACTGGACGTGGTCGTTGCCGAAGGAGAGGTTGTTCATGGTGCCGGAGCCCTCGGCCTGGGCGCCCAGCACGGCGTAGAGGGCCCCGGTGACGGCCTGGGAGGTCTCGACGTTCCCGGCGACCGTCGCGGCCGGGTAGGCAGGGGAGAGCATGGAACCGGCGGGCACACGCACATCCAGAGGTTTCAGGCAGCCGCTGTTGAGGGGGATGTCGTCGGCGACCAGGGTGCGGAAGACGTACAGCACGGCCGCCATGACGACGGAGGCGGGGGCGTTGGTGTTGCCGGGCTGCTGGGGTGAGGTGCCGGTGAAGTCCAGTACGGCGCTGCGGGTTTCGCGGTCGACGCGCAGGGTGACCTGGATGACGGCGCCGTTGTCCGTCTCGTAGCGGTGCTCGCCGTCGTGGAGGGTGGCGATGATGCGGCGTACCGATTCCTCGGCGTTGTCCTGGACGTGCCGCATGTAGGCGTGGACGACGTCGAGCCCGAACTGGTCGATCATCGCGTGCAGTTCGCGGATGCCCTTGTTGTTGGCGGAGATCTGGGCGCGCAGGTCGGCGAGGTTGGTGTCGGGGGCGCGTGACGGGTAGCGGGCACCCGTGAGCAGGTCGCGGGTCTCGGTCTCGCGGAACCGTCCGTCGCGCACCAGGAGCCAGTTGTCGAACAGGACGCCCTCCTCGTCGATGGTGGTGCTGAAGGCGGGCATGGAACCGGGGCTGATGCCGCCGATCTCGGCGTGGTGGCCGCGTGAGGCGACGAGGAAGAGCAGTTGCTCACCCGCTTCGTCGAAGACCGGGGTGACGACGGTGATGTCGGGCAGGTGGGTGCCGCCGTGGTAGGGGTCGTTGATGGCGTAGACGTCGCCGGGCCGCAGTGTGCCGGTGTTGCGGCGTAGCACCTCCTTGATGGACTCGCCCATCGACCCCAGGTGTACGGGGATGTGGGGCGCGTTGGCGATGAGGTTGCCCTCCGGGTCGAACAGGGCGCAGGAGAAGTCGAGGCGCTCCTTGATGTTGACGGAGTGGGCGGTGCTCTGCAGCCGGACGCCCATCTGCTCGGCGACGGACATGAACAGGTTGTTGAAGACCTCCAGCAGCACGGGGTCGACGCTGGTGCCGACCGCGACGCGGGACGGGCGGGGCCGGGAGCGGGCCAGGACGAGGTCGCCGTGGGTGTCGGCGGTGGCCCGCCAGCCGGGGTCGACGACGGTGGTCGCGTCCGGTTCGGCGACGACCGCCGGGCCCTCGACGGCGTCGCCGGGGCGGATGTCCTCGCGGCGGAAGAGTGGGGTGGGCTGCCCGCGGCCTTGTACGAACATCTCCACCGTGCTGGCCGGGCGCAGCGGGCCGTGCCGTGGGGGCGCGGCGGTCACTGCGTCGGCGGTGTGCGGGCCGGAGGAACCGGTTGCCTCGGCGGCGACCGTCTCGACGACGAGGGGTTTGCTCATGGTGAAGCCGTAACGGTCATGGTGTTCGTGCTCGAAGGCGGCTCGCATCCGGTCGGCCGTGTCCAGCGTGACGGGCAGGGCGAAGTCGGTGCCCTCGTAGCGCAGCAGCGCACGGACGGTGGTGCGCATCGTCTCCCGCGGCACTCCGTCCTCGCGCAGTTGTGCGCGTGCCTGCTCCTCCAGTTCGGCGCGTACGGCCGTGATGCGCGCGGCCGTCTCCGGCGCGTCGAGCGGGGCCTCGACGGAGCGTTCGCGCAGCGCGACCGCGTCCGCCATGCCGATGCCGTACGCGGACAGCACCCCGGCCAGCGGCGGGATGAGGACGGTGTCGATGCCAAGCCGGTCGGCCACCGCGCATGCCACCTGGCCGCCCGCACCGCCGAAGCTGACCAGCGCGTAGCGGGTGATGTCCCGGCCGCGTTGGACGGAGATCTTCTTGACGGCGCCCGCGATGTTGAGGACGGCGATGTCGAGGAAGCCCGCCGCGACCTCCTGCGGACTGCGGCGCTCACCGGTCGCGATCGCCGTCTGCTCGGCCAGGTCGGCGAAACGTGCGCGGACCGCTTCGTCGTCCAGCGTCTGGTCGCCCGACTCGCCGAACACCCGTGGGAAGAAGGCGGGTTGGATGCGGCCGAGCATGACGTTGGCGTCGGTGACGGTCAGTGGCCCGCCGCGCCGGTAGCAGACAGGGCCGGGGTCGGCACCGGCCGAGTCGGGCCCGACGCGGTAGCGCATGCCGTCGAAGCTCAGGATCGAGCCACCGCCCGCGGCGACGGTGTGGATGTCGGTCATCGGCGCGGTCATCCGCACCCCGGCCACCTGCGTGCCCAGCACCCGCTCGATCTCGCCCGCGAAGTGGGAGACGTCGGTGGAGGTCCCGCCCATGTCGAACCCGATCGCGCGGCCGTGACCGGCCCGGGTCGCGGCCCGCGCCATGCCGACGACCCCGCCGGCCGGCCCGGACAGCACGGCGTCCTTGCCCCGGAAGTGCCCGGCCTCGCGCAGGCCGCCCCCGGACTGCATGAACATCAGCCGCACGCCGTGCAGTTCGTTCGCCACCTGGTCGACGTAGCGGCGCAGGATGGGGGAGAGGTAGGCGTCCACGACCGTGGTGTCACCGCGCGGCACCAGCTTGATGAGCGGGCTCACCTCGTGCGAGCAGCTGACCTGGGGAAAGCCGATCGTGCGAGCGGCCTCGGCGACTGCGGCCTCGTGATCGGGGTGACGATAGCCGTGCAGGAAGACGACCGCGGCGCTGCGGAATCCGTCCTCGTACGCTCCCCGCAGCGCCTCTCGGGCCGCGTCCAGGTCGAGCGGCCGTACCGGCTCGCCGTGCGAGCCGATCCGTTCCTCCACCTCGATCACCCGGTCGTACAGGGCGTGCGGGAGCAGGATGCGGCGGTCGAAGATGCGCGGCCGGTTCTGGTAGGCGATGCGCAGGGCGTCCCTGAAACCCCGGGTGGTGACGAGGACGGTCGGCTCTCCGGTGTGGGTCAGCAGCGCGTTGGTGGCGACAGTGGTGCCCATCTTCACCACCTCGATCCGACCGGCCGGAATCGGCTCGTCCGGCTCCAGCTCCAGCACCTGCCGGATCCCCGCGACCGCCGCGTCACGGTACGCCTCCGGACGCTCCGACAGCAGCTTCCGGCTGACCACTTCGGACTCCGGCGTCACCGCCACGACATCGGTGAAAGTGCCGCCCCGATCGATCCAGAACTGCCAGCGACCCGCCATGAACTCATTGTGCGCTCGGCCGACCGGACGCGAGGGTTGACGACACAGGGCCGAGAAGGCACATCCGGCAGCCGCCGCCGGTCATCAGCCCACATGGGGACGGCGGCACGCCCGTCACGGTCGGCCGGCTGACACTGCGGCGGATCCTGCTGTCCGGAGCAGTGAGCGCCGTCACGTTCGGCAGGAGGTACACGCACTACCGCACTGGACCGGCATTCAGAGCGCTGAAATCGGAGAACAGCCGATACCGACGCCGAGCAGTGTGGGCGTCATGCCCGCGCAGCCATCAGCGCTGGCAGGCATGGCAAGGATTCCGAGGAATGCGACGGCTCCGAGGACGGCAGCTGCAATACGGCGCATGAATTCTGTTCTTTCCAGTCAGGTGGACGCGTCCTGATATCGCTTCCCGTAGCCCCGCGCCGACATACCGTGTGCCACTCGTGTGGGTCTGCCGTATCGACCGCCTGCCCTATGATGACGACGTCCCCTCGCCGCCCACGCGCGTACGCCTCGGCCCGTCGCACCATCCCGCTCGCCGTGATGCCGGAAGGTCGGATCATGAAGCGAATTCGGCGATGGCGCTTGTTCCGTTCATGAAGCTCATTCAGCGATGGCGCTTGTTTCGCGGCAGACGTCATCAGGATCGCGCGGCGTTGCAGGCGACGGCGCCGCCGAACGTGACGAGTGAGCTGCGGCTCGGACGGCGCAGAGGAAACATGACGACTTACTCCACGAGCGCGATGGACGAGATGCCGCAGCGCGCGGGGAATGGATGACCGAGGCGGCGGTGCACGTGGCGATGAGCAAGGCCCGGCGCTGCCCCTCGACACGGCCGATCGCGGTCCGGGCCGCGGCGCGTGTCTCGGTGCTGAGTCGGGACCACACGGCGACCCGTGGCCGTGGGATTGTGCCTGTGCTGCCATCGGACAACCCTTCCTGTGCCGATGTTCCGGGGACGGGCCGCGGGTCGGCGTCGCCGGGGTGCCTCTATGTCTTTCGTCAAGC
>NZ_MLYO01000153.1 GCF_001866665.1 Streptomyces monashensis | reverse complement strand
TGCGGGTGTGTCGTCGTTCGGTCTGAGCGGCACCAACGCCTACCTCGTCCTGGAGGAGGCCCCTGCCGTTGAGCCTGCCGCGGCCGAGACCGCGGATGGGCCGGTGGTCCCCGGTGGTGTGTTCCCGGTGGTGGTCTCCGGCCAGACCGAGGAGGCGCTGCGGGCGCAGGCCGGCCGTTGGGCCGACTGGCTGGCGGAGCATCCGGATGTTCCGCTCGCGGATGTGGCGGTGACGGCGGCTCGCCATCGTACGCACTTCGAGTCGCGGGCGAGTGTGGTGGCCGCGGATGCCGGTGAGGCTGTTGAGGCTTTGCGTGTGGTTGCTGCTGGTGGTTCGCATGATGC
>NZ_MLYO01000152.1 GCF_001866665.1 Streptomyces monashensis | reverse complement strand
GCGGAGTCGCTGCGCGGCCAGGGCGCTCGCGTGATCGTGACGGAGATCGACCCGATCTGCGCGCTCCAGGCGGCGATGGACGGTTACCAGGTGACGACGCTGGACGAGGTCGTCGACAAGGCCGACATCTTCGTCACCACGACGGGCAACAAGGACATCATCATGGCCTCGGACATGGCCAGGATGAAGCACCAGGCGATCGTCGGGAACATCGGCCACTTCGACAACGAGATCGACATGGCCGGTCTGGCGAGGGTCCCGGGCATCGTGAAGGACGAGGTCAAGCCGCAGGTCCACACCTGGACCTTCCCGGACGGCAAGACGATCATCGTGCTGTCCGA
>NZ_MLYO01000151.1 GCF_001866665.1 Streptomyces monashensis | reverse complement strand
CGCCCTCGCCGACGCCGGACTCTCCCCCGCCGACATCGGCTACGTCGAGGCCCACGGCACAGCCACCGCGATGGGCGACCCCATCGAGATCCAGGCCCTGCAAGAGGTCTTCACCACCGACCGCGACGAACCCTGCGCGATCGGATCCGTCAAGTCCAACATCGGCCACACCGACGTGGCCGCAGGCCTGGCAGGACTCGTCAAGGCAGCCCTCTGCGTCTACCACGGCGAACTGGTACCCACCGTCAACTTCCACCGCGTCAACCCCGAACTCGGCCTGGACCCGGCAGTCCTGCGCATCAGCGCCGACACCCGGACATGGACGGGCCCCCGACGCGCCGGCGTCTCCTCCTTCGGCATCGGAGGCACCAACGCACACATGGTGCTCGAACAACCACCACAGCCCACCCCCCAGCCGACCGCACACCCCGCCCCGACACACGGCACGGCACCGGTCGTCCTCTCCGGACGAACCCCCCAGGCACTACGGGACCAGGCCCGCCAGTGGGCCCACTGGCTCACCCGGCACCCCGACACCACCCTCACCGACCTCGCCTGGACCACCACCCGCCACCGCCAGCACTTCG
>NZ_MLYO01000150.1 GCF_001866665.1 Streptomyces monashensis | reverse complement strand
GGGGTGTTGATGGTGGTCGGGGTGTTGGGGTGGTGGAGGTGTTGGGGGTGGCGGGCGGGGCCGAGGCGGTGGGACCGGGACCGCAGGGGCCGGACCCCGGACCCGGGGCTCCTGGGAGCCCAGGGCCCCGGGGGCCGGGGAGTCCGGTGGTCCGCTACCGGGTGGGGGCGGGTGCCGTGTCCGGCCGTGGTGCCGGGGCGTAGCCGGTGGGGCGGGCGGTGAAGGTGCCCCGGCCCTGGGTGCGGCTGCGCAACCGGGTCGCGTAGCCGAAGAGTTCGGCCAGCGGGACGGTCGCCGTCAGGACGGTCGCGCCGCGCCGCGTCTCGGAGCCGCCGACCCGGCCGCGCCGAGCGGCCAGGTCCCCGAGGACCGTGCCGACCGCGTCCTCGGGCACGGTGACCGTGACCTCGGCGACCGGTTCCAGCACGGCCGTCGCGCAGGCGCGCAGGGCCGCGCGGAGCCCGAGCCGGCCGGCGGTGCGGAAGGCCGTGTCGGAGGAGTCCTTCACATGGGTGGACCCGTCGGTGAGCGTGACCCGCAGCCCGGTCACCGGATGCCCGTCGAGCGGCCCCTCGGCGAGGGCGTCCCGGCACCCGGCCTCCACCGCACGCACGTACTCCTGCGGCACGCTTCCGCCGACCACGGCGGAGCGGAACTCGAAGCCGGTGGCGCCGACTTCGGGTCCCAGCGGTTCCACGTCGAGCACGACATGCGCGAACTGCCCCGCCCCGCCGTCCTGTTTGACGTGCCGGTACCCGAACCCCGTCACTCCCGCGACGACCGTCTCCCGACAGGCGACCCGCGGCCGCCCCACGGTGACCTCGGGTCCCCCCTCGCGCCGCACCTTCTCCACCGCGACCTCCAGATGGAGTTCGCCCATTCCGGACAGCACGGTCTGTCCGGTCTCGGCGTCGGTGCGCACCACCAGCGAGGGGTCCTCCTCGACCAGCCGGGCCAGCGCCGCCGCCAGCGGGCCGGTGTCCGTGGCCCGACGGGCCTCGACCGCGACGGACACCACGGGCTCGGCGACGGTCGGCGGCTCCAGCAGCAACGGAGCACCGGGATCGCACAGGGTGGAGCCGGCCCGCGCCGACTTCACGCCGACGAGCGCCACGATGTCCCCGGCGACCGCCCGGTCGAGCGGGACGTGCCGGTCCGCCATGACCCGCAGGATGCGTGCCACCCGCTCGCCACGCCCGCTGCCCTGCTCTCGCACGGTGTCTCCTTTCTCCAGGGTGCCCGAGTAGACACGGACGTGGGCCAGTCGTCCCGTGGCACCGGCGTTCACCTTGAACACCAGCCCGCTGAACGGGGCCTGGGGATCGGCGGCCCGCTCCTGCTCGGCGCCCGCGTGCACGCCGCGCACGGCGGGGACGTCCAGCGGCGAGGGCAGACAGGCGACGACCGCGTCCAGCAGCGGCTCGATGCCGCGGTTGCGGTAGGCCGAGCCGGCGAGGACGACCACGCCGTCCCCGGTGCGGGTGAGATCGCGCAGCGCGGCGGTGAGGGTGCCGGCGGAAAGCGTGTCCTGCCCGCAGAACTCCTCCAGCGCGCCCGGATGCAGCCCGGCCACCGCCTCCGCCAGCATCCGTCGCCGTCGTACGGCCTCCTCCCGCAACTCCTCGGGCACGGCTCCCTCCACCGCCGTACCGCTCGCGTCGCCCCACGTCAACGCGCGCATCCGCACCAGGTCGACGACACCGGTGAACGCGTCCTCGGCGCCGATCGGCAGTTGCACGACCAGCGGCGCCGGGTGCAGCCGCTCCCGGATGGAGGCGACGGCCCGGTCGAGATCGGCGCCCGCGCGGTCCAGCTTGTTGACGAACGCGATACGCGGGACGCCGTGCCGGTCGGCCTGCCGCCACACCGACTCGCTCTGCGGCTCGACCCCGGCGACGGCGTCGAACACGGCGACCGCCCCGTCGAGGACCCGCAGCGAGCGCTCGACCTCGTCGGCGAAGTCGACGTGGCCGGGGGTGTCGATGAGGTTGATGCGACAGCCGTCCCAGGCACAGCTGACGGCGGCGGCGAAGATGGTGATGCCGCGGTCGCGTTCCTGCGGGTCGAAGTCGGTGACGGTGGTGCCGTCGTGCACCTCGCCCCGCTTGTGGGTGGTGCCCGTCGCGTACAGGATCCGCTCGGTGACGGTGGTCTTGCCCGCGTCGACGTGGGCGAGGATGCCGAGGTTGCGGACGGCGGTGAGCGGGGTGGCGGGACTGGTGATGTGCGTGCGCACGGCCCGGGGCCTTTCTGGGGTTCGGAGCGTCTCCGGTCTGCGGAGACAAGGGGCGGCGCGATGCGCCCGTGCGCCCCGGACGGCGACGGCGTCCCGGCCGGCCGGCGCGTGGCCGGTGCGGGCGGGGAAGGTCAGCGGGACGTCACGGGTGTCCGGTGCCGGCCGCGCAGCGGGCACCGGCCGGACGGGGACACGAGGATCACCTCGTACCGGCAACGGGGAGCGAGGTCAGCGCCGTGTGCGCGCATGGCCGACTCCCCTCTGTTCCGTGTCCGACGTGGTACGGGACGACGGTACGAGGCGCGACGCGGCCGGGGCACGTGATTTTCCGGGTACCTGCGGCGGTACCGCGAGCCGCGTGCGCAGCGCACGCCGCGGAGACGGCCGCGGAGGTGGCGGACGCGGCGTCGCTACTCGCCGAGCAGCAGCCGCTCCAGCGCCGCGCGCGCCCGCGCGTCGGACTGTGCCCGGGCCGTGACCGCGACCGCGAGTTCCCGCAGCCACTCGTCGAGCGCCACCGGCCGCCGCGAGAGCACCACGCCGCGGACCTCCTTGCAGACCTCGCCCCGGGGCTGCGCGCCCGCCAGGTCGAGCACGAGACGCTGCTCGCCGAGGAAGACCTCGACCCGCTCGACACGGCCGTCGCGCCCCGCGAGCCGGTCGGCCAGGCCCCGGCGGCGCTCGACGGCGACCGAGCCCGGCGGCAGCGCCTCGGCGAGGGTCCCCGTGAGCACCCGGGCATACACCTCCAGGTCGGCGGCGTCCCTGCGCAGCGCGGCCGTCAGCAGCTCGATGGAGTCCGACGCCCCGGCGGGCTCGAACGGTACGGGGTCCTGGGGCGAGGTCATCGTGGGGCCTCTCGTGGGTGTGCGGTCGATCCGGGTCTGCGGGCCGGACGCTCAGCCGTCCAGGCCGAGCACCATCGTCGGGCGCTCGATGACATGGTCCTCGCGCAGCGGCCGTACGGCCGTGCCGATCGCGAAGAACTCCGTGGTGTGTCCGCCCCAGCGGTGGTTGTGCGCGTTGAGCTGCACGCCGACGATGCCCTCCGCCCGCAGCTCCTCCGCCTCGTGCTGCATCCGCGCCATCGCCAGTTCCCGCGCGTCGTACAGCGCCTGGGTGAACTGCTCGATCTCCACGTTCTTGCCGATGTTGGAGAACATCTGCCCCATCCGCTGGTGCGCGATGTGGTAGACGCAGGTGCCCATCACCATGCCCAGCGGGGCGTAGCCGGCGCGGATGAGCGTCCAGAAGTCCTGGCCGTTGAGGTCCGAGGTGAACGGCTGGCCCTTGAGGTTGCGCCAGCTGCCGCCGCCCGCGCCCGGTGCCGGTTGGTCGGCCTTGACGGCGGTGCCGACGGCGATGAACTCCGCGATGTCGGTGCCGAATTCACGGGCCTCGACGCTCAGTCGCACCCCGACGATGCCGTCCGCGCCCAGCTGGGCCGCCTCCGCCTCCATGCGGGTCATCGCCAGTTCACGGGCGTGGTACATCGCCTGGCTGAGCGTCGTCAGCTCCTGGTTCTTGCCCCAGCGGCCGAGCTGGATGCCCACGTGGTAGATCGAGCTGCCCAGTACGAGGCCGATGGGCCTGAAGCCCGCCTCGCGCACGAGCAGGAACTCGTTGACCGACAGGTCGCTGGTGAAGATCGAACCCGGCTTCCCCGGCTGCAGCTCGGCCAGCCGCCGCATCGCGTCGGCCGGCACACCCTGGGCGGACATGCCGTGAGCGGTGCCATCGGCGGGGTTGAAGGCGGTCATGAACGGGTTCCCCTCATCGTATGTCGGTGGCGGTACGGCGCATGCTCCGCCGGCGTCGTTCCGGGTCGAGCGGCATCACGGTGAGGGTGCGGGGCGGCTCCTCGCGTGCCGTGAAGCGGGCGACGGTGGTGCCCACCAGCGTCGCCTCGGCCACATGGTCGTGCTGCTCGTTGTTGCCGCTGCCGCGCGTGCAGGACTCGCCCCAGACGCGCAGGCGGCCCGCGGCGAGGATCACGCCGTCGCCGCCCCGGCGCCCGCTCTGCGCCCGCAGGTGCGCCCGGGCGTCGGAGCGCACCGCCTGGACGAGCTCGCTCCAGCCGCTGACCTCGGTGTTGCTCCATGAGCGGGTCTGGGCGCGGGTGGTGTAGTCGTCGTGGCGTACGCCGATGGACATTCCGTAGAGCAGCTCGACGGGGACCCATCCCGCGGTCACCAGCTTCGCGAACCCCTGGCCGTCGAGGTGGCAGGTGAACGGCTGCGGCGCCCGGACCGTTCCGGCCGCGCGCACCGCGGTCCCGATCACCTTGAACTCCAGGCAGTTGGGCTGGGCCGCGAAGGGCGCCACCGTCAGCTGCGCCGCGACGACGCCGTCGCCGCCGAGGGCCGAGCACTCCGCGGCCATCCGGTCGAGGGCCGAGCGACGCGCCCGGTCGAGCACCTCGACGAGCCGGGCGGACGGGGCGCCGCCGCCGGAGAGGGCGACGGGCGCGGGGGCACCGCTGAAGGCGTACTGCAGGCCCCGGTAGAGGCAGTCGTGGTAGCCCCAGTACCGGCCGCTGCGGCCCACGTGGTAGACGGCCGAGCCCATGACCTGGCCCACCGGTTCGAACCCCACGGCGCGCAGCGCGGCGAACGCGCCGGTGGACAGCGCCGAGGACCACGTCCCGCTGCTCCGCACCTCCGCGATGCGCGCGGCCGCCGCCGGGGGCAGCCCGGCTCCCGTCCATTCCCCGTTCATGGACACCAACTTCCCGCGTCGCACCTGCCCGTGGAGTACAGGGGCCCGAGTCTATGCCCGGCCGTCCGGCGGAGGGGGCCGGGGGGAGCCGTGCGACCTCTGGGAGGGGAAAGGACACGGCGGGCCGGTGCCCGGAGCAGGTGCCCGGGGACCGGCCCGCCGTCGTGGGTGCCTACGGCTTCTGTCCGGCTACTGGCCGAAGCCGTAGGAGAACAGGTGGTCGGTGCCCGTGGAGCCCGTCACCGGCAGCGTGACCGACGCGACCTTCTTCGACGGATCCAGCGGGACCTTCGTGGCGAAGACGTAGGTCTTGACGCCGTCCCGGCCTCCGCTCCCGGTGTTCCGGTAGGCCGTCGTCACGGCCGTCGTGTCACTCGCGAGCGGCTTGGTGGACCCGCCGTTGAGCGTCCAGTCCGAGAAGCCGACCGTCGCCTTCGCGGTGCTGCCGTCGGTGTAGGTGACCGTCACCGTGCCCGAGACCCCGCTGCCGTCGGTGGGCGCGTTGGTCGCGGTGCCCAGCAGGCCCAGTGACGCGCCGGACGTGCCGGCCGGCATGAGGATGCGCTGGCCGGCCATCTCCAGGTTGTCGAGCTGACCGGAGGTCACGGTGGGCCAGGTGTAGGAGATGCCGTCGACCGTGAGGGAGGAACCGCTGGTGACGCCCGCCGCCGCCAGCGCGTTCTGCGAGAACGCCCAGCCGCCGTCGTCGAAGCCGCCCGAGAAGGCGGCGCCGTCGGGGTAGACGCCCTCGTTGGTGTCGAACGGCCACAGCGCGCCGGCCTTCGCCACGGCCACGCGCAGGCTCGCCCCGCTCAGCGCCGCACCGGTGCCGTGGTCGGTCAGCCCGAAGGCGACCGGGTACGTCCCCTCGCTCGCGCCCGCGGTCACGTGGACCTTCGCCTCGGCGCTGCCCGAGGCGGGCACCGTCAGCGAGCCGGACGTCGTGTCCAGCGTGACACCGGAGGGTGCCGTCGCCTTCCAGTCGACCGTGACGGCCGCGGCGCCGAGGTTGGTCAGGACGAGTGTGCCGTCACCGGACGTGCCCGGCTGGAGCACCAGGCCGTCGCTGGAGGGACCGGTCGCGGCCAGCACCCGGCCGCCGCCCGTGGTGTCCGACGGCGGTGCCGCCGAGGGGCCGGACGCCCAGGAGGTGTCGGGCTGGGTGCCGAGCGTGAAGTCGAGCGTGCCCGCGCCCTTGAACTGCTGGTACGTCAGCCAGGAGGTCTTCCACTCCTTGCCCTTCACGTCGAGCGACTGCACGTACGGCGCCTGGGGCGCGGCCTGCGGCGCGTTGATCCGCACGGTCCTTCCGCCCGCGAAGGTCACCTGCGCCACCGGGAAGACCGGGCTGCCGAGCGCCAGGGTGTCCGTGCCCGGGGTCTCCGGGTACATGCCGAGCTCGGACCAGACGTACCAGGAGCTCATCGCGCCGAGGTCGTCGTTGCCGAACGAGCCGACCGGCGCGTTGAAGTACAGCTTCTGCTGGGCCTCGCGGACGGCCGCCTGGGTCTTCCACGGCTGCCCCGTGTAGTCGTACTCCCAGGGGATCTCCACGCTGGGCTCGTTGCTCAGGTCGGCGTTGGTGTTGCCGGGGCTGGTGATGTTGCCGAGGAGGCTGTCCAGGTAGGACGAGTACGCCTGGTCGCCGCCGCGTGCCTGGATGAGCTGGCGCAGGTTGAACGGGACCATCGGCGTGTACTGGGCCGACGTCCCCTCCACGAAGCCGTTGGAGGTGCCGGGGGTGAAACCGCCCGCGAACTGGCCGTCCTTGTTCTTGGCCTGCATATAGCCGGTCTGCGGGTTGAAGACGTTCATCCAGTCCTGGGCGCGGGTGGCGAACTTCTCGTAGACGGCCGTCCTGCCCAGCGACTTCGCGAAGGAGGCGAGGGCGTGGTCGGCGGAGTCGTACTCCAGCTGGGTGGAGACCGGGCCGTAGAAGTTGCAGCAGCCGAAGTCGTTCTCGTCCAGCGGGAGGTAGCCCTTCGCGTCCCGCACCGACTCGCCGGGGCGGTCGTTGTTGGGGGCGGTGGCCTCGTGCTCCAGCGCGGCGAGTGCCTTGTCCGTGTCGAAGCCCGTCGCACCGAAGGCGTACGCGTCGGCGATGATGCCCGCGGCCGGGTCCCCCACCATCACGTAGCTCTCGCCGTTGTTCGAGGCCCACTTGGGCAGCAGGCCCGTCTGGTCGTAGCCGTTGAGCATCGAGGTGACGACGTCGCCGGCGACCTTGGGCTCGACCATCGCCATCAGCTGGGTCTGGGAGCGGTAGGTGTCCCAGCCGGAGTAGTTGGCGTACTGCGCCTTCTGCCCCGTGGCCAGCTTGTGGACCTGGTCGTCCATCCCCATGTACTGGCCGTTGTCGTCGGAGAGGACGTTCGGGTGCAGCAGCGCGTGGTAGAGCGCGGTGTAGAACTGCACCTGCTGGTCCGCGGAGCCGCCGCCGATCCGCACCTTGCCCAGTACGGCGTTCCAGGCGTCGTGGTTGGCCTGCTCGACGGCGCCGGGGTTCCACTGCCTGATCTCGGTGGCGAGGTTGTCCGCCGCGCCCGCGTCACTCGTGTACGAGATGCCGACCTTCGCGCTCACCGTCCGGGCGGCGGAGGTGTCGAAGGTCAGGTACATGCCGTTGGCGCCCGTCGTGGGCGGCTGGGCAGTCCTGCCCGCGCCGGCCGAGCGGGGCGTGGCGCCGCCGCTCGCGGCCGGGGAGGGTGTGCCGGAGGTCTTGCCGCCGCTCCCGTGGACCGTCGGGGCCGGCTTCGCGGGGACGGTGAAGTGCCTGTCCTTCAGCGGGGCCGACCGGGGAGCCGTCGGGTTCTGCCGCGCCTTGCCCGCCGTCAGCGATGTCGCGCCGGGGTTGACGGTGCTGCCGACCCAGGTGCCGCTCGCGGTGAACGGCCGGTCGAACGTGACGTCGAAGTGCAGCGTGTACCTGTTGTTCGCGCCGCAGAAGTGACCGCTGTCGATCGCGCCCCTGATCTCCTTGTCGTTCACCACCTGGACGCGGGTCCCGTCGACCTGCGTGGCGCCGCCGCTGAGCTTGAACAGCAGGTTCGCCGGCGCACCCGCCGGGAAGGTGAAGGTGCCCAGGCCCGCGCGGGTGGTGTCGGTCAGCTCGGTCCTGACCCCGCCCGCGTCGGTGACCTTGTAGTACCCGATGCCGGCCTGCTCGTCGTGGTGGCTGAAGCCGACGGACGCCTTGCCGGGGTCGCCCGGCAGCGCGCCGGTCACCGGCAGGACGGGCAGGTCGCCCGCGACGGGGCAGCCGGGCCCGGAGACGTGGGTGAGGCTGAAGCCGGAGATCTTGTCGTCGTTGTACTCGTAGCCGCCGCCGTCGGCGCGGTCGGGCGTCGTGTCCGGACCCCACTGCACCATGCCGGCCGGCATGTCGGGGCCGGGGAAGGTGTCCACCGCACCGGAGGTGCCGATGAGGGGGTTGACGAGAGACGCGGGGTCCGTCACGAGGGCCGGCGTCGCGGTGCTCGCGGCATACGCGCTCCCGATCGCCGGAAGGGGGAGGGCGGCCATGCCCAGGACCGCGACCACGGCCAGGCGTCGGCGGAATCTCTTTCGGTCACGTGGCGCGGCTGAACGTCGGGGTCTCACCATCGGTTGCCTCCACAGCGGTTCGTGCTTCGCACATCGGATGAAGGCGCGCCGAAGCAGGCCGGAGCGCCGGCGACAGACAACAGTTCCGGCCGCGCCCCCCACGGCCTGACAACGTTGCCATGCACGAGAGTTGAGTGAAACGCGTGTGCTTGCGGCATGTCAACGAGGCCAACAAGACTTTCTGAGTGCGAAGTTCACCGCCCGGCACGTTCGGTCGCGCTGCGGCGCGCCGGTCGCCGAGTCGCCGTCACGGCGCGGTCCGCCGGCCGGTACGGGAGCCCGCTAACACGAACCGGCCCACGGCTTTCGCAGCGACACGCTGTCGGCGTGGGGTGAGCGGGCGTCAGGAGATCATTCGGACGGACTAATCGTCATTCAATATGCCTTCTTTTCCGGCCACTTCACTTCCTGACCGAGCACCAAAAAAGCCCGCTTATAACCCGATCGGCCTCTGTTATGGATTTTCCGAAATGCCCGATTCGACGGCCGTGAGTACGTTTGATCGCAGTCGGCTGACGAGCCGACATCTCCGAGATATCCAGACAGGAGAAGCGACATGAAGCTCGCTCGTTCCACCATGGTGACCGCCGCCGCCGGAGCCGCCGCGGCACTCGCCGTCACCGGCATCACCTACGCCTCGGCGGCCTCCGCCCCGGCGCCCCAGGCGGCCCCGGCCGCCGTCGCCGACGCCCCGCAGGCGCCGTTCGGCGGCGACTCCGGGCAGGGCAAGAGCAACAACAACAGCAACACGAACAGCAACAACAACGAAAGCAAGGGCAACGAGGGCAAGGGCAACGAAGGGCGCCGCGAAGAAGGCCGGGGCCACGAGGAGCGCAGGGAGGAGGGCCGCATCCTCGTCAACGAGCGGTCCTACTCCGCCCGCCCGGGCGACTGCATCACCGTGATCAGCGGCCTGGGCGCCAAGACCCTCAACGTCCGCAACGACAGCCACAAGCGCGTGGAGGTCTTCCGCGGGGCGGTCTGCGACAACGGCGCTCCCATCGCCACCGTCGGCGCCTGGAGCACCAGCTTCGGAGTCGACGACCTGCACGTCAAGGACGGCGTCCACGTCAAGGACGGCATCGTGGCCAGCTTCCGCGTGGACTGCGACCACGAGGGCGGCTGGGGCGAAGGCGGCCGGGGCGAGGGCGGCCGGGGCGAGGGCGGCGACGGCGGCGGCTGGGACGACTGATC
>NZ_MLYO01000015.1 GCF_001866665.1 Streptomyces monashensis | reverse complement strand
TCCGACCTAAAACACGGCCTAGCCCTCCTTGGCCGACGGCCTGTGCGTCGGGAGCCTGGGGTTCAGCCCGTACGGTGCGCGGGGCATTCGCCTCGTGCGCCGGGGTACCTGCCGGTTGCCACCATCCGCGCACGGGCGGAGGCTGGGTGTCTTCCCGGCAAGCCGTTCTGGTGCGGAGGTTCCTTGTGCCCAGTGGTGTGGTGAAGTGGTTCGACCGCGAGCACGGCTGGGGCCTCATCGCCCGGCGTGTCGGCGGGGACGTCGTCGCCAGGTACTCGGAATTCCGCGGTGCTGCGAACCGGGAACTCGTTGCCGGACAGCAGGTGTGCCCCGACGTCACCAGCGACACCGCTGGGGAACGGGCCGAGAACATCAGCCGCCCGGCGCCGGCAAGCTGCGAGCCGGCCGAAAGCACGGAAACGGACTCGGGCGGGCTGGAGTGCCCCGAGTGGCCGGTTCAGACGATGCCCGGCGGTAGCGCCGTGGACACCTGCCCTTGGTGCGTCCACATGCGGCAAGCCGACGCCGCCAATCGGTGAAGGCGAGCGAGGACGCAGCAGGAGCGCGAGGTTGGGGCCACCCGAAGAGGCCCCCGGAACGCGCACGGGCCGCCGACGGCAGCGGAGCGGTAGCCGTTGTCCGGGACGTAGCCAGTCCTCCAGAGCGCCTGCGGCGCTCGTCCCGGAGGCGGGAAAATCGGTGCGGGTGTCCGTCCGGCTGACGTCGTTGTTGCTTGGTGCGGTGGAGTCCGTTAGCCAGTCGGACGCGGGGGTCTGTGCAGGCATCCGGGATTGTTGTCGCGAGCACGCAAGAGAGCTTCTTACCGGTCTGTGACCCCGCCGTGCGGGCGCCCGCACGATCGGGCACGAGCGCAAGGGGGCGGGCGTGGACCTGCTTCATGAACGGTGCGGCGGCGGGGACTTGGGCAAACGGGACTGCAAGGTGTGTATTCGGGTGCCGGGCAAGGGCACCCGGCGGCATCAGGAGGTACGCACCTTCACAACGACCACGAGCGGGCTGCTTGAGCTGCGGGACTACCTGCTCGCCAACAAGATCACGGTGTTCGGGATGGAGGCAACCGGCTCGTATTGGAAAGCGTTGTACTACCTGCTGGAGGCTACCGACGGGATCGAGCCGTGGCTGCTGAACGCCCAGCACATGAAGGCGGTGCCGGGCCGCAAGACGGATGTGACCGATGCGCAGTGGATCTGCCGCCTTGTCGAGCACGGCCTGGTCCGCCCCTCGTTCGTGCCCCCAGTGGAGATCCGGCGGCTGCGGGATCTGACCCGCTACCGCACCGAGACCTGCCAGGAGCGCACCCGGGAGGTGAACCGGCTGGCCAACCTGCTGGAGGACGCCGGGATCAAACTCTCCCTCGTCGTCTCCGACATCGCGGGTGTCTCCGCCCTGGAGATGCTGGAGGCCATGGCCGGCGGTGAACGCGATCCCGAGGTGCTGGCCGAGCTGGCCCGCGGTGCCATGCGCCGCAAGCACAACGAGCTGGTCGAGGCACTCACGGGCGACTTCACTGATCACCACGGTTTCATGGTCCGTGTCCTGATCCGCGCGATCCGCGACGCGAACGCGCGCATCGTGCTGCTGGAGGAAGAGATCCAACGGCAGATCGCCCCCTTTCGCCACCAGGTCGATCTGCTGATCACGATCCCCGGGATCAGCACCACGGTGGCCCACGTGATGATCGCGGAGATGGGCGCGGACATGAGCCGGTTCCCGAGCGCCGGGCACCTGGCCGCCTGGGCCGGGCTCGCCCCCGGCAACCGCGAGTCCGCCGGGAAACGCAAACGGGCACCGACCCGGCACGGCAACGTGTGGCTCAAGGGCGGACTCGGCGTCGCCGCCCTGGCCATCGGCCGCACCAAGGGCACGTATCTCGCCGCCCAGTACCACCGGCTGCGACCGCGGCGCGGCGAGAAACGCACCATCGTCGCCGTCGCGCACAGCATGCTCGTCTCCGCCTACCACATGCTCACCACCGACGTGCCCTACCAGGACCTCGGCCCCGACCACTTCACCCGCCGCCTCGGTGAAGAACGCCACCGCCGACGTCTCCTCGCCCAACTCGACGCCCTCGGCTACGACGTCACTTTGGAACGACGACAGACCGCCTGAAGGGGATTTTCAAGAGAGCGAGAGGGTAGAGGTGCCGGAGCGGCGCCCGCACTGCCAGCTGCTGTCCCCGACGTGGTGGCCGCCCAACGTTACGAGCGTGCCCGCGTTCGCAGGCCAGACACCATGAGTCGTGGTGCTGGTATCCCGAGGAGAGGCAGCGCAGCCATGGAGATCAGTACCGCGCCGCCGGGGCGCCCTCGCCCTCCCTCGGCGCGTGGAGCAGCCGACACACCAGCGACCGGCCTGGTCAACGGCCCGGTTGAGGTTGAGGTGCCGTGTCGTGCCGAGTGCGGCGGAATCTTCCTGCCCGCCCGGTGACCCAGCCCGGCAGCTTGCTGGAGGGACGGTTCCCAGGCTTCGGACGGTGTGAACCCATCGCTGCCGACTTCGACGAGCTGTTCCAGCGGATGAACCAGCTGCTGGGAGGCGCGGCCGCTCCGGGCGAGCCGGCGTGGTCCCCCGCGGCCGACATGCGGGAGACCGACGACGCCTGTGTGCTCGAGGCCGATCTGCCCGGGATCAAGCGGGACGACATCGGCATCGAGATGAGCGAGCGGAAACTGCGCCTCACCGGGGAGTACAAGGAGCGGGAGCGTGAAGGCGTCCTGCGCCGCAGCACCCGCCGCACCGGCCGTTTCGAATACCAGGCCCTCCTCCCCGCCGATGTCAGGTCCGAGGAGGTCAGCGCGACCCTGCACGACGGCGTGCTGACCGTCACCGTGCCCAAGACACAGGCCACCAGGCCGCGGCACATCCAGATCACGGAGTCCTGACCCGGCTCGATACGCGCCGCGAATCCGTCGCCCGGCAGAGTCCGTCGTGCACGCGCGGCTCTGCTGTGCGACGGTGATGTGCCGGTGCGGGGAGCTGTGGACACGAAGATGTTGATGCCCACGTCAGGACGGTCGCCGCATTACTTCGTGCCTACCGGTCCGCATGGGCCCCTCTGCTACGGGATCCGGTGAGCCCGCTCATCTGTCGTCGGCTTGACGACGCTGTTTACACGCCCTGCGTCCTCATGGGACAACGCAACGCCGCCGAGCCGCGGCACAGGCGGAGCGCCTTCTGGCCCGGTCCTCCGCCCCCGTGGCAACGTACCGGACACGGGGGAAATCACCGCCTCCCGCGGAACCGATGCACTCCGGCAGTCGGAACTCGGAACGACCGCTGGGCGTCTTCTCCCGCCAGATCGTGCCGGCCGACACGCTGGACACCGAGAACATCAAGGCCGACTACGACGCCGCTGCTCGACCTGCACATCCCGATCGCCGAGCGCGCCAAGCCCCGCAAGATCGCCATCGGCGGGGGTACATCCCGCAAGGAGATCTCCGGCTGACGCCGGCGGCAGAGGCCGATCAGCGGCGGAGGACAGACGAAGCACCTGCAGCGGGTGCTCTTCCACATCGGGCGTCATCGAGCTCGCCGAATGCCTCCGCCGCACCATGGATGTGACTGCTGGTCAGAGAGTAGCGCTCCAGCCTCTGAACGTTCATCCGATCGCGCGAGGAGTAGTTCGTCGAACCCGTGCTTGCGATCCGCATGTTGATTCCTGAGCTGCGACCGCGGCGCGAACCGAGCTGTACCGCGGCGTCGCCAGCCTCTTCCTTCTCTGGCGTCGCGCGACGAGACTGACGGGCCCGTCATGTGCGTGACGGTGGTCGCGGAGGGACTCGGTAGATGGGGACCAACTCCCTTCCTTGTCGGGATGCGTCGGTCGTTGAACTGCTGGAACACCACGAGACTGCAGCTCGCCGACCCGTGGACGAGCTGCGGGCGGAGGCAGACCGGGCCCAGGCCGAGCCGACCACGGCCGAACCGGAGTGCCGAAAGCGGATGATCATCCGCAAGCCAGCAGATACGATGCCGGTTCGCCTCACCAACCGGCTCTGCCCAGCGCGGCGGACAGTTGAGGAGCGATCAGATCCGTTTCGGCCAGGGCGCCGATGTGGTCCTGGCCGTCGAGTTCGATGATCTCGAAGCCGAGGGCACGCAGTTCACCGGCGTGCTCGGAGATTCGGCGTGCGATGGCGGCGCCGCCGACGTAGTCATACACGCGGCATTCCCCAGTAGGCGTTGCCCGCGAGCAGCGGGAGACCGCCTGCCATCAGGCCCTTCGCGCGCTCCGTGAACGGAACGAGGGAACCGGCCATCGCAGCCATGCCGGAGTACCCGGCCAGGACGAAGTCGCCGACGCCCGCCGCATCCGCGACGGTGTGCAGGTCGGCGACTTCCCTGTCGATCGGGTAACTGGTCCAGGAGGCCGCGTCCCACCGGCCGCCCGCCTGGCCCTCCGGGCCCGCTGCCACATCCTCCTCCGACTCCGTCAACCCCACCGCGCGGCGCGGCAGGTAGCGGACGACGCGGCATTGACCAACCCAGGCACTGCTCGCCACCAAAGTCGACGGTGCCCGGGGCAGGGGTTCCACCCGGCCGGAGGAGCGGGCAAGATGAGGCGGCCATGACATGCCCGTACGGTGCTGCCCCGAAGGGAACCGCCTCGTGCTCCGTAAGCCAAGCGCCCTGCTCGCCGCCTCCGCCCTGCTCTCCCTCGGCACCGCGACGCAGGCCGCGGCCGACACGCCGCCCCCTGCCGCGCAGTCGGCCGCCTGCACCTACACGCCGGCCGTTCCCGCAGACAACTTCAAGGGGATACCGGTCTTCGACCCGGTGCAGGCCGCCAAGCCGTACAGCGCGACGCTGCGCACCAGCCAGGGCGCGATCACCTTTCGGGCACTGACCGACAAGGCTCCCTGCACCACGTACTCCTTCAAGTTCCTCGCCCAGCGCGCCTACTTCGACCGCTCGCACTGCCACCGGCTCACCACCGCGCACATCTACGTGCTTCAGTGCGGCGACCCGACCGGCACCGGGAGCGGCGGACCCGGTTACTCCTTCCCCGACGAGAACCTGACCGGGGCGACCTATCCTGCCGGGACGGTGGCGATGGCCAACGCCGGGCCCAACACCAACGGAAGCCAGTTCTTCTTCGTCTGGAAGGACACCAAACTCGCGCCCGCCTACACGCCGTTCGGCGAAGTCACCGCGGGCCTCGACGTGCTCCAGAAGATCGCGATGGGCGGCGAGGACGACCAGAACGGGCCGGGAGACGGCTTTCCGACGCTACCGGTGAACATCAAGCGCGTACAGATCAAGAACAGGTAGTACGGTCCTGCCCCGGCTCCGTCCTGTCGGCGACCTGATGGGTGGCGAGCAGGGTGATCTCGCAGGTCGGGCGGGGCATGCCTCTTCGGCCCCGAAATCATTCCTGACCTGTGAGAACGCATGCTGCCGCTCAGTGGATCTCACACTCGTGGATACGGACGGCCACGAGCCCGGTATGGGCAGGGCCATGAACGCGACTCCGGAGGAGAGCGCCGGTGCCTGCTGCACCGACGCTGCCGGGATCGGCACGCAGGCGCGCACACCGGGCTCTTTCGGGGCGCGCTCTGACGGCCGCCGGCCTGGTGAACTGCCCGACGAAGTGGTGGCACTGGTCTTTTGGCGACCGCTACTGGGCCTTGATCACAGAAGCGGCAGCGCCTGTTACGGGCCGAGCCAGCAGGACACGCACGAATGACGTTCTCGGCAGCGCGGCGATGACCCGTCAGGCTGTCGTAGTGAGGGGCGTCCGCCACGCACGGCGGCGGAACCTGACCAACGCGCGACTCACCCTTGCACCGGGTCCTCGCGAGCCGGGGCCGGTGCCTTGGCGAGCGCGCGGATGCCGCGCACCAGTGGGGCGAAGAAGTGGGGCAGTCTGCCCATGTTTCCGCTCGGCAATGGCGGGCCGGCCTCCACCGCCGACGACTGGCCGGCCGTCTGCCGAATGCTGCTGGCCGACGGGCTGTCGGCGGGCACCACTGCGGCGCACGTGATCCCAGCAACGAGTGCGATCACCATCCTGTTGACCCAGGTCGCAGCGATGGGTCCGGTACCCGCCCCAGTGATCAGGGAGTTCTGGCGGCACGCGGCTGACGCCTGATACACGCATCTCAGGCCCGTACCCTCACGGCGTGGGCCCAGCCGGTGGAGGCGCTGGTGGCTGAGTGCCGCCCCGACCGGCTGGTACCGCCGATGGCCGGTACCGCCGTGATCGGGGCGGTTGTGCAGCTGCCGGCCACCGCCATCGAGGAGAGCCGGGGCCCGTCCTCGATGAACGGCGTGCCGGCCGGCACCGCCTGCCGTCCACCGGCCCAGCGAAGGGGCCGGCCCGCGGCTAGCGCAAATGCCGGGCGAAGAACCCGGCCGCGTCCTCCCCTGCGAACTGCGGGACGCCCGTGTGCCCGCCCATATGGGCGTGCAGCGCCTTCTCCTTGGAGCCGAAGGCGTCGAACAGGTCCAGGGCCGCCTGCCGGTCGTTGCCTTCGTCGTCCCACTGCAGCAGGACGTGCAGCGGAATGGTGACCCGGCGGGCCTCCTCGAACATGACGGCGGGCACGAGACTCCCGGCGAACAAGCCCGCGGCCGCGATGCGCGGCTCGACCCCCGCCAACCGGATGCCGATGGAGATCACTCCCCCCGAGTACCCGACCGGGCCGCCGATCTCGGGCAGCGAGAGAAGGGCGTCCAGGGCGGCCTGCCATTCCGGCACCGACTTCTCGACGAGCGGGAGGACGAGGGCGTCGATGAGCTCGTCACCGACCGGCTCGCCGGCCTCCACGGCCCGGCGCAGGTCGGCGCGGGCCTGCTCGACGGCGGCCCACCGGGGCCGGTCACCGCTCCCGGGGAGCTCGATGGTGGCCGCGGCGAAGCCCGCCGCCGCGGCGTGCCGGGCCCGCCCCGCCAGCCGGGGGTACATCGTGCGCAGGCCGAGCGGGGGGTGGCCGAGCAGGATCAGCGGGACCGGTGCGGATACGGATGCGGGCGTCCACAGGATGCCAGGGATCTCGCCGAGCATGAACTCGCGTTCGCAGATGCCGTCGTCGAGGAGCTGTTCGGAAGTGAACTGCATGGTCGTGCCTTTCGGGAGTGCACACAACGGCGCTCCCGGACGACCTATCGCCCGACCGTGACCCTGGAGGAGAGCACCCACGTTGATACGTTCACGGGTACCACCTCCTCAATCTCTCGCACGGCCTCCGGAAGACTAGCAGTGGTCACCGTGCCCCGCCCAACGGGTTTCCGCGAAGGCTCCGCGGCGCTGCGGAAAGAGACATCGCCCACGGTGTGAGCGTTGATGAGGCGCATGGGCTTCATGCAACTGGTCTCACCGAAGAGGCGGCGGCCGGCCCCGACCGCCTGCTCCGAGCGATGACGGCCGGCAGTCCGAAGATGCAGGTGAGGACACGGGCGAGCTCGTGGCCGATGAAGTCGTGGATGTCCAGTGGCGGGCGCCGCATCCGTCGAACGCACTCAGTGCCATCAGGGTGACTCCGGGCCGCGCTACTCACTCATCGCGTCGATCAGTCAACGGGCCAGGTAGTCGGCGAACGAGGAGCGCGGGAAGAGCCGGTACGTCGGTGTGTCGTCCACCTGCCACGGCAGCACCGGAACGGGGCCCACCGTGGTCGACACTGCCTGGCCGGGGCCGAAGGCGCGGGGGTGCAGGTCCAGCCGGCAGCCCTTCTCCAGCACCCGCCGGGCGGACGGTCCGCTCAGCTTCAGTGTGGTGCGGTTCGCCGGGACGTCCACGACCCAGCCGGGGGCGCCCGCGAGTACCTCGCGCAACTCGGCGGTCACAGCGGTCGGTTCGGCCTGGGAGAGCACGAGCCACTCGTCGGGTCCGAGCCAGGCGCCCGTGTGCGGTCCGGAGGCGGTGGTATCGCCGCACTGCCGCGGGAGCGCTGCCGCCAGGGCCTTCTCGATGCGGTCGGCGGCTTCGGAGGCGGGGTCGACGCGCACGTTCACCATGGTGACGAACGGCCGCTCGGTCAGTGCGACGCCCCGGGCGCCGCTGACGGTGGCGGCGCGCATCCGTTCCTCCAGGTGCGCCAGGGGGCTGGTGCGCAGGGCTGCGGGGTCGGTGGCGGTCGGCTCAGCCATCTCGCTTGGTCCCTTCGAGGTCGTACAGGACGAAGTCGGTCACCTCGACGGACACCAGGTCCTCACCCACCGGGGCGAGCAGGGTCTCGCCGATCCTCGCCCGTCCGTCGGCGACGAGGGCGAGGGCGAAGGGACGGCCGAGGGCCGGGCTGTGGTAGCTGGAAGTGACGTGGCCGAGCATCGGCACGGGCCGGGGGACGTCCGTTTCCGACGTTCCGCTACGCGAGTACCCGCGGTCCGTCGCGCGAAGCGGGCACTCGGCGCACCGGCTTCAGCAGCGTGCCGGCGGCCGGCCCCGATGGCGGTGTCCCGCGACGGCGGCGACGAGCGCCCGCGCGAACTCGGCGCTCGCGGGGCCCGGTCCGGCGTCGGTCACCAGACCCGGTCGGCCACCAACCGACGGGACCGCGTGGACAGGCGGACCCCCTCGGGCCCCGGAACCGTCAGTACGTCCACTCCGTTGCCCAGCGCCGCCACCGGCTTGCCGTGGCGGTACGCGTCCCGTACGAGGCGCATCGCGTCCTGATCGCCGTTGAGCGGCGAGGTGTCCGTGGCATGACCGTGAGTTAATCCCTTGCGTGGAAGTCCTCCATCACCGTGGGCCCGCGCTCACCGACGGTCAGCGAGTCGTCGTGTGGCCCACCCGCACGGCCTGGGCCGTGGTGAGCGGCCCGGAAGCGGGGTCGGGGGCGGAAGGCATCAAGCTGTTCGCCCTTGCGGTCGGGGGTCGCGCTCACCGGCCTGTCTCCTCCTGCTCGAACACGTCCAGACAGGCCGCGCAGAACGCCTTGAGGTCGTCCGGCTTCCGGCTGGTGACCAGCTTGTTGGGCCCGTGGCCGCAGATCTTCACCTGCTCGTCAACCCAGGTGCCGCCGGCGTTGCGGATGTCGGTGCGCAGGCTCGGCCACGACGTCAGCACGCGACCCCGCACCACGTCCGCCTCGACGAGCGTCCACGGCGCGTGACAGATCGCGGCGACCGGGCGCCCCTGTTCGAAGAAGTCCTTCACGAACGCGACGGCCTTGTCGTTCATCCGCAGGAAGTCCGGATTGGCGACCCCGCCGGGCAGCACCAGGCCGCCGAAGGACTCCGCCGACGTGTCCCCGACGACCTCGTCCACGGTGAACGTGTCGGCCTTGTCGAGATGGTGGAAAGCCTGCACCTGGCCGGGGCCGGTCGACACCAGCACCGGATCAAGCCCGGCCGCCAGAGCCGCCTGCCAGGGCTCGGTCAACTCCACTTGTTCGACGCCCTCACGCGCTGTCAGAAACGCGATACGCATGATCCGTCAACTCTCCTTCCCGATGTTCCTCGTTCCGCGGTCGTCACGGTGGCGCGGTCACATGCCGGAGCCGAACTGCCGTGGAGATTCGGCGTCGGCGCCACCTTGGGCATCGAGGCCCCTCGATCGCCTGCGCCACCGCCGCGAACCCACCGATTCACCGTCGGCGTCCCACCGTTTCACCGTCGGCGTTCACGGCCGCATACCGAGCCGCCCTGGCACACACCCTGCGCGCAGCGTGGTCCATGTCTTCGTCCACGAGGACTGCGGCTGAACCCCCGGGGCACCGTCCTCGGCCACCAGCAACCGGCGGGGGTTGACTCCGTCTGCGATGACAGCGATCAGAACGCTGTCGCTGACCAGGCCGATCCGCTCGCTGTCGGCCACCACCAGGCCCCAGGCCGATGCCCCGGTCACACATCACCCGGGCCCCCACGTCACCCGCGCGGGCGCCCATGGCGGTCGGGGCGTCGCTCACGATGTCCCGCACATTCCATTGCAGCCCCCTGTTCAGGCTCTGGCCCGGCGCTGTCACCGCACTCCCCGCGCCGGGTACCCCACCGCTGCCGCTTTACCGCGCGCCGACGGCGCTCCCGCGGGGGCGGGGGCGCCGTCGGCGCGCTCTGCACACGCGGGCGCTCTCCCCTTGCCCCCGCATGAACCCGGCCCACCGGGGCATTCGGGCGTGGACGGGGCGTCGGGCCCCGGCATGTCCGGGCCGGATGCTCACGCGGGGCGGGCCCGAGCTCCGCGCTCGGTCCACGTCGTGTCCGGGCGCCAAGCCGGCAAGCGGGTCCGCACGGCAGGCTGGAGGGCTGCATTGGTGACGGACGGTGAGCGGCGGCGAGATCGGGACTCCACGGCCCGGGACGTACGAACCCGGATCACCGTTCTCGTCGCCCTCGCAGCCAATCTCGTGATCGCCGGGGCCAAAGCGGTCGCCGGGCTCTTTGTCGGGTCCCCCGCCCTGCTTTCGGAGGCGGCGCACTCGGTCGCGGACTGCCTCAACGAGGTGTTCCTGCTCATCGCCGTACGCCGCAGCAAGCGGCCCGCCGATGACCGTCATCCGTTCGGCTACGGCAAGGAACGCTACTTCTGGGCGCTACTGGCCGCGGTGGGGATCTTCGTCATGGGCGGCTGTTTCTCCGTGTACCAGGGATCTCAGGCCTTGCGGTCGGACCGCCAGGAGTCGACGACGGGCTACACGGCGGGGCTCGCGGTGCTCGGCGTCGCTCTGCTGGCCGACGGTGCCTCCCTTCTCCGGGCCCTGCACCAGGCGCGCCGGAAGCGTGACGGCGCGGCCGACCCGGCGCTGCGCACGGTGATCGCGGAGGACACCACAGCCGTGACCGGCGTGATCATCGCGGCGGTCGGTATCGCGCTGCACATGGCGACCGGGCGGGTCGCCTGGGAGGCGAGCGCGTCCATGGCGATCGGACTGCTCCTGCTGTGCGTGGCCTATCGGCTGGCCCGGGAGGCCCGCGACCGGCTGATCGGCGAGGCGCTCGACACGGAACTGCGCGACCCGATCGGTGACTTCCTCGGGTCCCAGAACGAGATCGACAAGGTCGCGGCGCTGCTGACCATGCGACTGGGGCTGGACTCGGCCCTCGTCGCCGCCCGCATCGATCTGGTACCGGGGCTCGACAGCGAGGAGGTCGAACTGGTCTGTGTGCGACTCAAACGACGGATCACCGCGAAGTGGCCGCAGGCCATCCACGTGTTCCTGGACATCACCGAGGCGCCCGGCCCCGGGGAAGACCCGCCTTCCTCGGCTCGGAGCAGCCCTTCGAAGGACAGCCGTTCTTCCCCCCTCGGCCGCGGCAGCCACCCCGGCCCCCGCCCCTGACATCCGGGAACCGTCCGGCTCCATCGTCAACCCGCCCATCCGGCAGACCCCGGCCGACCGGCTGGGAGCCGGACCACAGTCCCACGACTCCCCGGCCTTGGACCGCCGTCCGAGGAGCCGACCGGCCCGGCCCTCCTTGAGCGCGGCGACATCTCCACCGGCGAGATCTCACCCGTCGGCGCGGAGACACTTCCGTACGGCCGCCCGCATCTCCCCAAGCTCGCCGACTTCACCTTCACCGGGACCGCCCCCGCCTCGACGCCGCCCGGTCCCACGACGCCGACGGGCATCTGACGGTAGTCGGAGGCGTCCGTCGGCTGCGGGCCGCGGCTGCCGGCGTCGAAGCGCACACCCGGCGTCCAGCGGTACCGGCGTCAGCCCCAGGCCTGGGCCGAGGGAAACGATCAGGTCAGGTGTGCAGGAGGCTGTTACGGCCGTCGTGGCCGTCGGCGTCTTCCTCGTCGAACCAGCAGTCGTCGTGTGCGAGGTAGCGGAAGCCCAGCTGCTGGTCGACCGGCAGGGTGACCGTCACCGCGCGGCTCCCGTCGGGACGCGGCATCAGCGGGTGGGCGCCAGGCTGCCAGTCGTTGAAGTCACCCACCACGCTGGCCTCTCGTGCCGGATGGCCTGCGGGCAGGATGAAGGTGACCTTTGTGTGCTTCTTGTGCCGGGTGCGCTCGAGCATCGGGCTGATCACTCCTTGAGGGTTCGGTGAGGCGTCGTTGCCGATCATCGCGTGCGGGGCACCAGCCGCCACGTGGCGCTGGACCGACTCGGCCGCGCTGTCACCCGTCCAGCCGGGCCGTGTAAGGCGCCGCATACCAGGTACTCGGTACCGGACACCCGCCACCGACCTGACCCGACCGGACGGCCCACCTAGGAGATGAGACGGACATGACCAAGAATGCGCAAGCGTCATCGTCCGCGGCGACAGAGAAGCTGCTCCATCCCGTCGAAACGGTCACGGCCACGGTGAGCCATCTCCCGGGCGCGCCCGCGGTCAAAGACGCGTTCGACACCGTCCTTGACACGGTGGGCGTCGTCTCCCCGCGATCACGGCGCATGGCAGCGTACGCGGGGGTCGGACTGATGGGTGCCGTTGGTGTGATCGAGTGGCCGATGGCGGCCGCGGGCGCCGCGGTGGTCTGGCTGACGCAGTCGCGCTCCGGGCGTGCCGAGGGAGGGGGCGGGTCGCAGGCCGGTGGCCGCGCAGCCGGTACGCACCCTCCCAAGAAGACCCGCCGGTCGGCCGGCCGGTGAGTCCATCGGTTCCGCGAGGTGAGAGATGGTCCTTGGCGCGGTGAGCCGGCTTCCTGCTGCGGGGCTGAGCCTCTCGGTGAGGATGCCGGCGCAGGTCGCCGGCCGGTTCCTCCCGGGCGCGCGTGCTGCTGTCCGGCTGGCGGCCGCGGCAGCAGAAGCAGGGGGACGCGCCACCGAACGCGGTGCGGTGGCGGTGGCGGAGAGCGCTGTGCGGGTCGGCCGGGTCGGGCTGAACGCCATGGCTCCCGGCCAGGGATACTGGCGTGCCGGAACCCGGGTCCAGCTCCCCTTGCGCCCGCGTCCGGGAGAAACCGTGCGCAGTGTGGAGACAGCTGCCAGGCGCGTGGCATCCGGCCTGGCGAAGCATCCGGACGTGCTGGCCGCCTACTGGGACGGCGGGCTGGCGCGGCTGGTGATACAGACGACGCAGGACGCCGTCGCCGATCGCGTGGTGGACAGGGCGACAGAACTGGCGGGCCGGCAGAAGCTGGAGCGGCCGGAGGAGGATGTGCTGGAGCCGGCGCATCCGGGCCACACAGGGGGGATACGTTCCGGTGCGCTCGCACTGTTCTGCGACGCGGTCGGGATCAGCACCGCCGTCGTGGCGCGGACTGTCCGCCTGAGACAGGGACCGCACCTGCTGACCGCCGGGGTGGCACTGCTGCGTGAGGAGCCGCGGATACGGAGCGTGTTGCGGCGCCGTCTGGGCCGTTCGGCCACGGATCTGGTTCTGGCCGCCGTCAACGCGGCCGCCAACGGAATCGGGCAGTCGCCGACCGCCCTCGTCCTGGACGCCGCATTGCGGGCGGGCCAGCTGGCCGAGGCCGTGGCCCGGGCCGCTGCGTTCGACGCCGCGCACGACACTGTCTGCGCGCCGGAACGGCTGAGCCTCGCCGGCCGCGCGGTCGCCCGTCCGCCGCTTCACCCGTACCCGGGCGAGGAGTACCGGGGCCAGGCCGTCACCGGAGCCCTGCTCGGCGCGGCCGGAGCCCTCCTCTTCACCCGCGATGTCCACGAGGGGGCCGAGGCGCTGCTGGCCGGTAATCCCAAAGCCGCGCGCTACGGACCAGCAGCTTTCGCCGCGACCCTGTGCACCGAGCTGGCCTGCGAGGGCGTACTCGTCCGTAACCTGGACCGCCTGAGGCAGCTGGAGCTCGTCGACACGGTGGTCCTCCATCCCGAGGCGCTGCGCAGTACCCGGCGCACGGTCCTGGACGTCCACCCCAACGTGCCCGCATGGGACCACGACCATCTGTGGCAGGCCGCGGCGGCCGCCCTGCGGCCCGACGAGGAGAACGGGCTCGCACTGCGCCCGGTGCCCGACCAGGGAGAGTCGGACACCGGGTTGATGATCGCTTCGGAGCGGGGCCGGGACATCGGTACCGTTCTGGTCGGCTGGGAGATCGACCCACTGGCCGAGGCCGCGATGGACGCGGCCCGCCGGGCCGGTCTCCACGTGGTGGTGCGGGACGACGGATCGCTCGGCGACTTCGACGCTCTCGCGGACCAACTCGTCGGCCTGGACGTGCCGTTGGCCGACGTGGTGAAACAACTTCAGGACGAGGGCCGCGTCGTGCTCACCGTGGCCCACGTTCCCTGCGCCGGGGCCGATACGGAGGAAGAACTGGACCCGGAGAGCCGTGACGTGCTGGCGGGTCTGCTGCGCAGCGACATCGCCGTCTCCCTCACCGACGCCCGCAGCGCGGTGGTGTGGGGCGCGGATGTCCTGCTGCTGCACGGGCTGGAAGGCGCGTGGCGTCTGCTGGCAGCCGTTCCCGCCGCGCGGACCGTCAGCGAGCACTCCAAGCTCTTCGCCGAGGCGGGCGCCGCGCTGGCCGGTCTGCTGGTGGTGACCCGGGGCGCCCGCTCGAAACGCGTCACCCTCCCGCTGGGCCTGCGGATCGGTCCGGTGAACGCCGCCGCTGCCGCCTCCCTCGTATCCGGCTGGCGCGCAGCGCTCCAGGCGAGTGCCCACCGTGCGCCGCACCCACCGGCCCGAGTCCCCTGGCACGCGCTCCAGCCCCAGGAGGTGCTGGCGCGGCTCCGGACCGGCGCCCGGGCGGCGGAGCCGGACATGTTCGCGGGTCTCCGGGAGTCCGTCGGCAGGGCCGCCCGTCTTCCCGTGCTCGCTCCCGCTCGCCTGACGTTCCGTCTGGTCGGTGCCGTCCGCGCCGAACTGCACGACCCGCTCACTCCCCTGCTGCTCGTCGGCGCGACCGCGTCGGCTCTCCTGGGGGCGATGGTGGACGGGCTGATGGTGGGCGGCGCGCTGGGTGTCAACGCCCTGGTGGGAGGGCTCCAAAGGCTGCGCGCCGAGTACGCGCTGGCCGGGCTCAAGCTGGGGCAGCGTCAGGAGGCCCGTCGCATCGTCGACGTGGAGAGCGGGGAGACCCGGTCCGTGGACGCGCGGCGTCTGGCGCCGGGCGAGCTGATCGAGCTCTACACCGGAGACGTCGTACCGGCCGACGGACGGCTGATCGAGGCCGAGGACCTGGAGGTGGACGAGTCCTCGCTGACCGGCGAGTCGTTGCCGACGGCTAAGCAGGTGGACGCCACACCGCAGGCTCCGGTGGCCGACCGTCACTGCATGGTCTTCGCGGGCACCACCGTGGCCGCCGGTCACGGCCGTGCCGTCGTGGTGGGCACCGACGGCCAGACCGAGGCCGGGCGTGCGGCCCACCTCGCCGCACGCACCCGGCCGGCGCCCGGCGTCCAGGCCCGGCTGCACGAACTGACCGGCAGGATGCTGCCGTTCACGCTGCTGGGCGGCACAGCCGTGACCGGCCTGTCGCTGCTGCGCGGCCGACCGGTACGCGAGGCGGTCCGCGGTGGACTGGCCGTCGCGGTGGCCGCCGTCCCCGAGGGACTGCCGCTCGTGGCGACCGTCGCACAGCTGGCGGCGACTCGTCGGCTCAGCCGGATCGGTGTACTGGTCCGCACCCCACGTGCCCTTGAGGCCCTCGGCCGCATGGACACCATCTGCTTCGACAAGACCGGCACCCTCACCCAGAACCGGCTGCACGTGGTGCGCGTCGCCACGGCGGACGGCGACCAGCACCCGGCCGACGCCGCCGAGGCGGCACCCCTGTTGCGGTCGGCCGCACTGACCTGCCGCACCCCCGACCACGAGGCGGGCATCCACGCGCACTCCACGGACGAGGCCATCCTCGCCGCCGCCCCGGCCGGATCACGGCGCAAGCCCCTCGCGATCCAGCCGTTCGAGGCCAGCCGGGGCTACGCCGCCGCTGTCGGCACCACCGCGGACGATTCCCGCCTGCTGCTGGTGAAGGGCGCCCCCGAGGTCGTACTGCCCGGCTGCGCAGACAGCACCGACGACGTCGCGAAGTCCCTGGCCGCTGACGGCCTGCGGGTACTGGCGGTCGCCAGCCGCCCGCTGACGGGCACCGAAGAATCCACCGAGGCGCTCGACCGCCCTCTCGCGGATCTGGACCTGCTCGGCTACGTCGCCCTGGCCGACACCCCTCGCCCCAGCTCCGCGCCGCTGGTTTCCGATCTCCGGCAAGCCGGTGTGCGCCCCGTCATGCTCACCGGCGACCATCCGCAGACGGCCCGTGCGGTGGCCGTCCAACTCGGCTGGCCCGACGACGTGTCCGTGATCACGGGCGACCGTCTCGCCGAACAGGACCGCAGCGGCCGGGCGCGCCTGCTGGGCGACTGCGACGTGGTGGCCCGCGTCGCGCCGGAGCAGAAACTGCAGGTGATCGAGGCGCTCCAGGCGGCCGGACGAGTGGTCGCCATGGTCGGCGACGGTGCCAACGACGCCGCTGCCATCCGCGCCTCCGACATCGGAATCGGCATCGCGGTCCGCGGCTCGGCCGCGGCCCGGAACGCGGCGGACCTGGTGATCACCAGCGACGACCTGTCCATGCTCGTCGCAGCCGTCGCGAAGGCCGAGCGCTGTGGCGCAGCGTGGCGGATGCGATCAGCGTGCTGATCGGCGGCAACGCGGGTGAGATCAGTTTCTCGGTGCTCGGGACCCTGCTCTCCGGTGCCTCACCACTGTCCACACGGCAGATTCTGCTGGTCAACCTGCTCACCGACATGTTCCCGGCGATGGCGGTCGCGGTCACACCGCGGGACGAGACGACCGAGGACAGCCCGGACGGCGAATCGACGCTGACGGACAGCGTCCCGGTCGGCGTCGCGGCGCTCGGCGATCCGCTGACGCGCCAGATCCGCGAACGGGGCATCGTCACCACGCTGGGTGCGACCACGGCCTGGCTGATCGGCACCATCACTCCCGGCTCCGCGCGACGGACCAGCACGATGGCGCTGTGCGGGGTGGTCGGAGCCCAGCTCACCCAGACGGTGTCCGGTCGGCGGCACAGCCCGCTCGTGCTCATCACAGCCCTCGGTTCGGCAGCGGTGTTGGTCGGCCTCGTCGAGACGCCACTGCTCAGCCAGTTCTTCGGCTGCACACCGCTCGGTCCGGTGGCCTGGGCCGGAGTGGCCACCGCGATGGGCGTCGCGATCCTGGGCCCCCGGCTGGTACCGGAGATCGACGCACTCCTCCGACGACTCCGAGTCGCTGTCCGGCCATAGCCGACTCAGCCCTCGGTACAGCCGCCGTCAGCAGCCCCGTATCCGCTGCGGCTTCCCGTACCGCCTGCGATCCGAGGGCGTCTCACCGTGCGTGCGTGTGCGGCGAGTTCCGCGTTGTCGAAGCTCTGACCTCAGAGTTTGAGAAGAACTTCGGTTTTTGAGGGACTCCGAGGAGACCTGCGACGCCTGGCGGGCCTCCAAGCCGGAGAAAGCAGCGGCGCGCCGCCATGGCCCCGTACGTCGTGGAGCAGCGGGAAGGCTTCCACCCCGGCCGTGAAACTCGCCCTTCCCAGCGGTAGCCCCGGGTGAGCGGTGCCCTCGCACGCCGCCCCCGGTCGGCTGGCGGGACGGAGCCCACGCTTCTCATACCCCGCGACGGACGGAGTTCGACGGGCGCGGGACGGCATGAGTGCCTCGGCTCCGGGGACCCGGTGGGTATGGAAAGCACGCCTGTGACCGTCCAGCCGCCGGGCCCCGACGGTGGCCGGAAGGTCGCGATCCACGGCAAGGACGTCGGCACCGCGTACCACCTGCTCGACGTCGTGGAGTTTCTGCGCCGGGAGGGCCTCCCGGAGACCGACACGACGGTCGACGACTCGGACCTGATCGAATGGCGCGGCGGTGGACCGCGAGCCTGGACGTCGGGCGAGTGAGCCGAAGACGGACGCGGTCACCCTGATGATGGCGGATCCGCCGCCTCCGCGGGACCTCGTCCAGCGGTCGACAACCTCAGACGGACCTGCCAAGGGACAGCGCCGAGCAGACCACCCGCAAGCTCGACGACGCGGCCCGCACTCGCGCGCAATCACCGGCACCCACCGGCTGGACGAAGCACTGTTCACGACCCGTCGGCCCGACCCCACGGCTGAGTCCGCAGCACGCGGCACCACGACCGTCACCGTGCCCGCTGCAGCAAGCCCGACGGACGTCCCATACCGTCCCACGGGCTGCGTGCCCTATGCCGATCGGCAGTCGTTGAGCATGGTGTCGCGCCATCGACATCCGATCCCCGCGGATGCGTGAATCCTCGTGCCCGACAGCGACGTGTTGCCCCACCAGTTCGCAGTCCGCCCCGGGCGCCACACCGGCCACACGACGGCTCCCCCGGCTCACGGTCCGAACCAGAGGAGCCTGACCGGGCCAGTCCCCAGGGCCGCTGAACCCGGCCTGCACACCAGGTCCCCCCATCCGGCGCTTCTACGCACCCTGCCCCACACCAGACGGGACTCGTGCTGGATTCCGGTTTCGCTGGGTATCGCTGCTGGTAGCGGGGCGGGGGCTCGGTCATGGTGATGAGGGCACGGCCGGGCCGTGACGAGGGCGAGCAAGCGGTGGTCCACCGTCTGGCGTGGGCGAGAAAGGCGCCGTGGGATGTGGTGGAGCTGAGCTGGGACGGTAGCTGGTCCCGCAGATCGTCGACGAGCTGAGGTGTGGTCAGAAGACGGTGCGCCGGTGCCTGCACCGCTTCAACCGCTCGGGCTGGACGGCCTGGAGGCTCTGGGCGCGACCAGTTCAACTCATGCGCTCGCCCCTGGATGGGGCAGACCCGCACCACCCGCCAGGCACTTACGCAGCCGCTGTGTGTACTTCCTTTGAGGGATCCAGCACTAGGCGGCGTCCTGAAGCACCTCATCACGCAGCCGGTGGCAGGAGCGGCTGATCAGCCGTGAGACGTGCATCTGCGAGATCCCGAGCTGCTCGGCGATGCGGGCCTGGGTCATGTCCTGGAAGAAGCGCAGATACAGGATGGTGCGTTCACGCTCGGGCAGGGCCGCCAGGCGGGGCTTGACCGACTCGCGGTCCACGACCGTGTCCAGGGCCGGGTCGCAGGAGCCCAGCGTGTCGCCGATGGAGTAGCCGTCGTCGCTGCCCCGGGCCTCGGCGTCCAGGGACAGCGCGGCGTAACCCTCCAGCGCCTCGAGCCCGGCCCGGACGTCCTCCTCGCTCAGACCCGTGTACCCGGCAATCTCGCTCACGCTCGGCGAGTGATTCGAGACGGTCGGCGACAGGTCCCGCACAGCGCTCCGCACCCGGTTGCGCAGATCCTGTATGCGGCGCGGCACATGCACGCTCCACAGGTGGTCGCGGAAGTGCCGCTTGATCTCCCCCGCCACGGTCGGAACGGCATAACTCTCGAAGGCGTTGCCGCGTTCGGGATCGTACCGGTCTACGGCTTTGACCAGCGCGAGGGCCGCGACCTGCCGCAGGTCCTCGTAGCTCTCGCCCCGGCCGCGAAAGCGGCCCGCGATCCGTTCGGACATCGGCAGCCAGGCCTCGACCAGTTCCTCACGGAGTGCGTCGTGCTCGCTGCCCGGCGGCAGCGAAGCCAGCAGGCGAAACGCCTGTTCGGTTTCCGGGGCATCATCGTGGCGATGGTGTCGCGCGCCCGGTTGCGCGCTCGTAGGGGTTCGCATGGTGCACCGCACCTCTCATACGCGAGAGACGAGCGACGCTCACCATGAACGCGCGACGCGCTTCGGACAGCCCGCCCGGGCGACGGGAACGCCACTCCCACAGACATGCCTCATGTCCGAAACACACCTATTTTTCCGGTTCCCCGAACTGGGGCAGCCAAACACGACAGGCTGCAGCCTGCGGGCCGTGGATACGGCGACGACCTGGCTGTCCGTAGTGCCGCACACACCAATCAGCGTCTCGACCAGGCGTGTGGCCCATGTTTGCCCTGCGGCTCCGTCAAGGTCGGCACCAGGATGCTCCGCCGCGTGGTTCGGGTCCTTGTGGGACAAGCGGGCCGCACGTTCGCAGCGCATGCCTCAAGATCGAAGATGCAGAAGGCGGACGCGAGTTCAACTCGGCCCAGACCACGTTCGTCGTACGCCGACCTCCAGTGCGGGCCGGAATACCGCGGCCCGCCTGCAGTCCTTCACCGCAGGCGGCGCCGAAGTCGTTCCTTCGTACATCAGTCGTCAACGACCGAGGGCGTTCTCCAACTGCCGCTTGGTCATCGAGGAGCGACCGTGGATGTTGCGCTTCCTGGCTTCCTCGTAGAGCTGATCCTTCGTGGGGCCTTCCGCGCCGCTGTGCGATCGTTGCCCGCCGCGTTGGGACGCCGACTTCGGATCACGGATCGAGGCCTTGCTGGCGGTCTTCGACTCGCCCGACCGCGCCCGCTCCTTGTTGACCGTACGCGCGGCGATCTCCTCGGCCCGCCGCGTCGACTCGCCACGGTCCTCCGCGCTCTTCTTGATGTGCTCGTACTGTCGTTCCCGCTTGGAACTCGATCCGGACGGCATGAGGTCTCGCCTCCATCTTCCGTTACGGCCTCTTCAGTCCTGTGGGGCCGGCCGACAGGTCGACTCAGGGTGATCAGCCCGGCAGGCCGGAGGCACGCCGCCCCGCGCCATGAAGGTGACCCGCAGGCTCTTCGGACTGCGACTGCTGTGCCTCGATCTCGCCGCTGCGCCGCGATGCCTCGCAGCCCATTGTGGATGTGGCGCTACTCGGGGTGCCGAGGCCGCATCTTCAGCAGCCCTTTCGTGCCGGAGTTCGCTCTGGACGACGGGTTCCCCGACGCAGCTGTCCAACCCGTCGAAGAGGGCAGGCCCGGACGGCGTCCGATGAGCAACGCATGCTCGCACTCTCGGGTCCGCTGTGCCCCTCCGTCGGCCTGCGGACCGTCTCTGCGCCGGGCGGCCGGGCCCGGTGCCATGACCGACAGAGCGGACAAGCCGGTACCCGTGCCGAACGACGACTGCCCTCCGTGGGTGCTGAGGGAGTCGACCAGTGGCGTGTGTGGTGCGGGTACCCCGAGGACGGCACGCTGATCCGAGTGAGCCACCGGGTGACGGCCGACGCCGTGATCGAGTGGCGCGACGCGCTCGCGATGCCGGTGCCGTGGACCGGCTCGTGCTGCTGCGTCGGATGCGCATCGAAAAGGAGAGGCACGCCTACGGCTCGGTCTCGCCCCCCGGCTTCGGCGCGGGACGGGTGCGTGATCCCCGTCTTGAGGGCCATGTGTGGACAGCTGAAGCCGAAGTCCTGCGGCTGCGGCTCGACGGCGCGCACCAGGTAACGCGGCGCCCCGAGATCGGGCTGCGCGCTGCGTTCCGGCTGCGCGAGGGTGAGCAGCACCACCTCGTTCTGGAGTTGTCCGAGCGGGACAGCTTCGAGCCCCTGGATCCGGCGCAGTTGTGGACGCGCACCCAGGACGCCTGGCTGCAGGACGTACCCGACTGCTCCGGCCTGGCCGCGCCACGCGATGCCCGGCACGCCTGGGCCGTCCTGCGCGGTCTGACGAGTTCGTCCGGCGGTACGGTCGCGGCCGCCACCACCTCGTTGCCGGAGCGCGCGAACATCGGCCGAAGCCACGACGACCGATTCGTCTGGCTGCGCCACACAGAGCTGGGTGGGCCTCGCGGTCGCCGCGCACGGTCCGCACGACCTGCTCGACACCGCGGTGCTTTTCACCGCCGAACGCGTCCTCGCCGACATGAGGCGGCGCGAGCCGTCGCGGTCGATGCGGTGGAGCGCAGTTGGCGACGGCCGGCCGCCGGCCTGGTGCCGCCGGGTGGCATGACACAGCGGTGTGCGGACTCGCTGAGGCCGTATTCGTCGAGACCCGGCACCGTTGCCTGCGTGCCGACGGCCGGTGGCGCCGGGCCGCCGATGACGATGGGCCGGAGGCCGCGCTGCTCACGCCCCTGGCTCGATGCTGTCTGTCCGCCGACGATCCGAGCAGCGCGACCACCCACCACTTCATCGAGGGACGACCGTTCGTCCACGCACTCCAGTTGGAATGCGCCGTCCGCCTCAACGACGCCTCGACGCTTCCGCACTGATCCACGGGGCGTCGGCCCGCCAGGAGGGCACTCGGCCCCGGACACCGTTCCTGCACACGTGCCGGCGGATCACACGTGCAGACTGCGCCTTGCCGCCCTGGGAATTGGTCGAGTCGTGGCTCGGGCGGTGTGCGCCGAGACTTCCTGACTTCCGCGTCCAGAGGCACATGAAGTCCGAGAGGATCGATCGGTGTTTCGTGTCCATCGGTCCTGGTACTCGCTGAATCATGACGCGAATCGGATACACGATGATGAGCGAGCAGGCCGGTCCACGTGACCTCGTGGACCATCTTGTGCAGGCAGAATCGGCGGGTTTCGATTTCTCGGTCATATCTGACCACTATTTTCCGTGGTTGCCGTCGCAAGGACACTCCTCCTACGCTTGGAGCGTACTCGGAGCCGCGGCCCAGGCCACCTCACGCATTCCTTTGATGACGTATGTGACCTGTCCGACCATTCGATATCACCCGGCGGTCGTGGCGCAGAAGGCCGCCACTCTTCAACTGCTGTCCGAGGGCAGGTTCCGGCTCGGTCTGGGGGCCGGCGAGAATCTCAACGAGCACGTGGTGGGCTCTGGTTGGCCCTCGGTCGACGTGCGGCATGAAATGCTGGAGGAAGCAGTCTCGATCATCCGCGCGTTGTTCCGCGGCGGACATGTGACACGTCACGGCGCTCATTTCCGAGTTGACTCGGCGCGTCTGTGGGACCTTCCCGAGACGCCTCCGCCGATCGGAATCGCCGTCTCGGGCGACCAGTCGTGCGCGCTCGCGGGCCGTCTCGCCGACCTGGTCATAGCGACGGAGCCCAAGAAGGGGCTTCTGGAGGCGTTCGATCGGCACGGTGGTGCCGGCAAACCGCGTGTGGGGCAGCTTCCGGTCAGCTACGACCCCGACCACGAAACGGCCACCAGTCGCGCGCACGAACAGTTCCGCTGGTTCGGTCTGGGCTGGAAAGTGAATTCCGAGTTGCCGCACCCGGACTCCTTCACCTCGGCGACCGCATTTGTGACCACGGACGACGTCGCGGAATCCATTCCATGCGGCGACAACCCGGACGACTTCGTCCAAGCCGTACTCCCCTACGCAGGAGCCGGTTTCACCGAGGTCGCCCTGGTACAGATCGGCGGTGACTCTCAGCCGCAGTTCCTGGACTGGTCGAAAGGGACGCTCCTTCCCGCGCTCCGAGCGGCGTTGGGCTGACCGGCACGGGCACACCTCGACTCTGGCAGCGACAAGAGAGCGTCGCTTCACACTCTGTCATCGACCAGGCTGTCGGTGTGGTCATCGCGATGGGCGGGCTCCGCCCGGGCCAGGGCATCCACGTTCTCACCGCGATCGCCCGGCACACCGGCATAGAACTTCGCACGGTCACAGAACACCTGGTGGCCTGGGCGGCCTGTGAGCCGCCGGCGGACTGTCTACGCACCGCGCTCGAGACAGCACTGACAGCCACCGGGTCCTCGGCGAGGGATCACACCCTGCCGCAAGGAGGCGGTACCACGCACGGATGAGGTCGGCCGTGCGCGTCGGCGCTCTGCGACGTGCCCTGGTGGAGACGGCGGCTCGCGACTGGCGGGCGGGCGAGCCACCGCTCGACCACAGTGTCAGCCTGCTGCGGCTGGGCTCCTGGCAGGCCGCCCACGCGGGCCTGGACGAGTACCTGCTCGACCCGGCGACCATGCGGCCCCGGCCCGCCGCGGACGTGGTGCGCTCGCCGCTCGACCACATCGGCGACACCCTCGCCGAGAACGGTGACGCGCCCCGCGCCGAACACACGGTGGCCCGGCTGCTCGGCCGGGGCAACGGCGCCTGCGAACAGCGGCTGCTCCTGGAACGCACGGGCAGCCCGCGGGACGTGGCCACGGAGTCCGTACGGCCGGGCGGGACGTGAGGCGAGGGGTAGGCAGCACCGCGCTGGGTACTCGCACTCCCAGCAAGTCCGTCGGTCCCACGGAGGTGGCCGCGACATGGCACGCGCTGTGTGGAACGGAGTCCTCTCCTTCGGGCTGGTGTCCCTGCCGGTCCAGTTGTTCGCGGCTACCGACAGCCACACCATCCGGTTCCGTCAGCTTCAGCGGGGCACGTCCGACCGGGTGCGCAACAAGCGCGTGAACGAGCGCACCGGCGAGGAAGTACCACCGGACGAGATCGTCAAGGGCCTGGACGCCGGAGACGAGTACGTGATCCTGGAGCCCGGCGAACTGGACGAGATCGCCCCGGGCCGCTCCCGGGAGCTGGAGATCACCGGTTTCGTCGACCTCGCGGACGTCGAGCCGGTCTTCTTCGACAGGACGTACTACATGGGGCCCAAGGGCGAGCAGTACGAGAAGGTGTACGCCGTCCTGCAGAAGGCTCTGGAGCGTGCGGACAAGGCGGGGATCGCCACCTTCGTCATGCGGAACCGGGAGTACCTGGTCGCGGTGAAGTCCGAAGGCGGAATCCTGACCCTGCACACCCTGCACTGGGCGGACGAGATCAGGGATCCGCACGCGGAGATCGACGATCTTCCGCAGCGGGTCCGGCCCGCAGACCGCGAGTTGCGGATGGCCGAGCAGCTGATCGACTCGCTGGGCATGGACTGGGACCCGACCGACTTCCACGACACCTATCACGAGAAGGTACGGGAACTGGTCGAGGCCAAGAAGAAGGGCGCGAGCGTGGAGAAGGCCGAGCAGCCGGCCGAAGCCACGAACGTCATCGACCTCATGGACGCACTGCGAGCCAGCGTGGACCGCGCCACGTCACGGAACGGCCGGATGTCGGGGAGGACGCGCAGCGCGTCGAAGAAGGCGACCGCCGACCGCCGGACACGTCCAGGGACGAAATCTTCGCTCGACTCGCTCACCAAGGCACAGCTGTACGACCTGGCGGCCGAAGCCGACGTCAAGGGCCGCTCCTCCATGAGCCGCGAGGAGCTTGTCGAGGCGCTGTCGCACACCGGCAGGCGCGGACACGCTCGGGCGTCGTGACGCATCTCAGCATCCGACGAGGAGAGACACCGATGAAACGACGCCCGCAGCGCAGCGGCCCGCATCCCATCCCCAGGGATCTTCCCGACCAGCAGGCCGGGCACGGAGACGACCGATGGGAACCGCACACGGCCGACCGCCGCACGCAGGAGCGGAAGGGTGCAGGGGAACGGGAGGACACGGGCGACGTCCCCGACGTGGACGAGGCCGGCGCGGGGCCGCGCGGCGCCCCACGGCGCACCGGGGTCCATCCGGACCATCCCGTACCCGAGGAGCCGTCCGGCTAGTGCGGGGACTCGATCAGTGCTGGCAGTGCGTGCACCACACGGTGCGCCGGCCGGCGACACGCTGTGAACGCAGTCGTTCTCCGCAGCGGGGGCACACCGGTTCGCCGTCGTCGCGATGGCCGGTGAGCCAGGTTCGGCGCGGTGGTACGCGACCGGCACGTGTCGCGGTGGCGAGTACGCGGCGCATAGCCGTGAACACCTGGCGCGCCTCGGTGTCGTCGAGCCCCCGCGGTGGGCGCCCGGGGGCCACATGGGCGCGCCACAGGATCTCGTCGCTGAGCAGATTGCCGAGCCCGGCGATGAGGGACTGGTCCATGAGCACGGTTTTGACGGCGCCCCGCCGCGCGGCGAGCAGGTCCAGGAAGTCGGAGCGGCTGATTTCGAGGGCGTCGGGGCCGAGGCGGTCCAGCAGTCGCCGCAGGGCACGCTCATTCGGGGCCAGCCGTATGCCCTGGAGTTTGCGCTGGTCGCGGTAGCGCAACTGCCGATCGTCGGCGAAGGTCAGAACGACCCGGTCATGGGCGGCCGGCGGATCGTCCCCGCGGGCGCACACCAGCTCGCCGGTCATACCGAAGTGCCAGACGAGGGCCTGGCCGTCCCCGACGGGGACGATCAGCAACTTCCCGTGCCGCCACGGTCGGCCGAGCCGCCGCCCCTCCACCTCCCGCCGCAGGCGCCGCACGCCGACCCCGCGCAGTACGTCCGTGTCGTGCACGTCGACCCGCCGCACGCACCTGCCCCGGCCACAGCCGTTCAGCACGTCACGGAAGCCCTCGACCTCGGGCAACTCCGGCATGGTCACCTCCTGCGGCCCTCAGCGCGCCGATCGGTTCCGTCACCGTCGGCCAGGAGGCGGGACACGATGCGCAGATCTTCGACGAGGCCGTCGTAGACCCGCGTGCGGTCGGCGTCGTCGGCGCGCAGCACGGCGGACGGATGGATCGTCGCCACCAGCCCGCTGATGCCCTGCTCGGCTCCGTCCGCCCCGTCGCCGTCTCCGCCATTCCCGTCGAGGCCGGGCCAGGGCAGCACCGCGCCGCGTTGCTCGGTCACCCGGAAGGCTGAGCCCAGCAGGGCTTTGCCTGCCGTGCCGCCGAGCGCGACGACCACCTCCGGTGCCACGACTCTCAGCTCGGCCCTCAGCCAGGGCCGGCAGGCGGCCATCTCACGGAGTGTCGGGGCTTTGTGGATCCGGCGTTTACGACCCTCGGGAAGGGTGAACTTGAAGTGTTTGACCGCGTTGGTGACGTAGACCCCCTCCGGATCGATACCCGCATCCGCGAGGGCGCGTCTCAGCACCTTGCCCGCGGGGCCGACGAACGGCCGGCCCCGACGGTCCTCCTGATCCCCGGGCTGCTCACCGATGAGCAGGACACGCGCGGTCGTGTCGCCCTCGCCGAACACGGTCTGGGTCGCGTCTCGGTACAGCGGACAGCCCCGGCACAGCGCGGCCGCTTTCCGCAGCCCGGGCAGTCCCGCACGCCGTCCCGGCAGGTACGGCGTCGCGTCATGATCCCGGCCGAGTGCCCCGGCAGTCGTTCCCGCCATGGCCTGTCGTCCCTTCTCCTCCTGGCCCTGAGCCCTGCACAGGCCGTTACGGCTTCCGAGTACCCGGGTACTCGCGGGATGGACACCGACCCGCCGCCTGGAACAGAAGGAGAGGACGTTGCCATGAAAGCCAACCGCAACCGCAGGGGCGCCACCCAGCCCGACGAAAAGACACGAGAGCGGTCCGCGGAGGAACGGAAGATCGTGACTCCGACCCCACGGAACGTTCGGGCCAAGGCCGAGGGAGACGAGGGGAAGAACGACGAGAAGTCCGACCCTCCGGCGACCGACACCCGGTCCCTGTGACCGGCAGACCATCATGCCTTCGCAGAAGGCGTCACGCCGTCCCGCCAAGCTCGACGCGCAGCAGCTCCAGCAGCTGGGATCGGTGCCGGGCGGCGACGGGTTCGAACCGTCGCAGACCGCCGGTCCCGGTCCGGTGCTCGGATGCGGCCAGTACCTGTTGTGCCTGAACGGCAAGAGAGCGGCCGGACAGCAGGCACGGAGAACGACGGCAACACACTCGTCGTGACCGACATGATCAACACGTACGACCCCGAGCACGCCGAGCCGCCGGTGCCGGCCGCCGAGCGCGCCGTGCCCGTCCTGGCCGCGCCGCCAGGCCGAGCCCGGAAGGCGGACGTTCTGGTGATCTACGGGAACGACGACTTCGGACCGAGGCGCTCCCACCCCGGGGAGCTGCTGGAAGGCGGCGCCGGCTCGGCCGCACGCCGGCGTGGGCGCCCGGATCGCCACGCGAGCGCGCGGCCCGCGCCGGACAGTCCACGGCCCCCAGGGGGAATACGATCATGACTGAACACATCCGTGGCGCCACCCTCGACGCCCTGGCCGCGGCCCTGCGCGCCGAGGCCGACGCCGAGGTCCGGTTCGATGCCGGGAGCCGGGGGGCCTACGCCACCGACGGCTCCAACTACCGGCAGGTACCCCTCGGCGTGGTCGTCCCCCGGTCGGTCGAGGCGGCAGCCCACACGGTGGAGATCTGCGCCCGGTTCGACGCGCCGGTGCTGTCGCGCGGCGGAGGCACCAGCCTGGCCGGGCAGAGCACCAACACGGCCGTCGTGATCGACTGGACCAAGTACTGCGACCACCTCGTCGCCGTCGACCCCGAGGCCCGTACCTGTGTCGTCGAGCCGGGAATCGTCCTCGACGAACTCAACCGCCGACTCGCCGATCACCGGCTGCAGTTCGGCCCGAAGCCCTCGACGCACAGCCACTGTGCCCTGGGCGGCATGATCGGCAACAACTCGTGCGGCGCCTCCGCGCAGGCCTACGGCAAGACGGCCGACAACGTACGCCGACTGGAGGTCATGACCTACGACGGGCTGCGCATGTGGGTGGGACCCACCGGCCGGGCCGAGCGCGCGCGGATCGCCGCGGAGGGCGGACGGCGGGCGGAGATCTACGACGGCCTGGACCGGATCGCCGGTACCTACCTGGCCGACATCCGGCGCGGCTACCCGAAGATCCCGCGCCGGGTCTCCGGCTACAACCTCGACTCGTTGCTCCCGGAGAACGGCTTCGACGTCGCACGGACCCTGGTGGGTAGCGAAGGCACCCTGGTGACCGTCCTGCACGCCGAACTCGGTCTCGTCCCGGTGCCCCCCTGCCAGTCGCTGCTCGTGCTCGGGTACGCCGACATCTGCCGGGCCGCGGATGACGTGCCTCATCTGCTGGAGCACTGTGCCCCCGCCCAACTGGAGGCTCTGGACGGCCGGATGGCCCAGCTGATGCGCGAGGAGCACGCCTATCTCGACTCGCTCGCCGCGCTCCCCGAGGGCGACAGCTGGCTGCTCACGCAGTTCTCCGGGGACAGCCAGGAGGACGTGGACGAACAGGCCCACGCCCTGCTGCAAGCGATCGGCCGCGCCGAGCGGGACCCCTCGGTCGCCTTCTCCGACCAACCCTCGCGCGAGCAGAAGATGCTCAGGGCCCGGGAGGCCGGCCTCGGGGTGACGGCACGCCCACCGGACGACCGGGAGACCTGGGAGGGCTGGGAGGACTCGGCCGTACCGCCGGAACGGCTGGGTGACTATCTGCGGGACCTGAAGCGCCTGTTCGACGAGTTCGACTACGACGACCCCTCCCTGTACGGCCACTTCGGGCAAGGTTGTGTGCACACCCGCATCCCGTTCGGGCTGCGGACCGCGCAGGGCGTTGCGGACTTCCGCCGGTTCGTGGAGCGGGCCGCCGATCTCGTCGCTTCCTACGGCGGCTCGCTGTCGGGTGAACACGGCGACGGTCAGGCCCGTGGTGAGCTGCTGACCCGGATGTTCGGCCGACGGCTGGTGACCGCCTTCGGCGAGCTGAAGTCCCTGTTCGACCCGGACGACCGGATGAATCCGGGCAAGGTCGTCGACCCGAATCCCGTCGACAGCAGGCTGCGTCTCGGCGCCGACTGGCGTCCCGCCGACCCGGAGACCCGCTTCGGGTACCCCGACGACGACCACTCCTTCACCCGGGCGGTGCTGCGCTGTGTGGGCATCGGCAACTGCCGCAGCCGGCGTGGCGGCGTGATGTGTCCCTCCTACCGGGCCACCCGGGAGGAGGAGCACTCCACCCGGGGCCGGGCGCGGCTGCTGTTCGAGATGCTCGACGGGCACCCGGACTCCGCGGTCACCGACGGGTGGCACTCGACCGAGGTGCGCGACGCCCTGGACCTGTGCCTGGCCTGCAAGGGATGCAAGTCCGACTGCCCGACCGGCGTGGACATGGCCACGTACAAGGCGGAGTTCCTCTCCCACCACTACGCCGGCCGGCTCCGCCCCGCCGCCCACTACTCGCTGGGCTGGCTGCCGCTGTGGGCCCAACTTGCCTCTCACGTACCGTGGTTGGCGAACGATGTGCTGGACGCCCCGGGCCTCGGCCGGGCCGGACGGTGGCTCGCCGGTGTCGAACCGGACAGGACGGCTCCGCTCTTCGCCGAGCGGTCGTTCGTGCGCTGGTGGCAGGAGAACGGCGGGCAGCGGCCGGACCCGGCCGATCCGGCGACGGTACTCCTGTGGCCGGACACCTTCAGCAACCACTTCCATCCGTCGGTGGCCATCTCCGCGGCACGGCTTCTCGAAGACGCCGGATTCCGCGTCGCCGTACCCGACGCACCCCTGTGCTGCGGGCTGACGTGGATCTCCACCGGCCAACTCGCCACGGCCCAGCGGGCGTTGCACCGCACCACGCGGGCACTGCGTCCCTATCTCGACGCGGGAACCCCCGTCATCGGCCTGGAGCCGTCCTGCACGGCCGTGTTCCGCTCCGACGCCCCCGAACTGCTCCCCGGCGACGAGGACGTGCGGCGGCTGGCGAAGCAGACGCGCACCTTCGCCGAGCAACTGGTCGAGCACGCGCCCGCCACATGGCGTCCGCCCCGGCTGGCCAGGCAGGCGACCGTGCAGATCCACTGCCACCAGCACGCGGTCATGAAGTTCGACGCCGATCGTGAGCTGATGCGCCGCGCCGGCCTGGACGCCGATGTCCTGGACGAGGGCTGCTGCGGCCTGGCCGGCAACTTCGGCTTCGAACGGGGCCATCACGACGTGTCCCTGGCGATAGGCGAGCTGGGGGTCCTGCCGGCCGTCCGCGCGGCTGCGCCCAGCGCCCTCGTGCTCGCCGACGGGTTCAGTTGCCGCACCCAGATCGAGCAGGGCGGCGCCGGGCGCCGGGCCCTGCACCTGGCCGAGGCGCTGGCTCTCGGTCTCGCCGGCAACCTGCCCGCCGAGCAACCCGAACGCCTGGCCGCCCGCCCCGAGCCACCGTCCGCCGGAGCCCGTTGGGCGACAGCGGCCGGCACCGCCGTACTCCTCGCGACGGCCGGTCCGCTCGCCGTACGAACGCTGCGCCGCCGGTCACCGTAACCGCACCCCCGCCGGAAAGGATCGCGAACCATGTCGACGAATGTCTCCGACTACATCCTCCAGCGCCTGCGCGAGTGGGACGTGGAGCATGTCTTCGCCTATCCCGGCGACGGGATCAACGGTCTCCTCGCCGCCTGGGGGCGAGCCGAGAACAACCCCCGCTTCGTCCAGTCCCGCCACGAGGAGATGTCCGCTTTCGAGGCCGTGGGATACGCCAAGTTCTCCGGCCGGGTCGGTGTCTGCGCCGCGACCTCCGGCCCCGGCGCCATCCACCTCCTCAACGGCCTGTACGACGCCAAGCTCGACCACGTGCCCGTGGTCGCGATCGTCGGGCAGACCAACCGCAGCGCCATGGGCGGCTCGTACCAGCAGGAAGTCGACCTCATCAGCCTGTACAAGGACGTCGCCTCGGACTTCTGCGAGATGGTCACCGTCCCCGAGCAGCTCCCGAACGTCCTCGACCGCGCGCTGCGCACGGCGCTGGCGCGCCGCTCGGTGACGGCCCTGATCGTCCCCGCCGACGTCCAGGAACTGGACTACTCGCCGCCCGAGCACGCCTTCAAGATGGTCCCCTCCAGCCTCGGCATGCCGCACTCCACGGCGGTGCCGGACGACGAGGACCTGCGACGTGCCGCCGATGTACTCAACTCGGATGGGAAGACGGCGGTTTTGATCGGCCAGGGCGCGCGCGGCGCGCGAACGGAGGTCACGGAGGTCGCCGAGCGGCTCGGCGCCGGGGTCGCCAAGGCCCTGCTGGGCAAGGACGCCCTGGACGACGACCTGCCCTACGTCACCGGCGCCATCGGGCTGCTGGGCACCCGGCCGTCGTACGAGATGATGCGCGACTGCGACACACTGCTCGTGATCGGTTCGTCCTTCCCCTACACGCAGTTCCTGCCGGAGTTCGGCCAGGCACGGGCCGTACAGATCGACATCGACCCGCACATGGTCGGGCTGCGCTACCCGTTCGAGGTCAACCTCGTCGGCGACGCCGCACGCACGCTGCGCAGGCTGCTGCCGCTGCTGGAGCAGACCGAGGACCGGGCGTGGCAGAAGACGATCGAGGACAACGTGGCACGCTGGTGGGAGGTGATGGAGCGACGGGCCGCCGTCGAGGCCGACCCCGTCAACCCGGAGTATGTCACCCACGCGCTCAGCGGACTGCTCCCGGACGACGTCATCCTGTCCTCCGACTCGGGCTCGGCGGCCAACTGGTACGCCCGGCACCTGAGGCTGCGCGGCGCGATGCGCGGTTCGCTGTCGGGGACGCTGGCCACCATGGGGCCCGGCGTGCCGTACGCCATCGGCGCGAAGTTCGCGCACGGCGACCGGCCGGCGATCGCCCTGGTCGGTGACGGGGCGATGCAGATGAACGGCATGGCCGAGCTGATCACCGTCGCCAAGTACTGGCGGGACTGGGCCGATCCGCGACTGATCGTCGCCGTCTTCAACAACCGGGACCTCAACCAGGTGACCTGGGAGATGCGCGCGATGGAGGGCGCCCCGCAGTTCCTGCCCTCGCAGTCGATCCCCGACGTCGGGTACGCCGATTTCGCCCGCTCGCTCGGCCTGGCCGGCATGCGGGTCGAAAAGCCCGACGGTGTGACGGGTGCCTGGGAGGCCGCCCTCGCGGCCGACCGCCCCTGTGTGCTCGACTTCGTGACCGACCCCGCCGTACCACCGATCCCGCCGCACGCCACGCTCGACCAGATCGAAGCAGCCGCGGCATCCGTCCTCAAGGGCGACAGCGACCGGGCCGCCATGATCCGGCAGGGCTTCAGGGCCAAGGTTCAGGAGTTCCTGCCCGGAGGCCACCGGTGACGGTCGCCCGGCCGGTGGAACGCCTGGCCGGCGAGGTCTACACCGTCCCCACCGACACGCCCGAGGCGGACGGCACCCTCGCCTGGGACAGCACCACCCTGGTCCTGGCCACGGTCCACTGCGGGACGGTCACCGGCCTCGGCTACACGTACGCCCCACCCGCCGCGGCCCGCGTCATCGACGGCCTGCTCGCGGACGTCGTCACCGGCATCTCCGTTCTCGACGTGCCCCGCGCGAACGAGGCCATGGCCCGCGCCGTACGCAACGCGGGTCTGCCCGGTGTCGCGGCACAGGCCCTCTCCGCCGTCGACATCGCCCTGTGGGACGCCAAGGCACGTGTGCTCGGTCTTCCTCTGGTCCAGCTCCTCGGAGCGGCCCGCGACGATGTGCCCGTCTACGGCAGCGGCGGCTTCACCACCTACGGCGACAGCCGTCTGGAGCGGCAGTTGCGCGACTGGGTGGAGACGGAGGGCATACCGCGCGTCAAGATCAAGATCGGGGAGTCGTGGGGCCGATGCGAGGACCGGGACCTGCGCCGCGTCACCCAGGCGCGCGCCGTCGTCGGCCCGAAGACCGGGCTGTACGTGGACGCCAACGGCGGCTACGGCATGAAGCAGGCGGTCCGTGTGGCCGCGGGCCTCGCCGACGAAGGAGTCGTGTGGTTCGAGGAACCTGTCTCCTCCGACCATCCCGATGCCCTGGCCGCCGTCCGCGCCCAGGTCACTCCCGACGTCACGGCCGGAGAGTACGGCTACACGCTGTCGTACTTCCGGCACATGCTCGCCGCCCGCGCCGTCGACTGCCTCCAGGCCGACGTCACCCGGTGCGGCGGCATCACGGTCTGGCTACGGGTCGCGGCTCTGGCCCAGAGCCACGGCCTGGAGATCTCGGGCCACTGCGCCCCGCACGCACACGTGCACGCTGCGGCCGCGGTGCCCAATCTGCGTCATCTGGAATGGTTCCACGACCACGTCAGGATCGAGCGGCTGCTCTTCGACGGCACCTTGGACGCCGACGGCGGCTCCCTCGGCGTCGGCCAGACACAGGCACCCGGACTGGGCCTGAGCATCGCCGGCGAGCGAGCAGCCCCGTACCGAACCGGTTGACGGGACGCGTACGCCTTTCCGCGAAAAGGAGTAATTCACACAGAACGGGAACTCGGAAAAATATTGAATTATCCGGAAGGAGGTGGCCCGATGTCCACCGGCACACTTCTGGCCATCGTCATTCCCGTCGCGGTGGTCGTCGTGCTGATCGCCGTGGGCCTGGCTCTCTTCATGCGGCACCGGGCCCTGCAGAAGCGCTACGGCCCCGAGTACGAACGGACGGTCGACGCCGCCGACAGCAGGCTCGCCGCCGAGCGCGAGCTCAGCGCGCGCGAGAAGCGACACGACAAACTCGACATCAAGCCCCTGCCCGACCGTCTCCGCGAGCGCTACACACGGGACTGGGACCACGTGCAGCACGAGTTCGTGGACCGGCCGGAGGACGCCGTGCACGACGCGGACCGACTGGTCACCTCCGTCATGCAGGAACGCGGCTACCCCACCGAAGGCTACGACCAGCAGCTCAAGGATCTTTCCGTGGAACACAGCCGCACCCTCGAGCACTACAGGGCCGCCCACGAGATCGACACGCTCAGCGAAGGCCACAAGGCCACCACCGAACAGCTGCGCAGCGCCATGGTCCACTACCGGGCACTGTTCGACGAACTTCTCTCCGACGGCGGCCAGACCCGCCACGTCCCGGCGTGACATCCCGACAGCCGGGACCGACGGACACGGAGCAGTTATGCAACGCGACGACACACCGCACACCACCGACAGCGGACTGTCCACCGAAGACCTCGCCCAGCCCCGCGAGACCGACGCAGCCCCGAGCACCGCCCCGACTCCCCCGGTCTACCCGGGCGAGGGCGAGGATGCCAAAGGGGCGGACGCGTCCGACGACACCACGTTCCGCGAGACGAAAGCCCCCGCGGCCGCCGATGCGGCGAAGGTACGGACCGGGGACGCGGACGAGATGCCGCAATTGTTGACGGCCGAGGCCGAGGACGACTTCCGCAATCGCTGGGAGAAGATCCAGACCACCTTCGTCGACGATCCCCGTGACGCGGTGCAAGCCGCGGACAGCCTGGTCGCCGACCTCATGCAGACGCTCGCCACAACGTTCGACGAGCACAAGAAGACACTCGAAGAACAGTGGAGCCGGGGCGGGCAGGCCGACACCGAAGCCCTGCGTATGGCCCTGCGGCACTACCGCTCTTTCTTCAACCGCCTGCTCACCACCTGAGAAACACACCAGCCGGAGAGAAAGAAGAGCGCCATGATCGCACTCGGCGTCATCCTGCTCATCGTCGGGTTCGTCCTGAACATCGGCATCCTGTGGACGATCGGAATCATCCTGCTCGTCGTCGGCGTCATCCTGTTCCTCCTCGGGTCCGTCGGCCACGCCGTCGGCGGCCGACGCCACTACTGGTAGACACACCCGGTTCCACAAGGCGGCCCGCTCGCGGAGGACGATCGCGGCACGAGGAGTCCCGTCGGTGGGCGCGTCCATGCCGCCCACCGACGGGACCACGCCTGCCACAGCCGACATCCGATGGCGTGGGTACCCGCGTCCGCACACGATGCTCCATCGCGGTGATGCTCGGCCCGAGGGGTCGCTCTCCCCGGCGTGCGCAGGGCATGGCGGTGGCGGCGCACGGTACACGTTGCTGGTCCACGACGGCTGTGGGTGAGGAGGGGTGATGCGCAAGGCACCGGCGGCACTCGGCGAGGTACTGGCCTGGTGGGCGGTGCTGGTCGTCGTCAACGTCCTGTTCATCAGCACCGTCTCGCCCCTCGAACTCGTCGTCGTCGCGGGCGGATCGCTGATCGCGGCGGTCGCCGCACGGGCCGTCCACACCGCGTCCGGTGCCCGGTTGGGCGGCACCCGGCGATGGGGGGCGGCCACGCTCGCGTGGCCCGGCGCGGTCCTCACCGACCTGAGCAGACTGTGCCGGGCCACCACGCGTGCCCTCGGCGGCCGTTCCTCGCAAGGGAGCCTGAAGATGATGACGCTTTCCCCCGGAACGGGTGCCGCGTGGGCCTGCGCTCTGCTGTCGTCCACCCCCGGCGCATACGTCGTCGACGTACACGTACGCGAACCACGGAGGACGGGGCGAGCCTCGCAGACAGCCGTCGCCCACTTTCTCTCCGATGACCGTACGAGTCTGGAGGATCTGCTCACCGAGGGGATGCGCCGGTGAACGCCTGGCTGCTCGCGATCGCAGTCATGCTGACCCTGGGTATGCCGCCGTGCGTCTGGGCCGCCGGCCGGGACTCGGCGGTCGAGAGGCTCGCGGGTCTCAGCCTGGCGACCTCCGTCGTCACCGCAGTTCTGCTGCTGACGGCTCAGGGGTTCGGCCGTAGTTCCTTCGCCGACCTCGGCCTCGTCCTCGCCGTGCTGGGACCCACCGGAACGCTGGTCTTCTCCCGTTTCCTCGGCGGCCGGTCGATCGAGGCCCCCGGTGCCCGGACTCATGGGAACCCGTGACATGGCTGCCCGTCATGTGTGCGCACTCGTCCTGCTCATCGCCGGTACCGGTGCGCTGGTACTGTCCGCCGTCGGCCTGGTGGCCCTCCCCCGGCCGTACCAGAGACTGCATGCCCTCACCCCCGCCTCCACCGTCGGCACTCCGCTCGTCGCGCTCGCCCTGGCAGTCGAGAACGGCCCCGGGCGCGCCGCCGTCAAGCTGGTCGTCGTCGCGGTGGTCGTGGCGGTCGGCGGGACGGTCACGACGATGGCGATCGGCAGGGCGACGGCCCAGCACGAACACCTGCTGCGAAGGGACTCCCCGGAGTGAGCACCGCCGTTGTCCAGGAGTATCTGATCGCCGGCGCGCTGCTGCTGGTCGCGGCGAGCGCCACAGCCGCGGCGCTGGCTCGCGACCCGGTGCGGCAGGCTGTCCTACTGGCCGTCCTCGGTCTGTGCCTCACCGTCCTGTTCACCTTTCTCCAGGCACCCGATGTGGCCCTCTCCCAGTTGGCCGTCGGTACGGCGGTCACCCCGCTGCTCATCCTGCTGACGGTCCGCAAGGTGCGCCGCTCGACGGCTTCGCGCCACGACGGGGACGAGCGCGGGCAGGAGGGCGGCGATGAGTCGTAGCGCGCGCATCCGGCTGTTCTGGGCCACTGCCGTCGTCTTCGCCGCGGTGTACACGCTCGCCTGCACCGGACTGCCGCACTTCGGGACGGCGGTGCACCCTTACGGCACCCGCGCGGTGGCCACGTCCCTGCGGCAGCGCACCGCCAACGTGGTCTCCTCGGTCAACTTCGACCAGCGCGCCCTGGACACCCTCGGAGAGGAGTCGATCCTGTTCGCCTCGGTACTCGGGACGCTCGTACTGCTGCGCCGTGCCCGCGACGAGCGCGTCGGCCCGCCGCAGGCAGGGCGAGTCCTGCCCAGCACCCGGCTGCTGGGCCTGGTGATGGTGCCGATCACGCTCCTGACCGGCGTGTACATCGTGGCGCACGGCCAGTTGTCGCCGGGCGGAGGATTCCAGGGCGGTGTCATTCTCGCCACCGGGCTGCACATGGCGTATGTGGCCGCCGACTACCGCGTGCTCAAACGCATCCGCCCGCTGGCCGTGCTCGACCTGGCCGACGCGCTCGGCGCGGGCGCCTTCGTGGCTCTGGGGTTCGCCGGGCTGATCGCCGGCGGGGCCTACCTCCAGAACGTGCTGCCGCTCGGCACCTTCGGCCAGCTCTCCTCCGGCGGCCTGGTGCCGTTGCTGAACGCGGCGGTCGGCGTCGAGGTCGGCTCGGGCATCATCGTCCTGCTCGCCTCCTTCCTCGACCAGGCCGTCGAGGTGAGACCGGCGCGGAACTCGGGCTCGGGAGGCGGCACATGACGATGCTGCCCTTCCTCGCCGCCGGATGGATCTTCCTCGCCGGCGTGTACGGCATGGTCACCAGCCGCGACATCATCCACGCCGTCGGCTGTCTCGCGGTGACCCAGTCGTCGACGTACGTGCTGCTGCTCACCGTCGGGTACCGGCGCGGCGGCATCGCGCCCTACTTCACCGACACCCCGCTGCGCACCCGCACCGTCGACCCGGTCGTGCAGGCGCTCGCGCTCACCGACGTCGTGGTGGGAGCCACGGTGACGGCGCTGCTGCTCGCGCTCGCCATCCAGATCCGCAAGCGTCACGGCACGGTCGACCCGGACGCCCTGACCGGGCTGAAGGGCTAGCGGGCCGGGCATGGTGCCTACCACCGATCTGCTGCCGCTCGCGATCGCCGTACCGCTGCTGGGCGCCGTGGTCCTGGTGGTCGTCGGTCGGTGGCTGCCGCGGCCGGCCATCGATGCGCTGGTCACCGTCTGGGCGGTGCTGGAGGTCGGCTGCCTCGCCTGGCTGTGGCTGCGTACCGGCGACGGGCACAGCGTCTCGTGGCTGGGCGGCTGGTCCCCGGTGCGCGGTGAGAGCGTCGGCATCGTTCTCGTCGGCGACCGGATCGGCGTCGGTCTCGCACTGCTCACCGGCGCGCTCGTCCTCGCGGTCGTCGTCTACTCCTGGCGTTACTTCGACGAGCCGCCCGAGGCGCACGCGGGCACCTTCCCCGCACTCATCCTCCTGTTCGAGGCGGGCATGGTCGGCTTCGCGCTGACCGGTGACCTGTTCGACGCGTTCGTCTTCTTCGAGCTGATGGGCGCGGTCGCCTACGCCCTGACGGGCTATCGCATCGAAGACCCACGGCCGGTGCAGGGTGCCCTGGTCTTCGGTGTCGTCAACTCTCTGGGCGCATACTGCTCGTTGCTCGGCATCGGGCTGGTCTACGCCCGCACCGGTGAGCTCGGTCTCGCGCAGATCGGTGTGCAACTCGCCCGGCACCGCCCCGATGTCCTGCTGTCCGCGGCCTTCGTGCTGATCGTCACCGGCCTGCTGGTCAAGGCGGCGGTGGTGCCCCTGCACTTCTGGCTTCCGGACGCCCATTCCGTCGCGCCGACCCCGGTGTGCATGCTGCTCTCCGGCGTCATGGTGGAACTCGGCGTCTACGGCACCGCACGCGTCTACTGGGTCGTCTTCTCCGGACCGCACGGCATCACGCACGCGCACCTGCGCGCCGTGTTCGTGGCCGCCGGGGTGCTGACGGCACTGGTGGGGGCCGTGATGTGCTGGCAGCAGCGCCACCTCAAGCGGCTGCTCGCCTTCTCCACCGTCGGGCACGTCGGCCTCTTCCTCGCCGGGACGGCACTGCTCACCCCCGCCGCGACGGCCGGCACCGCGCTGTACGTCGCCGCCCACGCCGGGGTCAAGGCGGCGCTGTTCGCCACGACCGGTGTCCTGCTGGACCGGTACGGCTCCGTCGACGAGCACGGGCTGTACCGGCGCGGCCGCGATCTGCCGTTCGTCGGCGCGCTGTTCGCCGTGGGCGGTCTCGGGCTCGCCGGTCTGCCACCGTTCGGGACAGCCCTCGGCAAAGCTGTCGCCGAGCATGCAGGCGAGGACGAATTCCCTTGGCTGCCCGCGGTGTTCGTGCTGGTCTCGGCGCTCACCGGCGGAGCCGTGCTGCGGGCCGCCACCCGGATCTTCGCCGGCGCCGGGCCCCGGCCGCGCGACCAGTACGCCGGTACGGAGACCACCGGCGGCGGTGAGGAACCGGAGATCCGCGATCCGCAACGCCGGGTTCCCGTCCCCATGCTCGTCGTGCCCGCCGTACTGCTCGCCGCCGCGCTCGCCGTCGGGCTGCTCCCCGGCCTCGGCGCCGCCCTCGCGCATGCCGCCCGGCAGTTCACCGACCGCACCGCCTATACGACGGCGGCGATCCACGGCCACACCGTCGCGCCGTCCACGCCGGTGCCGGACGTCGGCTGGAGCGCCGAAGGCGTGCTCCTCGCGCTTGCCTCGACCGTCCTGGCTGTGCTTCTCGCCATGGCCGCCGTCTGGGGGCCCGCGCTGCGGTCACCGGCGGTGGGCCGGGCCACGGCCGTCTGTGACGGCGTGGGACGGCGCGTGATCGTGCCCCTGCGCCGACTGCACTCGGGACACCTCGGTGACTACGTCGCCTGGCTCGCCGTCGGGATGGCGGTGCTGCTCGTCGTCATGGCCGTGTAGCGCACTGTCACCGAGTCCTACGCGCCGCATGGTGTCCGGTCCGTCGGGCACTCGGAAGAGGTGACCACCAGTTCACCCGGCGGAAGGGGTGCATGAGGATGTCCGTCTCCGCATCGCTCTCGCGGAACCGGCCCGGAGACAACCCGAGGAAGGCCTCATGAATACCAGGACGAGGACCCGGGAGGAGATACGGGTCGGCAGCCGCACTGTGCCGCTGTCGAACCCGGACAAGGAGCTGTTCCCGGACGACGGCATCACCAAGGCCGAGCTGATCGACTACTACCGCGGCATCGCGCCCCTGATGCTGAGCCACCTCAGGGGCCGCCCGCTGGTGATGGAGCGCTATCCGGACGGTTACGAGGGAAATTCGTTCTACCACAAGGACGTTCCCGACTACTTCCCCGACTGGATCCGCACGGTGCGCGTGCCCAAGGAGGGTGGCCATCTCACCATGGCCGTCTGTGACGACACGGCCACCCTTGTCTACCTTGCCAACCAGGCGTGTATCACCCCGCATCCCTGGCTGAGCCCCGCGGACTGCCTGGACTGCCCCGACCGGCTGGTCTTCGACCTCGACCCGCCTGACAGCGCACGCGACGGCTTCGAGAGCGTCCGGTGGGGCGCGCGCCGGCTGGGCGACCTGCTGACCGAGCTGGGGCTGCGCCCCGCGCTGATGACGACGGGATCACGCGGCCTGCACCTCCTGGTGCCGCTCGACCGGCGCACGGACTTCGACACCGCTCGGCACTTCGCCCGGCGCGTCGCCGACCTGCTCGCGGCGCGTCACAGCGACCGCCTGACGACCGAAGTCCGCAAGAACAAACGCCGGGGCCGCCTCTACCTGGACACCCAGCGCAACGCCTACGCCCAGACTTCGGTCGCCCCCTACGCCGTCCGCGCCCGCCCGCACGCCCCGGTCGCCACCCCGCTGGCGTGGACGGAACTCGACGACCCGGAGCTGGGCCCACGGCGCTGGACCCTGCGCACCCTCCCCGAACGCCTGGACAAGCACGAAAACCCGTGGAAGGACCTGAGCCGCTGCCGGCGCTCCCTCGACAGGGCACGACACCACTTGAACGACCTCGCGTGACCCGACAGGACGTGTGCGGGTCGGGACGAGTCGCCCGCCAGGGCCAGGGCGTGCACCATGCAACGGATCCGGCACCGAACGCGCTGCGCGGTCGTCTGCTCGTTTCGGCGCCACCTGCACACACTGCGTGCTCATGGGCCATCACAACGTCGCCGACGCCGCAGTCCGCGCGGAACGCCGCCTGGCCGCGTCCCCCGGCCTCACCGACCGCGGGCCGGACCGGGCTCTGACGTCCAGGAACCACGCGCCCCAGGCCGACATGCACCTGTGTCGGCAGGTGCATCGGCCCTGGCCGGCACCATCGTGCAGGTGTGACCTCGGCCGGCTGCGGGAGGTTTTCGGACGCACCTGGGGGTTACTCCGCAAGTGCACGACTGTCCCTGTTCCGGCGGTCCCGCCACAAGGGTGCGCACCGCTCGTCAGACCCGTTCAGGGACGAGAAACGGAGGCCGCAGCCATGTTCCAACGGTCCGGTCATGGGTCGCACAGCCCACGGGTCGTCGTGGTCACCGGAGCCAGCGGGGGCGTCGGCCGGGCCACAGCCCGAGCGTTCGCCGCACGGGGCGACCGCGTGGCGCTCGTGGCACGGGGCCGAAACGGGCTGGACGCCGCAGCCGACGAGATACGCCGCGCCGGCGGAACCGCGCTGCCGCTGGAGGCGGACGTGGCCGATCCCCGCGCCGTGGAGGACGTGGCAGCACGGGTCGAACGTGAACTCGGCCCGATCGACGTCTGGGTCAACGACGCCTTCGCCACGGTGTTCGCGGAGTTCACCGACATCGAGCCGGACGAGTTCCGCCGGGTCACCGAGGTCTGCTACCTCGGTTACGTGTACGGCACGCAGGCAGCCCTGCGCCGGATGCTGCCGCGCGATCACGGCGTCGTCGTACAGGTCGGCTCGGCGCTCGCCTACCGCGGCATCCCCCTGCAGTCCGCCTACTGCGGCGCCAAGCACGCGATCCAAGGCTGGAACGAGGCAGTGCGCTGCGAACTCCTGCACCACCGCAGCGGGGTGGCGGTCACCATGGTCCAGCTGCCGGCCCTCAACACCCCCCAGTTCGACTGGTCGTTGAGCCGGATGCCGTACCGTCCACAGCCCGTTCCACCGATCTACCAACCCGAACTCGCCGCCCGTGCCGTCGTGTACGCCGCCGGCCGTCCGCGCAGGCGTGAGTACTGGGTCGGCGCGAGCACCGTGGGCACACTGCTGGCGAACGCCGTCGCGCCCGGCCTGCTCGACCGCTACCTGGCCCGAACCGGCTACGACTCGCAGATGACTGACGAGCCGAGGCCGCCCGGCAGCCGCGACAATCTCTGGCAGCCGCTGGACGGCATCGACGGGAGGGACTTCGGCGCGCACGGCCGCTTCGGCGAACGGGCGGCATCGCGCGCCCCGCAGCCATGGGCCTCACGTCATCACGACGCGCTCGCCTTGGCCGGAGCCGCCGCGGCCACGGCTGCGGCCGGTTTGGCGATGCGCCACCGCCCTCGGCGACGCGCTGGGCGCACCGGATCCGGCCCTCGACACCGTCGTGGATCGCGCTCTTCGCTGGGAGAGGCAACCGTGCCGGTCCGGTCAACCAGTGCTGAGCTGGGCAGCAGAGACAGCGCACGGAGCCGGGGTTGATGCACGAGGGGCACCGGCACCGCGGCAATCACGGACGGCGAGCTGCCCGACACCACCGCGCCGCTCTACCAGACCTCACCGCCCAAGCGCGCCTCAAGGCCGTCTGCGCCACCGGCCCGCGGCACGCTCCTTCCGGCCGGAGAGACCGCGGGCCCAAGGTCGTTACGGAGCTGTCAGGACACGAACCACTTCTGGTTGTTGCCGTAGTTCGCGGTCCACACCTGGAGGCGACCGGTGCTGACGTCCATGTCCAGTACCAGGTTGGTGTTACCGCCGTTGACGAGCTCGTAGGCGCTGCCTTCCGGCCACCCGTACCACGCGTAGTCGCCACCGGTTACGTTGCCGCACGGCCCGGAGACGACGACCGGAGACCCGACAGTCGTCCAGTTGGGGACCAGACACCCGGAGTTGGGGAGCCATTCGAAGACGTACCAGGCCCCGCCCCGGGAGTCGGTACCGCTGATGGGTATGGCCTGCCAATTGGAGGAGCTGCCGTTGCACGGGACTGCCCGAACGGTCGCCCCCCAGGAACCTGACTGAGGTGCGAAGCACGGCGCACCGCTGGCCACAACCCGAAGGTTTTTATACATTCCATCAGAAATAGCCGCCTGCGCCGGCACAGCCTGTGCCACGAATGCCGCAGCAGCAGCACCCGCCACCATCAGTATCCGACGAAGCCTCTTCGTCATCACGATCCCCCATCCTCGTTGCCGACAGCAGTCGACCCCAGTGGGCCAGCCGTCAGTGGTCACTTCAGGTATCACCAATCCTGGCCTGCCAACGCATCGTGTGGAGTGCCCAGTTGCACAGTGAAGGGGTGGTTCCGGTGTCATAGTGCACAGCGAGCCGGAAAGTTGCATGCAGCGGCTGCGCAGGGGTCGGCCCCGGCGGTAGTGACCTTGCCCTCGGTGGCGGACGGACCGCACTTCGTGCCCACCCTGCTGGCCGACAAGATCGGCGGTCTGACGATCGTCCAGGCGGTGCTCGGCGCCCCGGTCCACCGGTCGAACGGCGGCGAGGGCAGCACATCGAGGTGCCGATGGCCGATGTGATGATGGCCTTCAACCTGGTCGAGCACCTGAGCGAGGCGGTCTTCGACCCCGACGGCCGCTACGGCGCGCCGCGCTCGCTCAGCCCGCCCGCCGGGTCCAGCACACCGCCGACGGCTGGATGTGCATCCTGCCGCACAACAACCGCACCTGCCGCGAGTTCCGCACCTTCGCCGGACGCCCCGAGCCGGCCGACGACCCGCGGTTCGCCACTTGCGCCCTGCGCGCCCGCAACACGGACGGCGGCTACGACCGGTGCATACCCGAGGCAAGGAGCGAACCCACCCATGGCGTAACAGAACGCGGTCCTGGGCGGCAGGTGCCGGCACGGCAGGAGTTCACGCCCCGATCCGTGCGGATCGCCGGCGCGGTGGGGCCCGGGGGGCGGTGACGCTGCACGGGAACTCCGGCTCCCGTTCGATCAGGGACTCGCCTGAGCGGTACGACGATGGATTCTCAAGCGTCGGGGTGCGCCGGCAGCGCGAGCCAGTCCGACCAGGAGATCTCCCGGCCGATGAAGCGTGGCTGCTGGAACGGCCAGTCGGCGGCGATCCACTGTGGCACCAGCGCGTCCAGAGCCTGCTCGACCTTGCTGCCCACCAGCTCGTCCACCACCCACCACGAGATCTCGCCGTCCGCGCCGGCCTTCTCCGGCGGATCGATGTAGACGCAGCCGAACAGGGCCGTCTCCCCCGCGTCGAACAGCGCGTAGTTGAAGGACTGGTGTGCGGTGATCTCCTTCTCGTGCCGCAACAGGTCGGCCTGGTCGGCCTCGTAGGTCATGGTGGCCACGGGCCACCCCCAGGCCGGGCCGAAGATGGTCCACAGCCGCTCGCGCGAGCCCATGACGGCCGGATAGTCGAGAGGTGTGTCCGCCTCACGGATCGGCCGCAGGTGATGGCCGCCGTCCGGCAGTGGTACCCGGACGGGGTGGACGAAGTCATGGGGCAGCCAGCTCATGACGCCCGACCGTAGCACCGTGCGGGCGTCCGCTCCCCTGGATTTTCTCGGCACCGACGCGCGGACCGCCATGCCGTCTCTCCCATGGGAACAGTGGCCGCTGTTCAGACCGGAGCGGAGCACCGTCATGCTCGCTTGGCGCGTACGTACTCCAGCCGTGCAGGTATGGGCGCAGGCTCTCTGGTGCGAACGCCGGAAGTTCCGGCAGTCCTGGGCTCTGGAGCACCGGGGCGATGCAGTGGGCGCGGCACCGTGCCAAGGCGATCCACGCAGTGACGTCCTCGGCCGCGCCACACGTGCAGGTCCCCCATGTCGGGTGCGGTCGGCTTTTTCAGCGGCGCCGCACCGTGGAGGGCAGGGGGAGAGCGGGGCCGGATGCCGCGCGGTGGGCGCGGCGCCACGGGCCGGGGTCCGCACCCAGCGCCTGCACGATGTCCGACAACAACTCCACGTCCATGCGCCGTCGCCCCGTACGGAAACAGTCGTACACCGTGATCCGGCCCGGGGCACGCTCTTCCGCCGGCACACCGCGGGCAGCTCTGGCTGCACCGATCCGCCGGGTGATCGTCGTGTAGGAGGGGCTTCCGGCGTCCTGTCTGAGCAGCGTCAGGCGCTCGGCCAGTCCATCCAGGGTGCATACGCCTGCGAGGTCGGGAATCACCGAGGGGCGGATTGCGGTTGCCTGACACCTTCGCACTGCCCCCGCAGTCACCTGTGACGTGGCCACATCCAACCTCCGTTGCCTCGAACCGACTTCGGTGCCAGTCACGTAGTGTCGCCACCCCAGCGACGAGCGTCAACTCAGATGAATGATCACTGGCTTTTTCATACACATCTGCTACCAGCACTCGTTCGGGAACGTTCGGAATGCTCCCGACCCCACTGCCCACATCGCCAACATGACGGAGCACGCTTCGCTGACGCTCGGCAGAAGGGAAATCAAACCTGTGAGGCACATCTGGAAGATGGTCTCGGCCCTGGCGATCGCGCTCGGCCTGGGACTGACCCTGTGCTCCGTGTCCGCACAGGCGGACCCGGTCAACCCCCAGCCCTACGCCTACGGCTTCCTCGCCGCTCTCTACAAGCCGCCCTCCAACAACGGGACTTACTTCTGCATGGACGAGTACCGGCAGATCAACGGCCAAGGCCGTCCGGTCGTACTCAAACCGTGTGACGGCTCCTGGAACCAGTTCTGGTTCGTCGACCAGAACGGCCTGATCCACAGCACCAATGACGGTCAGTGCCTGTGGGGTCACGTCGCGAACGGGCCTTCCGACGGACCTGACACGATCGCCGTCCCGTGCAACTCCGGTGACGTGCACCAGCGTTGGACGTTCGACAGCAACCACAGCGTGTGCAACGCCGCCAACGCCTGCCTGAACTCCACCGGCATGCCCGGACCGCGCGGTTCGTACCACCTCATGGGCGCGGGAAAGGGACCGGACCCCAACATCAACCAGCAGTTTGACTGGCACCACTCCGACAGCAGCACGCCCATCAACCCCAACCTCTGACCGTCGCAGCCTCGGCATGACCTGACAGCCACACGTGTGCGGCCGGAGGGGGGCGCGCAACCGGCCAGGTCAACTCACCGGGGAACGAAGCCGGTCTCCAGCCTCGTGGGCCCCTGTTTCGGGGGCTCGCGAGGCAGGCCGGGCGCGTCTGGAGGCTGCCGCCGCCATTAGCTATCGTTGTGGGCCAAGGTATCCGTCGTCAATTCAGGCTGAAACCCGCACAAGACGAAGAAGAAGGTGTGACGTGGTGGACTCGGCCCGGAAGGGAGAGCCGGCCGAGCCGGCCGGGCTTGCGGCCAAGATCGAGGCGCTGTTCGAGACGGTCCGCCGGCCCGACCGTGAGCAGTACAGCAACGAGGAGGTGGCGAGTGCCTGTCGTGAGGCGACGGGCGAGTCCTTCTCCACGACCTACCTGTGGCAACTGCGCACCGGCCGCCGCGACAACCCCACCAAGCGCCATCTGGAGGCGCTCGCGCAGTTCTTCCAGGTCCCGCCCGCCTATTTCTTCGACGAGCAGGAGGGCCGGGAGATCGCCAGGGAACTGGCGCTGCTGGGCGCGATGCGCGATGCCGGTGTGCGCAGCGTGGCCCTGCGCGCGGTCAATCTCTCGCCAGAGGGGCTGGACACGGTGAGCGAGTTGATCGACGTCATCGCGCGACGGGACGCGGCCCGCAACAGGCCGACGTCCTGACAGCGCGGCAACGGCTCCGGCCGACCGGTACAGGAATCGTTGAGTGAGGTGGGACAGCGATGCGTCGAGGCCAGGACGAGCCCACGGTGCGGCGATGCAGAAAGATGGCCGAACAGCTCGAACTGCCCGAGCCGTTCGACGCCGCGGAGTTACTCACCCGGCTCGGCCGTCAACGCGGTCGGGCCATCGAGCTGGTGCCGGTGTCCTCCAGCCCCAACCTTCCCTGCGGCCTGCTGGTGTCCACCAGCGGCACCGACTACATCCTCTACGCAGCCGACACCAGCCCCCTGCACCGACAGCACATCCTCGTCCACGAGGCAGCCCACCTGCTGTTCGACCACACGGGCACCACACCGCTCTCTCCGGTCACGTCCCGGACACTTCTCCCCCACCTGTCCTCCGACCTGGTACGACGGGTACTCGGACGCACCGGCTACGACGAACCACAGGAGCGGGAGGCCGAGCTGCTGGCATCGCTGATCATGAGCAGGGCGGCCCGAGCCGACGCGGCATCGCTGCACCGCGAGCGGTTCCTGAGCCTCAACGTCTTCTTCGCCCCGGCACCGGACGAGGACGGCCGTGACTGACGTCGCCCTCTATCTGATCGCCGCGGTCTTCCTGCTCAGCGCCTGCTACCTCCGCCGCGTCCGCTGGGAGGGCCTCGCGGCCGCTACCCGGTACGGCACTCTCGCGGCGGCCGCACTGGGCGCCAAGCTGAGCCTGCTCGATCCCTTGACCATCGAGAGTGCCGCGCGCCTACGGCTGGTCCTGCTGCCGGTGCTGCTGGGCTCGGGCCTGTATGTGTGCGCGGCGTGTGCGTTCCGGCTGCTCGCTCTCGCCCTGCACACCGCGGAACCGCCACGATGTGCCGTCCGCCGGGAACTGGTCCTGGTAGGAGGGGCCCTGCTGACCTCACTCGCACTCGAACTCCTCGCTCGTCCGCGGCTGGTGAGCGGAGATCTGGTCACCAGCCCGTCGCACCGGTGGTACCTCGTCGGGTACGACGCGATCATCACGCTGTATCTCGGCTACTGCCTGGCCGCATTGGTCCGCCCGCTGGCCCGGCGTGCCCGCCTGGCCGGACCCGGCGTCCTGCGCACCGCGATGAGGATGTTCACCCTCGGCACCCTGGCCGGCCTGGCGTGGGATGCCTGGGGAGTCGACGACATGATCCGCGAGGCGACGACCAGCACCCAGGACAGCGGGGACGACACCTTGTCCGCCGTGCTGGGCGCGTTGTGCATCGGGCTGCTCGCGGCCGGGGTCGGCACCACGGTGTGGGCGCCGGTCTCCACCGCCGTGCGCGGTTGGTTCGGCACCTATCGCCGCTACCGGGCACTCACCCCGCTATGGGGCGAACTGCACGCCGTGCTGCCCGAGATCACGCTCACCCCGCCGCGAGGACAGTTCGGGCCGTCCCAGGTGCACTTCGCGCTCTACCGGAGAGTCATCGAGATCCAGGACGCGCGTATGATCCTCCGCCACTACACGGACCCCCGCACCTTCGACTGGCTTGCCGAGGCAACCCGTCGGTTCCCCCCGGCCGCAGAGCAGGTCCCGCTCATCGCCGAAGCCGCGTCCCTGGCCGGCGCACTCGAACGCGCGGCCGTAGGCGCCCTCCCGACTCCTCCCGACGCCGATGCCACCGGCACGGACGCACTCCATCAGCCCCTGGAGGCCGAGGCCGACTCGCTCGCGCGACTCGGCGACGTCTTCGCCACCTCACCCGTCATCGCCCACGTCCGAGCCACAGCCCGCGAGCGCACCGCTCCGGCGGTGGGCCGCTGAGGTTGGACCGCCCAGCCCCGCATGGCCAGCTGTTACCGGTCACCGGATGCCATGATCGGGACGGGTCTCGTCGTCTGCGCGCCGTGCGACGACGACCCCACCGCACCATTGCAGCTCCGCCATCTTGAAGTGGCTGGGCGGTTCTGCCGATGAGTTCACCGTCCTCGAACGGTCTGCCCGGCGACACAACCGTTCTCGACAGGAGTGCCATGTCCACCATCCAGCCAGTGATCATCACTGCCGACCAGGATGTCCTGCTCGACTTCTATACGAAATTGTTCGGCGCCGAGGTGATCTTCCGGGTACCGGCGGAAGGCCCGGCCTTCTACCGCGGCTTGCGCATCGGCGACACCGACCTCGGGCTGGTGACCAAGACGGACCCGGGGACCGGGGCGGCACCACGGATCCTGCTCAGCATCGGTGTCGACGACGTCGACGCGACTCTCGGCCGGGTGACGGCCCTGGGCGGCTCGGTCCGCAGCGGCCCCAACGACATGCCGTGGGGACAGCGCGTCGCCCACATCCAGGACCCCGACGGCAACCCGGTGAACCTCACCCAGCCGACCCCGGCCCGGTGACGCTGTTCCGGGGGCATGTGCTGATCGTGGGCTACCTACGGTAGAGGCCATCCGCAGCGGGACGCTCTCCGGCACACCCTGGCCCGATCATGTCCAGCCCGGTCAGCTCTGCGCCGGCCACCGCGCCCGTGCCGCCGGACTCGATCTCGGCAACCCGGTGCCGCAACCGGGTCGCCTGCTCGAGGCCGGCGACGGCGTGGGCGTGTCGGCTGCTCCCGGCGCCTCGTCGAGCCGTGCCTGGCTGCCCGCCGCGTACATCGAAGTGTCGTGGACCATCACTCGTTGCTCGTCGCCCATGCATACGGTCCGGGCGGTGGTGTCGATCGCGGTCGCACGAGCGACGACCGGTTGGACCGGCGTGCCGCTGAGCTGTTGGCGCAACGGCAGTACCGCCAGTCGCTGCCCTGCGGCGAGTTGACGGAGCCGGACCGTTCGTTCCACGAACCAGGCATCGGGGTCAGGCCGCGGATCTGGCCACGGCGATGGCCCAGACGACGTACAGGACGTTCACCACCAGTCGGGCCGCGGCCCCGGCCGGCCGCTCCAGCAGCCGGGTCCGGTCGGGCCGCGCATGTCGCACCGCGTCAACGTGGGACACCTGATAGCAGGTGATCAGGAAGGCGGCCATCCAGCCTCCGACCGGTCTGCTGCCCGCAACCAGCACCAGCGCACCCACGACGACCTCCACGACCCCGGTGACGGCCACGAGGAGCCGCTCCCTGCCAAGCCATGCCGGTACCAGCGTGCGGAAGTATTCGGGAGCCAGAAAGTGCATGACGCCCGTGACGGCCATGAACACCGCCAACCCGATGGCAGCGATAGCGTGCATGGCATGATGATGCGTTCGCCCCGGACCTGGGAGCTTGAACAAAACGATCGCCGCATCGTCTTCGCCGCAGGCACCGAGGCGACGATGTTCGCCGAGTCCCGGCCCTTCCGCGTCTCCGAACATCGGCTGCCCGCATGGAAGGCCGTGCTGCCGATCGGCGGCCACGCCGAACTCCTGCAGCCGGGACAGCGCATGGTGGCCGCGCCCGGGCTGATCGTTCCACCTCAGTTGTCCCACGCCTATGCGGCCACATCGCCCTACGTCGCCTTGTTCATCGACTCCTGGCTGCTGCCCTCCGGCCCGGGACCGACACGACTCGAGGCAGGCGAGGTCCGCCGGCTGCTCGCCGCGCTCGACGCGGCCGGCTCCGAGGGGCCTGGCACCCACGTGGATCTGGCCGCCGGATACACCGAGTTGCGCGCAGTCGCAGGGCACCCGGCACCGCTCGATCCGAGAGTCGCCCACGCCGTTCACATGTGCACGCTGTGCGATCCGGACATACCCGTCGCTTCCATCGCCGACGAGGTCCGCCTGTCGGCACCGCGGTTGCGGGCCTTGGTCCGGCAGGAGGTGGGCATCCCGCTCGCCCGCTTGCGGCGATGGGGCCGGCTCCGTACCGCGATCGCCGACCTGCCGACCGGGGCTGTGGCCCTGGCTGCGGCCGCCGCGGGCTTCGCCGACCAGGCCCACCTCACCCGTACGGCACGGGACTTCATCGGCCGTACGCCCGCCTCCCTGCGACCCAGCGGGTCCGCCTGACCGTGCCGCCAGGCGCCCGATCCGATACCGGGACAACGGGAATGACGCGTGCTCAGCCGGCGAGGGCTGATCACCTGCGTACGCACCGCTGCGTGCGGTCCTCCACGCCGAGGCGACTCCTCGCCCTGCCTCTGAACGGCGACGCGTTCGAGGACGACCTGGGCGCCTGGCTTGCCCGGTACGCCACCGGCCCGGTCGATGAATCCGATGACACGCTGGTCGGCCACTGTCGACGCGAAGTCTGTGCGAGGCTCCCGCACCGGTGGCGCAGCCGTCCACCTGCGCAGCGTCGTCGGCAACCGCCGGCACTGTGCGCAGCCGGCGCGCCCGCTCCACGCTCGTCGTCACCGCTTGCGGCCGCAGCCTCCTGGTGGTCAAGCGGAGCCGTAGGAAGCTCCGCAAGCAGTCTTGAGCCGTAGGCCCATGAGTTCATCGTTCGTCGGACGTAGGTCCCTGGCCTCATGCGCGCTTTGGGCATGCTGGATAGCGTCAGCACTCATGAACACCACGGGGAACGTTCGTCGCCGGGCGGCGGAGCGTAGGCGAGACACATTTGAACGGCTTGTCACCGAACGGGAAGTATGGGTGTCAACGTCTCATCCTGATCACGGGCCGCACCAGGTGCCGCTGTGGTTCTTGTGGGATGGACGAGCGGTGTGGATGTGCACCGGTGCCACCTCCGTGACCGCACGCAACGTCCGCAAAGAGCCCCGCGTGCGCCTGGCGCTTCCGGATACCTTCGACGTGGTGCTTCTCCAGGGTGAGGCGGAGTGTTTCCCGGACCAGGATGTGCCCGGTGACGCAGCGGAAGCGTTCGCCGCCAAGTTCGGATGGGACCCGCGCGGGGAGGAGGGTTCCTTTCTGTACATACGCATGGCACCGAAGACTGTGCGCGCCTGGCGCGGCGAGCCAGAGCTTCGCGGAAGAGTCATCATGCGCGACGGATCGTGGCTGGAACAGTAGCCCTCCCTGACCGGCTTTCCCGATCCCGGTCCGGGTCGCCGCCGCGAGGCGTACGCGACCCTTCGTAGTCGGCGACGGACGCGGGACGATGGCCGGTCCCCCTCGTGAGTACATACAAGGATGCGGGCACATGCGCACGGTAGTGATCGATTCTCAGGGGACATTCCAGCTGAAGCGACGTCCAGAGCCGGTCGCGGGGCCGGGGGCCGTGGTGGTCCGGGTTCGGGCTGCCGGCCTCAACGCCGCTGACCTGCAACAGGCACGGGGGGACTACCCGGCGCCACCGGGCTGGCCGGCCGACGTGCCCGGTCTGGAAGTCGCCGGCGAGGTGGAGCAGGTCGGCCCCGGTGTCGTGGAGGTCACGCCGGGAGATCGGGTGATGGCGCTGGTCGGCGGTGGCGGCCACGCCGAGCGGATCGCGATCCCCGCGGACCTTCTCCTGCCGGTGCCCGAGTACCTGTCATGGGAGGAGGCCGCCGGTTTCCCGGAGGCGTTCAGCACCGCCTGGGACGCCCTGGTCACCCAGGCCGGGATCCGAGCCGGCGATCGAGTACTGGTCAGCGGCGCGGCAGGCGGGGTGGGCACGGCCATGGTGCAGGTCGCCGCGGTCTCCGGAGCACATATCGTGGCCAGCGTGCGCCGCCCCGAACTCCACTGCCGGGTGAGGGCACTTACCCCCGACCGGCAGGTGGATGTCGTCACCCCCGACGAGGAATCCGCCTACGCGCCGTACGACGTCATCGTGGAACTGGTCGGCGGCGAGAACTGCCTGCGGCGAGTAGCTCTGCTCCGCAGCCAGGGCAAGGTCCTCGTCGTCGGAGTCCAGGCCGGCGCCACGGCGCCGCTTCGGATGTTCGACCTCATGCTCGCACGGGCCCAGCTGATCGGCACGACCATCCGCGGGCGCTCACACGCCGAGAAGGCGATCCTCGCCGCCACCGTGCGCACGTCCGTGACGCCGTTGCTGGCGCAGGCAAGGCTGCGCGTACCCATCGACACGGTCTTCCCACTGGACCGGTTCACCGACGCCTACGACCGCCTGGCCGGTCCGGGCAAGTTCGGCAAGGTCATCCTGGTGCCCTGAGGGTGGATCGCCATGCAGCCGCGGAGTGTCCGGGGAGGTGCGGGACGGTCGGCGCGCGCCCAGGTCGATGCCGAAACACCCGTGAGACGACCATGAACCGACGCGGCCGGTACCGCCAACGCTCCGTGACGGTCACCGGGGGGAGAGAACAGGCCGGTGTGCCCGGCGACAGCCTGCCGCAACCGACATGACCGGTCGGGCAAACGCCTGGACGGCTCACTCGTACGCCCATGCTTCGACCATGAGGGCGTCAGGTGTCGGGAGCAGACGGTTGCGCTCGCCGTTGTGGTCGAGGATGCACAGATATGCAGCCGGCCCCTCGCCTGGCGGATCCCGTGGGCAGGGTCACATCCAGAATCCGAGGGGCCCCTCATGTTAGCCTGGGTGCATGAATCGCCAGCCTGTTCCGCCTGCGCCTCCAGTGCCGGCCAAGCCGTTGCGCCGCGACGCGCAGCGCAACAGGGACGCGATCGTGGCCGCCGCTCGCAAGGCCTTCGCCGAGCAGGGGCTGGAGGCTTCCCTGGAGGGTGTGGCCCGCGAGGCAGGCGTCGCGATCGGGACGCTCTACCGGCACTTCCCCCGCAGGCTCGACCTGATCGAAGAGCTCTTCACCGCGAAGTTCGCGGACCTGCTCGCCGCCGCCGAAGAGGCGGCGGCCATGGACGACGCCTGGGAAGGCTTCTGTCACTACCTGGAGAAGCTCTGTGAACTTCAGGCCTGCGACTGCGCCTTCAACGACCTGGTCTCGGCCCGGCTGCCCGTTCACGCGTTCGGCAGGGGAATGTACGAGCGCACGAAAGAACGGGCCGCTCAGATCTTCCACGACGCCCAGGAGCAGGGCGCCCTCCGTGCGGATGTCACTCCGGCCGACCTCGCTTTCGTCATCTGGTCCCAGGCCGGGATCATCGAGGCCACGCGTGCCGTCGCCCCCGACGCCTGGCGCCGCCACCTGCACCTGCTGCTTGACGCCTTCCGCGCCGAGCGCGCCCACGAACTGCCCGAGCCCCCGCTGACCCCGCAGCAGTTCGACCAGACCCTCACCACTGTCGAGTGCCCCGAAGAGGAATGCGGCGAGTGCTACGAGGAGGCGTGAGTCGCGGCGCATGAGATCGCCGGGGGCGGGACATGCGGCGAGCCCGGTGCCGTGGCCGGCATCCGGACCCTCACCCACGCGGGAGCCTCGCCGTCCGGCGAGGCGTTCAGTTTTCCGCCAGCAGCTGGGCCAGCTCGGCATCCAGGTCGAGTCGGCTGGATTCGGCCCCTGGCGGCACCACGGACCATGTCTCGCGCAGGAAGGATTCCACGCCCTGCGCCGGGAACTCGAGCAACGCCGATCCCGCGGGCGAGCGGAGAACGACGTACACCACGTCGCGTCCCGATTCGCCGGCAGGCCACATGCACACGTCTCCGCGCCCGGTGTGCTCGCTCAGAGCCTGAGCCAGCATGTCGCGACTGAAGAACCACTCGACCGTTCCACCCTCGCCCTGGGGGTCGAAGACGGCACGGACGGCATAGGGGTCATCCGCCTCGTACCGCAGTGCCACACGCATCGACACCATCAGGTCGTGCGACACGACAAGCCGCACAGGCAGCTCGAAAGCCACGGTTCTGACCGATCTCACTGTCCCTCACTCCCACATTCCGCACGCCCGGCACTCCGGTCGCTCCCCACGTGCTTCGGGGCACGGGGCATGGTGTCGCCGACGCGGCCGGAGGTATCGGAGGGCGGGAGCAACACACGCGGATCTCACGTGTCGGCCCCGCTCGGCCAGGAAGCTGTGTCATCGGACCGGGCCTGATACCGGCTCGGCTCGCGGTCGGTCTGGCGAGCCGGAACGACGCGATCCCCGTCCGCGGGACGGCTCGCCAGACCGACCGTGGCGGCCTGCGGCCGCATCAGTGCTGGTGCAGATACCAGGCGACCTGGTCCAGGTACCAGCGGTCGCCGCCGACGCCGAACCACGTCGTCGCCTCATCCCAACGGTGCCCGTCCCAGACGGACAGGTGGCGGCCGTCCCATCGCTCTTCCCACCCGCGGTCGTGGCGCCTCTCGTCGTGGTGGCCTTGGCGGTCGTCGTTCGAGTACCAGCCTCGGGGTGCGCCAGAGCCGTCGCCCTGTCCCCCGTGGTAACCGCCTGCGTACGCATCCTCGCGCTGGCCGTCACGGTCACCGCCGGTAGCGAAGGCGGCGATCGTGGACTGCGTGTGCTCGGCGCGCTGCGGGGCCGTCGCCGCTGAGGCCGAGCCACCGGCTCCGAGAAGGGCTCCGCCTGCCAGTGCCGTGGAAGCGACAGCGATCGAGACGCGCCTGATCCACCTGTTCATAGTCATTTCCTTGTGATGTGCCGCGATTCCGCCGACTCGGCGGTCGCTGTCATGTCCGTGTTCTGTGACCCAGAAATCCCGGATCAGCCGGGTGTCGAGCAGCGGGGGAATCCTGAGGGGTCCCTCATGTTCGGCCCCGCCCAGCGTACCCGAGGGGGGCCTCATGTTCGCGGTGAGGACCATCACAGCGGAGCGGCCCATCCAGTACGGGGCTCAACCGCAGCGACATCGACGCCGTCCGTACACACCGGCAACTGCTGGGCGGCCGCCAAGAGCGGAGGAGTCGCGCGGCAGCTGGCGGCAGACCTCCTTCTCTCGATCACGCTGAAGACGTCCCGCACGGAGTGGACCCGGCACCGCCGCCAGGCCGCGCCGAGAAGAACGGTGCGGATGGCGCCGCCGGCCCACTGTGGCTGTCGGCCATCACCAGCTGGACATCCTCCACGCCACGGGCCCGGTCACCCATCATCAGCCCCCATGCAGTTGGACACCGGCGCGTACGCGGGGCCGTCGGCTGCTGGGGGCCGCAGTCGGCAGCGCGACCGCACTGACGAGAACAGCGGCGAACGCGCCGGCGGCGGTTGAAGCGCGGTGGCACGGGACGCTGCCGCGCCGGCGCCTCCCGCACGCCGGCGGCGTCGGCTGGTGGATGAGTGTGAGTCCGGTGTCGGCCAGGCAGCCGCCGATCAGGTCGGGGCGGAGCTGGATGTGGCGTAGGCCCCGGCGGAGGGTGCGTTCGAGATGTTCGTCGTCGGTGAGGGCGGTGTTGGCCAACGGGCCGCGCCGTAACGGCGACCAGACGCCCACGCCCGGTTCAAGTCCGGTACTTCTGAGGGAAGTTGGATGAACTTGTGGGCCGGGGCTTCGATCAGCGGACGAGTCGGTGCGGCCGGGCTGCCAGAGGTCCCGTCGCGGACGATGGGGTCGTTGCCGTGGCCGCAGCAACGGGTCCGTATCCCATGCCGGTGGGGAAGATCCCGCTGTAGGCGTCCGTGGAGTTCTGCGGTGCGTTGTCGTTGGTCTCCACGAACAGCGGCCGTACGGCAAAGGGGCTGTCGGCGGCGAGACCCTCGTAGTCGCCGAGGAAGTGCCCCCCGGCGGAGGGGGCCCGAAGCCAGTCGAAGACGCGTGAGATGCGGCGTTCGGTCGGGTGCTCCTCGGCCCCACGCGGGAAAGTGAGCAGCCAGGCTGCGGCGGGCAGGGTCGTGGTGTTCCCTGCGGTGAGGTAGCGCAGGTCGTAGTAGGTGAGCGCGACCGTACCGCGGGCGTCCACGCTGATGGAAGGTGTGAAGGCGGGGGCGGAGGCGACCTGGTTGACCCGCTTCGGGGCCGACCAGGTACGACCGCCGTCGACGGAGTGCGTCAGCTCGACGGAGTTGTAGGCACCCGCGCTGAAGTCCGAGCCCTCGTAAGCGACGTACAGCTCACCGGTGTGCGGATCGATGGCCACGCTCGGGAGATCGCCGCCTGCCCGCAGGGACTTGGTGGAGTCGGTGGGAGCATTGGGATCGACCTCGGGTACGGACGTGTCCTTGGCGATCGTGACCGGCTTGCTCCACGTGCGGCCCTGGTCGGTGGACCTGACCACGGCGAAGTGGAGGTCGGTGGGCGTGAAAGTGCCGGTCGTGTAGTCGATGTCGTAGGTCTGCCAGTCGAAGACGTCGTAGAGGGTGTCGGTGCGCGGGTCGACGACGATGACGTTCCCGATGGTCTGTGAGTGGGGGACGACCGAGGTGTCCACGAACGGACGGGCCGTCGACCAGTGCCGTCCGCCGTCGCGGGTGATGGAGATGTAGGAGGGGCCGTCGTAGACCTTGGCGGCGTCGTCCTCGTCGATTCGGTCCCAGACCTGGTAGGCGACACCGGGGTGGACGGGGTCCGCGGTGACGGAGTTCTTGTCGTCGGAGAACTGGGCCTGCGTGTCCTCGATCAGGGATGTCGTGTGCGTCCAGGTGCGCCCGCCATCGTACGAAGTCGAGGCCGCCACGCCGTTGCGTGCGTCGGTGGCGTCGAGCACGAGGCCGCTGGCGTAGACCGTGCCGTCGGGACCGGTGCTCACCCATCCGTCCGACGCTCTCTGGTAGTTCAGCCCGCCCGGCGCGCAGTGAGAGAACGGCAACGGAGTCTCGGTGAAGTGCCGCCCGTCGTGCGTGTACGTGGCGGTCAGGCCGCGGGCGCCGCCGTTGGACCAACGGTCCTGCTGGAAGATGCCGACCGCGTCGCGCGGATCACGAGGGGACACGGTGACGTACGGCTCGTCCTCCGCCGAGGCGTAGTTGGTACCGGTCCCGTCGCCGCTGGTGTCACAGGAGGCATAGGGATCGCCGGGCGATACGAGACCGACCGGCTGGCCGTCGCCCGTGGCAGCGGAACTGCCCGCAGTGGCGACGAGCAGGAACGCGGCCGCGGTGGCCACGAGAGACGCTCTTGTGCGTGTGCGCATGGCGATTCCCCCAACTCTGCGGAGATCATTCCGTCTTGGGTGGTGCGGGCGCAGGTACGGCCCCGGTGCAGCGGGACGCGATTCGCCCGGTGAGGCTAACCCCGCATCAGGTGTGCAGAGTTGAGAGATGCGGTCAAGGACACGTCAATAATCGCTTGGCAGTGTGATCTCTGTTGGCCTGTCGGGAGCGGCCGAAGACGAGCACGGCGGCAGCCGGGGCGAGGACCGCGGTGCCGCACACCAGCAACGGGACGTGCTCGTCGGAAGCCGGGCAAGCCCAGCCCACACACCGGCAAGGAGGGCCGCAGCGCTGGCGAGCCAGGGGTGGAGGCGGCCGAGGGCCATGCCCTGCTCGGGGCGCGTTCCAGCGGACACCCCCGTCCCGCCCGGTCGCACGGCATTGCGCGACGGCCGTATTACTCGCTTTGTGCTGCATCGCCGGCCGGGGGCTGTCGTGGACCACGGAGTCAGCCGTGCCGAAGTCTGAGCCGGAAAAGGAACCGGTCGTCTCTGCAGTACGACGTCCGCCACGCAGTACGACACCCGGCCGGATCATTCCCTGCCCTGTCTCGCGCCACGCGCGACATCTGACCGGGCCTCCTCCACCGCGGCCACGGCGCGTACCACCGCACCATCGCGGCCTTCGACACCGCGCGTAGCCCCAAACCCGTCGTCGGCAGCCGCTCGGCGGACCATGGCCGGCGCTTGGGCGGATGCCAATCGATTACCTGCTCGACCACGGCCGGAAGCCCCAGGACCGCATGCTGGAGATCAGCTGCCGGAATCTGCCCAGAAGGAGGTTCCGAGGCATGGCGCACCCTCGTGCCGCGGCGGGCTGACCGCCCGATTCATGGACGACTCGGAACGGCGTCCGCACTGCCGATCGAAGATCCAGCTCTCGCAGCGACGGCGGTGTAGCGGCGTCTCCCGGCGGCGGTCATGGGAAAGCTACTGGTGAGAGGCCAGTAAGAGCAGTCACTGACGGCCCCCGAGCGCTGCCGTCGGCGGCGGTCGACCAGGCACACTGGCGACGCCGACCGCCCCAGAGGAAGCCCCACCATGGACAGCACAAGACACCGGCTCGCGATCCTGCACCCCCGCCGCAGCCTGGGCACGGTGTTCGCCCTCTCCTTCGCCTGCGTCACCGCCGCCACCACCCTCCTCGGCGGCGTCCTCAGCTACAACGCGGCGGCCCGGATGGTGCGTGTCGATCAGGACGACGTCTTCCGCGGCGTCGTCAACGACCTGCACCAGCAGGTCGCCCAGCAGCGCCTCTCGCCGACCGACTACTTCAGCGTCAGTCCCGACCGTAACAGTCCCCGCGACGATCTCTCACGCCGCATACGCACCGACGTCCAGGTCCTCGGCCGCGCCGGCCGCGTCGAGGAGCGCGGCTTCCCGGCGCTGCCGGTCCGCGCGGCCGACCGCGCCGCGGCCTCGCACGCCAAGGCCGGCCACACCATCTACTACAAGACCCAGATCCAGGGGGACCGCTACCGCGTCGCCACCGTCGCGCTGGGCGGCGGCCGGGGCGCCGTGCAGGTGGCGCAGCAGTACAGCGACACCGAGGACCTGCTCAGGCAACTGAAGGAACGCACTGTCGAGCTGAGCGCGGTCGTCCTCGTCGTGGCGGGCCTGGCGGGCTGGTGGCTGGCGCGCCGGATCGCCGGGCGACTGGTCCGGCTGACCCGGGTCGCCGAGGACGTGGCCCGCACCGGCCGGCTGGACACCGAGGTCCCGGTTGCCGGGCCGGACGAAGTCGGCCGTCTGGGGCGGGCGTTCGACGGGATGCTCGGCAGGCTCGCGGCCTCTGAGGAGGTGCAGCGGCGGCTGGTACAGGACGCCGGACACGAACTGCGTACCCCGCTGACGTCTCTGCAAGCCAACGCAGCCCTCCTGGACCGCATAGACCAACTGCCTCCCCAGGCCAAGGCGGACCTGATCGCGGACATGAAGAGCGAGACCCGCGAACTGGTCAACCTCGTCAACGAACTGGTCGACCTCGCCGCCGGCGACCGGAACGCCGAACAGCCCACAGAGATCGTTCTGAGTACCCTGGCCGAGGACGCGACCGCCCTCGCCCGGCGCCGCACCGGCCGGGAGATCCTCGTCGAGGCCGACGACACCGTCGTGCGCGCCCGGCCGGACGCGGTACAGCGGGCACTGACCAATCTCCTGGAGAACGCGGCCAAATTCGACCACGACGGAACCGACCCGATAGAAGTCGCCATCACCGGCACCCACGTGGAGGTGCGCGACCGCGGACCGGGCATCGCCGAAGCCGACCTGCCCCGCGTCTTCGACCGTTTCTACCGCGCCGACAGCGCCCGGAGCCTGCCCGGCTCCGGGCTGGGCCTGGCGATCGTGCACGCCGTCGCCGTCGCCCATGGCGGCACGGCCTTCGCTCGCAACCGCACCGGCGGCGGCGCGATCATCGGCTTCACCCTCGACCCCGCCTCCCGCCTCCCATCGCGTACGGCACCGACCGCCAACTCGGCCGCCGCGCCGCGCTGACCGGCGAGTACCGGCCCGGCCACCTCAGAGCACCCCGCGCCGCACGAGCAGCCGCAGCGACACCGCCACTCTCCAGGCCGCCGGGTCCGCCCGGCCGCGCCCGGTCGCTTGACGCGACCTCACTCCCGGTGCCGGGCCGCAGTTGCTCAGAATCGGTGCGCCAACGCCGTGGCGGCCGCGGAGTCGAGGAGGAACTATGAGCGACAACTTCACGGTTCGGCCGTCGGCATGGCGGGCGTGACCGTAGAAGCCTTCGGGTTGCTGAGTCAGGAATAGAGGAAGTTGGCGAGTCACCGCGGCGACCAGCTCGGAACGGGTGGTCGCGTCGTGTGCTTCGTCGCCGCCCGCGCGGAATCCATCGAGACCGCCTGCTTGTCTCCCTTGCCTTCGCTCTGTTCACGGTCGTAGCACGCCTTCGAGACCGGGCAGCAGCACAGGCTGACCATGGCCGACAGATACCTGGATCGCAGCAGGCCGCGGTGGTAGCCGCGGGGTCTTCGAAGGTTGCCGCTGACGCGTCCGGATTCGCGAGGCTGCAGGGCCAGGCCGAAGGTACGCCGACGTGCAGAGGAAGACCTCACGACAGTTCCCGGTGTTCGTCCTGGAACCTGTCGCCGAACAGTGAACCCGGGCCGCATTCGCCGGATGCGTGCGGTGCGGCAGCCAGGTATCGCCGCCCGCCCCCCATACGATCACGGCCATGGGCGAGCGGTGGTCTCCGGCGGCGCCTCGGCAGCCCCGTCCGGACGGATGGTCGCGACTGACGTCGTCGCGTTTCGTGCCGGCGGTGGTGATCTCGCTGATCATCTCGGCCCTGGCCGGGCTCTTCGTCGGCGCCTACTGCTGGGCCATGGCCAATCCCGTACCGCATCGCGTCCCCGTCGCAGTGACGGGAAGTTCGGTGCCGGGCGAGCGGTTCACCAAGGCGCTGGAGGACGCGCTCCATACGTCGCTGGTCCTCCATCCATACCCCGACCACGGCAAGGCGCTCGCCGCGGTCGACGCCCAGCGGGAGTTCGCCATCCTGCAGCGCCGGCCGACTGGCGTGGAGGTCGATGTGGCGAGCGCGGCGGGCGCGTCGGTCGCCCGGGTGCTCGGCCAGAGCGCCCCCGCAGTAGGACGGGCGCTCAGCATCCCTGTCCAGGTCAGGGACGTCAAACCACTTCCGGCCACCGATCCTCAGGGGCTCGCTCTCTTCTACATCGCCCTGGGATCGACCATCCTCGGTTTCGTCGGTGCCATCCAGCTGGGAGTGCATGCCCAGGCACTCCGCCCCGCGGAACGGATCGCCGCCACCATCGGCTATTCCGTGCTGGGCGGCCTGTGGATCTGTGTCATGGCCGACTGGGTACTCGGCGTGGTGCGGCTGCCGTTCGCCCAGTCATGGGGGATCTGCACGTTCACCATGGTCACGGCGGGCATGATCTTCACCGCGTTCCACACCTTTCTGGGCCGCTGGGCGCTGCTGCCGACATGGCTCCTGCTGGTCATCCTCGGCAACCCGTCGTCCGGAGGCGCTGTCGCCTGGCCGCTGCTTCCGCCAGTCCTTGGTTTTCTGGGGCGGTTCCTGCCTCCGGGCGCGTCGGTCAATGCCCAGCGCAACGCCGTCTACTTCCCGCACAACCAGCACGTCGAGCCCTACGTGGTGCTCGCCGTGTGGTGCCTGGCGGCCACGTCCGTCTTCCTTGTGTGGCGTGCACGCCACCCCGCCGGCCGGGCAACAGTGCAGGCCGCCGCGCCCGGCGCGGGGTGAACGCGCTACCGGAGCGCAGCCGCCGACAGGCACGCACACCTCAACGCGCTCGTACACCCGAGCGCGCGACGGCATCGGCACGGATGTGCCGCATCAGCCACACCCCGGCGAACACTCGCAGGCCCCGCCCGACCGTGTTCGCTTCTCATGCCGGAGGCGGCATAGCACCGGTTTCAGGAGGGTTCGTCACACCGTCCGCGAGACTCAACCCAGCCGCGCCGTCGCACAGCCCATCTACCGGACAGCCGCTTCTCGGCCGAGGACGGCCCCACGTTCCCCGCAGGCGCCGTCGAGCCGCGTGGCGAGTACTCCTACACCCGCTTCGGCAACCCCAACCGCGCCCGGGTCGCCGTCGTCGTCGCCGAGCTGGAGCACACCGAGGCGGCCCTGGTCACCGCGTCCCGCATGGCAGCGATCACCATGGCCGTGCTCGCCTGGCCTCCGCCGACGACCACGTCATCGGCCAGCGGTCCACCTACGGCGGCACCGCCTCGGTCCTGCTCAACCTGCTGCCCCGCCTGGCGTGAGCACCACGCTGGTGGACAGCGCGCCCTCGAGGCGGTTCGCCAAGGCCCACCGGTGTCACCCTCGGCCCCATCGAGGCCTGGCTGCTGCTCGCGGCATCCGCGCCCTCTCCCTCCGCGTGCCCCCGCACCACGACAACGGCCTGGCCCTGGCAGAGGCCCTGAGCCGGCACTCGACCGTCAGCCACGTGCACCACCCCGGGGCTTGTCACACCACGCCGTTCGGCAGAGGCTTCACCGCCCCGCGTAGCACGGCCCAGGCAGACAGCATTCGCCGCCTGGTAGATCGTCCCGACGTGACCCACGGCCACCACCACTCCGGAAGCGTCCGCGCGCGGCCCGGGATCAGCGAACGAGACGACCCCGCGCACTCGCAGACGAGGAGTTCGTCGAAGAGCGGCCGAGAAACCAGCTCTCGGCGTTCTCCGGGCACTCATTCGTGAGGACGGAACCGTGCGACTTCCACGACTCGACATACTGGGTCTTCTACGCACCGTTGGAGGTACTTCCCACGGGTCATGGTGTGCCCTACCTGTGAGTCAATCACGTGACCGACGGGTTGATAGCCGCCTGAGCGCCCGCGTCGTGGGCAGCAGTTCCACCGGCGACTTCCCGCCTACGCCGTTCCGGCCTGATCCCGTAGAGGCCGACCGGCGGGCCGTCGGCGCAGGCCAACAGCCTGTCAACTCCTCGCAATCTCCTCGCATGCACAAGCAAACCGCGCCGTCGTCGGCGTAGGGTCGGCTCGTGCGTGCAGTCGGTCAACCCCCCTCGCTGTCCTCCGCCCCTGTGGCTCGTCGCCTGCTCCTGGGCGCTGGCCTTGCATCGGTCGCCCAATTCGGCGTCGGATGTGGCGACTCGCACAAGAAAGCCACGGCGGCCGGTTCGCCCACGGTGAATGCCGCTGACGGGACCGTAGTGATGGTGATCCGGCACGGCGAAAAGCCCACCTCCGGGCAGAGCGGGATGGACGACTCCGGGCGACCGGACAGCAAGTCGTTGACGGCCCGGGGCTGGGAGCGGGCACACGCACTCCCGAAGCTGTTCTCGCCGCCCAGGGCGGGACTGGCACGACCGGAAACGGTGTTCGCCGCTGCCGACCAGGGCCCGAACGCGGGAGCCCATCGCATGCGCCAGACCGTGACCCCGCTGGCCAAAGACCTCGGGCTGACCGTCGACACCGACTTCGCCGAAGGGTCCGAGCGCCGACTCGCGCAGGCCGCGCTGACCGCGCCGGGCCCTGTACTGATCTGCTGGGAGCACAGCCGGATCCCCGCCATCGTGGCCGGGCTCGGCGCGGCGGACACCCCCGGGACGCCGGCCACCTGGCCGGACCGCTTCGACCTCGTGTGGGTTTTCCGCCGCCGGTCCGGATCCTGGTCGTTCACGCAGGTCGACCAGCATCTGCTGCCAGGAGACCGGTAGCCGACAGGCCACGGAACGGGGCACGCGCGATGTCACAGCTGCCCCGTCGAGCAGTGCGGTGATCCTCGGCGGAGGCTGCAAGCTCGGGAAGGAGGGAATCGCGCAGGACGGTACGGAACCGCTGCCGCTCACCGAGAGCGTCGACGCCCAGCGGGTACTTCACCTTGGTCAGGCAGGTGTTGTTGTACGTCACCTGTTGGACCGTTTCGCCGTTGCCAGACGAGAACTTGATGCGGATGCCGTTGCTGCTACGGCTGGCGTTGCCCAAACTGTCGGCGCCCAACAGGGCCGTAGAGGTGTGTCTCCTTGGGAAGGCGGCGTGGGTCGTCGTGCGGCTCCGGTGCGACGGCCGACGGCTGGAGGCGACGGTGAGCGATGACGGCGGTGGGCACACCCGGCTCCCGGAGGCGGCACGCGGCGGCGGCTTCGGCCTCGTCGCCTCGCGATGATCGGCGACAGCCTCACCGGCAACGAGATCGCCGCCGCCTTCACCCAGGTCACGGGCACCTCCAGCGCCTACGTCCCGATGCCGCACGACGATTTACTTGCCGCCGTCCCCGACTTCGGCCACGACTACGCGGCGATGTTCCAGTTCTTCGCCGACCGTGACCTCTACGCCCGAGACCGGGACATCGCCCTTCTCCGCCGTCTGCACCCCGACCTGATGACCTTCGAGGACTGGCTGCATCACACCGGATGGACGGGATGACCACCGACCACCTCGAGAGCGAACGCGGCACGGGTGACAGTGATCGCCGGAACAGCGCCAGGCGGCATCGGCACGGTGTCGACCCAGCACACCCGGATGGTCACCGATCCCGACAACGTCCACCGGGCCGAAGCGGCCGGCGCATTGGCGGACTCCACGCCGACGGGCCCGCAGGCTGGCGTCTGTGCTCACACATGTGAAGAACGGCTGGGGCCGACGCATCACGCGCGGTGAGGCGGCGGTCCCCCTTCTTGTCCCCCTTCTTCAGGAGTTGCTTCTTCAGGAGTTGCTTGACGCGCAGCCGTCGGCCCCCGCCGCCGTACCGGCTGAGCGCAGATACTGCAGCCGACCAGCCGACCTGCTCCTTCATCCGCCGGTCACGGCTGCGTCCCCGTGGGGCAGTTCGCTGCCGTCAAGTAGACGACCAGCGTCTGTTCCGGCTGTTCGGCCAGGTGAAAAGCGGTGTACGCGTAATCGATCGCTCCGCGTTGCGGGTGTCGTAGCCGTTTCCGACCGCTGTGCCGGGCCTGCACCTCGTACTGAGGCCACCAGTCCCGCACCTCCGGGCTGCCCTCGTTCAGGTCCTCGATCAGTCGGGTGTACCGCGGGTCGCCGGAATGGCGTGCCGTCAGCGTCCGAAGTCGGCCGAGCAGGCCGCGTGCCTCGGGTTCCCAGTCGACGAGAACCTCCCGGGCCACCGGTTCGAGAAACACCCAGCGCACGAAGTTGGGAGGCCGGTCCGCCTCGGTGATGAGCCTCGGGAACAGCTCGTCGGCTGCCTGATTGTGGCTGAGGACGTCATAGTTGCCGGCGATGATGTACGCCGGGTTCGGCTGGAGCAACAGGGGGACGGCACCGGCCTCGGCCGTGAGCGGCTCGCGTTCCTCGGCTTCGGCGACAGGGACGTGCCCGGCAAGCTGGAGGAGGTGATCGCGCTCGTGCCGGTCGAGCCGCAGCGCTGCGGCGAGGGCGTTCAGCACCTGTTCGGAGACGCGGATGTCCCTCCCCTGCTCCAGGTACGTGTACCAGGTCGCGCTGATCCCGGCCAGCAGTGCCAGTTCCTCTCGGCGAAGTCCCGGAGTCCGACGGCGGCCGGTCCGGGGCAGGCCCACTTCGTCAGGGGCCAGGCGCTCTCTCCGGCTGCGGAGGAACTCACTCAGTTGACGGCGTTGAGCCGGTTGCGTGGGCATGACGCATGGCACCTTCAGTTCCAGAATAAACACGATCTGGATACCAGGCTAAGCCCGTCGGAGACTGGTGTGCGAGCACGGGCCGTGGCGCTTGCCGACGGCCTTGAACAGTTACACCGGCACCGGCCGTCCAGCGCGCAACGGCGTCCGAACGCTCCTCCAGGACCCGCTGCCGCTCGGCACTCCGGCCCCGGTGCCGAAGACGGAAAGGACGACTTCATGTCCGGAATCAAAGGCAAAGTGGTGGCGATCACCGGAGCAGGCAGCGGCATCGGCGAGGCGACCGCTCTGCTGCTCGCCGAACGCGGCGCGCGACTCGTCCTCGGCGCACGCCGGTCCGAACGCCTGGCGGAACTGGTGGCCCGGATCGAAAAGGCAGGTGGCACGGCCGTGCAGATCCGTACCGACGTGACCCGGCGGGACGACCTGCGGGCCCTGGTCGCGCTGGCCAGTGAGTGCTTCGGCCGACTCGACGTACTCGTCAGCAACGCCGGAGTCGGCACCATCTCGCCTCTCGACGATCTGCGCGTCGACGAGTGGGACCACATGGTCGACGTCAACGTGAAAGGCGTGCTGCACGGGATCGGCGCCGCTCTACCGGTCTTCCGGGCGCAGGGCACCGGCCACTTCATCGCCACCGCCTCCACGGCCGCGTTTCGCATCGTGCCGACCATGGCCGTCTACGCCGGAACCAAGTTCGCGGTCCGGGCGATCTACGAAGGACTGCGCCAGGAAGCCGGCGACTCCCTGCGCGTGACCACCGTCTCGCCCGGTGCGACTGCGACGGACTTCGCCGAGGCGTCAACCAACAGCCAGGTCAGAGCAGAGATCACGAAGATGCGGGACGACATCGCGATCCCGCCCGACGCGATCGCCCGGGCCATCGCCTTCGCGATCGAACAGCCTGCCGCGGTCGACGTGAACGAGATCGTCGTACGGCCCACCGCCCAGAGCTGACCTTCCCCGGTCCGCCCTGGAGAACTCTTGCGGACGCGGGCGCGCAGTGCCGGGCCTGAGGCAGATCATGGACGCGCACGTGGCAGAGCCACATGGCCAGCTGCGGCGCTCATGTGACTGAGCGCTCCATCTGACGGGACTCGCCGACTGAGCCACTTATGAAGCCCGCTTCGGTCGGGTCGTCTCGGTCAGTCCGGTGGGCACCTGCCACTCGTAGCGCCGGCCCCTGCTGGTCAGCCGCAGGCCGTTCTTGAAAACAGCCACCCCCAACTCGCTGGCCGCCTTGGCGACGAGGGGGACCGTGTCACCGCTCTTCCTGTAGCCGAAGTTCGCCACGGACCCGGCCTGGAGCGCGGTCTTGGTGGAGTCCGCCGCCGGTCGCACAGCAGCGTCGAGACGACCAGCGCCTCGTAGCGGCCCAGCAGTGCGCGACCGCGCTCGGCCTGCTCAGGATCGGCCCATCCGGGCAGCACCGAGCTGAGCTCGAAGTAGCGCTGGACGCAGGGCGGCAGGCCTGCGGGCAGCGCCTGACCGTTCTTGCCGAAGCCGTGCAGCGCCTGCCGTACCTGTTCTGCCGGCCCAGCTCGTATGTCTCGGTGATCGCGGCGTCACCCGCCGCGATCACCGGTGTCCCACATCCGGTCCAGCATCTCGTCCGTCCACGCGCTGGCGGGCATCCCTGCCTCCTCGAAACAGGTCACGAGCAAGGCCCACCCCTACCCACCTCCACCTGTCCACACGGATCTTCAGCGGGAACATCACTCCTCGGGCGCGATGAGCGCAGTGAGGCCGTAGTCGAGTTCCATGCCGTCCACGAGCAGTGCCTCAACGGTACGGGTCCGGGGGTCGATGTCGGCGACCATGCCGTGGCCGACGTACCGGGGGTACCCCGTCTCCCCGGTTTCGCCGGTGGCCTCGACCATCGCCGAGCGGACGGCGCTGTCGGCGACGGTCGCGCTTCCGCGCGTTTCCACGTGGGCGGGGACCAGGAGGATTTCGAAGCGGGTGGGATGTGCGGGCATGCCTCGACGTTAGGCGCGTGGCGGGCGGGGTGGGGGCTCGCCACTCCATGGCGGGGCTGAATTTCCCCGGTAGGACCGTGTTCACACCGGCCTGACGGCCGACGACACCCGGGGCGGGCCCGGTCCAACCCCTTCCACGATGGCCGCGGCCGGCTCCTGCTGGCCCCCTGCCCAGCGATTCCACACCGCTCGACGGCGTCAAAAGACCAAGAGGTCGCACGGGCAAGCTTGGTTGGGGACCTGGCAGCAGAACCGGCACAAGCCCCGATGATCATTGAGTTGCGACGACGCTCTGTGATCGCGAGGGACACCTGTACCCGCGCTGCCGTCACGGCTCACCGAACCGCTCTGGGACCCATTCGTGGCACTGCTTTCCGAGCGTGCCGAGTTCCACCTGGACCGTCCACTCGGCTGCCACCGCCGACGCATCAGCGACCGGATCATCATCGACAAGCTCCTGCGGCTGCTGCGCTTCGGCTGTTCTTACGAGGCGAACGCCGACACGACCTGCTCGGCCACCACGATCCGCGAACGTCGCGACGAATGGATACGACTCGGCGTCCTGGCCCAGCTCAAGCGGATCGCGCTGCACTCCTACGACCGGGTCGTCGGCCTCCTCCTCGACCAGATCGCCGTGGATGGCTCACTCACCAAGGCTCCCGGAGGCGGCGAGGTGGCCGGTCGGTCACCGGTCGACCGCGGCAAACAGGGCCTGAAACGCGGGCATGACGGACGGGTACGGCATTCTGGTGAGTCGTGTCCTGGCCGGTGCCAACCATCACGACGCCCCTTCGCTCGCCTCGACCCTGGACCGCTCGGACGACCTGGCGCGCCTCGCCCGCTGCTACGAGCGACGCGCCACCCTCCGCACGCCTCCTCCAGAGGCTACGAGTCCGTTGTCAGTGCACGGTGTTACTTTCTGTGACATGACCGATCACGCGCTACGACTGCTGCGGCAGGACCGCCGCCTGGCCGAACTGGCCGCCTTCCCCTTCGACTTCGACCTGGACCGCGCCGCCCACGGCCATGTCGAGGAGGTCCGCCTCGCCTCGGGCGGTCCGCTGGAGGCGATAGCCGGGGACGATACCGGCGGTACGTACTTCGTGTGCGCGGACGGCTCGGTGCTCTACGCGGACTCCGAGGGCGCCGCAGGGATCATCGGCTCCAGTGTCGACGAGACCCTGGAACTCGTGATCGGCCTGCCCGGCTGGCGCGGGTACACACGTCTGTCGCCGGACGAGGGCGAGGAGAAGATCCTGGCGTGCGTCGCGGAGACCGAGGACGAGATCCGCGAGTACTACGGAATCGACGAGGAGCGTGCCGAGCTCCGTGCGGCGCTGGGCTTCCCGACGCGCTCCCCGGTCGAGTTGGTGGGCAGACTTCGTGCCGCGCTGCTGCGCACCGAGCCGGAGTTCGTACTGCTCAACGCGGATGAGGGGAGCGCGTACGACCGGATCGGCCCGGCCGGTGCCCCGCTGTGGGAGCCAGTGCTCGCGGCGGGCCGCGCCGATCTCGCCCGGCTGCGAGAGGGCGACCGCACGGCATGGCGTGAAGTCGCCGAGGACCCGGTGCGGCGCCGGATCACCCTGCGGGCCGCGCAGTTCGACCGCGCCGAGGGCGATCTGGAGCTGTTGCGGCATCTGCTGCGGCACGAGACACGGTCGTCGATGTCGGACGAGCTGCGGCTCGCGGCCGTGCTGGTGGGGCTGCGCGGGGACACCGGAGATCTGCCGCTGCTGTTTGAGGTCCGGGAGACGGACTTCGACACGGCGTGTGGCCTGGGCGGTATGCCGGAACCGGGTGCAAGCGCGGACGAGTTGCAGCGGTGGGCGCGGACGCTCGACGAGTCGATGTTCGGGACGGACCCGTCGGACGAGCCGGTCTCCACATGGACCGACCTGGCGCGGGACCAGGGGATGACGGAGCTCGCGCGGGCGACGCTGATCCGCGAACTCGACAACATCTTCATGGACCAGAGCAGACTCCGCCGCCCCGAGGCGCCCCGCGCCCTGGCCACGGCCCCGCTGAGCGGGCTCGCCCGGGACTTCGAGGAACTCGGCGACCTTCCCCAGGCGCTGCGTGCCCAGCGCCTGTACGCCGCCCTGCAGGAGACGGCTTGGGACCGGATCTCGGCCCGGCACACCCTGGCCCGCCTGGAGCGGGAGGCGGGCCGGCTGCCGCAGGCAGTGGACAGCCTGGCCACCGTGCGCAATGCCCTGGCCACCCCAGGCGACGACTCGCTGCGCTACTGGAAGCAGGTCGGCCTCGGCCGCTTCATCGCCGAGGAGCACTACCGGCTCGCCCTCGCCCTGGCCGACGCGAGCCGCCCCGAGGAGGCCCGTACCCTCCTCACCGCCGCCGACGCCATACTCGGCGAGCTCTCGGAGAACACCGCAAACGGCATCCGCGAGCTCGCCGAGCTAACCGCTGCGAGAGTGCGGGAGGCCAACTGAGGATGGGGCGACGGGCTGGCGGTCCGCCAGGAAGCAGTGCCCGCGGCGGGCCGGCTGGGCCGTACTCCGGCAACTCTCCATCGCCCTCTCGGCCTCCTACCGCTGCCGCCGCCGGGAGAAGGAGCCCTGCGAACGCGTCCGCCGAGCTGATCGAGCTGATCGAGCTGATCGAGCTGATCGAGCGAGTCAAGCAGATCCACACCGACTCCGGCGGGATCTACGGTTCGCCACCCGTACACACGTCCTCGAGCGTGACGGCAACCACATGGGCGGCAAGCGGGTAAAGCGATCGATACGCGAGGCCGACATCGCAGGGTTCAGTTCGCGGCGCAAGGGCTTCACGCGCCGCGACCTCAAGGCCACCCTGGCCCCGTATCCGGTCGAGCGCGACTTCACCGCGAAGGCACCGAACCGGCTGTGGGTCACCGGACCGCACCATGGCCTCTGCCGGTGAGGGGCCCCTTGCGGGCAGGCCTACGGGGTACGGTGCCGACACTGGCCGCTGGCCTCTTGCCCGGCCGGTTCACATGCGAAGGAGGACCTCTCATGACGATGGGTGCCGCGGAACCTGCCCTGGGCATCGAGCAGGCCACGCTGCCCGGACGGGCCGCAGCCTTGGTCGAGTTACTTCGGCGCAATGCCGCCCGCACCGAACAGGACCGCTGTGTTGCCGCGGAGAACATCGCGGCACTCGATGAGGCCGGCCTGTTCAGCCTCACCGTTCCCCAGCGGCTCGGCGGCCACCAGGAAGGCATCCGCACGCTGGTCGAAGTGAGTTCCGAACTCGGCCGCGGCTGCGGATCGACTGCCTGGACCACCAGCTTGATCAACATCTCGGGCTGGATCATCGGCCTCTATCCCCAACGCGCGCAGCGTGAGGTATACGCGGAGGATCCCGCCACCCGTGCCTGTTCGGTCCTGCCACCCCATGGAACCGGCAGGACAGCCGACGCAGGCAGCATCGTCACCGGACGGTGGGGCTTTGCCTCCGGCTGTCTCCACGCCCGATGGGCGCTGCTCGGCATGAGGCTCACGGGCGAGCGCGGTGAGTTCCTGGAGCAAGCACTGGCCCTGGTCCCGGTGGACCAGCTGACGATCGAGGACACCTGGCGCGTTGCCGGGATGCGCGGTACCGGCAGCAACACCCTCATCGCCGACGGCGTCTTTGTCCCAGCCCACCGCATTCTGTCGGTATCGCAGGCGCTCCAGGGCACATATCCGACCGAGTTCAAGGACGAGACCCTGTACCGCGCGGCGTTCGTCCCCACGCTCGCCCTGTCGCTCGCCGGCCCGCTGCTGGGACTGGCCCGCGGCGCGATGGAGCTGGTGCTGGACTCCCTCGCGACGGACCGGGGCATTTCGCATACGCACTACGCACAGGCACGCGAGGCACCCTCCACCCAGATGCAGCTCGCCGAGGCGGCATCGCTGATCGACACTGCCACCCTGCACCTGATGCGTGCCGCGGACGATGTCGACAGCTGGGCGGCGAGCGGCCAGTGCATGCCCCTGGTCAACCGGACCCGGGCGCGCATGGACATCGGCACGGTCGCCCGCTGCTCACGAGATGCACTGGACCTGCTGCTGAGCATCCAGGGGGCCCGGAGTTTCGCCGACGACAGTCCGCTGCAGCGCATCTGGCGGGATCTGGAGACCGGTACGCGGCATGCCATGGTCAACCCCGCCATCGCCACCGAGATGTACGGCCGGGCCCTGCTCGGCATCGAGGACCAGGTCACCCCGCTGATCTGAACGCAACGCCCGACGACGCCCGGACGCACCCCTGCTGCCACCCAAGACCAATGGGCCGGGCACCTGGTCCTCCGGCCAGACGAGACACCGATGGGCAAGTGCGGGCAAAATCTACGGGCCGGGCCGGGCCAGGCCAGGCCGGTCAGTCCGTCCCCCGAGCCCTGCTGCACGACGACACCATCGACCGTGGCCAACTACGCCGGGGCCGGCCCGCGTAGTTGGACGCTGCGGGGTGCCGGCATGCATCCGCCGCCGCGCTCTACCCGGACGGCCGAGCCGCCACTGCCGCTGGTCCTGACTGACCCGCGGTTACCAGACTGGTCGAAACGTGCCGTACGAACCCGATCCGCAAGGCCCTCGGCCGTTGGCACACGCAGCAGCGCCCGACCCTCACGTACACGTGCAAGGCGTCCATCTCCACCAGGTACAGCTCGGCCAGCGACTCGTCCTCGGCCGGATCCTGGTGCCGCGTCGCCGGAGCGGGACCGGCCGGTCCTCCCGCACGGACAACTCCGCCCACATGTCCCGGTCGGTCAGCTCCACCGCCCCCTGGGTGATACCGACGTTCGGCGGTCGTGATGCCGGTGCTGGTGCTGGTGCCGTCGCACACATAGAACGCAATGCCCGCCTCGGGCACGCACCCGACGGCCTCGCCGGGTGCGCCAATCACCAGGAACGGCTCTCCGGACACAGTGGTGCCGACAGCCGGGGCCAGCCCCCGTGGCCACCGGTCTACAGGGTCGAACCTGCTGTGGCCCCGGTGAGCATGGCGCCATTCCGATACATCCGGTTCGCAGGCTTCGCCCCACCAGCACCCCCATTGATCAAGCATTGGTCAAATGAGGTAAAGTTCCAGTCAAGTCGCCGCGTGGACCAATCACTCCGAACGCCACGCGACGCGTTGGCCGATCGTGGCGATTCTCCTGTCCCCCGGCGGGGGACCGAGTCGCCATGCCTGAACCTGGAGTCACCACGTGAAGTACAGCTGGCGTGCCCGAACCGTGGGCATACCGATGCTGACCGTGGGCGCCGTACTGGCGTCCACCCCGCACGCCGTCGCCAAGCCTTCCACCGAAGGAAAGGAGACCGCGGGTCAGTTCGACCAGGCGGTGTCCGATCTTGAAGAAGCCCTGAAGACCTTCAAGTCCGATCCGATCAAGGAGGCCGAGAGCGTCGATGCCGCACAGGCGGCCGCGGCGGTCCAGGACCGCCGAGTCGAGGTGCTGCAGCTGCGCTCCGAGACCGACACCGTCTACGCCAACCCCGACGGCACCCTTACCCGGGAGACGGCCGCCGGACCGATCCGCATGATCCGTGACGGACGGTGGGTGGACGTCGACGTCGACTTCAAGGCCGTGGAAGGCGGCAAGGTGGCCGCCAAGGCTCACCCCAAGCAGCTTCAACTGGCCGGGAGAGGAGGTGCGTTGCCGCAGTCGATCGAGGGTGCGGCCAAGGCCCCGGCGTCCGAGGCACGCGACCTCGTCACCCTCGGTACCGGAAGGAACCGGCTGGCGGTGCAGTGGAAGGCGGGGCTGCCCGCCCCGGTCCTGGACGGGAATGTCGCCACTTACAAGGGCGCTGTACCCGGCGGCGACCTGATCGTCGCGGCCACCCGGACGGGGTTCGAGCAATTCCTGCGGCTCAACAGGGCACCCGAGAATGGGGCACCGATGGTGCTGCCCATGACGGTGCCCGACGGGGTGACGGTCCGACAGAACGCCGACGGCTCAGTGTCCTTCGCCGATGCCCGGGGCGAGGAGCGGACGCGGATGCCGGCCCCGGTGATGTGGGACGCGACGGTCGACAAGAAGTCGTTGGAACACGCCAACACCAGGCCGGTCCGGATGCAGGTCGCGCAGCACGGCAACACCGTGGAGCTGACCCTCACCCCGGACACGGGGTGGCTGAGTGATCCCTCGACGCGATACCCGGTGACGATCGACCCGGCGACCGACACCCTGGACACCCTGTTCGACACCTTCGTGCAGGGCGGTGACACCACCGACCAGTCCGCGAACACCGACCTCAAAGTCGGCTGGCCCGGGGACCACGCGGGCTCCGTCAAGCGCACCGCCCGGTCGTTCCTGACTTTCCGGACCTCGAACTTCGCCGACTCGCTCGTGTCCAGGGCGACGCTGAAACTGTGGAACTACCACTCCTGGTCGTGCGAGAAACGCGGCTGGGAAGTGTGGGCCGCGGATCCCGCCGACAAGAACACCCGCTGGACCAGTCAGCCGAAGCTGAAGGAGAAGGTCGCCACCTCCGCCGAGACCAGGTCCGCCTCGTGCACCGGCGCGGGTTGGGTGAGCGCGGACGTCACCAAGCTCGCGCAGACCTGGTCGTCGGAGAAGGCGGACGAGGGGTCCATCGCGCTGAAGGCGGCGGACGAGTCCGACACTTATGCGTGGAAGCGGTTCCACTCCGCCGAGGCCCCCGACCAGGACCAGGTCCCCACCCTCGAAGTCACCTACAACTACCGCCCCTACAACGGCACCAACCTGCAGGCCGGCACGCCGTTCCTGTCCCAGGGCGGCATCTTCAAGGTGAACTCGACCACGCCGACCCTGCGGTTCTCCACCGTGGACCGCAACGGCGAGGACCAGGTCACCGGGACCTACGAGATCACCGACATCTCGACGAACGAGGTCGTCGCAACGGTCAATGCCGCACCGGTACCGGCCAACTCCACCTCCAGCGTGAAGGTCCCGGCCGGGAAGCTGCTCTCGGGCAGGACGTACAGCTTCCGCACCACCAGCTACGACGGCACCCACTACGCCAACGGCTGGTCCGACCCGGTCCGCTTCACCGTCGACACCTCCTGGAAGCCCACCGCCGCAGAACACGCGCTGGGTCTGGCAAACCTTTACTCCGATGCCGCGGACGTCACGGCTGCCACCGCCTCCGACGACAAGTACGCCTCGATCGCCGCGACCGAGGAGAACACCGTCTCGGTCCCCTGGGACGGCAAGAACAACGGCATTGACATCAAGAACGAGCAGATGCCGAACAAGCTCTCCATCCCTGGAGGGGGAACCCAGGGGACCCAGGTGGGCGGCAATGTCGTCTACACGTCTTCCGGTCCCGTCGACACGGTCGTGCAGCCGACCACCGACGGCGGCTCACGCACACTGAACATCCTCAAGGACAGCTCCGCACCGCACGACTACGAGACCGGCTTCGTCATTCCTGCGGGAATGAAGGCCGTGACGCACGACGACGGATCCGTGTCCATCATCTCCGAGGGCGACGACAAAACCGACCAAAAGCCCGAGAGGGAGCCGGCCGGATTCTTCGCCGCCCCCTGGGCCAAGGACGCCAACGGCAAGGACATCCCCACCAGCTACAAGGTGGTGGGGAACAAGCTGGTCCAGCACGTCGAATTCGATGCGAACAGCGCCTTTCCCATAGTGATCGACCCTTCTTGGTGGTCAACCACCAAGAAGATCTTCAAGTGCTCGGTGGCCATCGCCGGATTCATCTTCGGCCTCACGCCGGTAGGAACCTCCAAGCGTCTGTGGACCGCTGTCCGTCTCGTGAAGAAGATCGGGTTCAAGAAGACGGCCCAGCTGATCCAGAGTTACGCCAAGCGCAGGAAGCTCACCTCTTCTCACCGCAAGCTGGTCTACGTCCTGCTCGGTTACGACGGTGTCAAGAAGTACTGCAAGTTTTAAGGAGCAGGCAGATGCTGATCGCGTCCTTGGTGCTCACCGCTGAGGTGACGATAATGGGGTGGTACAGGTTCGCGGTACTGCGCCGGAATCCTCAGCTACCCGGATTGATGGATTTCTCGTGGATTCACGCGCTGATCGCCTTTTGTGCGGCCGTCGGTGGGTTCGCGCTCGTTCGCGGCCAGGACTGGACCTGGACTACGGTGGCAGGGCTGGGATTCCTCGGCGGGTTGATCCCTGCGCAGGCCGGCCTTGCCTGCGCGGGCCTGTCCCAGGCTCGCTGGCTACCGCCGGTTGTTGCGCTGGTCGGTGGTCTGGCGATGGGTACCGAGAATCCTGACGCGCTCCTCCCCTGGAGCTAGCCTCGACCTTCGAGACGGTCCGCCGGTCACCCGGCGGACCGGCCCTTCGCACAGCCGGGCTGTCACAGGCCCCGTGGCTCACTTGTCCGGAACACACCCGGTTTACCCTTAGACCGGGCTCTATCGCGCGGTCGCGCCGATCAACCAGCTGCGCCCTGCGGCTGACGGACCACGCCCGCGCCGCCTTGGCCGGGGCGGCTGTGGAATCCGTCCCTGGGCTGGGACGAAACAAGTTGGTGCCAACCGGACCGGCCGATCATCCGGCCCATCTGCATGTCAACCTGCTGCCCGAGGCTCAGGGCGCCGGGCGCGGCCGCTGGCTCTTGGCGACGATGCTCGACGCCTTACCTGTGAACGCGGCGCGCAGCGTCAGCTCCTCGCGATTCGCACGGACAACAGAACGCACTCGCATGCGCGTTGACGTCCGCATCAGTCGGGAACGGCACTGTCCACCCGGAGTTGGCTGCTACGACTGGGAAGGAATACCTTCGCTGTTGAGGTCATTCGCCCACCGCGGTTCCGCCGCCGTGGTCGCGATCACCGGCTTGATGCTTGTCATTGCGGCGCCGCGCCGACCGGCGTGAGCGCGCTCTCGTCCGCGCAGGTGACGCAGATCTGGCTGTAGCGGTCGCCCCACGCGGAGGATAGTCACCCGGCCTCGAACGGTTCCTCCGGCAGTGGCCCGAGCAGGGCTGCTCGGCCGCGAAGTACTCGCCGATGGTGTGGGGCGGGAGCAGATGCGGCAGGTGTCGTTCTCCTGCTCCCACCGGTCGATCATCGAGTTGAGCTCGGCGAGCGTGTCCGCTTCGGGGACAGGGGTGAGGTGGTTGCGGCGGAACCAGCCCATCTGGCCCTCGGCACCGCAACGCCGCGGATGCCTGGCTGGCTTCGGTCCGGCGGGGTGAGAGGCCCAGAACGTGGGCGACGGCGGCTCCGAGGTTGTCGTAGCGAACCTTTCCGGTTGGCACTCCTCCAATACGCGGTTCCCGATGTGAAGCCACCGACCGCGCTGGAGGTGAGGCGCGTCGGAATAATTGTGTCGAGGAGCCCGGCTGTGCCGAACTAGGGTCGGGCCATGGTCTCCATGAAGCTCTTCGACTCCGAGCGCCGCGTCATCGAGGCTGCGGAACGGCTCGCCGCCACCCTCGGAAGCGACCCGAACCACACCGTGGCCGCAGCAGCGATGGACACGGCCGGCAGGATCCATGAGGCGGTCAACGTCTACCACTTCACCGGCGGACCGTGCGCCGAGCTCGTCGTACTCGGTGCCGCCGCAGCAGCAGGAGCCGGTCCGCTCGTCACCATCGCCGCCGCGGGAGACCAAGGTCGCGGCCTCATCCCGCCGTGCGGCCGCTGCCGCCAAACGCTTCTCGACCTCCATCCCGACGTGTTCGTCGCCGTACCGACCGACGACGGGCCGACACTGCGCCCGATTCGAGAGCTTCTGCCGGACGCCTACTTCTTCCCCGACGCGCATGCGCGTCGAATTGTTCGGTTCAACAAGCGCTACTACGAGGCCATCGCCACCGCGCGGAAATCCTCCACCATCCGCTACGACGATCCGATCGCGCTGGGTCCCGCAATCTTCCTCTTCGAGGACGACGAAGCCCACCGCACGTTGAACGGCACCGTCACCAGCGTCGAACGCCAGCGGCTCGATCGCCTCACCGCCGAACAGGCTCGACTCAATGGCAGGACGAGCCTCGACGAGCTCAAGTCGGGCCTCCAGGAGCACTATCCCGGTTTGCCCTCCGATGCCGAAGTCGACATTGTGACGTTTACCGTCGAGGCGCCTGACGCCGTTCAGTGATCCAGTGTGTATGGCCCCGCGTCCAACAGCCCATCTCGTCTGGTGTGATCTTGCGGCACGCTGTTTGCGTGTCGAGCAAGTTGGTCGACCTGATGGTGCCGGACGGGTTGTGGGGGCTGTCGCAGCGGCTGGTGCCGCCGGCTCCGGTGCCACCAGCAGGATGGCGGTCACAGACGGCACGGCGACCGGGAGGTCCTGGCGCCGATCGTGTTCGTCGCCACGTCAAGCCGCACCTGGCACCAGCTTCCGCCCGGCTTCGGCCCGTCGGAGGTGACCGCGTTCCGCAGATACACCGAGTGGTCGCAGGCACATGTGTGGTTCAAAGTGCAGGCGCTCATGCGAGCCATCCCACCGATGCGCTCACGCCGCGGGCCACCAGGCCGACGCACGGTCAAGCTACGCGCGGACAAGGGCTACGACTATTAAATGACCAGTGCCGTACCGTCGTTGGTCAGGAACTCGGCCTGCATCAGCCTGACGTTCAGCCGGGGCAGCCCTCGGGAGACCTCCTCCCACACGGCGGGCCAAGTGCGTACGCGAGTGCCGCGAAGGCCCGGGCGGTGACGGCGAGCAGCAAGGTGCCGGTCAGGGGGATGCCGCGGAGATCGCGACGGATCGCCCGCAGCGAGGTCGTCGCTCTCCCAGCACAGGAGCACCGGCAGGAAGACGAGTAGCGGCACCTCCGGTGGCAGCTCGGTCTCGCGCAGCGCGGATACGAAGCCGAGTAGGAGCTGACGGCCCGTTGCTTCACAGAGGTGGCAACCGTGCACGGGTGGGTGAGGGCATCGCGCACCAGCAGAGCGCACCCGAGCAGCACGACGAACTCACACGACGAACTCAAGGGCCGTCACGATGCGTTCTCCGCCCAGCCGTTGGGACGGTTGGATCCGCTGGGTTCATGGGAGCCCTCGGGGCTGCAATGGCCCGTGGCTGCGGGTCACCATGGCGTGGCGACCGTTCTCAGGGGGATCCACATGTCGCCGCGGCGGGCGTAGTCGGTGGTCAGAAGCAACCGCCAGGCGCTCCGGCTTCCGTAGACCGCCACGTCGGTCATGGTCCGGACGGTCACGCGCCTCGGGTTGCGCGTAGCCCGTCAGGTGAGTGAGGGTGAATCCGTCGTCGGGCAGGTCGTCGAGGAACTGTGTGTCTCCTTCGGCCATGGCGTCCAGGTAGGCGTGGTGGGTCCGGCCTGTTCCCAGTTCGGCGCATTACAGGGCCGTTGGCGTTGGGAGGGCGACGGTGCGGATCTGGCCGACCTGTCGAGGCTCGCCGAAACGCTTCTGGGCCAGGGTCCGGACCCGAAGTTGTTCAACGACGTTCTTGTCCAACGTCCCGAGGAGGAGGACTTCGAGGAGAAAGAGGACTTCGACGACGCCATCGAGGCGTGGGACGAGCGGTGGGAGGCCGTCATGTTCGCTCCGGAGCGCACCGCTGGCGCGATCGTGATCTGCCATCTGGGCTGTGCCCAAAGAGAGTGGCTGATCATCAGCGGCAGGCATCGCGGCACGATCTGGTCCGGCTGCCGGGTGGACGACGTCGATCTCGCCCCGGTCCTCGACAGCGACCGTACGCCGGTGGGGTTCGCCCGCTGGTACACCGACTGGCTGGAGAAAGCCGAGCGTACAGCCCCGACTTTGGGTCGGCTACCGTGACCGACAGTCCTCGTCCACTCCGGCCCGACCGGCCAGGGCTCCCAGCCTGCCGAGCACGTCGTCGACGGCGGCTGCACCAGTTCGGACAGCATCCACCACGCCGCCCAGCTCTGGATGCCTTCTCACGTCGCCGGGACGGCGCCACCGCCGTTTCCAGGGGGTGTGCCGGAGGTGTGCGACTGCCGCGTTGCCTCATCGGTTCTGCTCGACGGGGAGATGAATGGGTCCCCGCAGGACGGGGCTTCGCCGGTACGGCGGCGGGTCGGCCACCAGGCCGGGCCGGTCGAGGCGCTGCACCAGCTCGGTCAACGCGATCTGGGTTTCCAGCCGGGCCAGCGGACCGCCGAAGCACAGGTGAATGCCGCTGCCGAAGCCGAGGTGCTGGTTGTCACGCCGATCGGGGGCGAAGCTGTCGGGATCGTGGAAGCGATTCGGATCGCGGCTGCCCGAGGCCAGCATCAGCATGATCTGCGAGCCTTTGGGGATGACGGTGTCGGCGACAGTGATGTCGCTGTACGCCGCCCGCCAGGGAATGATGTGTACGGGCGGCTCATAACGCAGCAGTTCCTCGACCAGCGGCACGACCAGGCCGGGTTCGTCGCGCAGGCGCTGCAGCACCTGCGGGTGGCGCAGCAGCGTCAGCATGCCGTTGGTGATGAGGTTGACGGTGGTCTCGTGGCCGGCGATCAGCAGCAGGTTGGCGGTGGAGATGATCTCTTCGTCGGTCATCCGCCCATCGGGCCCGTCATCGTTGGCCAGCCGTGCCAACAGGTCGTCACCCGGCCGGCCGTGGCGTTGCTCCAGCAGCCCGCCGAGGTACTGCCGCAGGTCCTGGCGCGCTCGTACACCCTTGTCCAGTTTTTCCTTCGGGTCGGTCCTGGGGTCGTAGTCGATCGAGTTGACGATGTCGTCCACCCAGACGTGGAATCGTGGTTCGTCGTCGCGCGGCACGCCGAGCAGGTGGCAGATGACGGTGACAGGGAAGGGGTAGGCGAAGTCGTCCACGATGTCGATCTGATCCCTGCCCGCGAAGTCATCGATCAGACCGCCGACGACGGCGGTCAGGTCACCTTCCATGCCGGCCACCAGGCCCGGGGTGTGCGGGGGGCCGAAATGCCGCATCGCCATACGCCGAAGGCGGTCGTGCTCAGGTGGATCCATGTTGATGAACGCCGGCGTGTCCCCTCCCTCGGCCGAGGGCATCGGACGCGACAGATGGCGGACGTCAGAGCTCAGGTGCGGGTCGTGCAGGAGCTCCGTGAGTTCACGATAGGTGCTGACGACGTAGCTGCCGTCCTCCTGCCGGGCTACCGGCGTCCTGCGCAGCTCGGCGTACAGCGGATACGGATCGGCCCGGGAGGAGTAGTCGAGGATCCGGCGCAGCATGCCGGGCGTCTCGGTCGTGGTCATCTCGCTCTCCCTGCTACCGGTGGTGCTGTTCCGCGGCCGTGACCCGCCGCTCACCCGGGTCGTGGCCGGTGACGACCACGGTGGCGCCCTGGGCCAGCAGGACGGGGCCGGGGAAGTCGACGGGGACCGGTTTCATGTCGACGGGCTGGTCGGGCGTGGGGCAGGGCGGCGGGAACGGCGCGGCCGACTCGATCAACTTCCGGTAATGGTCCAGCCACTTCGCGTTGTTGAAGCTCACTGCCGCGGTGACCCGGCCCCGATAGCCGTACGCGGCGACGAAGCGGTGGTCGGGCACCGATCCCTGGGTGACGACCACCTCGTCGGCGAAGGTCGGTACGCCGACGGACTTGATGTTGACCCCGAACTGGATCGACCAGAACAGCGGAATGGACAGGTGGGGCCAGCGGTCCGCCTGGCCGCTGACCATGTTGTGCGCCGCGACCTCGGCCTGTTCCACGGCGTTGGCCCAGTGCTCGAGCGAGATGAGGCGGTACTCGTAGATCGGATTCGGGCAGCGTGCGACGTCTCCGGCGGCGAAGACGTCGTCGGTGACCAGGCCGTCGAGGGTGAGGGCGCGGCAGCCCGTGTCGCAGGCGATTCCCCAGACTCCCGCCGCCAGGCCCGAGCCCCGCAGCCACTCGGTGTTGCGAATGCCTCCGAGTGCCACCACCGCCACGTCGGCGTCGATCGTGGTGCCGTCGTCGAAGTGGGCACGGCGAAGCCGCCCCTGCGTGTCGCCCTCCAGCCGGGTCACCTTGACGCCACAGCGCAGGTCGACGCCGTGGGCGCGCTGCATGTCCGAAGCGACCTCACCGATCATGGCGCCGAGCGCGCCGACCAGTGGGGCCGGCGCGAGCTCGGCGACGGTCACGGGGATGTCCCGTTCGCGGCAGATGGAAGCGATCTCGGAGCCGGTGAACCCCGCACCGATGACCAGTACACGGGAGGGCCCGGCGGCCAGGGCTCGCTGCAGTCCCTCGGCGTGTTCGCGCGTGCGCACGACGAACACCCCGTCCAGGGCTGCCTCGCTCTCGACGAACCAGGGACGAGCCCGTACCCCGGTGGAGATCAGGACCCGGTCGAAGGGAATCTCGCGTCCGTCGGCGAGACGCACGTGGTTGTTCGCCAGGTCCAGCCCACTGGCCGGCACACCCAGGAGCCACTCCGCGTTGATGTCACGGCGTCGCGGCAGCGTGGTGCCATCGGCCGGCACCCACCCGGTCAGTACCTGCTTGGACAGCGGCGGCCGGTCGTAGGGCTCGCCCAGCTCGTCACCGATCATGGTCAACGACCCGGTGAAACCCTCGTCGCGCAGAGCCTCGGCGGCGCGCAGTCCTGCCAGCGACGCCCCGACGACCACGATGCGGCCGTCGCGCTTGAACGCGCGCAGGTTCTCGGCGCTGGTCATGACGGCGACGCCTCCACCGGTACGTCCTGCCCCTCCAACTGGTCGACCAGGATCGCCTGGACCGGGCAGGCGGCCGCGGCGCGCAGCACCTGCTCGCGCCGGACGTCGTCGGGGTTCGGGTCGTACATCAGTGCTTCCTCGCCATGCATCCGGAACGCGTCCGGGGCCAGGAACGCGCACTGTGCATACCCCTGGCAGCGGGAAAGATCGACGACAACTTTCATCCCGCACTCCATTTCAGATACGAGAAGCTGCAGGCCTTGAAGCCGGTGCCGCTACGGCGGTCGAATCGTGAGGCACGCCGTCGAAGAAGCGGATCGATGGTTGTTCACCTGCGCGAATACAGGGCGGCGCACGACGCGTGTCACAGCTTCCGCAGGAAGAATTGATCTTCACGAATGAGGTCCGGGAGCCGTCAAAGCCGCCCGCAGAACCCACCTTTCCTCAAAGGCTATCCCGCGCGCACGCCGTCCGCAGCGGATAACGGATCGTGCGGGAACCGGTCACCCCTGGTCACTCTGGAACCCATCGCGCCGGCGCAGTTACCCGGCGCTCCCTGATCCGACTCGGCGGCAGGTATTCACATTTCAACAAACCCGATAAGGTAAAAGAATTCATGCTAATATCGCGAATAACATTGTGAAGTTCTTGGGGTCTGAAGTCCAAAATTCACGCAACCCATTTGGGGTCGGTCCCTGAAGGGAGCGGGCAGTGGTGCAGGCAGGTCTGGACAGGACGGCGCACGTACTGGGGGTCGACATCGGCGGTACCGGTATCAAGGGAGCGCCGGTCGACCTCCGGTCCGGCAGCCTCATCGGTGAGCGGGTCCGGATCCCGACCCCGCATCCGGCCACCCCGGAAGCCGTCGCGGACGTGGTCGTGCAGGTGCTCTCCCGGATCGGCGTCCCGGGACCGGTCGGGCTGACACTCCCGGCCGTCATCCGGGGTGGCAAGGTCCAGACGACGTCCAATATCGACCCGGCCTGGATGGAGACAGACGCCGCACAGCTCTTCGCACGGGCGACGGGCCGCGACGTGAGAGTGGTGAACGACGCCGACGCGGCCGGGATCGCCGAGATGCGCTTCGGCGCCGGCAAGGGACGCAAGGGCGTCGTCGTGATGGTGACGCTCGGCACCGGTATCGGCAGCGCCGTATTCTCCGACGGGTTCCTGGTGCCCAACAGCGAGCTGGGGCACCTGCCGCTGCACCACGGGGATGCCGAGGACTGGGCCGCGGAGTCGGTGCGCGAGCACGACGAACTGTCCTGGAAGAAATGGGCGCACCGTCTGGAGAAGTATCTCGAACTCGTCCAGCGGCTGTTGTGGCCCGACCTGATCGTCATCGGCGGCGGCGTCAGCAAGAAGGCCGACAAGTTCCTGCCGTACATCGAGCTCAGGACCGAGATCGTGCCGGCGCAGCTGTTGAACGATGCGGGCATTGTCGGCGCGGCCCTCTTCGCCCCGGCCGGGAACGCTCAACCCTAGTCTGCCGCGCTCGATATGAACGGGGGGAAAGCACCTTCAGGGAGGCTCGCATTGAGCAACAACGACCTGGATACCCTTTCCGTCAACACGATCCGCGCTCTGTGCATGGACGCCATCCAGGCAGCCGACTCCGGCCATCCGGGGACACCGATGGGAATCGCCCCGGTCGCGTACACACTCTGGCAACGCTTCCTGCTCTTCGACCCCGCCGACCCGATCTGGCCCAATCGCGACCGCTTCGTGCTGTCGGAAGGACACGCCTCCGTGTTGCTCTGGTCACTGTTCCACCTCACCGGCGTGCAGGCTGTCGACCCCGACTACGAGCTTCTCGGCCGACCCGCCGTGACCCTCGAGGACCTCAGGACGTTCCGCCAGCTCGGCTCGCGCTGCCCCGGGCACCCGGAGTACCGGTGGACCAGCGGCGTGGAGACCACGACCGGCCCGCTCGGCCAGGGCGTTGCGACCTCGGTCGGGATGGCCATCGCCGGGCAGTGGCTCGCCGCCCGCTACAACCGCGACGACTTCACCGTTTTCGACTTCGACGTGTACGCGATGGCCGGCGACGGCTGCATGATGGAGGGGATCTCCTCGGAGGCTGCCTCACTCGCGGCCCACCAACGGCTGTCGAACCTCTGCTGGATCTACGACTCCAACCGGGTCACGATCGAGGGCCACACCGACATCACGTTCACCGAGGACGTGGCGGCCCGGTTCATCGGCTACGGCTGGAACGTCACCACCGTGGCCGACGCCAACGACCTCGAAGCCGTGGCCCGCGCGCTGCACACCTTCAAGTCCGAGAACGAGCGCCCGACGCTCATCGTGGTGCACAGCCACATCGGCTACGGATCACCGGTCGAGGACACCGCGAAGGCGCACGGCGCGCCGTTCGGCGCGGAGGGCGTCAAGTCGACCAAGCGGTTCTTCGGAATGCCGGAAGACAAGGACTTCTTCGTTCCCGACAGCGTCTACGAGCACTTCGCCGCCGGAATCGGCGCGCGCGGTCGCGAGGCCCGGACGAGTTGGGAGGCCCGAATCGAGGCCTACGGCACCAACTATCCCGAGCTCGCCGACGAGTTGGGGCGCATCCAGCGGCGTGAGCTGCCGGCGGGCTGGGAGTCGGCGCTGCCGACCTTCCCGGCCGACCCCAAGGGCATCGCCAGCCGTGAATCCAGCGGCCAGGTGCTCAACGCGCTTGCCCGAGCCGTGCCGTGGCTGCTCGGCGGGTCGGCGGACCTCGCGCCGTCGACCAAGACCAACCTCACGTTCCCCGGCGCCGGCGACTTCCAGGCCGAGGACCGCTCGGGGCGCAACCTCCACTTCGGGATCCGCGAACACGCCGCCGCCGCGATCACGAACGGGATGGCGCTGACCAAGCTGCGCTCGTACTGGTCGGGGTTCCTGATCTTCTCGGACTACGCACGTGGCGCGATCCGGCTTTCGGCACTGATGGAGATCCCGGTCGCGCACATCTTCACCCACGACTCGATCGGGGTCGGCGAGGACGGTCCCACCCATCAGCCGGTCGAACAGCTCGCGTCGCTGCGCGCGATGCCGGGGCTGCTGGTCTTCCGCCCGGCCGACGCGAACGAGGTCGTCGAGACCTGGCGGGTCGTCGCCGCGCTCAGACACGAGCCGGCGGTGCTGGTCCTCTCCCGTCAGGCACTGCCGACCCTCGACCGCACCGAGATGGGGGCCGCGTCCGGGGTGGCCAGGGGAGCCTATGTTCTGGTCGACGCGGCGGACGGCGATCCCGACGTCGTCCTGCTCGCCACCGGGTCGGAGGTGCAACTCGCGCTCGCGGCGCGTGACGAGCTCGCCGCCGAGGGCCTCGCGGCTCGCGTGGTCAGCATGCCCTGCTGGGAACTGTTCGACCGCCAGCCCAAGGAATACCGCGACTCGGTCCTCCCGCCCGGGGTCAGGGCCCGGGTCGCCATCGAGCAGGCGGCGACTCTCGGCTGGGACCGTTACGTCGGTGACGGCGGCGCGGTCGTCGGTATGCACACGTTCGGGGCATCGGCGCCGCTCAAGAAGCTGCTGACCAAATTCGGCTTCACTCCCGAGAAGGTCACCCAGGTAGCCCGCGAGTGCGTGGCAGCCACGAGGGAGCAGGCGTGAACGCGACCCAGGCGCTCCATGAGCACGTCATCCCGGAGCTCGCGGGACGACCGAGCCTGAGCTCGGCCCCGGCTGGTCCACGAACCCGCTGACCCGGCACTCCCGCACGCTCAAGGACCAGGAGGGATCACATGGCGACAGACAAGCCCATGCAGCTCGGGATGATCGGGCTCGGCCGGATGGGGGCGAACCTGGTGCGCCGGCTGATGCGAGACGGCCACAGTTGCGTCGTGTCCGACGTCAACGCGGACGCCGTCGCCGAACTGGCAGGCGAGGGTGCGACGGGCGCGGACTCACTCCCGGATTTCGTCGCGAAACTGGACAGGCCACGGGCCCTGTGGCTCATGCTTCCGGCCGCGATCGTCGACTCCCTCCTCGACCAGCTCGAGCCGTTGCTGGAGCCCGGCGACATCGTCATCGACGGCGGCAATTCCTACTACCGCGACGACATCACGCGCGCCAGGCGTCTTGCAGCCAAATCTCTGCACTACGTCGACTGCGGAACCAGCGGTGGCGTCTGGGGGCTGGAGCGCGGCTACTGCCTGATGATCGGCGGCGAGGACGAGGTCGTGGCCCATCTCGACCCACTCTTCAAGACGATCGCTCCCGGCGAGGGCAGCGCCGAGCCGACGCCGAGCCGGACCCGGACCGACGGCACCGCCCCGCTCGGGTACCTCCACTGCGGGCCGAACGGCGCCGGGCACTTCGTGAAGATGGTCCACAACGGGGTCGAGTACGGGATGATGGCCGCGATCGCCGAGGGCCTCGCCGTCATCAAGCGCGCGAACGCGGGCAACAGCCGGCAAGAGGTCGACGCGGAGACGACACCGCTGCGCGATCCGTGGGCCTACCAGTACGACATCGACGTCGCCGAGGTGGCCGAGGTCTGGCGGCGCGGCTCGGTCGTCGGCTCGTGGCTGGTCGACCTGATCGCCGACGCCTTCGCCAGGTCGCCCTCCCTCGACGCCTTCGCCGGGCGGGTCTCCGACTCCGGGGAAGGCCGCTGGACCGTCCTCGCCGCGGTGGACGAAGGCGTCCCGGTACCGGTCATCACCACGTCGCTCTACGAGCGCTTCGAGTCCAGGCAGGCCGGGGAGTTCACCGACAAGATCCTCTCAGCGATGCGCTCCGAGTTCGGCGGACACGCCGAAAAGAAGGGCTGACCGCTGTGCATCACGAACTCGAGGCCGTCGCCGTCCCCGATACCGTCGACGGAACCGCGGCGGCATTCGCGGAGGGGCCCGCCCGGGCCTGCGTGCAAGCCCACGGCCGATGCACGTTCGCCGTCGGCGGGGGTCACGCCCCCTGGGCGATACCGGTGCGGCTCGCACATGAGCACGTCCCCCGGGAAGCACATCGCGGCGTTCCAGGTCGACGAGCGGGTCGCGCCCGACGGCGCCCCCGGCCCCCAGCCTCACCCGCCTACGGAAGAGCCTCGGTACGGCCCCGGCCGGGAGGATCGCGATACCCGTGCACGACGCCGCCCTTCACGCGGCCTCCGCCCACAGGCGGCCGCTGCCCGAGCGAATCGACCTCGTTCACCCGGGCCTCGGCCCGGACGGGCACACCGCCTCGCTGGTGCCACGGGACCCGGTGCCCGAAGTCTGCGACCGGCGGCGCTCGGACTCGCGGACGCGGCGGCGACCGGCCGGGATCCTGCTCGCGTGGGCACCCAGCCACCAGCAGGACCAAGATGCCCGACCCCATTGCCGGGCCGGCTCCGGTAAGGAGGATGAGGTGGCTTCGAACTCGTCGAAGGTTCCCGCAGACGTGCTGGTCATTTTCGGGATCAGTGGCGACCTCGCTCGTAAGATGACGTTCCGCTCGCTCTATCGGCTGGAGCGGCGCAACCTGCTGACCTGCCCGATCATCGGAGTGGCGCGCGACGGCTGGTCCGACGACGCGCTGCGTGACCACGCCCGCGCGGCGATCAAGGCAGCGGGCGAGCCGCTGGACGAGGGCGTCTTTGCCCGGTTCGCCGGCCGACTCAGCTATGTGCAGGGCGATTACGCCGACCCGGAGACGTTCCGTTTCCTCGCCCGGGCGGTCAACGGCAAGCGGCACCCGGTCTTCTATCTGGAGATCCCGCCGTCGCTGTTCGCCCGGGTGGTCGAGGGCCTGGCAGGCGTCGGGCTGACCAAGGGCGCCCGGGTCGTCGTGGAGAAGCCATTCGGGCATGACCTCGCGTCGGCACGCGCCCTCAACGCCGAGTTGCGTCAGCTCCTCGATGAGGAACAGCTACTGAGGATCGACCACTTCCTCGGCAAGGAGCCGGCGATGGACATCCAGTTCCTGCGGTTCGCCAACTCCGTGTTGGAGCCCGTGTGGAACCGCGACCACATCACCTGCGTGCAGATCACCATGGCCGAGGACTTCGGGGTCGAGGACCGCGGCCATTTCTACGACCCGGTCGGCGCGCTCCGCGACGTCGTGCAGAACCATCTGTTGCAGCTGCTCGCCCTGGTGGCGTCCGAGCCGCCGTCAGCCGGCGATGCGGACGCGCTCCGGGACCGTCGCGTTGATGTGTTCCGGGCGATCCCCGACGCCGACCCGGCCCACTGCGTCCGCGGGCAGTACGAGGGGTACCTGCAGGTGCCCGGCGTGCGGCCGCGCTCGCGCACCGAGACCTTCGTCGGGTTGCGGCTGGAGGTCGAGAACTGGCGCTGGTCCGGGGTGCCGTTCTTCATCCGCGCCGGCAAGGCGCTCACCGAGCGAGTGACCGAGATCCGGATCGTGTTCAAGCGCCCGCCGCGGCTTGCGTTCGCGGAGCAGTTCGCGCCCGAGCCCGACCAGTGGATCCTGCGGATCGATCCGAGCCCTGGCGTGAACTTCCGCATCCAGGCCAAGCAGCCGGGCAAGCAGGACACGCAGCTGGTGGACCTTGACCTCCTCTTCGCGGCCGCGCTCGGTGAGGCGCCCGAGCCGTACGAGCGCCTGCTCGGTGATGCGATGCAAGGCAACGCGAGCCTGTTCACCAGGGAGGACTCGGTGGAGGAGACGTGGCGAATCGTCCAGCCGCTGCTGGAGGCGCCCGGCAACCCCGAGCGCTACCCGCGGGGAACCTGGGGACCGGCGGGAGCGAGCAAGCTCGTCGTCGGATATCCGCCATGGCACGAACCGTGGCTGCCGGCGAGGTCTACCGACTGACACACCAGCGCCCGGGACCCTTGTCGCCGTCCGCCACCGTGGCGACGCCACACCTGCCGCGGCAGGCCGTCTCGGGCCCGCTGGACCGTCATGGACTGATCAAGTCCGAGTGCGGCAAGGCGCTTCCCTCCCTTCACAAAAGAGGTACATAGAGCCACGATTCAGACAGGTGCCAGGCGATATGGAATCGAGGTGCGGATGGATTCACGCTCCACGAAGTGGCCCCGGTACGTCCCGTTCCTGCCGTCCGCGCTGATCGCTGTCGGGACCGTGTGGAACGCCCTGACTCCGGCCAACTACTGGGGCGATGTCATGCTGGGCGCCGCTGTCATGGCCGCCGCAGCACTGCTCTCACTGCGGCACACCATCGCGGTCGGAGCGGTCGTCCTTCTGGTCGAGCTGGTGCTTTTGGCCAAGGATCGCTACCTCGGCGGTGTCGACGGCACACTCGAACTGCTCAACGGGCTGATCCTCGTTCTCGCCGGGCTGGGGGTGAACCGGGTGGTCGCCAGCCATGAGCGCCGTCTGGAAGCGGTACGTTCCGTCGCAGGAGCCGCCCAGCGCGCGGTGCTGCCCACACCCCCGGCACGCATCGGCCCGTTGGCCATCGCCGCCGTCTACCACGCCGCGCAGATCGAGGCATTGATCGGCGGAGACGCGTACGCCGTCCAGGACACGCCGTACGGCACCAGGCTGCTGATCGCGGACGTGCGAGGCAAAGGCCTTGGCGCGGTCGGCGTGGTGTCCGTGCTGCTGGGAGCGTTCCGGGAGGCGGCGGACCAGGCACCCGACCTCATGACGCTGGTCGAGCGCCTGGAACACGCACTGGCCAGAGAGCCCGCGTCGCGTGAGGAGGACATCCGGATGGAGGGCTTCGTCACGGCGCTGCTCGGCGAGATCACACCGGACTCGGACCGCGTGCGGTTGCTGAACTGCGGCCATCCCCCGCCGTATCTCTTCGAGGCCGGCACAGTGCTCTCTCTGGATCCGGGTGAGCCGAGACTTCCGCTGGGCATGAGCAGCCTGGGCGTACCGAAGACGGAGCCCGAGGACTGGCCCTTCCCGGTCGGCAGCACGCTTCTGCTGGTCACCGACGGAATGACGGAGGCCCGGGACCGCTCCGGGGCTTTCTACGAACCGCTGGACCGATTCGGCGGCCGAGGCCCGTTCCAACGGCCGGACGAGCTGGTTGAAGCCCTGGTACGCGATGTCGAGCAGTGGACCGGCGGTCCGCGCGATGACGACATGGCGATCCTGGCGATCACCCGGCACGCAAGAGAACCCGTCAGCCCGTGAACCCGATCAGCACGGTCGGCGCACGGTGCGTTCGCCGCGTTCTTCCGGAAGCGGGAAGGGCGCCGCTGCACGTCGTCCTCACGGCCGAGCAGGCTCAGCCCGCGCCGCTTCTTCCCACCTGTCACTCACTCCACCGGCATGCCCTCGGGCAGGCTCAGCGCGGCGGACACCTGGCGCCAGATGGATGCCAACGCGCTGTCCAGGCTGACCGTCGGGTCGCGCAGCATGAGGCGGATGCCGTAGCCGTCGCTCAGGGACAGGACGAGTGTGCAGAGGTCGTCGACGTCGGTCGGCGTGAACTCGCCGGAGGCGATACCGCGCCGTACGACGTCGGCCACCCAGGTGTGCAGCTGCGCGTACAGGTCCACGGCATAGGTCCGGGTGGCCTCGTCACGCAGAGCGCGAACCCACAGCTCCTGCCAGAGCCGCCAGTCCTGGTGCAGTTCAGGATCGGTCGGCAACAGGCTACGCACGATGCGCGCCAGGATGACCGCCGCCGGGGCCGTCTCCGCGTCGCGTTCCACATCGTTGGCCGTGTTGGCGAAGGAGTGGGTCATCGCCTCGGTGAACAGCTTCTCGCGCGTGTCGAAGTGATAGTGCAGCAGCGCCGTCGACACACCCGCCTTCTCGGCGACCATGCGCATCCGGATCTTCTCGAAGCCGATCTCCGCGATCGCCTCGCACGCCGCGGTCAGGATGCGCTCGCGCGTGTCTGCCGTGCGCATCTTGGTGGACACCCTGCGGCTCCCCTCGTTCGGTGGTCGTACGCCATGACCAGTTTCCCTCACCTTTCCCCCGAACGGGACGTCACCGGTGCGGTCGTCTCCCGCCGGGATCACGAGGTCTCGGTCGTGCGGCGCGTCGACCCCGGTCGAGTGAGCGGGCGATGCGCAGGCGACCCGAGCGGGCCGTCTACGCGTCGCGTTCCACCACGGTCACCGGCAGGCCGGCCCGCGCACACACCTCGGCGACGCCCCCGCAGCCGTCGGCTCCGACGCGTTCGATGCCGGTCATCCGAGCTTCCCTCCGATCCGTGTCGGGAGTGCGGTCAGACCGTGGGCAGGGCCAGGGCGCGGGTCCCGCGCTTGATCAGCTCGTTGGCGATGATCAGCCGCTGGATCTCGGACGTGCCCTCCCAGATCCGGTCCACGCGCAGCTCCCGGTAGAGCCGCTCGACCGCGTACGTACGGTCGTAGCCACGCCCGCCGTGGATCTGCACGCACCGGTCGATCACCCGGCCCGAGGCCTCGCTGGCCGCGAGCTTGGCTATGGAGGCCTTGGCGTGCATCGCCTTGCGGTCCTCGGCCGAGGCCTGGTCGACCTCCCAGGCGACCTGGTGGGTGTAGGCACGGTTGACGGCGATGTCCACGGCGCAGTCCGCGAGCATCCCCTGGACCAACTGGTACGACGCGATCGGCGCCCCGAACTGCTCACGCTCCACCGCCCACCCACGAGCCAGCTCCAGGGCGCGCTCGGCGGCGCCGACCGTGCGGGCCGCGATCATCAGGCGTTCCTCGGTGAACCACGACCGTGTGATGTCGTACCCCTCGCCGATGCCGCCGAGCACGGCGTCCTCGCCGACCTGGACATCGGTGAAGGTGAACTCGGGGTGCTCGTAGACGAAGGTGTGCATGAAGCGGGGCACGCGGGTCATCTCGATGCCGGGGGTGTCCTTGTCGACGAGGAACAGGGTCGGCGCGCGCTCCGGTCCCGCCGCGGCCAGCACGATCATGAAGTCGGCGTGGTCGCCGACCGTCACGAACCACTTCTCGCCGTTGAGCACCCAGCCCTGATCGTTCCTGGTGGCGGTGGTGGCGAGGTTCTGCGGGTCCGAGCCGGCGCCGCGCTCGGTGACGGCGTAGCAGTCCCGCCGCTCGCCCTTGATCACCGGGATGAGGAAGCGCTCACGCTGCTCCGGGGTGCAGAAGCGGAGTGCGTTGGCGGGCCGCCAGACCGTGTCCCACAGGGCGCCGGTGAGCCGCCCCAACTCCTCCTGCACGGTGACCTGTTCGGCGATGGTGAGTCCGGCGCCGCCCCATTCGGCCGGCATGTTGACCGCCTGGAGTCCCGCGTCGAGGACGGCGTTCCGGATCGTGGCGTGTGCGTCGGCGGGCAGGCCGTTGTTCTCCTCGCACGGGATCTCGTAGGCGGCGATGACTTCGGTGAGGGCGCGGGCGTCGGCCTTGAGCCGGGTCTGGCGCGGGGTGAGGCGGAAGTCCATGGATGTCCTCGCTGTGCGGTGATCGGGAGTGGGCGGTTTCAGTGCGTGGGGAGGGCCAGGACGCGGGTGCCGCGCTTGATCAGCTCGTTGGCGATGATCAGCCGCTGGATCTCGGACGTGCCCTCCCAGATCCGGTCCACGCGCAGTTCGCGGTACATGCGCTCGACGGGGTAGGTGCGGTCGTAGCCCCGGCCGCCGAAGATCTGGAGACAGCGGTCCACGACCCGGCCGGCGGCCTCGCTGGCCGCGAGTTTGGCGGTGGAGGCCTTGGCGTGCATCGTCTTGCGGTCCTCGGCCGAGGCCTGGTCGACCTCCCAGGCGACCTGGTGGGTGTAGGCACGGTTGACGGCGATGTCCACGGCGCAGTCCGCGAGCATCCCCTGGACCAACTGGTACGACGCGATCGGCGCCCCGAACTGCTCACGCTCCACCGCCCACCCACGAGCCAGCTCCAGGGCGCGCTCGGCGGCGCCGACCGTGCGGGCCGCGATCATCAGGCGTTCGTCGGTGAACCATTCCTTGGTCAGTTCGTAGCCGTTGCCGACGCCTCCGAGCACGTCCTGGTCGGCCACGAAGACGTCGGTGAAGGTGAACTCGGGGTGGCCGTTGACCGCGGAGTGCGTGAAGCGCGGCAGCCGGGTCATCTCGACGCCGGAGGCGGCCTTGTCCACGAAGAAGAGGGTGGGCAGCCGCTCGGGTCCGGCGTCCGCCTGCACCAGCAGGAAGTCGGCGATGTCGCCGCAGGTGACGAACCACTTCTCCCCGTTGAGCAGCCAGCCGCCGTCGGTGCGGGTGGCCGTGGAGGTGCCGGAGGACGGGTCGGAACCCGCGCCCGGCTCGGTGACCGCGAACGCGTCGAACTTCTCCGCGCGGATCACGGGCAGCAGGTACTTCTCACGCTGCCGTTCGTCGCCGTACGCGAGGACGTTGGCGGGCCGCCAGGGGATGTCCCACAGACAGTTGGTGACCTTGCCGAACTCCTCCTCCACGATGACCTGGTCCAGGAGGGTGAGGCCTGCCCCGCCCCACTCGGCGGGCATGTTGATGGCGTAGACGCCGGCGTCCATGGCGGCCCGGGTCAGTTCGGCGATCCGTCCCCGTGGCAGGGGGCCACCGGCCTGCTCGGACTGGTCCTCGTGCCGCATCAGGCGGCGGGCGTAGTCGGCGGCGCGACGTTTGAGGTCGGCCTGCTCCGGGGTGTACCGCATGTCCATGGGGGGCCTCTTCGGTTCGGGGCGCTGGTGGGGTGGGGTCAGGCGAGTACGGCGCGGGAGTCGAGGGCGAGGACGCCGTGCCGGCGTACGAGCAGTGGGTTGACCTCGAGTTCGGCGATCTCCGGGTGGGCGGCGGCGAAGGCGGTGATCGTCTCGACGGCCGCGGCTGCCGCGGTGAGGTCGACGGGTGGCCTGCCGCGTACTCCGCCGAGCAGGGCTGCGGTACGCAGTCCGCGCAGCAGGCGCAGGGCGTGCTCGGCGGTGACGGGGGCCAGGGTGAAGGCGACGTCGTGCAGGGCCTCGGCCAGTACACCGCCCAGCCCGACCATGGCGACGGGTCCGAAGCGGGGGTCGCGGTGGACGCCGACGATCAGCTCGATGCCGTCGGTCAGGTCCGCCATGGCTTCCACGGAGTAGGACGAGGCGCCGAGCCGGGCGTGCATGTCGCGGAAGGCTGCGCGGAGTGCGACGGGTCCGGCGAGGCCGAGCGCCACACCTCCGGCGTCGGACTTGTGGAGGAGATGGAGGGCCTTGAGGACATAAGGTCCTCTGAATTCCCTGGTCACGGCGGGGAGTTCGGTTTCGTCGTGGATCTCTCGCGCGGCCGGGAAGGGGAGTCCGGCCGCCTCCAGGACCCTGCGTGTGTGCAGATACCCGCTCTCGCGCAGCGGGGTCGCGGGTACGGGGAGGGGTGTGACGCCCGGGCGGGGTGCGCCGGGTGTCGCCGCGGCGAGGGCGCGGGCGGCGTCCTCGGTGGCGCCGAACACCGGGATACCGGCCTCGGCCAGGGTGCGGCAGCTCGGCGACTCGGGATACATCGACTGCGCCACGAGCGGCTTCGCGGTGGCCCGGTGATGGTCGGCGATCAGACGTGCGGCGGCCTGTTCCCCGTCCGCGAGGACCGTACCTCCTCCCCCGAGCCCGGCCTCGGTGTGCGCGTAGCCGCCGAAGTAGCCGGTCATGAGGACGGCGTCGACCTCTTCGGCGGCCAGCAGCGCGGCGACGGCATCGGCGTACGAGCCCGGGTTCTGCTCGCCCATCCCGGCGAGGTCCACCGGGTTGGCGACGGCCGACTGCTCCCACAGAACCTTTTGCAGGTGTTCGCGCGTCGGCAGGCGGAGTTCCGGCACGGTCAGGGCGGCGGCCTCGATCGCGTCGGCGGCGATGCCGCCGTGGCCGCCGCCGTCGGTGAGCACGGCGACCCGGCGGCCGGCCGCCCGCCGTGCGCCGTTCAACGCCGCCAGGACGACGGTGAGTTCGCGTGGAGTGGTGACCAGTTCCACACCGGTGTCCCGGCATACGGCGCTCACCACGTCGGCCGGGGTGGTCAGCGCTCCGGTGTGGGACTGGGCGCTGCGTGCGGCGGCGTCGCCGCGACCGGCGGTGAGCAGGACCACGGGCTTGCCCGTATCGGCGCTGGTTTCGGCAGCGGTTTCGGCGAAGGCGCGTCCGTCGGCGAAGTCCTCCGCGTAGATCGCGATGGCTCGGGTGCCCTCGTGCCGGGCGCAGTCGGCCAGCAGGTCGACGAGGGTGACGTCGGCCTGGTTGCCCAGCGAGACGAACCGGGAGAAGCCGAGCCCGTGCGGGCGGAAGCGGAGCTGGAGTTCCAGGGCGAGGTTGCCGCTCTGGCTGAGGAGCGCGATGCCGCCGGGGGTGAAGGTGTCGGAGGCCAGGAAGAGATCGGTGGTGTTGTCGGCCAGCCCGAGGCAGTTCGGCCCGACCATCACCGCACCGGCGGCACGCACGCGTTCGGCGACGGCGTGCTGGCGTGCCCGTCCCGTGTCACCGGTCTCCGCGAAGCCGGCGGTGATGGCGACGAGGGCCCGGGCCCCGCACGTCAAGGCTTCGTCGACGGCGTCCTCGAAACCGGCGGCGGGCACGCAGACCACGGCCAGGTCGACGGGTTCGCCGATCGCGCTCAGGCTGGGGGCGGCGGTACGGCCGAACACGGTGCCGCCGCGCCGGTTGACCAGGTGGACGGGGCGGCGCCCGTTCGCACGCAGGGCCTGGGCGGCGACGGCGTGGCCGTACTTGGCCGGGTCGTCGCTGGCTCCGACGACGGCGACGGAGACGGGGTCGAAGAGTGCCGACAGGTCGCGTCCCATGTCACTTCACCAGTCGCAGCGCGGAATTGGGGCAGGCCGCCACGGCCTCTTCGGCGACGCCTGCGCCCTCGGCGGGCACGTGGCTCACGAGCACCTGGGCGTATCCCCACTCGTCGAGGTCGATCAGCTCGGGCGCGGGTTCCCGGCAGAGGCCGTAGCCCTGGCAGCGGGTGGAGTCAAGCAGGAGTTTCACGGGGCGGTCCTTTCGGTGCGGCGGGTCGGGGCGGCTCGGTGGAGTGGGATGGCACGGACCGGGGTCAGGGCACGGGCACCGTGAACCGGCGGGCGTCGAGGAGTGCCGGATCCGCGCAGGCGGCGCAGGTGGCGTCACGGTGGGCATCGACACGACCCGGGAAGTGGGCGAGGAGAGTGGCGGCGATCCGGGCGGCGGCGTCGAGCAGGCCGCAGGCCCCGCGGCCGGGCAGCTGCCGCGACCAGCGGCGCAGCCGGTCGGCCGCCGCGTCGTCCGCCTCGCCACGAGCCACGGCCGTGAGAGTCCCGGCCAGCGCTCCGGTCCCGGAGACACACACCCCGCATTGCCGGGCGCTCTGGGCCGCGAGGTGGGCGGCGGCCCCGGCGGCCACGGCGACGGGGCAGTCCTCGGGGTGCAGGAAGTGCAGCGCGCCGCAGCCGAGGGTTCCGCCGGCCGCCCTCGCGTGGTCGTGATCGAGCAGGAGGTCCGTCCACCCGGCGCCGTGCAGTCCGCCGGACAGGCCACCCAGCAGGACCGCCTCGGCCCTGCCGTGTCCGCACAGGTCGGCAAGGACCTTCAGGTGCGTGCCGGCGGGTACCTCGGCCAGGACGGCGGCGGAATCACCTGATCCGGATACCGTCACCAGATGAGCACCGGCCACGGCCACCGCGGCATCGGGACACGCACGCATCACCGCGATCCGCGCCAGCGTCTCGACGTTGGCGACCAGCGTGGGCGCGCCGCCGATCCCGGCCTCGTAAGGGCGCGGGGGCTTGGCCGTGGGCAGTGCCGGACCGCCCTCGATGCGCCGTACCACCGCGGTCTCCTCTCCGGCCACGTACGTGTGGTCCGTGCGTACGACGCCGACGGGTACGTGGGTGGGACGCTCGGCGAGTGCGTGGCGGACGGCCTGTTCGGCGCGGGTGTCGGACAGATAGACGAAACCGCGCTCGGCGCCGGTCATGGCGGCGGCCAGCCGCAGGCCGTCCAGGATCAGGTGCGGCCGGTGGCGCAGCAGCCACCGGTCCTTGACCGATCCGGGCTCACCCTCCTCGCCGTTGGCGACGACGACGGGGCGGCCGGGTGCGTCGAGGACGGCGCGGATCTTCACGGCGGCGGGGAAGCCGGCGCCTCCTCGGCCACGCAGTCCCACGGCGGCGATCCGGTCGAGCAGCCGGTCCCGCACGGTCAGCGGGGCGTACCCGCCCACCGCGAGGTATCCGGCGAGGTCCTCGGCACCGCGGTGCGGTTCGGCACCGAGTACCGGTGAGACGAGCATCCCGGGCTGTTCTCCGGGGAGGAAGGATCGGACGCCGGTCATGCGGTGCTCCCGGGCTCGAAGCGGCTGGAGTTGCTGGAGTTGCTTCAGTGACTCAAGGGGCTGAAAAGGTCCGAGTGGCCGGAGTGCCGCATACGGTGCAGGCGCGCCAATGCCCGCTCCAGGTCACGCCGTTGTGTGGCGGTGCGTGCGTAGGCGGTGCCGGGCAGACCGATCAGCATGCGGTGGTGGTCGAGGACGACCTCGCCGGCCACGAGCGCCGCTCCGGGATCGGCGGTCACGGACGCCTCCGCCGCCTTGACGACCAGGTCGGTGACCTCGCCGAGGTAGCGCAGCCAGCTGTGCTGTGTGCCGCGCAGCACGAGCCGCTCCACGCGCTGCCGCTCGGCGGTGACCAGGGCCGACGACGGGCGACCCGCCGCCTGTGCACGCAGGACGGCCACCGCGGCGGGCAGTTCCTGCTCGGGCTCGGGCGTGAGACCGAGCCATACCAGGCTTCGGCGGGCGCTCATGCGTGCCTCCTTGGTCGCACCGTGTCCGGACGACCCGGAAACGGAGGGTGGCGGGGCGACGGAGTGGACGGGAGATCTTCCGGAGCCCGATCGGAACGCGGGCGGGAAGCGTGTGCGGGGTGTCCGGCCCGGGGTCGGGCACCGTGCGGACAGTGGGAGTCCTGACCTGTGCGCGGCGTACGGCGGAAACCGCGCACCGCCCGGACCAGAGGTGTCCGGATTTGGACGTCCAGGGGACGCGGATCGGAGTCCACCGGCGGGCGGCACGAACCGCGAAGAGCCTTGCGTGGGCCTCGGCCATCCGCCCGCCACGAGACTAACTAACTAATTAGTCAGGACACAAGTCTTGACTTGCGACCGCCCTGGTCGCACTCTGACTAACCAATTAGTCAGCTCGATTCCGGCAGGTCACAGCAGGCCGTTTCTGCCGGAATTCTCCCTGGCGTAGCCTCACCGCCCATCGCCGCCGCCGCGGCGCGGAGGAGGACTCCATGCACCCCTCGACCACCACCCGGGCAGCCCTCGGCTCCCCTGCCCCGCCACAGCAGCCCCTCACACATCCTGGGGAAGCGCTACCGGCCCGCTACTACACGGATCCGGCCATCGCCGAGACCGAGACCGGCCGCATCTTCGCCAAGTCGTGGCAGCTCGTCTGCCATGAATCCGATCTCCCCGGCACCGGCGCCCGTCTGACCGCCACGGCCGCAGGCCGGAAGGTGCTGGTGGTCCGCACCGAGGACGGCGGCCTCGCCGCCCACCTCAACGTCTGCCGGCACCGTGGCACCCGCCTGGTCACCGAGCCCGAGCCGTCCGGCAAGGCGATCCGCTGCCCGTACCACGGCTGGACCTACAAGCTGGACGGACGCCTGGTCGGCGCCCCCGAGGCACGCCGCATCCCCTGCCTGGACAAGCCCCGGCTCGGGCTGCACCCGGTCAACGTGGAGTCCTTCCTGGGCTTCGTCTTCGTCAACCTCGACCTGGAGGCGACCCCGCTCGCCGAGAGCTGCGCCGGACTCGCCGAGGCCGTCGGCCGCTATGCCGGGCCCGGCCTCGTCCCCGTCGGCAGGCACCGCATCCACGACGTGGCGCACGGCGAGGAGCAGAACGCGAACTGGAAGGTGATCGTCGACAACTACCTGGAGGGATACCACGTCCCCGTGGCCCACCCCGCGCTCATGCGGCTGCTGGACTACCAGGCGTACACGGTGGACGTTCAGGAGAACTACGTCCTGTTCGAGTCGCCCCTGCGCGACAAGCCCTCCTCGAACTGGGCCGAGCGGCTCTACCAGCGACTCGGGACGCCGATGCCAGGGCTGACCGAGGCCGACCGGCGGGTGTGGCGGTACGCCGTGATCTATCCCAACACACTCATCGACTTCTACCCCGACCACGTGCTCGCGTGGACCGCCCTGCCCACCGCCCAGGACCGGGCGGCGATCCCCGGTGCCTTCTACGCCAAGCACGGCGAGAGCGTCCGCACCCGGCTGGCCCGCCGGCTGAACATCCATATCGGCTGGGTCACCAACGACGAGGACGCCGAGCTGGTGGAGCGGGTTCAGGCCGGCCTGGCCACGCCCGGGTTCGAGCCGGGCCCGCTCTCGCAGCGCGAGGCCGCCGTCGGCTGGTTCGCCCGCCGGGTCCGGGACGACCTGGAGGGGGACACACGGTGACGTCCTCCCGCACGCCGCACACGGCAGGCCTCCCGACGGGCTTACCCCTCCCCCACTGACACTCGCTCGCACCCTCCCCAGACCGGTCTTCCCTGCGGAGTCAGGGCCTCCGTGAGCCGACCAGCCGGTCCAGCCCTGGAGTTGTGCCGTTCCTCGACGGAGAGGACGTTCCGTGTCCCCCGAGGTACCTCCGCCCACCCGACGCGCCCTGCTGCGGGCAAGCGCCTACGGCCTGCTCGGTGCCGCGGCCGGCGGCTGCGGGTTCATGCCCGCCACGACGCCCGACGCCCAGCAGCTCGCCCCGGTCACCCCACGCGTCGACGGCGATCTCGTCTACTTCAACTGGGCCGACTACGTCGACCCGTCCGTGTTCAAGGGCTTCGAGAAGGAGTACGGCGTCAAGGTCGTCCAGTCGAACTTCGACTCGATGGAAGGCATGGTCGCCAAGCTCAACGCCGGCAACCGCTACGACGTCCTCTTCCCCAGCGCCACGTGGGCCCAGCGCCTGGTCCGCGGCGGCCGGCTGCGCCGCATCGACCACACCCGACTCCCCAACGCACACGCGATCTTCGGCACGTACACGTACTTCGCCGACCCCTGGTACGACCCCGGCTCCGCCCACACCGTCCCCTTCACCGCGTACAAGACCGGCATCGGCTGGCGCCGCGACAGGATCGGCGAACTGACCGGATCCTGGCGTGACCTGTGGAGCGACAAGGCGCGCGGCAAGGTCTTCCTCCTGGACGACCGCGACGAGGTCCTCGGCATGGGCGCCCTGGAACTCGGTCTGAAGGTCAGCACCGGGAACACCGATGACCTCGACCGGATCACCTCGCTGCTGGACACCCTGCGCCCGCGGCTGCGCGGCTTCTCCAGCGACAGCTACAACAACCTGCTCAACGGCGACGCGGTCATGACCCAGGCGTGGAGCGGCGACATGGCCGCCATGCTCAACCAGGCCAAGGACCCCTCCGTGTTCGGCTTCGAGGCCCCCAAGGAGGGCACGCCGATCAATTCCGACTGCTACGCCATCCCCTGGAACGCTCCGCACCCCGGCACCGCCATGCTGTTCATCGACTACATGCTGCGGCCGGAGAACGTGAAGAAGAACATCGAGTACATCGGCTACCCGATGCCGGTGGCCGGCACCGAGAAGACGTACGCCGACCTGGTCAAACCCTTCCCCGAGTGCCTCGTCACCGAGGACGACCTCAAGGCCGGCCTGTTCTTCCGCAACGGCGACCGCGCGGCGGAGGACGCCCGCGACACCGCCTGGACCCATGTGAAGGCGGGCTGACCGATGGCACTGCTCCGCCCCTTCGCACGTACCCGTCGGCGTGGCGCCGACGGCGACCGCGTCTGGACCTGGCTCATGCTGCCGGGCACCGTGTGGATGACCGGATTCCTGATCGCCTCGCTGGTACTGGTCGCCGTGCTCGCGGTCGGCACCACCGACGACCTCGGCAATCCGCGCTTCGGCTTCGACCTCTCCGGCGTGCGTGCGCTCGCCGACCCCGCCTACACCGAGGTACTGGCCCGTTCTCTCGGCTACGCCGTGCTGACCTGCGCGGTGTGCCTGCTGATCGCCTACCCGGTGGCGTACACCATCGCCCTGTACGGCGGGCGTTACAAACACGGCCTGATCGCCGCGATCGTGGTGCCGTTCTTCGCCAACTACCTGGTACGCATGTACGGCTGGTCGGTCGTGCTGTCCGACGACGGACCGGTGCTGCGCGCTCTGCGTGCCGTCGGGCTCGCCGACGGGCGCACGAAGATCCTCAACACGGGCGTCGGCGTGGTCGCGGGACTCGTCTACGGCTTCGTGGTCTTCATGATCATCCCGCTGTACGCGGCCCTGGAACGCCTGGACGTCTCCCTCATCGAGGCCGGCCGCGACCTGTACGGCGGTCCCGTGCGCACCTTCTTCTTCGTCACCCTGCCCGCCACCCGGCAGGGTGCCGCGGCCGGACTCGTGCTGGTCTTCCTGCCCGCCATGGGCGACTTCGTCAGCGCCCAGCTGATGGGAGGACCGGACCAGATCATGATCGGCAACCTCATCCAGGACAAGTTCTTCCAGGGCCAGAACTGGCCGCTGGGTTCCGCGCTCACCATGCTGCTGATGCTCGTCCTGCTGATCGGGATGTTCGGCTACCTGCGGCGCACCCGCAAGGACGAGGCGGAGGCCCGCCGATGACCCTGCTCAGACTGCCCTCCGCCACGGCTCCCTCGCGTCCGGCGGCCCGGACCCGCACCCGACGAGGCCGCACCGAGCGCAGGCCACGCGTCCTCGTCGCCGTCACCGCGCTCTTCTTCGCGCTGCTCTACCTGCCCATCGCCGTCGTCACCCTGTTCTCGTTCAACTCCAAGAAGTCCCTGACCGTCTTCGGCGGGTTCAGCCTGCGCTGGTACCGCGCCTTCGTCCACGACGACGTGCTGGTCTCCTCACTGGGGGCCAGTCTGCGCATCTCCCTGGTGGCAATGAGCGGCTCGGTCGTACTCGGGGCGGCTCTCGCGCTCGGTCTGGTGCGCTGCCGCACCCGGCTCGGCTCGCTGGCCGGCCTGATCATGCTGGTTCCGCTGATCACGCCGGAGATCGTCACCGGTGTCGCGTCGATGCTGCTCTTCAAAGGGGTGGGCGTGGATCTGTCCACGGGCACGGTCATGCTCGCCGAGATCACCTTCTCGATCTCCTACGTCACCGTCATCCTCCGCTCACGGATCGCCGCGCTGAACCCGGAGGTGGAGGAGGCCGCGATGGACCTGGGCGCCACCCGCTGGCAGGCGGTGCGCCTGGTGACCCTGCCGGCTCTGCTGCCGGCCGTGCTCGCCTCCGCCGTGCTCATCTTCGCGCTGGTCTTCGACGACTTCGTCCTCGCCTACTTCACCACCGGCGTGGATCCCCAGCCGCTGTCGGTGCGGATCTACTCCGCGATCCGCTTCGGGGTGCAGCCCACCATCAACGCCGTCGGCACCCTGATGCTCGCCGGATCCATCGCGCTGATCGCCCTGGCCCTGTTCATCCCGCGCCTCTTCGGCCGTCGCGGCGGCCTCGACATCCTCTCCGGAGAGTGACCCATGGACGCGACCCCGGCCGTCCGCCTCGACGGCGTCTCCAAGCAGTTCGCGGACTCCTACGCCGTCCACCGGCTCGACCTCGACATCGAGAGCGGCCACTTCTACTCCCTGCTCGGCCCCTCCGGCTGCGGCAAGACCACCACGCTGCGCATGATCGGCGGGTTCAGCGACCCCACCGACGGCTCGGTGCTGCTCGCCGGTGCGGACGTGACCGCGCTGCCGCCGAACCGGCGCAACGTCAACACGGTCTTCCAGAGCTACGCGCTCTTCGACCACCTGGACATCGCCGGCAACGTCGCCTTCGGCCTCAGGCGCAAGGGCGTGGCCAAGGCCGAGATACGCCGGCGGGTCGGCGACATGCTGGAGCTGGTCCAGCTCGGCGGCCTCGCCGACCGCAGGCCCGGTACGCTCTCCGGCGGCCAGCGCCAGCGCGTCGCGCTCGCTCGTGCGCTGGTCAACCGTCCGGCCGTGCTGCTCCTGGACGAGCCGCTGGCCGCCCTCGACCTGAAGCTGCGCCGGCAGATGCAGGTCGAGCTGAAGCAGATCCAGCGCGAGGTCGGCATCACCTTCGTCTTCGTCACCCATGACCAGGACGAGGCGCTGACGATGTCGGACCGGATCGCCGTGATGAACGACGGACGCATCGAACAGAGCGGCACCCCCGAGGACGTCTACGAGCACCCCGCCAGCCGGTTCGTCGCCTCGTTCATGGGCACCTCCAACCTCATGACCGGCACCTACCGGGACGGCGAGGTCGCCCTCGACAGCGGTCCCGCCCTGCCGGTCGGCGCTCGGCCCGGTATCTCCGACGGCACCTCGGTCAGCGTCTCGGTACGCCCCGAGAAGGTGTGGCTCTCCGACTTCGAGCCGGGCATGTCGGTGCTGTCGGGAGTGATCCGCGAAACGGTCTACAGCGGCCCCACCACGACCTACCTCATCGAAGTCGCCCCGGGCGTCACGCTGTCCGTACTGGAGCAGAACACGGCCCGCGCGCGCATGGAGGACCGCTGGAGCGGCGGCGAGACGGTGGAGTTCGGCTGGCGTCCCGAGCACTGCCTCGTCCTGGTCTGAGCGCGCCCGACGACGAAAGCGAAACCGATGCATCACGACGTGATCGTGCTCGGGGCCGGTCTGGCCGGCCTCGCCGCCGCCCGGGACCTGGCCGCCGCGGGCACCGACGTGCTCGTCCTGGAGGCCCGGGACCGCGTCGGCGGCCGGGTCGAGCAGACCCGTACACCCGACGGCCGTACGGTCCAGCTGGGCGGTGAAGTGGTCGGCCTGGCCCACACCGCCTATCTGCGGCTCGCCGAGGAACTGGACCTGGAGCTGGTGCCCAGCTACGTCGCCGAGCCCGGCCGTATCACCCGCTCCACCCCCGAAGGTCTTTCACCCGGCGACCCGCCGCACTGGTTCGGCCCCGGCGATTCGGCCCAACACGAGCGGCTCGGCAGGGAGTTCGGCGAGCTCGCCGCCACGGTAAACCCCGACGACCCCTGGTCGCATCCGGACGCCACCGCCCTGGACCGGCTGTCCGTTGCCGACTGGCTGCGCTCCCGACATGCCTCAGCCGCCGTGGTGCGGCTGTGGGACATCGGTCAACTGGCCCTGGCGGGAGGGTCGTACGAGCGCGTCTCGCTCCTGGCGGCCCTGCGCAAGAGCGCGGCGGTCCCGGGCATGGGCGACTACGACTACGACGACTGGGAGGGAGTCCGGTTGGCGGCGGGGTCGGCCACCCTCGCCGAGGTCATGGGCCGCGAGCTGGGCCCGCGCATCCGGCTCGGCTCGCCCGTCGCCGCGCTGGACGTACGGCCCGGCCACTGCACCGTGCGCCTGGGCACCGGCGAGGGCCTCACCACGGGCGCCGTGGTGTGCGCCCTGCCGGTGGGACCGCTCCGGTCGGTCGCCGTCACCGGGGTCAGCGACGCCCGCCTGGCGTCGCTGCACCGCCAACGGCAGGCGGTGGCCGCGAAGTTCGCCGCCGTGTACGACCGTCCCTTCTGGCGCGCCGCCGGTCTGAGCGGTCTGTCCGAGGCCGAAGGGGTCCTGGGCAGCACCTGGCCGCAGCACGAGGGCGTGCTGTCGGCGCTGGTCCCGCCCGAGCGCTATGGCGTCCTGCTGGGCACACCGCCTCATCGGCGCACCCCCGAACTGCTCGCCGAGGTGGCCGGCATGTTCGGCGACGAGGCGCTGCGGCCGTCCTCCTGCCATCTGCGGATGTGGGGCACCGACCCGTGGACCCAGGGTTACGTCACACAGTGGCCGCCGGGCGAGGTGATGGGGGTCGGCCCGCTGCACGGCACCCATGAACCGCCGTTCTACGTCTGCGGCTCGGACCAGTGGGTCGCCGGCTACATGGAAGGCGCCGTCCGCACCGGCCGCGCCGCGGCCGAGGAGGCACTGCGCCGTGGCTGAGAACACCGACCTGACGACCGTCCTCAACCACGTCGGCGGCAAGGAGGTGCCAGCGGCCTCCGGGGCGACCCTGTCGCTGATCGACCCCGCCACCGCGCTCCCTCACGGCACGGCACCGCTCTCCGGTCCGAGGGACGTGGACGCGGCCTGTCGGGCGGCGCGACTGGCCTTCCCGGGCTGGTCGGCCACCACTCCCGCGACACGGCAGAGCGTGTTGCTGCGCATGGCCGACGCCCTGGAACGGGAGGCGGCCACCGTGGCGGACACGGAGGTGAGGGATACGGGCAAGCCGCGGGCCCTGTTCCTGGTGGACGAACTGCCCGCGATCGTGGACGTGCTGCGGTACGTCGCCGGAGCCGCACGGAACCTGCCGGGCACCGCGGCCGCCGAGTACACCCCGGGCCGCACCTCGATCCTGCGTCGCGAACCGGTCGGTGTCTGCGCCCAGATCACGCCGTGGAACTACCCGCTGATGATGGCCGTCTGGAAGGTCGCCCCCGCGCTGGCGGCAGGCAACACGGTCGTGCTGAAACCGTCGGACACCACCCCGTCCTCGGCCGTGCTGCTGGCCCGGCTGGCCGCCGAACAGCTGCCGCCCGGGGTGCTCAACGTCGTGTGCGGCGACCGCGGCACCGGACGACTGCTGGTCGCCCACCCCGAGGTCCGGCTCGTCGCGGTCACCGGCAGCGTCCGCGCCGGGCAGGAGATCGCCGCCGCCGCGGCGGCCGACCTCAAGCGGCTCCACCTCGAACTCGGCGGCAACGCACCCGTCCTGGTCCACGCGGACGCCGATCTCGACGACGCGGTCGAGCAGTTGTCGTCACTGTCCTTCTACAACGCGGGCCAGGACTGTACGGCGCCCACCAGGATCCTGGTCGACCACCGGATCCACGACACGTTCGTGGACGCCTTCGCGCGCCGGGCCGAGCGCCGCGTACCGGGCACCTCCGTGGGCGAACACGCCGACTTCGGACCGCTCGCCCATGCCACGCAACTCGCCGTCGTACAAGGGATGTTGGAACGCCTTCCGGCCCATGCCGAGGTCGTCACCGGCGGCCGGGCCCTGGACCGCCCCGGCTACTTCCACCAGGCCACCGTGGTGGCCGGGGTCCGGCAGGGGGACGAGATCGTACGGAGCGAGGTGTTCGGCCCGGTCGTCACCGTGCAGCCGTTCGGCGACGAGGCCGAGGCGTTGCGGATGGCGAACGCGGTCCCGCAGGGGCTGGCCGCGAGCGTCTGGACCCGCGACCACGACCGCGCCATGCGCGCGAGCCGCGCGCTGCACACGGGCATCGTCTGGGTCAACACGCATGGCACGACCGTCTCGGAGATGCCTCACGGCGGCGTGCGGCACTCCGGCTACGGCAGCGACCTCTCGCTCACCGGCCTGCTGGACTACACACAGGTCAAGCACGTCATGCTGTGACGTCCGCCAAACCGCCCTCCAGGATCCTCTTCAGAGTGGCGAGTTCGATGTCGACCAGGTCGATCTGCGCCTCGAACTCGGAATCGTCAAGCGACGGCGGCTGATAGAAGGTCATCATGAACTCGGCGCCGTCGCCGTTGGGGACCACACGGGCCGGCACGCGCCAGGAGTCCGTCTCGTCGTCGAAGATGTGATCGACGATCCCGAACTCGGTGTTGGCCCGTAGCCCCAGCTTGGCCGCGCCCAGCGGGGTGGACATGCGCCACCAGTCGGGGTCGTCGGTGGGCTCGATGGACTGGACGTTGACCACGGCCCACTTGGGCCAGTTCGCGGGATCGGCGAGGAAGGCGAAGACCTCCTCGTGGGGCCGGTCGATGCCGATGGTCTTGGTGATGGAGTGCTTGATGCTCACGGTGCGCTTCTCTCTCAAGGGTTGTCGGGCGGCGGCGCGGGGTGGGCCTCGCCCACCAGGCGCCGGATCCACTGCTCCAGTTGCCGGCGCTGGCCTGCGTCGAGCGAGCCGAAGTAGTGGAGGTCGTTGCGGTCGGCGAGCTCGGCCAGCTCCGGCACGAGGAGCCGCCCCTGGTCGGTCAGGACCAGCCGCACCGTACGCCGGGAGGCGGGGTCCGGCTCGCGGCGGACGAGACCCTTGGCCGCGAGACGGTCGACCAGGCGGGAGACGGCTCCCGGATCGATGTCCATGTGCGCGGCCACGGCCTTGGTGGTGTCGTGGCCATGGAACACGCTGGCCATCACCCCCCACTGGGAGACGGTGACGTCGTGCAGAGCGAGTTCGGCCTCGAACCGGCCGTGCACCTCGTCGGAGAGGCGGCGCAGCCAATAGCCGAGGTGGTCGTGGAGTCCACTTGGGTTACTCACCCCTCCAGCATCGTTGTCACGACAACTATTGTCAAGGCAATCGCGCGAGCGCCCCGATACTCGATGCCATGACCGCCGGCGCGGGCCGTCTACGGCGCGAACATGCCCGGCTCCGCCTCGGCGTCACCGTTCGGGCTGTGAAAGAGCCGCAGCGGGCTTCGGCTTGCCGCGTCGCCACCGCGGTCCGCATCCGCCCCGTCCACCCGGCCTTCACCTCAGGCGGGTCGAAGCCAGGCCGACCGCGTCGCGGACCTCGTCCTTGAACAGCGGGTCCATCGACACCTCCATCGCCTCGGATCGGTGCGGGGCCGGCGCGAAGACCGGTAGTGACGGCGACGACGTCCTGGCGGAGGAATTCGGCGAAGTTCTGCACGGGCCCTCCGCGCGGCGGTCAGCGGCTTGCCTCGGGGCGCGTCGCGTCCAGTGACGATCACCGGGTTGCCGGGGCCGTCGTCCAGGCCGATGAACCCGGGGCCGGGTGTGCGTGGCCTGCATCACTCTCCCAATTTCGGCTGCGGCGACGGTTTTCGCTTCCGGGGCTGGTCTTGATGCCGACCGAACCCGACCATCCACCCAGGAGAGTCCGATGTCCGAGCAGTTCCGGACCGCCGTCGTCACCGGCGCCAGCCGCGGATTCGGGCGCGCGATCGCCACCGCGCTCGTCGCCACGGGCACCCGCGTCATCGGCATCGCCCGCGACGAGCAGGCGCTTCGCGCCGTACGCCAAGATCTCGGCGACGGCTTCACACCCGTCGCAGCCGATGCCACCGACGAAGCGGTCGCGCAGGACGTGATCCGCGAGCACCGTCCCACTCTGCTCGTCCTGAACGCCGGGGTACCGCCGCACATGGCGCCCGTCCACGAGCAGACCTGGGAGACCTTCAGTCGCAACTGGCACGTTGACACCCGGCACGTCTTCGCCTGGACCACGGCGGCGCTGCGCGTCCCGCTGGCGCCGGGCAGTGTGGTCCTCTCCCTGTCCAGTGGAGCGGTCCTGGGTGGCTCGCCGCTCAGCGGTGGCTATGCCAGTGCCAAGGCCGCCATCCGCTACCTGCGCGGGTACGCGGCCGAGGAGTCGGAGCGGGCCGGACGGGGCATCCGGTTCCTGACGGTGCTTCCGCAGATGACCCCGGGCACCGGCATCGGCTCGGTCGCGATCGCGGGCTACGCCGAGCGCCAGGGCGTCGACCAGGCCGCCTTCGTGGAGGGGCGGCTGCCCATCCTCACCCCGGAGCAGTTCGCCAAGGCCGCCCTGGAGGTCGCCGGAGACCCGCAGAGCGCTCCCGAGTACCGCGGCACCGGTGCCGGTCTGCAGCCGATCGACTGAGCCGGCCTCTACGGTGGACCGCACCGCAACCCGGGGAGTAACCGCCATGCCGTCGGACGCCCAGTTCGTCACCCTGGCCGAGCCGTTCCGGCCGGAGCTGCTCGCGCACTGCTACCGGATCCTCGGCTCGATCCACGACGCCGAAGACCTCGTACAGGAGACCTACCTGCGAGCGTGGCGCGCGTTCGACCGGTTCGAAGGCCGCTCCTCGGTGCGGCGGTGGCTGTACAAGATCGCCACCATGGCCTGCCTGACGGCGCTGGAGACGCGTTCCAGGCGGCCCCTGCCGTCGGGACTCGGTACGCCCGAGGACGACCACCGGGTGGCCGTGGCTCCTCGCGAGCCGTCGGTGGCCTGGCTCCAGCCGGCGCCGGACGCCCTCTTCGGCGCCGGCGACCCCGCGACATCGTGGCCGGGCGGACGGGTGTGCGGCTCGCCTTCGTCGCCGCGCTCCAGTACCTGTCCGCGCGGCAGCGGGCCGTGCTGACCTTGCGTGACGTGCTCGGGTTCCGGACGGCCGAGGTCGCCGAGATGCTGGACACCACGCCCGCGGCCGTCGACAGCGCGCTCCGCCGCGCCCGGACCCGCCTGGCCGAGGCCGGCCCGGTCGAGGACGGCCTGGCCGAGCCGGCCGAGGCCACCATGCGGACCCTCCTCGACGGCTACGTCGACGCGTTCAGCCGGGCCGACCCCGACGCGCTGGTGAACCTGCTGCGGATCGACGTGGAGCTGGAGATGCCGCCCACCCCGACCTGGTTCACCGGCCGCAGGGCCGTCGTCGGCTTCCTGGTCGACCGGGTGCTGCGCCCCCACCTGTGGCGGCTGACGCCCACCCGCGCCAACGGCCAGCCCGCCCTCGTCGTCCACCGGCACGCGGGCGACGAGCGGTACGAGCCCTACGGCATCCAGGTCCTCACCCTGATCGGCACCCGCATCGCCCACATCACGGCGTTCAACGACCCAAGCCTGGTACCGACGTTCGACTTCGCACCGACGCCCGCGCCCTGAACCCCGGTCACCCGGCACCCAGGTGCTCCGACCGTTCCGGCCGGTGAGAATGCCCGGGAAGGGTGGTCAACGGGGCGGAACGACCACCGGCCACGCGGAGGATCCGCTTGGCCGGTGGTCGACCGGGATGCTGGACCCAGCCAGTGGACCACGAAGACCCGGCAGCCCGCGCCTGATCAACCCGATACCGCACGGTCCTCGGACGGACTGGCAGATGCCGACGGGATGGCGAAGAAACCCAGTGCGGCGACGACCGCCACGCTCGCTGCGAACACCAAGGCGCCCGGAAGGGACCAGGTCGCGACCGGTCCGGCCACCGCCGCCCCCAGGGCGAATCCCGTGGTCTTCAAGCTGGCGCCGGTGGTGAACACCTGCCCGCGCAGTCGTTCAGGGGCCTCCCGATGGCGGACTGCGAACAAGGCAGCCAATTGGGGTCCCTCACCGATGCCGGCGATGAGTACGGCCACGATGACCACGGCCGGTCGACCCCATAGGGCCAAGGCCAGCGCGGCAGCCTGGACAACGGCACTGGCCCAGATGACCGTGTCGGGGGCGACTGATCGTGGAAACCGCGCGAGCACGGCGTTGGCCGTCAGGGCGGAGATCGCCGTGCAGGAGAGCAGCACCGCACCGCGGCCGGCTCCGCCCAGGACCCGCTCGCCCAGGAGGGGAACGCAAGCCGTCAGCATGCCCTGAGCAGCACACGAGAGGACCGAGGTGAGGGTCGCTCGGGCCAACGACGGTCGTCCGACGACGACCCGCAGACCGGCAGCAAGATCGCTGACCACTGGGGTTGTCTGCTGGGCGCCTCGCGCCCGACCGGGGCGGGCGGGCAGCATCCAGGCAGCGGGCAGCGCCACGCCGATGAGCACCGCGGAGAACACCACGGCCGTCGGGCCACCCAGCGTCTGCGCCACGCCGCCGGCGAGAGCCGGACCGGCCAGACTCGCCACGCCGAACGTCATGGCATCGAGCGCGTTCGCCCGCTGCAGGCGGTCGCCCGGCACCACACAGGGCAGTTGGGCCGTCCATCCGCCCGACAGGGCCGGCCCCAGCAGCCCCGCCACCACAGCGGTCAAGATGGTGACCCCGAACGGCAACCGGCCCAGTCCCACGAGAATCACCACCAGCCCCGCCGCATACAGGACGAGGGCCCCGCCCAGCAGGCGTCCCGGCCGCCCAGCCCTGTCAAGGAGTGCTCCGAACACCGGCCCACCCGCCGCGGCAGAGATCGTGATGCCCGCGAGCAGCGACGACGCGTCGACGGCCGATCCGGCCAAGGCGAATGCTGCCAGCATCAGCGACGGTCCCGACATCTCGTCACCCGCACGAGCTGCCACTGCTCCAGCGAGATGGACACAGAGTGAGTAACGCTTTGTCATCGACAAGACGTTACGAAGGTAACTCAAAACTCGACAAGATGCGTTACATTCCGTACGTGTCCTTCAACAGCGACGACTGGTCCACCCGGCACTCCGTGCTGACCACGGCTCGGCGCACCGCCGCCCTGATCAACGCCCTCGCGGACGAGCGCCCCGACCCAGCCGCCGTCGCCGACGTGCTCCGCGCATATGGTGAGACCGACCCCATCGACCTGACGACTCGGGACGTTGCCGGGATGCGGGCGGCCGCTGCCCTGCTGCGGCAAGTCTTCTCAGCCGAGCACACGGATGACGCCGCAGCCACCCTCAACCGCCTCCTCAGGAACCACACCGGACCACTCCGCCTGACCTCACACGGCGGCAGCACCCCCTGGCATCCTCACCTCGACCATGAGGACAACGCCCCCTGGGACGAGTGGCTCCTCGCCTCCTCCTGCATGGCCCTGACCGTCCTCGTCTGGGACCGCCAACGGCCGCCCGGCAGGATCTGCGCATCAACCAGCTGCCAGAACGTCTTCATCGCCCAAGGCAGCGGCCCGGAACGCCGCTACTGCTCCCGCCGATGCGCGACCCGAGAACGAGTCACAGCCCACCGACATTCCCACTCCAAAGAACAGTCGAACGAAGCCGAGTAGGGCATCCGGAACAGAGCCCCACGCAGCATCGGTCAACGAGCTGGTCGCCGACGCGGCATCGGGTTGAAAACACCTGATCAGCAGAGAGTCGAGGACTCCACGGACCACTTCAGGGCCCGGTCTCGCAGCGCGCCCGGGCTCGCGCCGTGGGACACGACTGTTCGGCAGCGACCGTGCCGTCGAACCATTTGAGCAGGTACCGAGTACAGCTCGTCCCTGAGCAGCTCACCGCGCTTGGACCGCAGCAGCTTCCCAACAGCCGGGCAAGCCGGCCGTTCGGCCGCGGTATTCGATGACGCGTGTGGCCGGACCGCGGCGGCCCCTGGGCGGTTCCTCCCAGCGATCCGCCGGGTGGCTCGGTGGGCCGCGGCCGGCCGCGAGCGAGATGCGGTTCGACTCCCGCGGGCGGGACGCCGGGGGACGCAGTGGTCATTCGGACGCCCGAGGGGTTGCCCTCCCAGAGCGAAACGGGGATACATCCCCGGTTCATGCTATGGTCACTCCGGCCGCCTAATCGGGGAATGTGCCCCACTTCCGTCCGGGAGTCACCGATGCGCACACAACACCCCACCGTCCGACTCGCCGACTTCACCGACGACTTCGCCGCCGACCCCTACTCCGCCTTCGCCGCGCTGCGTTCCCGCGAGTCTGTCCACCACGTGCGTTTCCCCACCGGGGAAGAGTCGTGGCTGGTGATCGGGCACGAGGAAGTGCGCGCCGCGTTCGTCGACCCACGGCTGCGCAATGACGTGCGGCACTCTGCCGACTTCGAGGACGACGGGCTGTTCGCCGTCGGCCGCAACATGCTCCAGGTCGATCCACCCGATCACACCCGTCTGCGGACGCTGGTGGCCCGGGAGTTCACCGCCCGCCGGGTCCAGGCGCTGCGGCCCCGCGTCCAGGAGGCGGCCGGTGGACTCCTGGACACCGTCGTCGCCGACGGCCGTGCCGACCTTGTGGCTGCGTACGCCTATCCGCTTCCGCTCACCATCATCTGCGAGCTGCTCGGCGTGCCAGACGTGGATCGGGCTGTCTTCCGGGCGTGGTCCACGAAGGTCGTCGCCCTCGACGATGCGGAGCAGTCCGCCCGCGCCATGCGGGAGATGGCGGCGTACCTCGCGGGGCTGGCTGAGGAGAAACGGCGGCTGCGCGACGCGGCGGAGAGCGATCTGCTGCACGCCCTGGTCCGCACCCACGACGGGGACGGTGCCGACCGGCTCACCCCGGAGGAACTGCTCGGCATGGCCTTCCTGCTGCTCGTCGCGGGGCACGAGACCACCGTCAACCTCATCGCCAACGCCGTCCACCTGCTGCTCGGCCATCCCGGGCAGCTCACCGCCCTCCGCGCCGACCCCGAGTTGCTGAAGGGCGCCGTGGAGGAGACGCTCCGCTTCGAGTCGCCCGCACCGGCGGGCACCTACCGGTACACCGCCGAGCCGATCACCCTCGGCGGCACCCGGATACCGGCGGGCGCGCGTGTCGTGCTCTCCATCGCCTCCGCGAACCGCGACCCCGCGCGATACCCCGCCCCCGATCGGTTCGACATCCGCCGCGATCCGGCCGCGACCCGCGCCCACCTCGCCTTCGGGCACGGCCTGCACCACTGCCTGGGCACCCCGCTGGCCCGCCTCGAGGCGGGCCTGGCCCTGCGCATCCTGCTGGACCGCTTCCCCCGCCTGGCCTTCGACGGTGACAGCACACCGCGGTGGCGCACCAGCCTCATGCGGAGCCTGCGGGAGCTGCCGGTGCGCTGGTAGACGTGGCGCCCCGCCGCCGAGCACGAAGGAGACACGTCGGGCGGCCACACGCCGACTGGGCGCCACGGCGCGTTGCGCGACCGGACGCTGCTGACGCCGACGGCCCGCGAGGTCTTCGCCGAACAGGGGCTGGACGCTCCGCTCGCTTCCACACCGCACTCATCAGGGACCGGCCCCGAGGCCCTGCCCGTACTCCTGGTCGACCCCGACCGCCCCAAAGTCCAGACCCTCTACGAAACATGGGGCTGCCGCCTGATCCGGCGGGCTGCCATTACGGCACGTTCCAGGCGGAGATGACGGGTTGCCCGTCCTCAGCGGCGAGGAAACTCAGAGTTCCGGGACGCGGGTGGCCCAGCAGCCGGCTGGCCGACGCGTCCAGGCCCAGCCACCGCACGGCGAGCACGCGTGCCAGATGACCGTGAGCGACCAGGGCGACATCGCCGTCGTCCAGCAACGGCCGGATGCGGTCCAGCACCGCGTCGGTGCGCGCTGCCACCTGCTCAAGTCGCTCACCGGGATGATCGAAGTCGCCGGGAACGACGCCGTCCCGCCACAGGTCCCAGCCCGGCCGCCCCTCGCGGATCTGCGCTGCGGTCAGGCCCTCATAGCCGCCGTAGTCCCACTCCACCAAGTCGGGATCGGGCCTGGCACCGGCCAGTCCCGCCAGCTCGGCCGTCCGCATGGCACGGCTCAGCGGACTGGTGAACACACCGACCAGCGCGCGTCGGGCCAACCTCGAAGCGAGCCCCTTGGCCGATGCCTCACCCGCGTCAGTCAGCGGAACGTCAGTGCGACCCGCGTACTGGCCCGACAGGCTCCACTCAGTCTGGCCGTGCCTGATCAATATCATCTCCCCCATGAGCGAGCACGCTATCGGATCACGGGCCATGGGAGCCCGACCACTCGTCTCCGCTCCGCCATCCACCGCCACCAACTGGCCGCGTGAGATGGCCTGTTACTGAGCTCTCCGGATTGGCGTCGGCTGGTGGGTGGCAACGCGTCGCTGCCGACGAACCGTCATACGCCGTACGGCTTCTTGGTGCTTCCGTTCAGCACATCGCCCTCGTCCGAACTGAACTGCCGCTTCCGGCCCTTGGCGTGGCCCGGCTGCGGGTACGGGCACGGCGTGAACGCCGGTGCGCCTGCGGAGCAGGCCAGCAGTGGTGGCGACACCAAGGAGGGGGAGCGCGCGGCGACCGCCTCGGGCGGGACGGGAGAGATCGCGGGCAAGAGCACAGCGGCCGGCGCCCAGCAGTGCCGCGGAGAGGAGATGCTGGTCACCGCGGTGAACCTCGAGTCGTGGCCGGACGCTACGGGCGGGCGCTGACAACGTGTCACCCACATGAGGTACTCGCCTGCCACTCACACAGGATCAGCCCCTCGGGCGGATGACAGCGGAAGCTCGGCGCGAGCTCCGCCTCACAGCCTCATACCCTCACAGCTCACTGCGCCTGCCTGGGTGAGCGACGTGTGAGTCTCATGGATCTCACGCCCACATCTAGGGCCAGTTTTCACCGGTTTGAGTGACTCGGATCCATGGATCCGGCCGGGGAAGCGCTTCCGCCTCCCCGGCGAACCGAATCAGAGGCCCTGTCGAGTGCGACCGTCAGTTTCGGTGACGAGAGCGCTCACCGGCGGCCCGTCAGAGCCGCGAAGACGGCGGCCCCCTCGGCATCGGGGCGGGCGACGACCTTCCACCGTTCGTCGAAGTCCGCGTCTTTCTCCCAGCCCAGGGCGAGTACGGCCAGGCGGTTCCACCTCAGGAACCGGGCCCGCACCGACTCGCGGGACTGGTCCGCTCGCGCGTACGCCTCCCGGGCCTGCCTCGCCCGGTGGTTCAGTGCCAGACGCAGCCCCAGGGCGGCTTTCCAGACGTCGCTGTCGCTCCGGTGCCCGGCCAGGATGCCGCGCACCTTGCCGTCGAGGAAGGCGACGAGCGCCTCGACGTCGGCGGGGGTCACGTCGGAAGCCAGTCGGGGGGCGGGAAAGGCGGTAGTGGGTGTCACGGGCCGGTCCTGTTCACGTTCGGAGCCGGGTCTCTGATCCCGGCGTCATGTCCTAGTTTGTCGCATCTGGCGGTGAAGGGTTACCCGACGATCGGGCACCTCGGCGGCAGTGGCCAGAGGAATCAAGGCCCCGGCAGGCCACCCGGGCTGCGATCGCCGTCTCAAGGAGAGCGCTTCAAAGGGGTTGCCGGGTAGGCTCCTTCGGTCCTTGGTCGAGAGGAGTCGCTGAGTGGCCTGGTTGAATGGACCCGTTCTGCGCACCCAGAGACTTGTGATGGAGCCGATCCGTCGCGGGGACAGCGATGATCTCCTTGAGGCTGTGGTCAGTCGGGGCAGCGTGATGCGCTGGCCGGCGACCGACCGGGCGGACAGTCGTGCTGCGGTCGAGGCCATGGTGCGATGACCACGTCGCCCACCGGACGAGACACGGCTACGGCGACTTCACGGTCAGGGATGCTGCAACGCATGCGTTTCTCGGCCGGGTCGGGCTGCGCCATCGCGCCGAGCACGGAGTCGACCTCGGCCCCGGGTCCCGGGATGCGGGGCTGGTTGGCGTGCCGGCGCACCCCGCCTGTCGAGGCCGGGGCATCGCACGGACGGTCCTCGGCGTGGCGGTCGAACACGCACGCCGAGAGGATGATTCTGCTCTGTCGCCCGGACCTGGTCCCGCTCCACGAGCAGCCGGGACGGAGCCGGCTCTCCGTGCCCGTCACCTTCCGGCAGCCCGACGGCGCGCGGTCCTCGCCGCCCACCACCATGGTCTACGACCTGGCCGGCCTCGCCCATCCCACCGTCGGTGTGGACCTGCGCGGCCTGCCCTTCTGAACCACTCGGCGGTCTTCCGGACAAGGCCCGCTCCACCCTCGTCGCCGTACACTGCCGCGTCACCGGTGGCCACCGGCACCGCGGTCCGTCCCGTCACACCCCGGCCCGGTATGCCTCCACACCGCGCGCTGCCGCCCAGGCCGTCAGCAGCCGAAGAGCCCGTTGTCCACGGACAGGGCGAAGCCGCCCCCGTTGCTGAGGTACCAGTGGACGAAGGAGCCGTATGAGCTGCCGAAACGCAGCGCGACCTGGTTGGCGGACCAGGAGACGACGGTGATGCCGATGCAGTTGGCGCCGTTGCCGTCGCGGTAACCGGCCTCGAAGTTCGTGTCGTCCAGGAAGTGGAGCCGGTTGCCGTAGGAGCCGACATCCGGGCCGGTATCGCCCGCCACCTGGGACAGGCGCCCGCCCAAGCTCTGCGCAGGACAGGCAAGTTGCGGTATCAGTGGGTGGCGTCGGACCGGTGTCCGGGGGAAGGCGACTGCTGCGACAGGCCCTCGACGCGTGTCCCGACGCGCCCGTCGCCGATCGCGCCGCCGCGTGGATCGGGGTCTCCGTCGCGTCCAGCCATGCCGGTGACACCGACGCGGCGCTCGGCGCCGCCGATGCCGCGCTCGCGCTGCTCGACGACGATGAGCGGGGAGGCGAAGCGGTTGCGCGCCGGGCACTGGGGCTGCCGGTGCGCGCGGTGACCGCGTTCGATCAGCAGCCCAACGGCGCCGACGAACTGGGAGCGCTGTACGCGGGCGCCCTCGCCCTGCTCGGCGCCCCCAGACCGCCGCACGGCTGCACGCGGCAGTCGCCGACCATGCCGCACGTGGCGGCACGGATCCGGGCCGCTGCATGCGGCTCGCCGGCCGGAGCCTGGAGGACCGGGTACGACGGCTGCTCGCGTCACTCCGCCCCTGGGGCGCGATGGCCCCATGGCCTGGGCGGAGATGGTCGCCCTGTTCACCGGTGCGGCGGGCACGCTGTCGACAGGGCCACCCGGAGGGGCGGGCGTTCTCGTCGTACGTCACGAACGTGCCCATGCGACGGGCGCTGCGCCGTGCCCGTCGCGAACACCGGCTCGTCACCTCCCCCTGACGTACGGAGGCCCGAACACGGCAACGTGCAACGGCTCCTGGCGTTCACGGTGCAGGCGGATGACGTGATGCGTCCCTCGTCCCAAGAGGCCGCGCCCGTGAAGGCCGGTCCGGCCGGCCCGAGGGCGACCGGATACAGTGCCCCAGACGGCAGCCTGGTCAGGGAGGGTAAGCGTGACCGCCACCAGCGACACCCGGCCCGCCGACGGTGCGCGAGCGCCGCGGCAGAGCCGACTGCACCGCCTGATGCGCTCCATCCCCCTGATCGCCCCCGTCCTGCTGTGGGCCGTGCCCTGCGGGGTGCTCCTGTACAGCGGCCAGCACTGGCCGCTGCCCGTCACTCTGGTCGGCACCGCCCTGTTCGTCCTCGGCCTCATCGGTATGCCGCTCGCGATGGTCCGCGGTCACGGCCGGCGCCAGCGGGACCGGGAGGCGATCGTCGGTGACACCCTGCTGGGAACCAGTTGGGTCCTGTTCACCTGGTCCGTACTGCTCGGCGTCCTCTTGCGGCTCGCCCTGACCGTGGCCGGCGTAGGCGGAAGTCAGGATCGGGCCCGAATCGTCACGTGGGCCGTCCTCGGCGTAACCGCCGTACTGCTCGCCTGGGGGTACGCCGAGGCCCGCCGCGTGCCACGCGTGCGCCGACTCGACGTGCAACTCCCTCGACTGGGCGCGGGGTTGGACGGCACTCGCGTCGTCCTCGTCACCGACACCCACTACGGCCCGCTCGACCGCGCTCGCTGGTCGGCACGGGTGTGCGAGACGGTGAACACTCTGGAGGCCGATCTGGTCTGCCACACCGGCGACATCGCGGACGGCACGGCCGAACGCCGCCGCGCCCAGGCCGCCCCCCTCGGTACCGTGCGGGCCACCCACGCGCGCGTGTACGTCACCGGCAACCACGAGTACTACAGCGAGGCCCAGGGCTGGGTCGAGCTGATGGACGAACTGGGCTGGGAGCCGCTGCGCAACCGCCACCTGCTGCTCGAACGCGGAGGCGACACCCTCGTGGTCGCCGGCGTGGACGACGTCACCGCCGAGTCCTCCGGCCTGGCAGGCCACCGCGCCCATCTCGCCGGAGCCCTGAACGGCGCCGACCCCGGCCTACCGGTCCTGCTCCTGGCACACCAGCCCAAATTCGTCGACCAGGCGGCAGCCGCCGGCATCGACCTCCAACTCTCCGGCCACACCCACGGCGGCCAGATCTGGCCCTTCCACCACCTGGTCCGCATCGACCAGCCCGCCGTCGCCGGCCTCAGCCACCACGGCACCCGCACCCTCCTCTACACCAGCCGCGGCACCGGCTTCTGGGGCCCGCCCTTCCGCGTCTTCGCCCCCAGCGAGATCACCCTGCTCGTGCTCCGCTCCCCGCACGTGCCCACCTCGCCGTAGCACGGGGCAGGCCAGCGCGTCCGCTGGGAGCTGTCCACGAGCTGAGGAGTGGGGCGTCAACAGGCGACCGGGCTCGTCTCGCATGAGAAGTGGGCCGCGGCCTCGGCGGGCGTGGCCCCTTGACGGCGTCCGTGGACGTCGTGGGCGCGGCGATTGCGCCCTCGGCGTGCAGTTGGTCAGCCCCGAGCGTCCACCACGTCGGTGTCGGTGTCGGTGTCGTCGGGTGAGATGCCGAAGAGCTGCGCGCGGATCTCGTCGCTGGAGACCACGGCGTCCTCGTCGATCTGCCCACGCGCGATCAGTGCCCGCACGAAGCTGGTCCTGCGCAGTTGCCGCAGGTGGTGCTGCATGGACTCGGGCGGGTTCGTCGGCACGACACATCCTGCCGAACCGGGCCCCACCCCGGCCATGATCACTGGTTGTGGCCGCTCTCGCAGTCCCCCAGCACGGTCTCCGGCGGCACAGCGCGATCGCGGCCCGCGCAGCCGGCGAACCTTCCCGGCCACGGCACTACCTGGTCCTACATAATGTAGGAGTTCATCGGGCCCCGCCCACGGGTCCTCTCGTCCGTCACGGGCTGAGGGCGCCTGTCACGATCGCACGAATGGGAGCAGAGTTGTCCAGCGCGAACGACGGGGCGGTCACGGTGGTGGTCATCGCCTACAACGACGCGGAGCACGTCGCGGAGGCGGTGGCCTCGGCTCTCGCACAGGGCACTGCGGTCGGCGAGGTCGTCGTCGTGGACGACGCTTCCACCGACGACACACCTCACGTACTGGGGCGGCTCGCGGCCTCGGAGCCGCGCGTGCGCGTCGTACGCCGTGCGGTCAACAGCGGCGGCTGCGGCACCCCGCGCAACGACGGTATCGACGCGGCCCGCCACCCGTGGCTGGTGTTCCTCGACAGCGACGACGTGCTCGCGCCGAAGGCCGTGGACACGCTTCTCGCTGTCGCGCTCCGCCACGACGCCGATGTGGCGGCGGGCCTGTGCGTTCGGCGCGAGCTGCCCGGTGGGCGTGAAATCCCCTGGCAGGAGCAGTTGTTCACGACGGAGTCGGTGCACGACGGGGTGGCCGGGCGCCCGCAGACGCTGTGGGACACACTGTCGGTGAACAAGATCTATCGCCGTGACTTCCTGGTGTCCCGGCGGATCCGTTTCCCCGACGGCGCCGCGCACTACGAGGACTTCGTGTTCACCGCGCGTGTCTACGCGGCCGGGCCGCGCTTCGCCGTCACGCCCGAAACCGTCTACATCTGGCATGTGCGCTACGGCGCCGGGCGGGCTTCGATCTCGCTGCGCCGGGACCGGATCCAGAACTGGCAGGACCGGGTCACCGCCCATCAGCAGGTGCTGGACATCGTGCGGGAGAGCGGCGACCAGGATCTGCTGATCGCCGCGCAGACGAAATTCCTCGAGTTCGATCTCGCTGTCTACCTGAGCGAGCTGCCGCAGCGCACGCCGGAGTACCAGGACGCCTGGTGGCGGATCGCCCGCGAGCACGTGGGCGCCTTCGAGGCGGAGGCCGTACGCCGGGCCGCTCTCGCTGCCCGCTGGCGTGCCGAGGTGCTGCTCGGACGCGAGCGAAGTGCCGCGGACGTCCGGCGGCTGGCCGAGTTGGCGGCCAACCCGCCGCGGCTCGCCCCACCGTACGCCGGTGACGCGCGGCGGCCGCTGTGGGACGAGGCGAGTTCGCCCTCCGAGGGGACGGACGAGATCGTGCTCGACGGTCTCGCCGGCGCGCCGGTCGCACTGCTGCCGTTGTACGTCCTCGGGAACGTGGGGACGGGGCGCCGGCTGGTGCTCGAACTGCGGCTGGCCGATCTCTACGGCAGGACCGCGCACGCCGGCCCGGAGCAGGCGACCGTCGAGTTGCGGCACCGGGTGACGGGCGCCGCACACCGGTACGAGGCGGCGTGGGAGGCCGAGCCGGGCGGACACGGCTGGCGTGCCGTGGTCACCGCGGACGTGGCGGCGCTCTGCGAGGGCGGCACGATCACCACCTGGGACGCCTGGGTGACCCTGGTCTTCCGGGACGGCGAGTCGGCCACGAGGCCGCTTCGTGCGGGATCCGGCCTCAGGCGGCTGGTGCGGATGGGCCGGCGGGGACGGGTGATGCTGCTCCAGCCGTACGCCACCAACAGTGGCTGTCTCGCCGTGCGCGTCGCGGACGGCCTTTCCGGGATGCGCCGCGTCGTCGCGGGACGCATCAGCCGCCGCTCCCGGCGTTGAGCGGCTACGAGGTCAACTACCTTTCGCCGCCAGCTTGTTGGCGTTGGCCGGCTCTCCCAGGAAGACGCTGCGTACCACGCGTTCGGCCGCGTGTCCGTCGTCGTAGGGGCAGAAGCGAGCCCGGAATCCGGAGCGCTGCTCGTCCGCGCGCGGCCCCGTGTACTCGCCGCTGAGGAAGATCTCGGCGAGCTGCTCCTGGGTGGTGGCGACCGCTCCGGGCGCCTCGGCGAGGAGGTCGAGGTAGACGCCCCGCGCGCGGCGGTACGTCTCCCAGTCGGGCGCGTAGATCACGATCGGCCTGTCCAGCGCGGCGTAGTCGAACATCACCGAGGAGTAGTCAGTGATCAGCACGTCGGCGGCGACGCACAGGTCTTCGATCGACGGGTAGGACGAAACGTCCACGACGCCCTGCGACGGGAGGGTCTGAGGGGTGTCGAAGTAGTGCGCGCGGACGAGTAGGACATGGTCGTCACCGAGTTCATCGGCGAACCGCCGCACGTCGAGCGGAGCCGCCGCCTGGTCCTCGTGGTCTCGGTGGGTGGGCGCATAGAGGACGGCGGTCTGCCCGGGGGCGATGCCCAGTTCGTCCCGCACCCGGTGCGCCTGGTCGAGCGAGGCGTTGACCAGCCGGTCGACGCGCGGATAGCCCGTCTCGAGCACCTCGTAGCCGCCGGGGTAGACCCGGGTGAACACCTCGGTGGTGTGCGGGTTCGGCGAGACCAGGAAGTCCCATCGCCCGCACTGCTCCACCAGCCGGTCGAAGTTCATGCCGCGTGCGGCAGCGGGGTGGTCCCGCAGGTCGGTCCCCATCTTCTTCAGGGGTGTGCCGTGCTGTGTCTGCACCAGCACCGCCCCCCGCCGCTTGGGCAGCTCATAAGGGAAGTTGACGTTGTTGACCAGAAACTTGGCCCGCGCCATGGTGCGCAGACACCGTGCCGATCCGTCCACCACGTACTCGACTCCCGGCGGAATGGATCCCGTCCTGTCCTTGGCGACCACCCACACCCCGCGGATGCCGGGCGCGAGCTCGCGGGCCTTCTCGAAGACGGCCGCCGGGTTGCAGGCGTAACCGCGGCTCCAGTAGGCGGCGTAGACGGCGAGACGGTCATCGGCGGGAAGCAGCAGGCAGACACGGTAGTAGGCCCGTCGCACGGCCGTTGCCGCGAGTCGGGGTACCCGCCGTGCCGCACGGCGCGCCCGGCCGAGGGCGGTACGAAGTGTGAGGCGGAGCCGGTTCACCGGTTCCACGGCCGCGTACGCGGGATAGGCGCCCTGCTCCACCAGCCGGTACTGCAGGCCACGCAGCCCGGACGGGTGGGAGTAGTCACGCGGCCGGAATCTCCGGAAGTGTTCCGACGTCTGCCGGAAGAATTCGCGCCGCATGTTCTCCGGCACGAGTCCGGGGGTGGCGAGCACCGTCGTCGCATGGCGTACGGTCCGGTCGAACACCGCCCTGCGGAAGGGCTCGGCGGTCTCGGCCTCGCGGTCGATGAAGGCGAAGATCCGCTCGTACTGGCCGAAGAGATCGAAGTGCTTCGGGCTGGAGGTGTTGGTGATCGCTCCCTCACGCCCGCGCCGGTAGTGGTAACAGACACGGTCGAGCATGCTGAGCCGGCGCGCGGCGAGCAGGACGGGGTAGGTGACGGAGATGTCCTCGTAGTACCCGTGCCCGAACTCCAGGTCCAGGCCGAGCAGGAACTCGCGGCGCAGCACCCTGCTCCACGCGGTCATGATGAGGTCCAGGGTGCCGGGGCGCTCCGCGAGCGTGAACGTCTCGGGTGCGTCCCGGAACTGATGCGCACGCACATTGCGCTCCACGCCTCCGTCCGGGGCGACGAGCGCGTGGTCGACGAGGAGCACGTCGGGCTCGGTCCGCTTCAGCCGGTCCGCGACCGCGGCGAGCGCTCCGTCGGTCAGCCGGTCGTCGCTGTCGACGAACCACACGTAGTCCCCCCTGGCCCGGGCCAGGCCCTCGCTGCGCGCTCGGCCGAGGCCGACGTTGTGCGGCAGGTGGACCACGCGCAGCCGCTCGTCGCGAGCCGCGTACTCGTCGAGAAGGGCACCGCTGTCGTCAGGGGAACAGTCGTCCACGGCCACGACCTCGACACCCTGAAAGGACTGCGACGCCCCGAGGACCGAGTCGAGGCACTCCGGCAGATACTCCTGCACTCGGTAGACGGGCAGGACGACGCTGATGAGCACCTCTTCGGACGGCTGCGCGGCCGGGGTGTCCGTCGTTACCACAGGGCCTCCAGGCAAGTGTTGATCATGTGTTTCCACGCTCGGACCGAAGTCCACCGATGCAGGGCTTGTCTCGGGGTCCTGCCGAACCACCTCGTGCGCCTGTGCGCTGTGGGTCGCTGTACCGACCAAGCTGATGCGGCGCCGCGCCGCGGCGCGCACCACGATGCCGGTCACCGGGCAGTGGCATCAATCCAATGATGGCCTTCCGCCGCGCCCGTGAGGGCATCTCGCGCCATTCCCTGTCATGACGGAACCAACCACCCTGACCAGCGACACACCAAGGCGCCCCTTCGCAGGGGAACGCGGCAGCTCCTCAAGCACACCCTAGTCCTACATGTTGTAGTAGGACCAGGGCGGGCCCTTCCGTGCATGACGAGCAGGCACCCCGGACATACCGAAAAGCAACGGCATCGCGCTTGAGACACCGGCAAAACACTAACCAAAAGGGTGAGCCGCTATAGAAGCTGTCTAATGAACCCCCGTCCCTGGCACCTTGTTGCGACACGGCCCGCCCCGAAAACAGGAGGTCTGACCGACCCTCCGGGGCCACCTGGCCCTCGGACGTTTCATGGACCACGTTGTCCGGCCGTGCCGCGGGGCGCCTGAACGCATCCCGACCACTGGCACGCCTCGCCCACGCGGACCGTCCCGCACGGGCACCACGGCGCGATGCACGCACGTGAGCAGTACGGACTCGGGACAGCCCCGTTCCGGCTCCTCCCCTCCCCTGCCGGTTCCTGCCGGGCGCACACTGTGAACAGAAGCCCGTGCGTCATGAACTGCACACGGAGGTGAGCCATGAGCACTCTCGAACTGCACGTCGACATCGACGTTCCGATCGATACGGCCTGGGAGAAAATTCACCAGGTGGAGAACTATCCACGCTTCGTGCAAGGAGTGCGGGGCGCGCGCACGGAGGCCGGAGGCCGAGCGCATCTGGAGGTCGAGGCAAAGGGCGGGGCCCGCGCGGTCGAGGCCGAGGTTTCCGACCGCGGCGAGCGCGTGATGGAGTGGCTGAGCGTGGGCGCCCCCGAGCTGACGGGTTCCTTCTCGCTCGAGCCGATCGACCAGAACCACACCCGGATCCAGGCACGCCTGGAGTACGACCCCGACACCGTCCGGGACGCCTTCGGCGGACCCAGGGGGTTCGCCCAGACGAACGCGATCGAACGCCTCGTCCGCGGCGACCTGGAGCACTTCAAGGAGTACGTGGAACGGAGGTAGCGGCAGGAAGACCGTGAGCGCGCTGGCGTCAGGCAGGCGGTCGGCCGTTCGCCGTGGTCAGGTTTCGATCACGGCATCGCAGTCCGGGCAGACCACGGATGCGTACTCCACCGGGTACCACGGGGCTCCGGGGTGCTCGGTGGGCTTCCAGTCGGCCGCCTCCATGGCGAAGGTGTCCTTGCCGCACAGGGTTCTCGGTCCGGTGGCGGCACGCGTCCCAGGGGCGACGGGCGCGGCGTGCACCTTGCGCACGCGGCGTTCCGCGCCACTCGGCGCCCCTGTGGAGGAGCGCGTGGCCGCAGGCCTGTCGAGTTCGTAGACGACGATCTCGCTCATGCCTCCACCGTAGGCCGTCGCGAGGCCGAACCGTCCACGCCCAGCCGTACAGGGCTGCGATCGGCCCTCCCGGCGTGCGCGGCTGTCTGGTCGGGTGGCGGACATGTACACCGCCTGACCGGCCGGCGGCGACGCAGGTGCCGATGCGTGCCTCGATTCCGCCACGGCGGTCTCGGGCGCGGCCACCGACGGGCTGCTGCGCGAGAGGGCGGCCCAGGGCCGGTTCCGTGAAACAGGGCTCAGCGCCTCGGACCGGTCGTCGACGGACACGGCGAGTGCGCGCTGATGGGCCACTCCACTGCCTGCGCATCGGCTTCGCCCCGGAACCCGACGGCGGCCGGCCGACCGCTCCGGGACCGGTGTGCGACAGGCCTTGCTGCACCGTGGCGACGGGGAGCGGGCTGATCGTGCCTCTCCGTGAGGACGTGCGGCAGCAGCGCGAAGTTCCGGTAGGCGTCCTACGGCGGGTGCGCGGCGCAGGGCACCGCGCCGACGGGGCCCCAGCCCGCCCCGGCCCACGCCGCGGCCACGCCGATCGCGGGCGACCCTGACGGCTGCGGACCTGAGCCAGGCACTGAACCCGCAGCCTGACATGACCCTGGGCCCGGCGTCCTCGGGCACGGTGAACCTGCCGCCGGACGACACGAAGACGGGCCCTTCAGTTCTTCTCGCTCGCCGGATCCGCGGTGCCGTACGCGAGGCGGCCCCGCTGGGTCGTGATGTGGACGGCGACGTACCGGGCGTCGTGCCAGACACCCCAGATGAAGCTCGATCCGCGGTTGGAGAGCCAGGGCAGGCCGAGGAAGTAGACGCCGGGCTCCGAGGAGACCCCGCGTCGGTGTCTGGGCCGCCCGTTCTCGTCGAAGGCGTCGACCTGGAGCCAGTCGAAGTCGGCGGTGAAGCCGGTCGCCCAGATGATCGAGGTGACGTCGGCCGCGGCGAGGTCGAGTTCCAGACGGGGGTCGCTCAAACAGTCCGGGTCCGGTCGGAGGGCGTGGGCCTCCGGCTCCTCGGGCAGGTCGAGCCCGTTGCGTTCGGCGTAGTCGTCGGCCGTCCGCAGGACATCGAGGTAATGGGCGTCGCCCTGTGCGATGCTCGCGGCGAGGTCCGGCGCGAAGCGCAGTACGCCGTCGTCGTAGGAGGCGGTCATGCCGACGAGCTCGATGCCGCCGGCGGCCAGCTCCCGGAAGTCCACCGTGTGGCCGCCGCGGGCACCGCTGACCGCGATGGTGACATGCTCGGCGCCCTGGGGAGGCGTGTCCAGGTCCCAGAGCCCGAGCGCACCGAGCCACCAGCAGAAGTCACGTCCACGGTATGCGCGCGGAGGACGCTCGTGAGGGCCTACGGACAGGAACACCCGGCGACCCGACCGGCTCAGTTCGTCGGCGATCTGGACGCCCGAGGAACCGGAGCCGACCACGAGGACGCCGCCCTCGGGCAACTGCTCGGGATTGCGGTACCCGCTGGAGTGGATCTGCACGGGGACGGCGCCGTCCGGGACGATGGACGGGATCACGGGCCGCTGGAACGCTCCGGTCGAGGCCACCACGAAGCGCGCTTCGATGGCGCCTCCCGACGTCTCGACGCGGAAACCCGGACGGCCGTCGCGCCTGCGCACGGACGTCACCTCGACTCCGCACCGGATCGGGGCCCCGATCTTCTCGGCGTAGGCCTCGAAGTAGTCCGCGACCTTCTCCTTCGGCGCGAAGGCGTCGGGCTCGAGGCCGGAGAACTCCAGCCCCGGGAAGCGGTCGTGCCACGCGGGTCCGTTCGCGACCAGGGAGTCCCACCGCTGCGAACGCCACCGCTCGGCGACACGGTGCCGCTCCAGCACGATGTGCGGTACGCCGGCGGCACCCAGATGCTCGCTCATCGCCACGCCCGCCTGGCCCGCCCCGACGACGACCACTTCGGTCTCTTCACTCGGCATGTCAACCATCCTGGGATGGGCCCGCGATCCTGTCCAACACTTCCCATGCCCGTCATACCGTCGTTTCCAGGGATCTCCCTGAAAGAACGGTGACTGGCCCTGGCCGGATCCAGGTTGGACCGATCGGCCTGCAATCCCGTGGAGAGGGACGTGAATCGGTATGACCGTCCCCTTACAAGCCCTGCCCCACGTCTCGACTCACGTCCCGACCCAAGGCCGTGCCGCCCGGTTGGCGGGGCGGGCCCCCGCCGGGATGCGGCCGTATCTGGAGTTGCTGCGGCTGGACCGGCCGGTGGGTTGCGGCTGGTGTACGGCCTGCTGGCCGGAGGAGTCGGGCTCGGGGGCTGGGTGCTGTACGGGGCGGTGGTCTGCTGGGCCGTGGGGACGGACGTGATCTACGCCTGCCAGGACCGTGAGGCTGATGTGCGGACCGGGGCGCGGTCGGCCGCCGTGCCGCTGGGGCGCCGTAGCCGGGTGCTGGTGGGCGGCGTGTACGCGGGGTGTGGTGCTGCTCGCCTGGTTCGGGGTCGTGGCCGGGCTCGGGCCGCTGTGCCGGCCCGGACTGTGCGTGATCGCGGAGCAGTTGGGATGACAGATGTGGCGGGCCGACCCTGCGGATGTCGGAGCCTGCGGGCGGGCGTTCGGCACCAACCCCTGTGCGGACTGCTCATCCTCGTGGCCGTGCTCGCCGGGCGCGCCGGTACCCTCGGCTGAGGGACACCGACCCGGGAGGTGCTGGTGGGACTGCGGGAACGGATCGCGGCGGAACTCACGGCGACCTTGCACGGCGGGGATCTGAAGCTGGATCGGTACGCGGGTCCGCCCGGTGACCCCGGGCTGTTCGGGATCGCGCCAGGAGACCCGATGTGGCGAGTGCACGGGCACGCCACCGGGATGCTCACCGGCGGGTTCGCCGCACTCATGCTCCAGTCACTGCATCCGCTGGCCATGGCAGGGGTCGACCAACACTCCGACTTCCGCGCCGATCCGGTCGGGCGGCTGAACGGAACCGTACGGTTCATCACCACAACCACCTTCGGCTCCTCGGTCGCCGCCCGCGAGGTGATCGACCTCGTCCGGCGGATCCACACCCGGGTGCACGGCACGGCCCCCGACGGCCGGCCGTACCGCGCGGACGACCCCGACCTGCTCACCTGGGTGCACACCGCCGAGGTACGCAGCTTCCTCGCCGGCCACCAGACCTACGCGCCCAGGCCGCTCCGACTGACCCCCGCCGAGTGTGACACCTACTACCGCCAAGTCGCCCCCGTGGCCGAGGCGTTGGGCGCACGGGACGTGCCGCGCACGTCCCGTGACGCAGACCGTTTTCTGGCCCGCCTCCGCCCCCAACTCCACGCCACTCCAGCCGCGTTGGAGTCGGTCCTGTTCCTCCGCCGCTTCGGCCGCACACGACGGGAAAGGCTGGTCACAGGCCTGCTCACGAACGCCTCGATCGGACTCCTCCCCGCGTGGGCCCGCACCGAACTCGGCATCCACCGCCCCACCCTGGTCCGCACCGGCTGGGACCGGCCCCTGGCGACGACCGTCGGACGCGCCCTCCAGTGGGGACTCGGGCCCTCGCAGATCCAGGCCGCCGCACAGGGGCGACTGGCGGGGGCGCGACAGGGATGAGGCCGAGATCTCCGAGGCGTCCGGAGGCAGCACCCCGCGGACGGCCCGAAGCCCGACCACAGACCCGACCACAGCAAGTCAGCGCACTGGGGCGCGTACTGGATTGTGATCGATGAGCATCTCGGTCTGCGGGGCGGGGTACCCCGCCCGCCGGGGTGGTGTGTCAGAGCATGGCGAGGCGGCCGCTCGGCGGCGGGAGCGCGCACGCATCCGCAGTGGGAGGGGGCTCCGCCGGGCCGGATGCCCCTCGACGCGACGGCCCGATCATTCGCATGCAATGAAGGCGGACCGAGCATCAGGGCGACAGCAGGGGTGGAATCTGCCTCGTGATCGCGGCAGCCGGCAGCAGAACGTCAGGTTCGGCGCCGGGATCCCCGGTGATGACGAGGCCGGCCACGTCGATGTCGAAGCCGTTCGGCCAGACGGTCAGGTCGCTCGCCGGCGTGCCCTCGAGTTTCGCGTGCCGCAGGTCGGCACCGCCGAGGTCGCAGCCCCGCAGGTCGGCCGATCGCAGGCCCGCACGCGGCACGGTGGCCACCGGCGAGGTCGTGGTCCACCACCATCCCTGGAAGGACCAGGAGCACGACGAACAGCACGACCAGTGCGGCCACCCCGACCAGCGCCACGGTGCCCCTGCGAGTCGCGCGTCAGCGGCTGTGAACAGTCCCCCCATAGCCATCGGATCCTGGAGCAGGGCCGGACCCGGCGGACCCAGGTGGTCACGGCACTGGGAATAGCCACGGTCCCGCCCCACGTTGCCGCAGATATGACAACGAATGCGCCACGGCCTGAGGTTCTGCGATACACCGCCTTCTCCAGTACCCCCGACGGCGGAAACCCCGCAGGCGTCGTTCTGGACGCCGCAGCCCTGGACGACACCGACATGCTGGCCATCGCCGCCGACCTCGGATACTCGGAGTCCGCGTTCCTGAGCGCGCCCCCGGAGGGCCTCGGCGGCCAGGAGGAACGGGCGTACACCATCCGTTACTTCAGTCCCAAGGCCGAGGTGCCGTTCTGCGGGCACGCCACCGTCGCGGCCGCCGTCGCGCTCGCCGAGCGGACAGGCCCCGGGGAGCTGTTGTTCGCGACGCGCGCCGGCGCCGTACCCGTGGAGGTGGTCGAGGAGAGCGGGACCGTCAGGGCCACACTCACCAGTGTCGAGCCGTACAACGAGAAGATCGCCGACGCCGACCTCACGGAGGCGCTCGCCGCGCTCGGCTGGCCGGCCGCCGATCTCGACCCGGCCTTCCCGCCGCATGTCGCGTTCGCCGGTGCCCGCCACCTCGTTCTCGCGGCGGCGACACGCGCGCGCCTCGCAGATCTCGCGTACGACTTCGCGCGCCTCGAAACCCTGATGCACCGATTGGACCTGACCACGGTCCAGTTGGTGTGGCGGGAGTCGGACACCGTCTTCCATGTCCGTGACCCGTTCCCCGTCGGCGGCGTCGTCGAGGACCCGGCGACCGGCGCTGCGGCCGCCGCGTTCGGTGCGTACGCCCGTGAGTTCGGACTGGTGCCCGAGGACGCCGTCCTCACCCTGCACCAGGGCGAGGACCTGGGCCGCCCCGGCGAGCTCACGGTGACGCTGCGCCCGGGTGACCCGCGCGTCCGTGTCAGCGGCACGGGAGTCCGCATCAGCTGACGCACCAGCCAGCCCGTGCCAAGGCCTCGCGGGTGCTGTGCGCACTCGGCGTCCGCGGCACGGGTCACGCCATGTCCGGTGCATCGCCCGGCACTTCGCGGCCGAGGACAACATCCGAGCCGCCGACGCCGACGCTCCGCACGAGGTCGAGGGCATCGGCACCGAGGCCCGGCACCACGTTCGCGCCACCGCCGCAGACACCGGAGCGGACGGCACGACCGCGGCCGCCACCCCGCCCACCGGCATGGCTGGTTGACAATATCGGGGCCAAGCCCGCAAAGACCTCGTGCCGACCACCGCAACTGACCCCGCGCACGTTTGCGTAACCGGTCCCACGGCAGAACCCCTGGGTGTCGGCGGACTGGTGGGTCGTCGTCCAGGGGTAGTCGTCCGCGCCGTGCACCGCGCACAGAACCATGCGTCGGCCCCGTCCCTGGCGCTGCACTCAACGAGTGGCTGTGACCGGCACATTCGACGCTCGCCTCAGTTGGAGGTCTCCGCGGCTAGCTGGTTGTTGCGGTCGATCTCCGGCATGTGCGTCTCGGCCCAGACCCGTAGGGCGGAGAGCGGTGTTTCGAGGGACAGGCCGAGCTCGGTGAGCCGGTAGTGGACGGCAGGCGGCACGGTGGGTTCCACGCGACGCGCGACCAGGCCATCGCGGACCAGGCTCTGCAGGGTGGCGGACAGCATCTTCTGTGAGATGCCCGGGATGCCGCGCCGCAGCTCCGTGAAACGGAGCTCGCCCGGAGCCTCCTCGGCCAGCACCTTGACCGTCATCGACGTCCACTTGGTGCCGATGCGGTCGAGCAACTGGCGGGTCGGGCAGCGTGGATCCAGCAGGTCACCGCGCTCACCGGGAGGCTGGTCACGTCCTGCGGGCATCGACGTGGTCACCCGGGGCTCACCACCTGAGGGGAAAGTGCCGTCTTGGGCTGACCAGGATAGTTCCCTAGCGTGACCTTGTCTCCATCCCTTACCACGCACCTGGAGTCCCCCCATGCCCGAGCTGCGACGAGTCCCCGTCAACGGTGTCGAACTGAACGTCGCCCTCGACGGATCGGGCCCTGCCGTCCTGTTGCTGCATGGCTTCCCGCACACCTGGGAGCTGTGGACGGACGTCATGGCCGATCTGCGCGACCGCTATCGCGTCATCGCGCCGGACCTGCGCGGGTTCGGAGCGAGCAGCCGAGCCGCCTCCGGATACGACGCGGGCACCCTGGCAGAGGACGCCGCGGCGCTTCTCTCCGCGCTGGGCGTGTCCTCGGCCGCGGTGGTGGGCATCGACGCGGGTACCGCGCCGGCCTTCCTCCTCGCCCTGCGCCGCCCTGGTCTCGTCCGGCGCCTGGTGGTCATGGAGTCCGTGCTGGGCAGGATGCCCGGCGCCGAGGACTTCCTTGCCGCCGGGCCGCCGTGGTGGTTCGGCTTCCATTCCGCCGCGCCCGGCCTCGCCGAGACCGTGTTGGAGGGCCACGAGGCCGCCTACGTCGACTGGTTTCTGCGCGCCGGCACGCTCGGCGACGGGGTGCGCCCCGCCGTCCGGGACGCCTTCGTCCGCGCGTACACCGGCCGCCAGGCGTTGAGTTGCGCGTTCTCGTACTACCGGGCCCTGCCCGAGAGCGCGGTACAGATCGACCAGGCGGTCACCACTGCCCGCCTGACGGTGCCGACGATGGCGCTGGGCGCCCGGCCTGTCGGTGCTGCGCTGGAACGCCAGCTCCGCCCGGTCAGCGACGATCTCACCGGACACGTCATCGAAGACTGCGGCCACATCATCCCCCTGCACCGGCCGCGCGCCCTGCTCACGCTGCTGCGTCCGTTCCTGGCCGGCGAGGCCGCGAGCGCGGCGTGACCGGAGCCAGCCCCGGCGGCCTCACAGTACGTCAGATCCTGCTGGCCGGACTGGAGCAGTCCGTGCACTACGGCTCCGCGCTGACCCACTACGAGACCAAACGCCCGGGCACGGTGACCGTGCACTTCGCGGACGGCACCAGCGCCACCGGGGACGTCCTGATCGGTGCCGACGGGGTCAACTCGGCAACCCGAAGGCAGCATCTGCCCAGAGCCCAGGTCGTCGATGCCGGGCTGCGGCTGTTGTACGGGAAGGTTCCGCTCACCGGCGACGCGGCCCGAGAACTGGTCCCCGCCGAGTTGTTGAGCCTGTGGACCACCGTCATCGGTCCGCAGCGGCGCTTCCTCGGGCTCGCACCCGTACAGTACCGCGAGCCGCAGCACGAGGTGACCGCCAGGCTGGCACCCGGGATCGGGCTCAGCGACGACAGCGACTACCTCGCCTGCGTCTTCGGCGCTCGCAAGGAGCAACTGCCCTGCACCGACGAGGAGTTGTTCGCCATGAGCGGCGCCGAGCTCCGGGCGATGACCCTGTCGCTGTTGGAGGGCTGGGATCCCAGGCTGGCCGAGATCATCTCCCACCAGGACCCGGCCTCGATCTTCCCTGTCTCGGTCCGCACCAGCGTGCCCGTCACCGCGTGGGAAACGAACGCGGTGACGCTCCTCGGCGACGCCGTTCACGTCATGAGCCCCGCCATCGGCGTCGGCGCCAACACCGCGCTGCGCGACGCGCGCGTTCTCACGTCCCGTCTCGTCGAGGCCGCAGCCGGCCGGCCTCTCACCGACGCTCTACGCGCCTACGAGGACGAGATGCGCGCGTACGGCTTCGACGCCGTCCGTGAATCGGCCGAGCGCGGTCACCGCCTGGTCGGCCAGGACCGGCTGCCCGCACCGCAGGGGCCGCCGAAGGGCAAGCCCCGCGGGGACACCGGACGCCGGGGAGTGCGGTCGGCCTACGGTGCGTAGACGGCGTCACTGCCGTACAGCTCTCTGGTGAACGCGGAGACATCGGCGCTGCGATCGTTGCCGTCGAGGTTGTACGTCAGATAGACGCCGTACCCCTCACTGACCGTGCGGCGGGCGAGGTCGGCGACGGTGCTCTGCGAGGTCCCGCCGATCTCGACGGCCGCCGGTGACAGCTTCGACTTGGGCAGCGCGATGCCGGGGACCTGCCAGGTGCCGTAGTAGGGGTTCCAGGCGTAGTCGAACGTGGACGACACGTCGACGCCGCCGTAGGACAGGCGCGACGCGGACGGGCCGATGTCGTAGAGGCTGATGATCTTGTTTGGCATGTCAGCGCGCAGCGCCGACACCAGGTACACGAAGGAGCTGTCGTTGGGCTGGCCGGTGCCGTTGTTGCCGTACTCCGCGTACTCGTCGTCGAAGTCGATGCCGTCGAGCCCGTACTTGGCCACGGTGTCCGAGAGCTGTTTCGCGAACACCGAAGCGGCCTGTCGGGACGGGAAGTTGGCGAAGCCCGCGCCCTGGTGGTTGCCGAGCACAGAGAGGACGATCTTGATGCCCTTCTGCTGCAACGGCCGTATCTGCGTGGCGGCGTTGTCGAGGACGCGTTGCACGTTCTCGTTGAAGTACAGGGTCGCCGCCTTCGCGCCCGTGTCGTAGTTGATGTTCGCCGCGAAGATCACGGCGACGTCGAAGACGTTGCCCCCGCCGTTGGCGAGGGTGTACTTGCCGACGTTCAGCATGCTGTTGTTGTTCACCTCGACGTACGCCACCGAGGTCGGCCCTTGTTTCGCGCGAGCGGGGGCCGCTGCCGCCCCGGTCGTGGCGGTCGCGCCGCAGGCGAGGGCCGTAACGGCCGAGAGCGCGAGCACGGCCGCCCGTACTCTGCTGCGCACCAGAGTGAACATCGTTGATCGGTCTCCCATCGCATGGAGCGGCGCCAGACCCGTCCGCAAGCGCCGAGTGGGCCCCGATCTTTCCGCTTCCGTGACCGAATCCCCAGAAGCATGCGAGAACTCTTCACGACTCCCACTCACCTCGCGCCGTAACCCGGCTCCTGGGCGAGGGAGTTGCTGGAGCACAACGCCGCCGGGCTGTCCGTTTCCTGCGGCCAAGACAAGCCATGGGAGATCGACCTCGACGGATCGCCGCCGGCGCTGACGCAGAAGCGCGGCCCATGCCCAGAAGGTCCCAGGGCGACACGCAGAGCAGCCGGCCGGATCTCCCCGAGCCGACGGTGGCCGCGTTGCGGACCCCGGTCGCGGTCGCTTCAGGCGAACCGACGGCACAGCAGGGCAGCAGGCCCCGGGGGGCTGCCCACCCTGGTCGTGAAGGCGATGCCGGCGGCGTACTCGTCGTCGGCGCACTGGCCCTTGTAGTCGCCGTACGCGAAGTCGCCGCCGGACGCGCCGGCGGGACGGTTGTCGGACCGGTCGAACCACACTGTGCGGCCGGCTCCCGCCAGCGGGTTCAGCGCGGGCGCGCACAAGGCCGCCGACACACGCTCGCCGCGCACGCTGTAGCCGACCAGGTAACTGCCGGAGGGACACTGGAACTTGGTGTACCCGGACGCCCAGTCACCACCTGCCGGGACATAGCGCTCGTCGGTGACGACCGTTTGGCCGTCGGAGGCCGCGCGCAGGTCGACCGGGCCGCTGCCCGTGGTGTCGGTGCACAGCCCGCGCCCGCTGCTATGGCCGAGGCCGATGAGCCGCAGCCCGTCGGGGCAGGCGGCCTTGTACGCCCCGGAGTCCCAGTCGCCCGTGGCCCGCACCCGCAGGGACTCCACCGCGTCACCGTGGTCGACGGCGAGCATCCGCCACATGGGAACGGCCGACACCGGTCCGGTGTCGCTCGGCGCCGACATCAGGTGCTGCCACGCGGTGGCGCGCCAGTCGCCGGGGTCGAGGATGCCGGAGCGGTGCCCGGACTCGTCGTAGGTGAGCAGCGCCCAGTCGTCGTGGCCCGTGAAGCCGACCAGCGGCCAGAAGGCGAAGTCGGTGTCGTGGTCGGCGAAGTAGTCGGTGATGTTGGTGAACCAGGCGCGGGCGGACGGGTTTGTCTCGTTCGCACCGATGCCGAACTCGCTGACCCAGACCGGTGCGGTGTAGTGCCGACCCGGCTCCTCGACGAAGAACGCCTCGTTCTGCAGGGCCGAGTACAGATCGTCACGACTCAGGTCCTGGTAACGAGGGTCGTGCGTCTCGCCGATACCGGTCGCGCCGCTGTGGTGCGGGCCGGTATAGCCGTAGAAGTGCGCGGAGTAGACCAGCTTGTGGGCGTCGACGAGGGTGTGGGACAGGGCACCTGCGGGCGTGAGCATCGGTCGGCCGTGCGGGAGGCCGTCCGCGGGTATCCCGGTCCAGTTGATGCCCTCGATGACGATGAGGAGCCGGGGATCGGCCTCGGTGAGGATGCGGTCGGCGGCGAACCGGGCGGCGGCGTACCAGTCGTGGGCGTCGCCCATGCCCCAGTTCGGATCGTTCAGTACGTCGCGGCGGACCTCGTTGTAGAGGTCGGCTCCCACGACGCGCGGGACACCGGCGTAGCGGCGGGCCATGAACACCCAGTCGTCGGCCCACGCCTGCGTCGACTGCGAGCTGTTCCAGCGCTCGTTGCCGTCGACGCCGCAGCACCAGCGGGTGGTGTTGGTGTGGTTGTTGAGGATCACGGCGAACCCGCTCCCGCTGAGCGCGTCGACCACCGCGTCGTACACCTCCAGCGGTGTCTTTCCGCGCAGCTGCGGATTGGCGGTGACCGCGGCGTCGGGGACGGGGGTCGTGCTGTGGATCATCTCGTTGGAAAACGGCAGCCGTATGGTGTTGATGTCCAACTGATGGAAATCGCGCAGGAGTTGGCCCAGCGGGACGCGGTCCAGGCCCAGCGGAATGCCGTGCGAGTCCTGGCCGGCGTGGTGGTTGGCGGGGTCGGTGACGCTGCCGTTGCCCAGCCAGGAGCCCTGTGCGCCGTCCCAGTTGGCGCCCTTGAGGCGGAACCTCCTGCCCTGGCTGTCGACGATGTAACGGCCTTGCGTCGACAGCGGAGCTGTCCAGGAGGCCGTCTCTGCGGCTCCAACTGACGTACTCGCACGACCTGTTGCTGCGGGAGGGACGGCGGATGCCGCCGTGGTCGGCGCGGCGACGAGCAGGAGGCCTGCGACTGCGACGGCCAGCCGTAGGGCGACAGGGGCGAACGGCATCGGGGAAGCCCTTGCGTGAGGAGGAGTGGACGAGAACCGTGCGACCGAGGTGACGACGTCGGCCCGGTGGGCGAGTGTCCACCACCGGACGTGCACAGGGAAGGGGTCCGGCCCCGGAGCCCGAGTGAACTGATGGAATCAGCGCGGAAGGGCAGCGCGGGCTCCCCGTCCGCGGAGCCTGCCGCTCTCCTCCACACGCGCACCGACGCTGGTGCCGCGGTCTCGGAGCACGGCGTCGTGGCTGCCTGGATCCGCTGCGCCGCACGGGCGAGCCAAGGCTGGTTCACTTCCCAAGCCCGGCCGTACGACGGGCCCACCACGCCTTGCCGAACTACAGGCCCAGGCCTGTCCTCCATGGCGAGCCGGCCTCGCTCGGTAACGCGTCGTGCCGTGGCCGCGCAGATACGGGACGATCACCCGATAGCCCTCCTCGGCCAGCAGGGGGGCGACGTCGACGTAGCTGTGGATGTCGTACGGCCAGCCGTGCAGGCAGATGACCGCCGGACCGTGGGCGGGGCCCAGTTCGGCGTAGCCGACGTTCAGGAAGCCGGCCCTGACCTGCTTCAGCCGCGGAAATGTGGCGTGCGCGCCGGGGGTGACCGTGGCAACGGCCGATGCCGCGGATGCCGTTCGGGTGGCGGCGGCCGCGGTTTGCGTGCCCGGTAGGCCGACCAGCGAAACCGCGGCTGCGCCGGTGCCCGCACCAAGGGCCTTGCTGAAGCCACGCCTGCTGAACATGTCAATCCTCCGCCGCTTTCAGGTCTACCGGCTTGCGCCACGACCGACTGTCACACGAGTTTCGTAACCAGTCAAGCAGGTGACGAATCTCTGTCATCTGTCCGGGGCCCAGTTATCGCCTACGGCTACACCCGCCGGCTCACCCCCTTCCCCGCCGCCGACCCAGAGAACGACCGTCTGGTCCGCGTGGGGCGCACACCGACCCCGAGCCCTGCCGGGCCAATCAGTAAGTTGCCTACCGGCTCCGGCGTTTCGGGACGGAGTCGGTAGCATCGAGGCTCGTGATCGTATGGCTCAACGGCACCCATGGCGCGGGCAAGACGACGACCAGTGCGTACGTGCAACAGCTGATCCCGGATTCACGGGTGTTCGACGCCGAGAAGGTCGGCGAGACACTCATGGACATCACTCCGGGGCTGCCCGCCACGGACAACTTCCAGCACTGGCCCCCATGGCGGCCGCTCGTCGTCGAGACCGCCCGCCGCGTACTCGACTACACCGGCGGCACCCTGGTGATGCCCATGACCGTCCTGGTCGAGCGGTACTGGCGCGAGATCAGTTCGGGCCTGTCCCAGCACGCCATTCCGGTCCGGCACTTCGTCCTCCACGCCGACCAGGACACCCTCCGCGCGCGCATCGCGGGCGACACCGTTCTCGGCCCCAACTCCCCCTTCCGACTCCGACACCTTGAGCCCTACGCCGAGGCGGCCCGGACATGGCTGCACGCCGAGGCCGAGGTCGTCGACACGACACACCTCACACCCGCCCAGGCCGCCGAGCGGATCGCGGAGTCCGTCAGAAGTTGAGACGACCTGCGGTGGGCGAATTGCGCGGGCGATGGCCGCAGGGCGCAGGGCGCAGACAGGATCGCGGCATGTGGACCGATGTCGGGGACGAGGTCCGGGTGATCGAGCTCGGGCCGGGACGGTGACCGTACGGTGGCGCCTTGACGGACCGTGACGTCGGTACGCCGGTGACAGAACGAAGACATCACGGAGAACCGCCTGTAACTGGATGCGAGATACAAATACTTCCGACCACGTGCAAGGCGCTACTTCTGGGGGAAAACCGTGAAGTCCACTCGCATCACCGCACTTGCCGTCATCGGCGTCGCCGCCACCCTCTCGCTCTCCGCCTGTGGCAACGACGGCTCCGGGAAGGGCTCGTCCTCCAAGGGCTCCTCGTCGTCCTCGTCGTCCTCGTCTTCGTCTTCTGCGCCCCCGGCCGACGGCTCGAAGTCGGAGGGCGGCTCGGGTTCCGGCGGCTCGGAGGCCGGCAAGGCGAAGTCGAGCGCCGGTGAGGGCGCCGAGGCCGGTGCCGGCGCAGCGAAGACCGGCGGCAAGATCACGTTCTGCAAGACGAAGGACCTGACCATCGACGCCAGGAACGCCGCGCCCGACAAGGTCTCCGGCAGGATCGACATCACCATGGTCAACCGGGGCTCGTCCACCTGCTCGGCGACGGGCTTCGCGGGCGTCGACATCAAGGACGCCGACCACACCTCGAGCCCCATCGAGCGCGGCCACGCCCAGCCGCGTATCACCACCCTGAAGCCCGGTTCCGCCGCTGTGTTCGACCTCGCCTACGACATCGACAACAGCGGCAACAGCCTCGCGTCCCCGACCAACATCCTTGTGACGCCCCCGAACGAGACGCACACGGTGAACCTGAAGTGGCCCGCGGGCGCGGGGGCGATCAAGGGCGCCTACACCGACGTCGCGGTCTACCCGACGCACACGACCGAGTAGGGGTGATGACCGCGGTCAGTCCTGGCGGCTGACTGCCGTATCCCGCCAGGGTCTTGGCCGTCCAACCTGCGGCCGGCCCGGGACAGCGACGCTCGGCATGCCCGTCATGCAGCAGGTTCTGAGGTGACCCTCGAAAGGTGCCACCAACGCGCCTGGCGTCTGTCGTCGTCCCATGCCGAGGTCCAGGTGCCACCGTGTGGTGCAGTGGTCCCGGCACCACACGGCCGCGGCCACAGTCGGCAGGCCGGCCGCAACGGGGTCGGCAACTTGGTCGAGATCGGCGAGCAACCCCTCGTCACCTGCGGCGCCTTGACGACCTTCGCCGTCATCCCGGCGCTCGTCCCACTGACCCCGCTGTCCCTGTGCGGCGTGCGGTGCGCCCCTGCCTCCGCCACGACCTGCTGCGCCGCGACCTGCTCGTCCACGGCTCGCCCGTCAAAGTCCCGTATATGCACGTCAGAGCCCCGTCAGAGAACGGCGTTTCGGCTTGTCCGCACTGTGCGACACGAGCAACTGTCCAGCTACTGGGCTGACCTCGGCCATCTCAAGGAGGTCGAGGCCCTCGCCCGCACGGTCGTAGCCGCCCGCCCTCATCTGGACGTCCTCGTCAACAGCGCCGGTATGACGGCCCCGGAGCGGCACACCGTGACCGCCGACGGCAACGAGACGCCTTCCAGGTCAGCTTCCTCGCCCACTACCTGCTGACCTGCCTGCTGGAGCCCGCGCCCGCCGCCACTCGCACGCCGGTTCTCCACCCGCTCCCCCGGCCCGCCACGATCGGCGAGCACGTACTGGCCACCGGCATCGGCCGTTGGCGGGGCGACAAACCTGTCCGGCCGAGCGCGGTCGCCGTGTCCCGCGCCGGCCACGTCGTGCCGCGCCGCAGCCCGGAGCACCTCACGCCGGATCTCCTCGCCCCTCCACGGTTCCTGCCCGCCCTCGGCGCCGTCTTCGACACCCTCACCCCCTGGGAGCGCAGGGTCCGGACGCTCCAGACCGCACCCCGGACCGCCACCGTCCCACACGGCGTGACCGCCGCGCGGCGGCACGGGCCCGGCACGCCGTAACGATCGATCATCACGTCGGTGATCGTCAGGCCATGGTGACGGGCGTAGGCAGGACCTTCGTCCTCCGCGCGCTGGGCAGCCGGCCCGGGTACCGTCGCTCGCCGCGCTCGGCACGCACATGCAGCACCGCCGAAGTGGCCGGTTCCAGGGGAGCACCTGCACTGATCATCCGCGCCCTCAACGAGTGGTCCGCTCGACGGCCAGAGCCGGGGTGTATCCGCGCCGTCCGGGGGCGACCAGCAGCAACCACACTGCGTGACGATGGCGCGCGTGGCCAGGATCGACGTGGACACACCTATTGATCATCGTCCGTGTGTAGCCGCCCTTGGGACGCAACATCATGAGGCGAGCCGTGACTCCCCGCTCGTATCGTGAAGAGGGACAGAGCTGCGGGGCGAGGCAGGGAAGTCATGAAGGTACCGGCGGTCGACTACTCGGCGGTGTTCCAAGCCCTTCCCGGGGCGGCGGCGCTGGTCACCCCTGAGCTGGTCTACGCGGACGCCAACGCGGAGTTCCTGCACCTCCGAGGCCTCACCCGCGAGCAAGTGGTCGGTCGCTTCGTGCCCGACGACCACCCCGAAAAAGACCCTGCCGAGCCGCTCCTGCTCAGAGTACTGGCATCACTGCGCCAGGCGGCGGGCACCGGTGAGCGCAGCATCGTGGCGTTGCAGCAGTACGACACACAGGACCCCGACCAGCCCGGAGTGTGGCACGAGCGGTACTTCAACATGACCAACATCCCCGTATTCGGACCTGACGGGCGGGTCACGATGCTGCTGCACCGGGTGGAGGACGTCACCGAGCTCATCCGCGCCCGTGAAGTCGCGCTGACCCTGCAGGAAGCCATGCTGCCCGCTCATCGCCCGGTCGGCCGGCATCCGTCGGCCGTACGCTACCGGCCCGCCGCCGAAGCGCTGAATGTGGCCGGGGACTGGTACGACCTGGTCGACCTGCCCGGCGATCGCGTCGCCGTCGCCGTCGGCGATGTCGTCGGCCACGGCCTGCCCGCCGCCGGCGTCATGGGACAACTGCGCAGCGCACTCACCGCCGCCTCCCTCGCCGCCGAAGGCCCCGCCCGCGCTCTGGAGGTCCTCGGGCTGTACGCCCGCACCGTCGACGGCGCCGAGAACACCACCGTGGCCACGGCATTCATCGACTGGGAGACCCGCACCATCACCTACAGCAGCGCCGGGCACCCCCCACCTGGGCTCCTGCAGAGGGACGGGACCGTCGAGTTCCTGGACCGGGCCACCGACCCGCCACTGGCCGCCCGCCCTGAACACGCTCCCCGGATCCAGGCTGTCGCGGCCTTCCGCGAGGGCGCCGTTCTCGTGCTCTACACCGACGGCCTGATCGAACGCCGCGGCGAGGACATCGACACCGGCCTCGCCCGGCTCGCCGGCTCCCTGGCCCGCCACAAGGCAGACGACCCCGAGGCCCTCGCCGACGCCGTACTCGACGACCTGCTCCCACCCGGTGGCGCCACAGACGACACCGCCCTGGTCATCGTCGGCCTGTGAACCCGGCCCGCTGGGTTCGCCTGGAAGCACACGAAATCGGCTCAGGGGGTGGCCCACGCGGGGTTCTCCCGGACCAAGGCCAGGACCAGGACGCGAGCGGAGCGGGCGGTGGGCGGCCGCCGGGGCCGCCTCCGCGGCACGGCCGGGCATGGCGCACCTTCATCGGATCGCGGCTGATCGCGGCGCCAACACGGCACCGTGTCCGGCCGAGCCAGAAGTCACAGCCTGCACAGGTCCTGACGCGGCAAGGGAACCAACAGAGCAGCGAGGAAGGCCCGGCCCCTGGGGGCGGCCTTCGCCGTCCACACCCTCCACTCCCACCCGGACCGAGCCGCCCACAACCTGGTCCTTCCGTCCGGGACTGCTGCGTTTGAGTGGCAAGTAGCACGGCACCGGAAGCCGTTCACGATACGACGATCCGGTTTCTCATACATTCGCCCCGGATTCGACGATTGAGGTCAGCGGGTGACCGCCTGCGTCCGCCACTCATGGAGATCACGGGATGAAACATCGCCCCTGGGTTACGGCACCACTGGCGGGCGCGGCCATCATCCTCGCGTCCCCACCGGGCGGCGCCGCCGCGCACGCGACCGTACGGCACACGCCCGTCTCCCTGCGGGTGCGTGAGGGAGACCGCGACGACGACCACCGCAACCCCTGGCGCGACTGCCACAGCCACCGCCGAGTCGTCCTCATCAGCCCGACCCTCAGAGCGTTCCTGACCAACGGCCGACGCGGACCGGAAGCCCTCGTACTCAAGGGAACCCCGAAATCCACGACCTGGTCACCCGAGCAACCCTGGGACAAGTTCACCGTCGCGAAGTACCTGAACGCGGACTACCCCGCCACCACCACGGCCCAGTACGCATTCACCATCAAGGAATTCTTCCGAGTCCACCCGCTCTTCGTCGTGAATTCCTACGACAACCACAAACGCGCCTTCCCCTTCCCCGAAGCCCACTGCGACGACCACAACCGCGACGACGGCGAAGACCGTGACCCCCCGCACGGCGACCGCCCCTCCACCGGACCCTGCAAGGACAGCCCCGCACGGCATGCCGGCACGGCTGCAGGCTGGAGCTCCGGCCTGCTCAGCACACAACACATCCTGATCGCGGCAGGCGGCCTGATCATGCTTCTCGGAATGCTCGCCACCGCGTGGCACCGCCGACGCCGCTCCAACGACTGACCAAGGCGTCCTTCGGAGACGGTGTGCGGAGCTCGTCCAGGGCCCGGCAGCGGCGTCCGAGAGAACACCGGCGGCGCCGCCGACGGACGAGCGCTCGAAACACCGACCGCAACCAACACGGTTCGGCGAGACGCGCGGCGTGACCTGGGCGACGTTCCCGGCGGCGACTCCAGGATCCTCGTCGGTCGCCACCCGAAGCCGTCAGCCGGCGAGCAGGGTGTCGAGCCAGTCGAAGGTGCGCTGGTGGAACAGGAACATCGCGCCCTCGTGGCAGTGCTCGCCCGCGCCTTCGTCCTCGCGGAAGGAGATCAGCTCCTTCTGGCAGGTCAGCTCCTCGAGCAGCCGCTGCGGCTGACCCTTGAAGAACTGGTCGTTCTCGGCGTCGAGCACGAGGGTCGGGCAGGTGATGCCGTCGGCGATGCCCGCCATGGTGTACTCCTCGGTCGCCTTGACCATCTCGTCGAGACCGGACACGCCCAGGGTCCAGCGGCCGTTGCGCACGATCCACCGCACCTGGGTGTTGTGCGCCATCAACGCCTCGATACCGCCAGGCGTCGAAGCGGCACGGTCGGCGAGTGCGGCGACGACCTCGTGGAAGTCCCAGGTGCCGTCGTGCAGCACGCACGCGGCGAGGCGGTGCTCGAAGGCGGCGGCCCTCGCGGCGAGGTATCCGCCGAGGCTCGTACCGACCAGCACGAGTCGCTCGGCGTCCGCCTCGGGCACGGTGAGCGCGAAGTCGACGACGGGGGTGACCACGGCCTCCCAGTCCGGCCGGAAGTGCAGGCCCTGCTCGCGGACGGTGCTGCCCTGGCCGGGGCCGTCGAAGGCGATGACGTTGTAGCCGCGGCGCAGCGCACCTGCGGCCAGGGCCAGGTAGTTCTCCTCCAGCGTGGAGTCGTATCCGCCGTGGTAGAGCAGGGTCGGGCGCGGGGTGCCCGAATCGTCGACGAGGAACAGGTACGCGGGCAGGGTGGTGTCCTCGTAGGGGATGCGCAGGGCGCGGGCGGGGGTGTCGAGCAGGGCGGCCGCGTCGGCGAACGTCTGCTGGGAGGCCTTGGCGAGCCGCGCCGACTCGGTGTCGGCGGCGGGGTTCTCGCGGCGGTAGAAGTCGGCGGTTCGGTAGTAGTTGGACGCGCGCAGCAGCGCCTCGCGGGCGCTGACCCGGTGGCCGGCGGCCAGTGCGTCCCGGCCGATGCGCTCGATGCGCGCCGCCGTGGCGGCCCACTGGGCCGACCAGGCCTCCTCGTCCCCCTCCGGGATCTGCCGACAGGTGACCAGGACCTCGCCGAGGTCGGCGCCGGCGTAGGCGGCGTAGCCCGCGGCGCGCAGTGCTTCGAAGGAGAAGGACTCGTCGTCGTAGAGGAACTTCATGATCGGCCCCCTTTCAAGATTGGAACGGAACGGGGGCGTTCCGTGTCACTCAAAGCTAGCACACATGGAACGCCACCGTTCCGTTCGCTATGCTTGGGGCATGACAGTGGAGCAGAAGAAGGGCCGGGCGGCGACCGGCGGGGCGGTCCTGCGGCAGCGGGTGACCGAGGCGATCACCGAGGCGGCATTCGCCGAACTCGCCGAGGCAGGGTACGCGCGGATGTCGATGGAGTCGGTGGCCCGCCGCGCCGGCGTGGGCAAGGCCGCGCTCTACCGTCGCTGGCCCTCGAAGCAGGCGATGGTCACCGAGCTGATCGGCAGCAGAGTCTCCGAGGCGCTCCCGCCCACGCCGGCCACGGGTGCACTGCACACCGACCTGCGCGAGTTGCTCGCCACATTCCGCGACCAACTGGCCCATCCGCTACTCGCCCGGATCGCGGCCGCACTGTTCGCCGAGGCCAGTCACGACGGCGCTCTGGCGGAAGGGCTCCACACCGGAGTGACCGCACCACGCCGGGAGGCGGCGCGCACGATCCTGCAGGACGCGATCGACCGCGGCGAACTGCCCCCGGAACTGGATCTGGATCTCGGCATCGACCTGCTGATCGCACCGCTCGCATTCCGCGTACTGGTCATACAGGGCCGTAGCGACGACGAGTACCTGGAAACGCTGACCAACGCGATCGAGGCAGCCCTGAAGGCGGCCGTCCGCTGACCTCGCCGACGCGGTCGGGGCGGAGCCGAACGACGTGAAGAGAATTCGTTCGCGTCCGCGATCACGTCTCCGCTGACTGAACGGGGGGTCGGGCACGCCTGAACACGTCTGCCGGCCGATCTCGCCGACGCAACCCCGTTGACGATCGCGTTTTCCGCCGCCCTGGCCCGGCTGCGGAGACGCGCGCCATGTGGCAACACTTCGCCTGGTCAGGCCTCCGCACGAACTACCTGCCTCGACCGGCCCTGTCTCCGAAGCGCCGTATGTTCACCTCGGAGAACCCGGAGACCCGACCCGGCAGACGGAGCGGCTACAAACCGCCCTCCACCCCGATCGCCGCCCGCGACAGCCATGCGGGCACGGCGTCGGCAGTTGGGCTACGGGCACACCGTCCATGGCGCCGAAACGGCCCGGCCGGTGACAGCCGAGCGGCATCGATCAGCCCAGAGACGCAGTTGCCGCGCGCAGGTCCTCCAGAGCTGCCAATGCGTAGGGCGCAAGACCTTCCGCGTCATCACGAGCACTTTCGGACCACTGGGCGTAGCCCCGCTTGAACGCGAGGACCCCCAGCTCGCCCGCGAGATGCGCCGTCGGGTCGGGGACACCGCGGGCGAGGAGCGCGGCTGTCATGGCGGCCGCGAGACCGACGCTCTTGAGGGTGTCGCGCTCCTGGAGTTCGGTGCTGGCTGCCACGGCGGCCTTGATACGGGGGCCGAGTTCGCGGTTCGCCGGTCCCATGGCGCCCGACGCGCGCTCGAGACCTGCCGCCACCGCCTGAAGCGGGCTGGCGTCGGCAGGCGCCTCGGCGATGCCGTCGGCGAGCAGCCTGCTGAGCGTCTCCTGGCCGGCGACCAGTAGCTCGCGCTTGTCGGAGAAGTACCGGAAGAAGGTGCTCTTGGTGACGCCGGCGCGCTCGGCGATCTGCGTCACCGTGGTGGCGTCGTACCCCTGCTCCGTGAACAGGTCCACGGCCGCGACGACGAGTCGCTGGGGCGCTCCTGGTTGCCATCTAGCCATGAGAGCCAGCATAAGTGATGGGACACCTGTCCCGTCACCGTGTAGGGTCAGTGATGGGACAACAGTCCCATCATCTTCGGGGAGGGCTCATGCACGTCTTCATCACGGGCGGTACCGGCACCATCGGCTCCGCCGTCGTCGCCGAACTGCTCCGCCACCGCCACACCGTTCTCGCACTGGCTCGCTCGGACGGATCCGCGCAGGCTCTTGAGAGCGCCGGCGCCCAGGTGCTGCGAGGAGATCTGGCGGACCTCGACGCCCTGCGGTCCGGCGCCGCGCAGTCCGACGGCGTGATCAGTCTGGCGTTCGGACGCGACTACGCCAGTCCGGATGCGCTCGCACAGGCCATCGCCGAGGAGAGCGCCGCTCTCACCGCGCTGGGGCAGGAACTCATCGGAAGCGACCGCCCGATCGTCGCGGTCTCCGGCACACCCTGGGTGCCGGGGCGCGCCTCCACCGAGACCGACCCGCTGCCGACCGACGGACCGGTGGGCGGCCGGGGCCGTTCGGTCACAGCGCTGCTGGATCTCGCCTCGCACGGTCTGCGCAGCACGGCTGTCCGCATGCCGCGCACGGTCCACAACGAGGGGCAGGGAGGATTCGCGGGCTTGCTGGTCGACGCGGCGCGCCGCACCGGGGTGGCCGGCTACCCGGGCGACGGCACCCAGCGCTGGCCGGCTGTGCACGCGCTCGACGCAGCGGTCCTGTTCCGACTGGTCCTTGAGTCGGCACCGGCCGGGACGTCGTGGCACGCCGTCGCCGACGAGGGCGACGCGGTGCGGGACATCGCGACAGTCATCGGCCGGCGACTGGACCTGCCGGTCAAGGAGATTCCGCAGGAAGACTTCGGCCCGTTCGGCCCGATCTTCGCCATGGACCAGCCGGCGTCCAGCGCCCACACCCGCGACGCTCTCGGGTGGCAGCCCTCGCGCTCCGGCCTCCTCAAGGACCTGGAAAACATTCAGCCCTGACACACGCTGGCTGGAGGGGGATCGACTGGGGGCCACTCCTGGCCACTGGACGCCGCGCACCCACCCCCCGGCCATTGGCAGCAGCCGCGAACCCCATGCCCGGCTCGCCAAAACCTCTCCCGACGCCCACAGCGGCGTGGCGAAGGGCAGGGGACCGATCAACGAAACACACCGCCGAACACAACTGACGCCCGACAGGCGATCATCAACCGGCGGGCGGAGGCGTGGAGGACGAGGACCACGTCGTCGTCGTGGTCGGCGGTGACATAGGCAGAGCGGACCAAGCGTCTGCCGCGCCCCCCATGGCTCTTATCGGGTAGGTGCCGCCGTACCGTCGACGTCGGCCCGGCCGGGCCGACCACCCGGGAAGGTGACAGGTCTGCTGCCGGGGCATGATTGTCGACGCCAATGTCGACCGGCCCCGTCAGCGGGTCACAACGACACCTCGCCAGGCAGCAGTACGGCACGAACTGTCCGGAAGCAGGCGTCTTCGGACAGGAAGTGGTCCACCTTCGCACCCAAGAGGCGTGCGTGGACCAGATCCCTCCATGTCTCACCGGCGGGCGCGGCGCTGCCGACCGGGATGCCAGGGCGCGGGTCTTGTACGTCGATCACCAGTTCCTCGTCCTCGGTCACGGCCAGCCGCAGCGTCACTCGCCGCGGCGCCCCGTCGGCGGGCTGAGCGTGGGTGACGGTGTCGTGCAGGAGCCGGGACAGCACCTCGATGGCCGTGGTGATGTCGCCGGGCCATCTCAGCAAGGTCAGGCGCGTGCGGGCCTCGCATCGAAGCCTCCGCAGGCTCGCCGGGTGCATGACGTAGGACTGGGACCATTCCCGGTCGACAGGCGCGCTGCGATCCGGCTCCGGAGCGCCCGCCGGCATGTCCGAGGTCGGAAGTGTCGTGTGCCGGGTGGTGTGGGGGTAGGCGGCGAACGCGGGGAGGCCCAGCAGCCACTCGCGCAGCGCGGTCTGCTCCGCATGGGTGCCCGCCACCTCGCGCTCGGCCGGCGCGACCAGGCCCGTGACCTGGCCCATGGCGAGGAGCCGCATGGCGGTGCACCAACCCGTGCGCAGGCGCGCCGGGATACGCAGGGGCGCCAGGTCGTACACCTCGTGGGCGACGGCCCATCCCTGCTGTGCGGCGAACTCGCGCAGGGACGCGAGTGTTTGGCCGGCAGCGCGGGAGCTGAGGCTCGTCGTGTAGAGCACGACGTCGCCACGGGGCGGAGTGGCCTCCCAGAGCGTGTGGGGGCGGCCGGCAACGGGGTTCGGGCGGGTCATGCTGTCAGCTCCAGAGCCTTCCGGGTGATCATCCGGTGCGATGCAGCCGGCGAAGTCCGGTCGCGGGTGCGTGCGATGCGCGGGGAAGGACACAGGGGGCTCCTTCGGCGTCGGCGGTCACGTGCTCGGCCCAACCGGTGGTGGCGCCGTCGTGCTGGGCGCTGCGCCCGAGACGGTCGTCGGTCCGCATCGGAGAGACGAGCACGTCGAGCCGGGCCCCGTCAGTGAGCTTGGGCGGCACCGGAGCCGAGGCTTGCAGACCGGTGTCGCCGGCTTCTGTGCGGACGGCGTGGGGGGGGAGCGTCCTCGCCCTCGGTCTCCGCATGGGCTGGGCGGGGAGGTGAGGGATCGGTCGGCGTGGCGGCTCATGACCGCGCCCCCTCGCCCTCTCCCGCCACAGATCGACGGCGATCACCTGTGGCGGTCGTACGCCGGTTTCCGTGCCGGGCTAGCGTTTGATGCCCACGCCCGTCCACAGGCTGACCTGGGCATCCGTGGGCTGCGCCCCTTCGCTGCCGGTTGCGGCGGGCCGCCAGCGGTGGCCGACGCAGACGCCCGGCTCGACGAGGTCGAGGCCGTCGAAGAAGCGGGCGACGTCGTCGTGCGCGCGGAACTGCACCGGAGTCCCGGCGCTTGTGTAGATCGCGGTGACCTTGTCCCACGTGGCCGGGTCGAAGTCGGGCGTGCAGTGGCTCAGGGCGAGGGCGCTGCCCGCCGGGAGGGCGTCGAGGAGCCGGCCGACGATGCCGTAGGGGTCCTGCGCGTCGGTGACGAAGTGCATCAGCGCGTTCAGGGACAGGGCGATCGGCCGGTCGAATTCCAGGACCTCCGACGCCTCGACGGCGGTCAGGAGCGACGCGGCATCGTTGACGTCGGCCTCGATGTATGTCGTGCGCCCCTGCGGCGTGCTGCGCATGAGGCGCTCGGCGTACTTGAGCACCAGCGGGTCGTTGTCGGCGTACACGACCCTGGCCTCGGGCACCACGGACTGCGCCACCTGGTGCAGGTTGGGCTCGGTCGGGATGCCCGTGCCGATGTCGAGCCACTGCCGGATGCCGTACTCCTGCGCCAGGACACGGGTGGCGCGGTGCATGAACGCGCGGTTCTCGCGGGCGCACACGAAGATGCCGGGGTAGGCGTCGGCGACGGCCAAGGCCGCCTTCTCGTCGACTTCGAAGTGGTCCTTGCCGCCGAGGTAGTAGTCGTACATCCGGGCCGAGTGCGGCCTGCTCGTGTCGAGGTCCCGGCCAGCCTGGCTGGTGGTCATTCTCTCCCCTTGAAAGGTGTCGTATCCGTCTGCCTGCAGGCCGGGAACGGGACCGGTGTGGCCCCTCCCGCCCGCCGGCGGTTCATTCGGCCGTCAGGTGGTCCGCCAGTCCCTGTTTGACCCCACGGACGAAAGCGGTGATCTCTTCGGGCGTGTAGATCAGCGCGGGTCCGGCCGGGTCGGACGACTGCCGTACGGCCACGCGGCCGTCGGCGAGCTGCTTCGTCTCCACACACTGACCGCCGTTCGGCCCGCTCCACGGGCGCTCCCAGCCCTGCTCGCCGAGCTCGGAGGCCGACATCCCGTTGTAGACGCTCTCGTCTGTGGTGGTCATGAGTACTCCTTGCGCATGCGGTTCAACAGCGCCGTGCTGTCCTCGGACGACGTCAGCAGCGACATGCGGGAATGCACCTCGAGATGAGCAGCGACATCCACGCGCTCGTCCAAGTAGACGGAGGCGGAGAGGAGTTCGCTGTAGACGACGTCAGGCAGCTCCGGCTCCTCGAACCGGAAATAGGTGAAAGGGGCGCACGCCCCGACGTGGGCGCCTGCGGAGAAGGGCACGATGTCGAGGCTGACGTGGTCTAGCTCGGACACTTCCAGGAGGCGGTCGATCTGCTCGCGCATCACCTGGGATCCGCCCACCGCCCGATGCAGGACGGTTTCCTCCATGACCACCCACAAAGTGGGGGCTTCCGCTCCCTCCAACAGGCTCTGGCGGCGCAGTCGCAGCTCCACGCGCCGTTCCAGCTCCTCCTCACTGCCGTTCGGGAATCCGCCGCGCAGGACTCCGCGCGCGTAGTCGCGGGTCTGCAACAGGCCGGTGACGTAGTGGGGTTCGTACGTGCGCAAGGTCTTCGCACTGGTTTCCAGGCTGACGTACGCGGTGAACCAGCTGGGGACGACGTCGCGGTAGGCGTGCCACCAGCCGGGCTCGTTGGCCCGTTCGGCCAGGGCGACGAACTCGTCGATCTCCTGACGGTCCGCGCCGTAGGTCTCCAGAAGCTTCTCGACATAGAGAGGCTTCAGCGCAACCTCGGCCTTCTCCAGGCGCCGGATCGTCAAGGGCTTCACACGCAGGGCCCTGGCCGCGTCCTCCAACGAGGTACCCACGTTCTGCCGCATGTCCTGCAACCGGCGGCCGAGGATCATGCGCAGAACCGTGGGTGCACTGCCGCCGGAACGGGCTTCACTCACGCCCAACCTCCTGAAGAGCCGTCATCCACATGGTCGCGAAAGGGGCTTGCTGAACACGCCGGGTCGATACGCTCCTGCTGAAATTATCAGGGAGACGGTTGCAGCGCGACCGCGAGCACGAGCATAGTTGGCCCTGTGAGCGGCCACGTCGCAATGCTGACGTGGCGCCAACTCGCCCTGCTCCAAATGAGGTTGATGCCACCCCGACGGTTCCCCAGCACGGGCTGCCCGCCCGAACGCGCCTCCCCCCACGAGGGTTTCCGGTGACCCACCGCTCCCTCACCGCGCCCGTCCCCCTGGAAGGCGACATCCGTGTCCGTGATCCTCCGCACGACCTCAGCCCCGGCCGTGGCCGCCACCACGCGGCACCGTGAGTACTGGTTCGGCCTCCCCGCCCTGCGCACCAGCGTGAAAGCCGCCCGCGACATCGTGCGCGACCGGCTCTGCGCCTGGCACGTTCCGGGCGACCTCTGCTGCGACGCCGTGCTGCTCGTCTCCGAGCTGATCACGAACGTCGTGATCCACACGCACAGCGGTCACGTCCTGTGCGGTCTCACCCTGAGCGACGACGAGCACCTGCGTATCGAGCTGCACGACGACGGCCACACCCCGCTCCCGCCGTCGCAGCGCCAGACCGGCCCCTACGAGGAGAGCGGGCGAGGCCTGTTCCTCGTCCGGCAGATCGCGGACCGCTGGGGCTCCGCCCACTCGACACGCGCCCAAGGCAATGTCGTCTGGGCAGAGCTGGGGGCTCACGCGTGACGTCGCCCGCGCCGGCCGCCGAGGTCGACCGGACCGGGCGCCGCCAACACAGAGAAGCAGCAGCGGCTCTCCTCCCTTCAGGGAAGAGATGGCGGCACCGGTGCCGGAGTCATCCAGCTCAACTGGCCCGCTGAAACGACGATCACGCTTCATCAGGGCCGGCCGACACGGCGAGTGCCGATCAATCATCTGCTCACACAGGGGCCTTGATCACTGATCTCAGCGCCATATGGGTTGGTTGCTCCCCCGGGCACGGCAGGGTGGCATCATGGGCGAGATCCTCGCACCCCGCCACCCGGTACGGTGAGCGCCTTGGGCCGACCTGCCCTCGTTACCGTACACTTTGACGAAAGCCGCGACGCATGCTCGAGAACGGAACTCCCGCCCAGGTGACCTGTCTTCCGGTGGGCCGGGTAGCCGGCGGCCGTGAAGAGGTCCGGGACGACGACTGGGGCAGCGAGGCCGCGGTCATCCGCCTGGACGCCAGGCGATTCACCCCGGATGCGGTGGCCGGTCTGGACGCCTTCTCCCATCTGGAGGTCGTCTACCACTTCGACCGGGTCCCGGTGGAGAAGATCGAGACCGGGGCCCGCCACCCCCGCGGCAACCCCGACTGGCCCCAAGTCGGCATCTTCGCCCAGCGCGGCAAAAACCGCCCCAACCGGCTCGGCGTGTCCCGCTGTCGCCTGATCAAGGTCGACGGGCTCGATCTGCACGTCCGGGGCCTGGACGCGGTGGACGGCACCCCCGTCCTCGACATCAAGCCCTACATGGCCGAGTTCGGTCCCCAGGGCCAGGTGGTCCAGCCGGAATGGGCCACTGAACTCATGCGCGAGTACTACTGACCGGCCGAGACCGGCCGCCCGCCTGTCGGGCCCCGCCGTCGACCACTTGCCGCACTCGGCCGGCGATGTCCTGGCCGGTGCCTGGGTCCGATGGCGGACGACATCGCCGGCTCGTTCGGTATGCTCCTGCGTCGGCTTCGCGAGCCAGAACGCCCCACGTTCGCGGGAATGTTCAAGGCTCTGACTGCCCTTGCATGACTGCGGAGGCCGGGGACGTCGAGTCCACTCCCCTGGCGACCACCTGTGCCACAAGATCAGCCTTGATGCCGACCGGACCCGTCTGCTGGAACTCCTGGCGGTCCGCCGCCACCGCGACCCCAGCCATGACCACCTCCTCATCGCCGTCCTGCAGCAGCGGTACGCCGCGGGCGTCACCGGCAGCCGGACGCTGTTCCGGCAGATCCGCGAGCGCGGACTCCGCGGCGGCTGCTCGACGCCCGCCGCCCACCTACGCACCTCGCGAGCCGGCACGGAGAACCTTTTTCGCACTGCATCGCCCAAAGCCCGCCTCGACACCGACACCGACACCGACGGCATGAAATTGCTGTGCACCGCCCGGGACGGCAAGGGGCCCGCGCAGGAACAGCCAGCTCTCGCCGATGTCGCGCACCACGCTGTTGCCACCGACCCGGAGATGCCCTCGTCATGGCGTGGCGGCGATTCGCTGAGGTGGTGTTCGCCGACGTTGGTTGATCCACAATGGGGTTATGACTGCCATCCAACCGCAGCCGCGGTTCACCATATTCGTGCACCTCACGGCTTTGCCCTCGTGGCTCGCGCTGGGGCGCCCTCAGCGTCAGCAGATTATCGCCGATCATGTGCAACCGCTGTGGGACAAGCATGACACTGTCCAGGTCCGGTGGTTCGACGCTGAAGCCTGGGCTGCAACTCCGTCCGATGTTCTCGTGGCGACGACGAACGACCTGACCTCGTGGTCCGATCTGTTCGAGGAGCTTCGCGACAGTCCGCTGTGGAGCGTGCCCTACTTCCGGGTGGACCTTGTACTGCCGACGGTCGAGGACGGCTTCGCCGACTACGAGCGTCGAACCGGGCAGCGTGACTGAGTCGTCATCGGCGCCGTGACGATGGCCGGCCGTCAGACCCTGTCAAGGCCCTTCGTGCTCGGCTTCGGCTGCTGGCGGCTGCGGCCACATCGACGGCGAGACGGCGGTCTTCACCGTGCGGAAGCCGGCTCCGTCCTCACGCTGCAGGGCCGGTTCGCCTGGCCCGCACGGGCATCACGGCGGATCACCGCGTACAACTCGACCTTGGACTTCGGCGGCATCGGCGCCAGATGTCGCCCCCGCCCGAAGTTCCGGGGCCATCAGCCGAACGACAGCAGCACGGCCCTCGCCGTCTGCGTCACGGTGTGCCGGGCGGCCGCCAGGCCCCAGTAACGAGGTCGTACGCGTCCCGGGCAGCGATCATCGGCGAGCGAAGGGGCACCGTCCCGTCGGCCGATCTGGTCGGTGAACGCTCCGCCGAAGCAGGTCCCGCCCGCCGTAGAGGCCCGGCCGCCCGACGCGCTCTTCGTCTCCGGCGTTCTGTCGTCCAACTCCCTGGCGCACGCCGTCAGCAGCGGGCGCCGAGGCGCCTCGTACGCCTGCCACATGCGTGCATCTACGGGGTGTCCAATGCGGGCCACGGCGCCGGCTACACGGCGGAGCAGCTGACAGCCCGGCCTCATCCGGTCCGGTTTCGTCCTTGCTTGCGATATCCGTCGAGGACGTCCTGGCGGAGCAGGTGACCGAAGCCGGCAGACTCCAGGCGCAGCCCCAGTTGGGCCTCAGTGATGCCAAGGTCGGCTGCCGTGCCCGGCAGGTGCCAGTCGTTGGCGGCAAGCCTGCTGAGAAGGTGACCGCGGCGGACCTGGTTCTCCGACAGGCGAAAGGTCTTGAGGTAGGTGATCCTGCCCCTGTCGTCGGTGATGGCCTCACCGATGTGGTTCTCCTGCTTGGGACGGAACGTCGGCACGAAGCGGGAGAGCGTGAAGCGTCCCATCCGGTAGACCGTCTGCCAGGTGTACGCGTGCTCCAGCAGCCCGGTCGGCATCGTCGTGTCATGGAAATGCGTCCAGGTGTGCTCCTGTTCGGCAACTGCCGTGCGCAGGTGGGCCAGTGAACGGATGCGTGCGTCAGGGATGCGGGCCCGGAAGTCCTTCACCGGCGGCATCAGCGTGGCGTAGTGGTGGATCAGTTCGCCGTACAGGTCCTGCAGGAGTGTGGGGTGGAGTGCGCGGTAGTCGTCGGGATGCGGGACGGCGAACGCGGCGGCGAGTGCGTCGGCGACGTAGACCATCACGCCGCACTGGCCGGGGTGGATCTCGAAGATGCGGAGCGCGTCGGCGAGTCCGCGTACTTCGGCGCCCGCATAGGCCTCCTCGACGCGCGGGGAGAGTCCTTGGCGGATCGCACGCTGCGACCACTCCTCCCAGGCGAGCGAGGGGCCGCCGAAGTGCAGCGCCAGGTAGCCTTCCAGCGCCAGGTGCATGGGGAGGAACCGCAGCCGGTCCTTCGCCTCGCGGCGCGCCATTCCACGGTGGAAGCGCAGGCCCATGGTGGCGGCAGGGGCCGAGTCGCCGTCGGCGGAAAGCTGGGTGCCGTAGGCGGCTGCCGGGGTGCCGTCGTCGGTCCACGTGGCGACGAATCCGTGCGGGACGTAGGAGACATAGGCCCGGCGCGGGCCGACCTGGACGAGGCCGGCCGCATCGCCGTAGAGCTGCGGGCGCAGACGGAGATCGTCGACAGGTTCGTCACGCACGAGCGGCACCAGACGGACGGCACCCCAAACCTGTGCGGGGCGGGTGGCCAGGCCGGTCAGGTCCAGTATGGTCATCGCGCCTCCTCCTGCCGGGGTCCGCTCGGCATTCGGGCGGCACGGGTGTCCATATAGGTGATCAATTCGGCCAGGCCGGTCCGGCCTTCCGCGAACTGGGCGAGTTCCACCAGTGCGGGAAGGTCCTCGGCGTCACGGATACCCGCGGTGGGCACCATCGCGGACAGGCGACGCACGTCGAAATCGACGGCGTCGTAGACGGGGTTGAGATGCACGATGCTGGTGCGACGGTCCGGGTCGAGCCGGGTTCGCCAGATGCGCAGCACCTCGGCGGCGAGGCCGGGAGGTGCGTTGTCCCATCCATCGGAGACGATCACCAGCCTGGACGGTGAGGTGTCCAACGCGTCGAGGATCCGCCGGCCCACCGGTGTCGGCCCGTACGGACAGGCCAGCAGCGCGTCGGTCCGCCCGGACGTCCACAGCCCGGTGTAGTCGCCGGCCAGGGCCGCGAGCAGATAGTGGCAGGCCAGGGCCACGGCCAGCGGTCGACGCCGCTTGTGGACCGAACCGAAGGTGGAGAAGCTGTCGTCCAGGACGGCGGTGACCTTGCCCCAGGTCCCCCGGTGGGAGCCGGCCACCCGGCCGGCGGCCGATTCCAGGGCGTGGGTCAGCTCGGCGCGTCGGCGCAGGCGGTCGTCGACCGGCAGCGACAGCACATAGGTCGCCAGCCGGGTCAGCGGCATCCTGGCCAGGTCCGCCTGTACGCCTGTGTTCCCGATCTTGTGCGCGGACTCCTGCAGCCGCAAGGTCTCCAGGCGGGTCATCCGTGGGGCTATGCGCTCCAGGAACGCATCCCGGGGGATGCCGTGCTTGGCGGCGAAGCCCTCGGCAACCGTATAGGGCAGCTCGTACAGGGCGGTTTGCTCGTAGTGTGCGCGGCGCCACGTCTCCAAGAGAGGTGTCGTGTAGTGCTTGCGGGTCAGCGGCGCGAACACGAACGCCCCCAGCTCTTCGGTGGCAGGTGCCAGGTGCGCGTGACGCAGGGCTCGCTTGAGACCGCTGCGGTACTTCACCGCGTCGAACGCCAGGTCCGGGCGGGCGGACAGCCAGTCACGCATGATCGCGCGGGTGCGGCGGTTGTTCACCCCGGCCCGGCGGAGGGCGTCGAACAGGCCGTACACCCGTTGCGGCGGCAGTGTCGCCAGACGGCCCGCGATCAATCGGCCCTCGCTGCGACGCTGGTCGGCAGTGGCCTCCCCGGCGGTCTCCAACAGCCGTCGGATGACGAGGGCTGCGTTGTAGTCGTTGATGTCGAGCGCGAGGACCCCGGCGTACAGGTCACGGTAGTTCCCCAGCATGTATGCGTGGAGGAAGTCCAAGGACAGCCGCTGCTCGCCCGCGTCGCTGTGAAATTCGCGCTGACCGGTGGAAGTGATCGCCGCGTTGACGAAGAGCAGCACATCGTCGGCTGCGATGAGGTCCCCGTACGATTCCATCCGATTTCTTCCCCATAGGTGTGGATGCCGGCCGGGGAATGGGGGCACGAGCTGCGAATCATTGCTTTAGAGGCAGGTTCCGGAAGTCGCACCGGAGTCCCGCGGCCGGCCACAGGACCGTAACAGAGCAGGCCACAAGCCCTCCACTGACTTCACCTGCCCGCCGGCACGAGCGCTCCTCGACGCCGCCGGTGTGCGAGGACACGGGCAAGCGACCGACACCCCGAAACATACGGCGGCGAGCCGTTCCAGGTGATGACTTCTCAGGTATGCCAGGCCAAGAGGGCGACGAACGCGGAGTGGGTCGTCGCGGCCCTCCCCAACCTCGACCCCGAGGGCATCGTCCACTGACGCCAGTTGAAGGGCAAACGCCCCGTCACGCCCAACTCATCCCCGATCACTGTGAGTTACAAGCTCCGGCATGCACGGATCCTCGCGGACTTCAGCCGATAGGTTGAGGGGCTGTACGGCGGGGTGTGAACCGGTTCCCGACCTCGTCGGCCTGGCCGGAATCGCCGTGAACACGCCTTTTGTAGGCGGTACTTGGCATGTCCTTTGCTGTGAAATCCCGGAAGCCGGGTGGCAACGGCGCATATTGACTGCACACTGACAACCACGGGGCGCACGTTTCCCCCCACTGGTGGCCGCCAGTTACGTCTGCACCGCGAATCCCGCGAGAAGGAGCAGCATGTCTGCCACGATCCGCCTTACCGCAGCCACAGCCGTAGCCGCCGCCGTCCTGTCCACGCTGGCGACCTCCCCCGCGGCCGCCATCGCCGCGCCGGCGCTGCGCATGACCCCGGTCAGCGGTCACATCAGCAGCCACCAACTGGTCGGTGGCATCAGGAACAGCACCAGCTCCAACTGGGCCGGCTACGCCGCGACCGGCACAACGTTCACCAGCGTCTCCGCGAACTGGGTACAGCCGGCGGTCAGCTGCACCAGATCGACCACCTACTCGTCGTTCTGGATCGGCATCGACGGCGACGGCAGCAACTCCGTGGAACAGACGGGCACCGAGGCGGACTGCTCCAGCGGCAGGGCGGTCTACTCGTCCTGGTACGAGATGTACCCGGCGTACCCTGTCAACTACAGCAACTCGGTCAGCGCCGGTGACCACTTCACCTCCACGATCACCCGCAGCGGAACCAAGTACACGCTCACCCTCACGGACACCACCAAGGGGTGGACGAAGACCACGACCAAGACGCAGAGCGGCCTGGCCAACGCGTCCGCCGAGGTCATAGCCGAGGCGCCGTCCAGCTCTACCGGCGTGCTCCCGCTGTCGAACTTCGGCACTGCGAGCTTCACCAACGCCACCGCCAACGGCCAGGCGATCGGCAACTACTCGCCTGACAAGATCAACATGGCGTCAGGCAGCACCACCAAGGCCACCACCTCCTCGCTGAGCGGCGGGGAGAACTTCTCCGTCACCTACGACCACAGCTGAGCCCGCGCTCGCTTCGGCGGGGCGGTTCTGCGCGCTACGGTGTCGCGGTGCCGCCCCGCTTTTCACTGGCTCGCCATCGGTCGCAGAACCTTCGCTCCCGCTGCGGCAGGCGGCAGGCGGCGATGGCAGGTGGCAGCGCCGACGGAGCGGTCAGCCGCGCAACACGGGTGCTGGCGGCCGCCCACCGCTGGGCAGCCGACGACACCGGCCGGATTTCTGTTTCTCGGCTCTGCGGCCACCGCCAGAAGGCTCAGCCAGGTCTATCGCCGCCTGCGCTGTCCCGCGTCGCCCTTGCCGCCCCACCATCGTGGTGATCACGCTCGGTCGCCGCCCGCCCCTGTCTACGTGGCGCTGGCCGCCCTGCCTCTCAACCTGACCGTCACCGCGGCGCTCACCCCCGTCATGAGCCGCTCGGAGTGCCGCCCGTCCATCGATCCCCGGCCGCAGCCGAAGCACGACAGTTGTCGCCATCGGCGCCGACCGATGACCACCGGCCTCCCCGCCCGCGACGGCCGGCGTCCTGAACGTCGGCTCAGCGGGGCTCGCCGAACCAGCGGGCGAGCGCCGGTTCCAGGTCGTCCGCGCCGGCCCAGCACACGTAGCCGTCCGGCCGGATGAGCATCGGCTCGGTGTCGGCGCCCTGGCCCACCCGGTCCACCCGGTCCGACCAGGGGCCGGCGATCCTGGTGAAAGTGTCGGCCGGGTCCAGCAGGATGCCGCGCCCGGACCGCAGCAGTTCGTGCACCCGGGCCAGGTCGAGGTCCAGGTCCGGTGCGGGCCGGCCGACGAGCGGATGGATTTCGGTGCCAGGCATCGGATAGCGGACGGCCATCCCGGACATCAGGTCGGCGAGATAGCACTGTGCCTCAGGCAGTTGGGCCATGGCCGTGAAGATCTCCCGGGCGGCCAGGACGTCCGGATCGCGGGTGCCGGCCCAGTCCATCAGCAGGCTCTGCGCCCGGACGTTGCGCAAGACGGCGGCTCCGGCCGGATGCCGTTCCGTGTGATACGTGTCGAGCAGATCCTTCGGTGCCCAGCCGTGCACGGCGGCGCCGAGCTTCCAACCGAGGTTGAGCGCGTCCTGCATCCCTGTGTTCATGCCCTGTGCGCCGAGCGGAAGGTGGACATGGGCGGCATCGCCCGCAAGGAACACCCGCCCGTGGCGATACCGCTCGACCTGCCGTGACGCGTTGGTGATACGGCGGGCGTAGCGCAGTTCGAGGAGGTGCACCCGCGTCCCGAACACGGCGCTCAGGCCACGCCGGACCTCGTCCTCGGTGACCGGGATCTCCCTGGACAGTGACCGGTCCGGCCCGCCGAGGACCAGTCGGCGCAACTGCCTGCCGTGCGGATCGGTGCCGAGCGGGAACAGTGCCGCCCAGTGCCCGTCCTCGTTCCAGGTGTGTGACGTGGCCGGATCGGCGCCGCCCAGCCGCACGTCGGCGGCGGCGATCGTCAACGTACCCGGCTGACCGGGGAACTCGGCTCGCAGCAGGGACCGTACGGTGCTGTGGGCCCCGTCGGCGGCGACGAGGTAACGGGAGCGGAGGGCGGTGCCGTTGGCGAACGTCGCGGTGACGCCGTCGTCGTCCTGGGCGAGACCGACCAGTTCGTGGTCCCTGCGGGCATGGAGACCGTGCGCCGCGAGATGCTGCTCGAGGAATCCTTCGATCACCACCTGTGGCACGGACCGCCACTGCAGCCGGTGCCGGTTGGAGTGGTGCGGGAGCGGGATGCCGGCGAAGTGGCCCGTGGTGACGGGGTGATCTCCGGTGGCCAGCAAGGGCTCCAGCAGCCCTCGTTGGTCGAGCGCCTCCAGCGTGCGGGACTGCACGCCGCCTGCCTTGGACAGGTCGCTGCGCTGTGACAGCCTGTCGACCAGCACGGTCGACGCTCCCGCTATCAGCAGCTCGTTGGCCAGCGTCATTCCAGTCGGGCCGGCGCCGACGACGATCACATCGGTGTCCATGGACTCTCCTCTGTCTGTGTCGATCAGGACAGAGGAAACGCTCCGCCGGCCCAGGCGCCCGAGCCAGACTTCGGCTCGATTGCGCCGATATCTGACACCGTCTAACCTCAGCCCGGTGGAATCCGACTACGACGAGCTGGACCGACGGCTCGTGCACGCCCTGCAGATCAACGGCCGTGCCCCGTTCAGCGCCATCGCCGAGGTTCTCGGCGTGTCGGATCGCACCGTCGCCCGCCGCTACGCCCGGTTGCGGTCGGCCGGAGCGGTACGGGTGCTCTGCGGGGTCGACCCCACCGCGCTGGGCGCCATCTTGTGGTTCCTGCGGGTGCGATGCGCGCCCGCCGCGTCGCTCCCGGTCGCCGAGGCGCTGGCCCGGCGCCCCGACACGTCCTGGGTGAGCCTCAGCTCCGGCGGCACCGAGATCACCTGCGTGGTCCGAACCGAGAACGAGGCGGACAGCGAAACCCTGCTGCTGGCCAAACTCCCCCGCACCCCACGCGTGGAGGGCGTGACCGCGCACTCCCTGCTGCACGCCTTCTACGGCGGCCCCGACAACCTGGTCGGAAAACTCGGGTCGTTGGACGCGGAGGCGATCGAGCGACTGCGCCCGCCTCCGGTGCCGCACCGACCGGGACCGCTGCGGCTCGACGACGGTGACCGCAAGCTCCTCGCCCTGCTCTCCACCGACGGCCGGGCCGGGTTCGAGCAGTTGGCCGCGGCGACCGGCTGGTCGCCGACGACGGTCCGGCGCCGGATGACGGAGCTGCGCGAACACGGCCTGCTCTACCTCGACATCGACGTCGACTGGCGCATGTTCGGCGTGAACAGCCGCACCCTGCTCTGGCTCTCGGTCGCCCCCACGCACCTGAAGGAGGCGGGTCAGGCGCTGGCCGGGCATCCGGAGATCGCGTTCGCCGCCGCCACGACCGGCCCGACCAACCTGTACGCGAGCGCGGTGTGCAGGAACCAACAGGAGCTGTACCGGTACCTGACCACCCGCGTCGCCACGCTCCCAGGCGTCACACACATCGAAACGGCACCAGTGATCAAGACCGTCAAGCAGGCGGCGAACCAGACATAGGAACCGACCAGCACCCCTGCCGGCCGATCGCGCACAGCACACTGCCTGCGACCACGTCGATGCGCTGCCTGTCACCAGCGGCGCGCGAAACACGACGACCTCGGCGGACCGCCGCGCCCGCGTCAGCGGCAGGGTCTGGCACAAAGAAAATTGCCGCTGGTCGACGAGGCCGGCTCACCAGGATCCACCGCATGTCCTGGATACGACGCCGTACGCGCAGGGCCGAGCAGCCCGCACGGCTGGGTGGTAGCGGTGGCCCCGCCGCAGCACGGGGGTGGCCGGCACTACGATCTGGTCGCACTGCCGGACGTGAACATCCAGCCGGACGTGCCCTGCTTCATGGACTGTGTGGTGGCGATGTCCGCCGATCCCCGCGAGGCGGCCGACGCATGGGTACAGACGGCCGGCGCGTGCCTGCTCGAACTCCTCGACCAGCGCCGGCGCTTCGCGGACCAGGTGCATCCCGCACACGAACGCGGCGTGCCCGGCTGGCACTCGATCAGCTCCGGCGCTGTGGCCTTCGGCGTCGACATCACCGAGAACCGGCGGATGCAGCATGCTCTGCTGGACGCGAACGTACCGCACCGCATCGCGGACACTTTCACCGCGGACCTGGAATCCCCGTTCTTCAACGGCGTCACGGTCTTCTACGGCGGGCGTCCCGGCGCGATGGAGACGGAGATCCGGGTCAACGGCGAGCGCCACGACGCCGCCTCGGCCGCCATGGCTGCGCTGAACCTGCCCGAGCCGACCACGTTCACCGCGGTGCGTTACTACACGCTGCTGCTCCCGCTGCCGTCTGACGGCGCCGCGCCGACCGCTCCCTCGGCCGCTCTTCCGAACTCCCAAGCGGACAGGCCGAAGACGAGACCGCCGACCAGGAACCAGGGATTCCAGAGCACCAGGGTCCACAGCCGCTGATCCGGGCTCACGTCCACCGCCCGGCCCGCTGCGTCGGTCAGCAACAGCATCTCAACCGCGACGCCGCGCACCAGCAGTACAGCGCAGACAGACCAGCCCAGAGCCTTGACCACCCGTCCGGCCCGGCCACGGGGCCACGGCCGGGTGAGAAGCCATCCCAGCGCACCACCGACGAGGCACAGCACCCCCACACCCCACAGGCCCGCTGCCACGAACCACGCCGGGCGTTCCTCGGCCAGGGGCCCCGCCGAGACGCTCAGACCCCAGTTGCCGCCCAGCGCCCAGTAGAAATGAAGCGCGGCGAAAGCGACCGCCCAGGCACACGCGACACGCCCCCACACCCTCGCCGTTGTCCTGCCCTGCCGATCTTCACGCACAGCGAGGAGCATGCCACTGCCGTGGCACGCCAGCCACGATGCGGTCCGTGCCGCCGGCCAGGTCGATACGCGTGTGCGGCGGGGCGACGTCGTCCTGGCCGTAGCAGGCGGTCGAACACATCGGACGTGACCGTCTAGAGCGGGGAGCGGGTCACGCCGAAGCCGCTGTCGTGTACCCAGACGTGAGTGCAGGCCGGGCACTGCAGGCAGAGCAGGCTGCCGGTGCTCGACAGCAGGTAGCGCCAGTGTTCGGCGCAGCTGCGGCCCGCCGCGCAGGGCTCGCAACCGCGCTCGTCGGCGCAGCTCGGGCAGGCCGCCCACGCGCGGCGGCCGGGATCCGCCTGTGGATCAAGCGGCAGCACGGTCATCGCCGTCGCTACCCCCACGCCCGTCGCTACCCCCACGCCCGTCGCTGCCCGCGCGCCGCGGCAGCACCCCCGCCGTGACGAGGCCGTCGTACAGGCGCTGCTGCTCTGCGTCCAGACCGGAGTACAGCAGGTCGTAGGCCTGCTCCTCACCGCGCAGCGCCTCGATGGGGTCCCAGTCCGGGCCGAGGGCGGCGAGGACCTGGGCGCGCCGCTGGATCTCGTGCGCGGTGAAGTCGAGGTCGAAGCCGACGAGCGCGGGCGGCGTGGTGCCGTCGGGCGTGCGAGCGGGCTCGTTCCGGTGCGGCGTCTCGGGGGTCGGGTCGCGGGGGGTCATTCGTGGAAAATTAAATAAATACCCTCTTTGCGGTCAAGGGCAGAGTGCGCGGAGTCACAGGAGCGCTGCATCACAGGCCGTCCCTCGGCGGGGGTTCGAGCCGCTGCCGAAGAGGTCGGTCGTCGAGCGGACCCCGGGCTGGTTGACGCGGCACCGGCGCTCACACGGCCATGGCCTCTTGCAGCCAACGCGAGACGCGGTAGGGCAGCCACCAGGCGAGGTCGTCGGTCTGCAGGACGAGGTGTTCGGCAGTGAGCTCCTCGAGGATGTCATGGGGGATGTCTGCGCAGTGGGCGCCCCGGTCGAGCCGCGCGATCACCTCGGGGTAGCGGGGGTCGTCCGCCGTGAACCGACGCAGGTCGCCCCAGCGCCGGTCGCGGATCTGCAGGAAACCCGGCCCCTGGCGCCAGAGCAGTTTGCACAGGTAGTGGCGCGTGCGCCAGGCGTGCAGGGCGGTCTCGGCGTCGGCGAGGCCGGCGACGGTCCGGGGCGGGTGCAGATGGGACAGCACCTTCCACAGATGGTCGGCCCGGTCCGGCGGGAGGCGCAGGTCCCAGTCGACCTGGACGGCTCGGGCCGTGAGGTCGCGGATCAGGCAGAGCCGGTCGATCGCCGATCGGGCGGCCGACGGCCCCGGCGGGGCGAGGTCGACCGGAGCGTCGATCTCGGCCCGCCGTACACCCAGGTCCCACAGCCGTGGGGCGTCGCGCGCATCGGAGGTGAGCGGTATGTGTCCCAGGGACATGCCGGGCAGTGTCCGGGTGTCTTCGTCATGGTCGCGCCAGCCCTGGACGGTCGCGCGAGACGTGCTGAATGGCATGGTCGGTTCCTTGTCAGTGGCCGGAGCGGGTCCGTGGACCGAGGTCAGGGCAGCGCGGGTGCCGGTACGGCCCGGTCCTGTGCGGCGTGTTCCTCCGCGGGGTCGGGCGAGGGCCGTGCGTGCGCGTGACGCATGTAGTCCAGGCGCAGCAGCTCCTGGTTGACCGCGGCCGGCGCGATGTGGACGTACTGACCGGCGTCGGTGAAGGTCACGCCGAGCGTCGTCCATTCGTCCAGCAGGTCCTGCACGTCCTGCAGGGTGTGCTGGGCCGACGCCGGGTCCGCGGTCGCCTTGCGGTGCAGGGCCGTGGGGGTGTGCGGCTGGTCCAGCAGACGGAACACGGCGACGGCGAAGGGGTCGGTCAGGCACAGGGCGTGCCAGGCGAACGAGCGACGCCGGCTGACCAGCATGATGCGGTCTCCGAGGTCGGTGTGGGTGAGCCTGGCGTCGGTGTGGTGCTTCTTCCATGCGGCGATGCCCTCGTTCAGCTGGGTCACCGTGGGCTCGCCGATGCCGCGTTCGGGTGCTTGGAAGACGTAGGCCAGGTCGTGGAGTTCCTCTTCCGGCAGGTCGTAGGTGAACAGGTAGTGCTCTTCGGGGCGTAGTCCGCTGAAGCCCAGTTCCCGCCGGTCGAAGTACGGGCTGAAGCGTTCGATGGCGATCCGGGCGGACAGGTCGACCGGCGGGTTGAGGTGCTCCAGCGCGGGCAGTTGGCGGATCACCGGGGCGTAGTCGTCGGCGGTCTCGCCGGGGAAGCCGTGCAGGTAGTTCCAGGAGACGGACAGTCCTGTCTCGGCCGCGTCCCGGAGCATCCGCACGTTCTGGCACCCGCTGACGCCCTTGTCCATGAGGTCGAGCACTCGGCTGTTGAGGCTCTCGATACCGGGCTGGACGTAGATCAGACCGGCGTCGGCGAGGGTCTGCAGCTGTGGGCGGCGCATGTTCGCCTTGATCTCGATGTGCATGCGCAGGTCGTATCCGCTGTCGATGATCCGCGGCAGCACGGTGGACAGGTAGCGCATGTCGAGGATGTTGTCGACCACGTACATGTCCAGGACGCGGTGACGCTCCGCCAGGTCCATGATTTCCTGGTAGAAGATGTCGGGGGTTTTGCTGCGGAATTCCATGAACGAGCCGTTCAGCCCGCAGAACGTGCAGTGGTGCTTCTCCCCCCACCAGCACCCGCGGGCGCCCTCGACGACCAGTTTCGGCTCGACCCAGTTGCGCGCCACGGAACCCGCGAGGCGTTCGAAGTACCCGCTGTAGTCGGGAGGGAGGATCGCCGCCGGCGGCAAGGGGCCCGTCGGCATCGGGTTCGCGACCGAGTCGGTCCCGTGGGTGCGGTGGCACAGCCCCGCGATGTCGGTGAGGGCAGCGGTCGGCGCCCCGTCCCGCAGCGCTTCGAGCAGACGCGGAAAGGCGTCCTCGCCCTCACCGCGGATCACGAAGTCGACGAAGGGAAAGTTGCGGTGGACGGCTGCGCCCTGCTCGGCATCGCAGTTCGCGCCGCCCATGACCGTCACGATGTGCGGGGCGAGCCGTTTGATGTGGCGGGCGGCGGCCAGAGCGGCGGTGTTCTGTTGGAAGGTGGACGTCAGCCCCACGACGTCGGGCGCCAGGTCCACGACCCGCCTCGCGACTTCTTCCACGAACTGCGGGACGGCCGCGTGCAGGTCACGGGTCACCCGCATCCGCTTGGTACGCAGCCTGCCGGACATCGCCCGGGTGAACTCGGCCTCCTTCCAGGCCGGATCGTCGTACAGCGCGCTGGAGAACACCCAGTCGCCGCAGCCGAGGAAATAGGACGAGAGCGCGTAGTACTCGTAGTCCTCGGCGGAGAACTCGGTGCGCCGGGTGATCCAGTCGGTGAAGTCCAGGTTGGCGTGCAGTACGTCGCACGTCGCCCCCGCGACGCGCTCGTCGACGCTGCGTTTGAGGATGCCCAGGGCGAGGGAGGGCAGGTCGATCGGCGACCAGGGCATGTTGAGCAGGAGAACGCGCACGGTCGGCTCCTTGTGGCGCGGCGGGGCAGGGTCGTGGCAGGACGGGGGGACGGGGCCCGGCCGGCCCGCCCGATCGGCGGGCCGGCCGGGCCGTGGGTCACTCCTCGTCGCCGCCCTCGTCGGCGTTGCGGAACGGCACGGTGATGGTGATGCCGATACCCGGCTTGCGGTTCTCCTCGTCGCCCGCGAGCGGGTCGTTGTGGATGATGTCCTTCTGCACGGTGCTCCTCCTTCTGCGAGTGGGATGGTGCTGTGCCGCCCGGTCCCGCTGTTGCCTCAGCGGGACCGGGGTCCTCCCGTCGACGCGGGAGGACGTGTGAGGGTGCCGGGTGCCGCGGTGGGCAGCCGGTCGTGCAGGAAGCGCAGGGACCGACGCAGGACGGCGACGTGCGCCGCGCCGTCGTAACCGTCGTGTCCCGTCTCGAGCCACATGGCCTCGTGCGGTACGTCCGCCGCGGCCAGCGCGGCGAGGTAGCTGCGGATCTGCCCGGGCGGGCACTTGACGTCGCGGGTCGCTCCGACGACGAGGAGCGGTGCCGTGACCTCGGCCGCGTAGGTGAGGGGAGAACTGCTGGCGTAACGTTCCGGCAGCTCGTCCGGGGTACCGCCGAACAGCCGGACGTCCACGGCGCGCAACGCCGGCGTGCTGGTGCGGTGGGCGGCTGCCCAGTCGGCGACCGGCTTGACGGCGATACCGGCCTGCCACAGCCGGGGGCGGGTGCCCAGAGCCAGCAGGACCAGGTAGGCGCCCCAGGACACACCCCAAAGGGCGCTCGCGGAACGGGCGACGAGGCCCTGGGCGACGAGGTCGGCGCGGACCGCCGCCAGGTCCTCGACCTGAGTGTGGCCGACTCCGGCGGGAAACTCCCGCTGCCAGCGCGGCCCGTAACCGGTGGAGCCCCGGTAGTTGACGCGGGCGACGGCGTAGCCGGAGGCCACCAGGGAGTGCACCGTGGCGTCGTAGGCGTCCCGGTCGTGATCGGCAGGTCCGCCGTGGATCAGGAAGACGGCCGGTGGCGGCTGGGACCCCGGCCGCTCCGGCAGGCTCAGCAGGGTGTGCACCCGTCCCGAGGACGAGGGCGTCCACAGGTCGGTGTGCCGTCCGGGCACCACGGCCGTGGAACCGCACGGAGGCAGCTCCATGCCGTCCGTTGCACGCAGAACAGGGGCATGGGCGGTGTCGGTCCACAGGTAGTCGACGGCTCCCGCGGCCCGGGGCGCGGCATCCAGCACGCTCCCCGCGGGGGTGGGCACGAGAACCCGCTTCCGCGAGTCCAGGTCCACCTGATGCAGCAGGGAGCGGCCATGCCGGGCCTGACGCACCAGCAACGCGCGCCTGTCCGGGTACCAGCGGGCGCTGATCTCCGTGTCGAAGGGGCACCAGCGATGGGTGCACAGGCCCTCCTCCGGCGTCCACGTCTGGAGGACATAGCCGTCCGTGAGGTCGCGCACCAGGAGCAACTCGTGCCGCCCGGGCCGGGGCGAGAATCCCTGACACCAGAGCCTGGTGCCGGCCGGCGTCGGGCCCGCCAGGCCCTCGGCCGCGCTCCCGTCGCCGCCGGATACGCCGGGTCCGGGCAGGGCGAGAACCGTTCGGCCCTCACGTGACACGACCCGCACGGCTGCAGGGTCGTCGGCGGCGGCCGCCAACGCGATCAGCGTGCCGTCCGGCGTGATGCCACCCAGCCGGAGCGATCCCGGTGCGCACCACAGCTGTCGCTGCGCCTGACCGCGCCGGCCCACCACGACCGTGGTCCCCTCGGCGTGGGCGATGGCTGCGGCGACCGTGCCGTCCGCGGTCACCGCCAGCCCGTGCGGCCGCCCGGCCGGCGCTCCGGGCAGACCCGGCGACCGGGGACCGCCGTCGAAGTGCTGAAACCACCAGTGGCCGCTGTCGGTCGCGTCCTCCTCGAACCACCACACGTATCCCTCGGCGTCGATCGCCCGGTGGGCCGTGCCGTCGGCGCTGTCGGTCACCTGCCGGACACACCGGACCGCGGCGTCCCATGTGAAGACCTCACAGCGGCCGCCGGAGTCCGCCGTGAACACCATGCGGCGCGGGTCGGCCGGGCACACGTCGGGCAGTGTCGCCACGAACACGCGATAGGGGTTGGTCATCGTGCCCTGCCCGTACGGCCACCGGTGGGGCCCGCGTCCAGGTCCTCGCGGGCGGGTGTGAGAGGCCGCAGCACCGTGTTCGCCGTGCGCTGCGTCCGGACGGCCAGCAGAGCCAGGATGACGGTGCAGGCCGCCGCAGGAGCGCCCGGACCGCCCCAGGTCATCAACAGGGCCGCTCCTGCCGGCGCGCCGGCGGCGGTCAAGGCGCTCGCCGACCCCAGTACGGCACCGGACCGGGACTGCAGCTCCACGGGTACCGCGCGCACCGCGGCCGCGCCCAGGACGGCGGTGACCACCGGCAGCACCAGGCACAGTCCGCAGAAGCACAGAGTCCACGACCACGGTTCACGGGCCACGGACAGCGCGGCACACGGCGGAAGGAGCAGCCAGGTCGCCATGGTCAGCGACCGGTGGGCACCGAGTCTGCGCACCGCACGGGCCGCCACCAGCGAACCGGCCAGGCCCGCCGCGCCGGAGGCCGCGAGCACCCCTCCGGTGACGACGCTGCCCGCCTCGGTGCCCAGAACGAACAGAGCGTTGTAGAACAACAGGGTCACGGCTCCGCTCGCCGCGCAGGACCACAGCAGGACCAACCGCAGCACGGGGGAGCCGACCACCGCGGCGACGCCGGCCCGCAGCGCGCCGGAACGGACCGTACTGACGGGCGGGCCCGAGGAGGCACGGGGCGGGTCCGAGACCGTTGCCGACGTCGCCGGCGGAGCGTCCGCGGGACTCCCCGGGACGTCCGCTCCCCGGGAAGGTTCGGCAGGTGTACCGTCGAGGGGGGTCCGTATGGCCCTCACCCCGGATGCCGCCGCCGCGTAGGAGACGGCGTCCGCGACGAACGGCAGGAGATGACTCACGCCGAACAGGACCCCGCCGAGCGCCGGCCCCAGCACCAGCGCGGCCTGATCGCCCGCCTGGACTCCGGCCACGGCCCGGGGCAGATCCGCGGCACCGGCCAGCCGGGACAGGGCACCACGTGCTGCGGCCTCGTACGCCGTCGCGCACAGACGCTCGGTGAGCGCGAGGCCCAGCAGGACCCACAGGGGAGGGCGCCCGAGGCAGCAGGCGGCGGCCATCCCGGCCATCGCCAGGGACGCCGACACCGATGTGCCAATCATGAGAGTACGGCGGCGGCCTCGGTCGGCCGGCAGGGCCACGAGCGGGCTCAGGACCACCCCGGCGAGGGCGGCGGCGCTGGCGAACGCGCCTGCGGCACCCCGCCCGTGACCCAGATCGAGGAGCAGCAGGGGGAACACGAGGCCGGAGGCCTGACTGCCGAGTCCGTCGACGAAGTTGATCCCCCAGAGAACGGTCAGATCACGTCCGCCCGCCGTACGGATCCCGGTGTCCGCCGGGGACGGCGCGGCACCAGGCGCGTTCGACGCCCTGCCGGAGCGCCGCAGTAATCGAGACCTGCCGATGTCCTCCACCCCTCCCCCGGCGTCCGGCGAACCCTTGCGAGGTCCCCGGCGTGGTACGCCGCCACGACTGATGAACCGGTGATTCCGGTCATCGTGTGCAGAAAATGTGCGGGTCGTGCGAAAGTGAGCCGGAGCCTAGCCATCGCACGGCGGCCGGAACAAGGGCCCCAGCCCTTCCCGTCACCCGTGGTCCGAGCCCTGAATGGCCGACACAGGTCTGGCCCGGTGGGAGTCGGCGGCTCTATGCGACGCCTGCCGGCCGCGGCCGCCCGCGCGATGCCGTCGACGCCGTTCGCAGCCGCGTACGAGCCCGCCGGAGAAAGCCCTTCGACCTGCTGTCGCCAGCCGCTCGAAGCGGCGCGAGGCATCAGCGCCACCGGCACGGGCGGACGGCAACGTGCCGTCGGACCCCGGCCTTCCGGGCGTTGCACCGCGAAACCGTGGCGCCTTCGGCACGCGGTGCGCACCGTCACATCCACTCGGTCGTGTTCCGGCGAACGGTGAGGTGAGACCTGGCCACCGGCCGCCGGGGCAGACGTGTCAATTGGCTGATAACGCTCCCCGTCCGACTGTCAAAGAGCAGTCAGGTCCGGTCAGCCGCGACGGATCCGATCCGTGGACTCCGGTCCGGTCCGTACGCGGTTGCGTCGACGCGGTACCCGACGAGCCGACCTCCTCAGGGGCGCCTGCCCCACGGCCGGTCAGTCCGCGACCCCGGCCAGGGCAACGGCCTTGTCGACTCGGAGCCGTACCAGCAGTTCCCCGGGAACACCGTTGCGGGCGCCGTACTCCTCAGCACGCTCTTCCCCCACGTACCGGGCGGCGATACGCGTCGCCCAGCGGCGGATCTCCGGGAGATCGTCATCGAGTTCCGCTCTGCCCTGGAGGACGACGAAACTGAACGGCGGCCGTTCGTCGTCCACGCACAGCGCAACCCGCCCGTCGCGGGCGAGATTGCGGCCCTTGACGGTGTCACGACCCGTGTTGAAGACGATCTCGTCGCCGTCCAGGAGGAACCAGACCGGAGCGATATGAGGGGAACCATCAGCCCGTACAGTCGAGAGCTTCGCCGTACGGGTGCCCTCGGAGATGAACGACTTCCATTCGTCCTTCGTCATCGTCTGTGCCATGGAACCCCATCTTGTTCTCTCTTCTGCGACATCTGCGGCATTCAAGGTCGGACACGCTCTGGACCGATCCGAAACATGGGAGAGGGTGCCGCTGAACGCGGCTCCGTGCCCCAGCCCGCCGAGGCCGAGCAGGGTCGTCAGGAGCACGCCGCTGGGCGTGCCGGCCTCCCCTCACGCCGATGCCGGCGAAGGCGAGCGCGAGCAGCACGGTGCCCAGGGGGCCGCCCGGCGTTCGACAGCGGCGGGCACGCGGCCGAGCAGCGGGCCGGAGACGCCGAAGGCAGCCACCCAGGGCACAGCACGAGGCCCGAATAGGTGGCGCTCTTGTGGAGTCCCGCTTGCAGGTACTGCGCCAGCACGAAGAGCAGGCCGAAGTACGTGGCCCGGGTGGCGGCCTGAGAGATCAGGGCGTGGACGACCGGCTTGTGCGAGGAGAGACAGAGTGATCAGCGGATGCCCTCCTCGTCGGCCCACGCGACGCTCAACCCCGACGAACCACGGCAACGCGGGCAGGCTCGCGCTACCCGACAGCACCGCCGTGTACAGGCCCCAGAGCCCGGCTTCGGGCAACGCCCTGGAAGTTGAGCCGGATACCGGTCAGCACCTGCGAAGTGAGCAGCGCGGCACCGATACCCTGGACGGCCCGGGCCACCACCAGGAGCCGGATGGAGATCCCACTCGACGCGCTGGCCCCCAACGACAACGGAACCGACTCTCAGCATGCGCCGATTCTGGCGGACAGCAGCGAGGCGAGACCATCGACCGCGTGCCCAACAACGAGGCGAATGTGGCTTGATGCGGCACTAGCGGTTCGCCGCCCGTCGCCCTTCCTGCGCGTGTGTCCGCCGCAGGTCCTCGGCGAAAGCGCGCGCCGCCGCGAGGTCCGCCCCGTTCGGCCGCCCCTTGCGGATCCCCCCGACCAGCCGGAACGGTGCCCAGGTGTCGAGGCCGCGGCACGAGAACGTGCCCGTCACCTCGAAGCCCTTGGCTCGGAGCGTGCCCGCCAGGGAGCGCGTGACAGGACGGAATCGCGGCTCGGGCAGGCCGCTGGTCGCAAACACGAACGCCCGCCCCCGCTGCCGCGGCAGGGCGGCGACGAAGCGGAGCAGGTCCGGGTGGAACCGCTGGGTGAAGATCCCGGAGCCGAAGCCGACGAGGTCACAGGCCGACAGCTCTGCCGGGTCCACCTCCTGCGGCCGGACCACCCTCGCTCCCAGTACATCGGCCATGACGTCGGCGACCCTGCGGGTGTTGCCGTGCGACACCGACGTACAAATGATCAGTGACCTCATGCTGCTGCTCCTCCCGTGTACCCACGGTTCACGTATCCGGTTGTCACGCCTTTCATGGGAGACCGGGCAGGGGGCCGTAGGTGTGACATAGGAGAGGAACGAATGCGACGTGACCGCCACCGTGTGACCGTCACTCGCCGACTGTCACACGTCGGAGAATTGTCAGCGGTCCGGAGCGGCCTCACGCGATCGACGTCAACTCGGCGCTGACCTGCGGTTTCACAGCCATCGTTGGCCGTCTGCGGGTGCCGCACAGCCTTCTTCACCGCCTGCACAACTCCAGACCGGGGCACCCGCCCGTCATCGTGGGCTGCGCATGCGGTTTCTCTTGCATGGGAGTCCTCGGCTGTCGTGCCTCTGGAATGTCGTCACAACGTGCGCCCGGTCGGTTCGCTGCCGCGGAACGACGATCGCGGTCTTGGCAGCGGTCCGACGCGCGTACCCATCCACCTGCTGCTCCGGCTGGCGCCGACGCCCCGTCCGGCTGTCGGGGTCTACGCAGTCACCACCGGACACGGTGAACAGGGTGCTGCAGCGTGCCCCGCGGGCCGGGCCGAACCTTCTCCGCCCCGGCCCGCTCCACACCGGCCTTCCCCGCGCCGGTGCGCGCGCCCAGGCACATCAGGGCGCGGCACCGGGCTCGCCGTCAGGCGCGGCTGCGCAGCATCTCCAGCGGTGGGTTCGCGAGGAGGTCCGCCCAGAAGTCCGCGCCGAACTCACGGATTCCGGCGTCGGACACCTGGAGCGGGACCCACTCCACGTCGCTGAACCCAGCCGCCCGCAGGCACTCCTCGTAGACCTCGCGGCGCGGGGCAGAGGCGACGATGGTGATCGGCTCCGGGTCGAGGAGAGCCGTGACCCGTACCTGCGGGCCCGTCTCGGTCTCCTCGCCCGTCGGTTCGCAGCGGAACCCGTACCTGTCCAGAGAGGGGCAGTCGAACCGGTAGTCGGGCTTCTGGGCGAGCACGAAGAACTCTCCGCCCGGCACCAGGTTCCGGTGGATGTTGCGGCACATCCGATCCATCGCGGCGATGTCCTCCGCGTAGTTGAGGCACTGTACGCCCGTCGCGATGTCGAAGCGCCGGTCGAGAGGCCGTAGTTCGGCCACATCACCGACCTCGTACCGCACGCCCAGCAGATCACGCTGCTCGATCTCCCGCGCGGCGTCGATCATCCCGACGGAGATGTCGACCCCGAGGACGTCCGTGGCGCCGCGCCGCTTGAACTCCCTGCTGTAGAAACCCGTGCCGCACGCCAGGTCGAGAACCGACTTGCCGCTCACGTCGCCAACCATGCCCAGGAAGCTCGGCACCTCCCCGTAACGTATCAACGGCAGGGACTTGAATCCCTCGAACGCTTCGCCGATCTTGTCGTACTGCTGCACGCTCACGTGGCGCCCCCTGTTGTGTCTCGTCTGTTCGTGGCCGCGCCGGCCCAGCGGATTCAGCGGTTCGCCGGGGCGCGGTCGTGGCAGAGAGTCTCCTCCCGCGCCCTCGGGACGCCGTATTGGCGGATGACACGAGAAGTCGGCCGGGTGATCCTCGTATCGACCAACGACGCGTCGCACCACGCCGTCGGGAAACGGTCCTCCCGGCCCGCCGCCGGGCCAATCCGCGTGGCGTACGCCTGGGATACGGTGGCTGTGGAGTCCGTGCACAGGGCTCGAATCTGGTATGTGGGTACCGACAAGGGGACCAAACCAGTGTGTCTACCCTTGGCCGCGGCCATCACAAGCTGAAACACCTCCGACCTGGCGGCCAATCCTCGTCGCGCCCCGCAGGCGAGGTCACATGCGCTGGGGTGAGCGAGGCGCTCGGCCGGGTGGTGGAGGCCGTGTCCGGAAAGGGTGGGTGAGGAGGCGGAAGCCTCCCGTTACTCCATCACCATGCTGCCCGGGATGGCGCCCCCTCAGAGACCAGGGCATCAGCCGTGGCGATGACAGCGCGCGACGTCAGCGAGCGTATCCACGCGCCGAAGCCGCTCTCCATCCAGTGCGGCCGGTATCCCCCGGCACCCACCCTGGTCCCGTCATCGCCGTACAGGCTGACCCGGGGCAGCCGTCGTTCCCCCGTTATGTTTTCCGCGGTCCTG
>NZ_MLYO01000149.1 GCF_001866665.1 Streptomyces monashensis | reverse complement strand
CCCACCGCCTCTCCCCTCCGCCCCCCTCGGCCCGCTCGGACAAGGGCAGGGGCGGGCCGGGGCCGGGAACCCTGTCGGGCGCGCGGGCGTTGTCCCGGCATGCCGAATCGGGCGGGGGCCGGTGCGCGTGGCACGATGTCGCTACCATCGGCCAGCATCGGCGGGCGTCGCCCGACCCCCCAGGCCAGGGAGCGAAACGTGCTGATCACCCACGACACCCGGCGGGCGCTCGACACCGCGGTCGATCTGGTGAACACCGCACCGGAGGACGACGCGGCGGCGGACGGACTGCCCGATGTCGCGGCCCTCGCTGATTTCGTACGAAACCACGAAATCAGCGATGTCGGTGTGCTGTCGGACTTCGATCTGTCGGCGGTGCGCCGGGTGCGCGGGCGCTTCGCGGCGATCTTCGCGGCGCCGGACCCCCGGTCCGCCGCAGGTTTGATCAACGACCTGGTCGCCGCGGCCGGCACCACCCCGCGCCTGACGGACCACGACGGCTACGACTGGCATGTGCACTACTTCGCGCCGGGCGCCTCCGTGTCCGACCATCTCGCCGCCGACTGCGGGATGGCGTTCGCCTTCTTCGTCGTGGCCGGGGAGCAGGAGCGACTGCGGCGCTGTGAGGCGCCGGACTGCCGGCGCGCCTTCGTCGATCTGTCCCGCAACCGCTCGCGCCGCTACTGCGACAGCCGAACCTGCGGAAACCGGCTGCACGTGGCGGCCTACCGCGCCCGGCGCAAGGAGGCGACGGGCTGACACCAGCCGCGAGGCACCCGCTCGCCGTGCGCAGGCGAGATGCCCGGCGGGTCCGGTCGACGTCGGTCCCGGCGGGTGGCGCCGGGACGGACGCGTACGGCTCACAGCAACAGCAGGTCGTGCAGCGCAGCCATGAGGATCAGACACCCGATCACCGCAAGGAAGATCATCAGCGGTGGCTGGGATAGGGCGAAGAGGCACCCGCGCGGCTCGTCCTTCGGTGGCGGCGGCGCGGCCTCGCTCTGTGTCGTGTCCAGCATCTCGCGGCAGATCATGGCGCAGGAGAGGCACCGCACGCGATCAACATGCCACCTGGATGCGGGAGTTGCCGCATTCCGTGCCGTCCCGCCCGACTTGCTTCGTTTTGTGAACGGAACCGGACGCGGCCATGCCGCACTGTGTCATTTCGGTCCCGTCGGCCCGACGTGCCCTTATGCCGCCGCGACCGTCATGCGGCCGTCATATGCCGTGCTTCTTGAGGATGGCCTCGATGTCGCTGAAGTCCTCGGAGCCGGTGGCGCGTGGGGCGGTGGCGGATCCGGTCGTCTGCCGGGCTCCCTGGCCCAGGGAGGGGGCGGAGGCCGCAGGGGCGACCGCGTCCGTCCCGCCGCCGCGGGCCGCTCTGCGCTCGGCCCGGGTGGCGCCGCCGCGCCGGCGCTCGACGGCGCGCCCGCCCGCGAAGATCAACCAGGCGGCGCCCAGCACCCCGAAGCCCGCCCAGGCGACAGGGCTGAAGGCGGTGTCGGCGAGCCAGCCGACGATCCCGGTCATCACCAGGCCGACCGGCACCAGTGAGTAGGCCGCGATGCGCGCCGCCGCGAGGAAGCGCTTGCGATAGGCCGTGACGACAGCGATGCCCAGGCCCGCCGCAGAAACGGCGGAGCAGACGGTCTCGGCAATCATCCGGTCCTCCTGGCGGGCTCGGTCGGGTGGAAGGATCAACGCGGACAACACGAGGTACGCGAGGTACGCGAAGAACGCAGCACGCCGGGCCGGCGCGCTTCGTCCCTTCCATCCTGCACCGTCCCGTGCCCGCGATGCCATGCCCGCAGCGGACATCAGGGACATCTCCGGGTCGTCTCCTCCTGGAGTGCCGCACGGCCCGGCTCCCCTGAGGAGCCGTACGGTCCCGATTGGGTCGGCCGGGCCCGGCCTGGAAGACTGAGCGGCATGAGCGACTCCTCCCCCGCACGCGCCGGCACCGTCGTCCTCGACGTCTGGTGCGAGCTTCAGTGCCCCGACTGCCGTACCGCCCTGGACGACGTCCGCGCCCTGCGCGCCCGCTACGGCGAGCGGCTGGAGCTGCGGCTGCGGCACTTCCCGCTGGAGAAGCACAAGCACTCCTTCGCCGCGGCCCAGGCCGCCGAGGAGGCGCTGGCGCAGGGCCGGGGCTGGCCGTACGTGGAGGCCGTGCTGGGGCGGGTCGAGGAGCTGGACCGTGGGGGAGAACCCTTCCTGGTCGAGGTGGCCGGTGAACTCGGGCTGGACGCCGAGGAGTTCGACACGGCGCTGATCGACGGCCGGCACATCCTGATCGTGGACGCCGACCAGGCCGAGGGCAAGGCGATCGGGGTGACCGGCACCCCGACGTACGTCATCGGCGGCGAACGCCTCGACGGCGGCAAGAGCCAGGAAGGCCTGCGCGAGCGCATCGAGGAGATCGCCGACCGGCTGCTGCACGGGGGCGAGCAGGCCTAGGGGCCCCGTCCGCCGCCCCGGCATCTCCTACAGCAGGGGCTTGGTGAGGGCGCGGGACGTCGTCTCGTAGCCGAGTGACTCGTACAGCCGCTCCGCCGGGGTGTTGCCCGCGAACACGTTGAGGCCGAGGACCGGCCGGCCGGCCTCGATCGCCTGCCGCTCCGCCACCAGCATGAGCGTACGGCCGTGGCCCCGGCCGCGGTGGGCCGCCTCGGTCTCGACGCCGTGCACGAACGCGCCGTCGTCCGTGAGCGTCAGCCACAGCGTGCCCACCCGGACCCCTTCGTGCTCCAGGACACTGAAGCGCATGCCGTCGGTGGCGAGCCCGTGGGGCAGCAGCCGCTCGTGGTCGCGGCGCGCCTTGTCGCGGGCGACGGCCTCGGGGACGCCGCGCTCGCTCCACGTGCGCGCGTACCGCTCCTTCTCGGGCTCCTGCCATGCCGCGAATTCTGCCTCCGCCATGGGCCGCGCGGCACTGCCCGCCGGCAGCTCGGGCGGGACGGGGCCGAGCTGCTTGCGCATGCGGCGGTTGCGCAGGGTGTAGCCGAGCGTCCCGAACAGCCGCAGAGCGATGTCCGCCGAGGCGGGGACGACGGTCTCGATCTGGGTGCAGCCCCAGCCGCGCGCCACCTCCTCCGCGGCGAGCGCGGCCACCGTGGCCCGGCCGCGCCGCCGGTCGGGCTCGGCGATCCACAGCTCGTCGACGCTCGCCACCGTGTCCCCGAGGGACGGCGAGGTACCGAGGTGGATCTCGCCGACGGGGCGGCTGTTCACACACACCTGGTAGCGCCGCGAACGGGTGCCGTCGGGATGCTGCTGAAGCGGCTCGACCGGCCGCAGGGTCGTGGTCATCACAGGTGTTCTACCCGTGCCCGGCCGCCGAGTCAGCCCGGTTTCCCGCGCACCCGCGCACGTCGCCGATGCTCCTCGGCCGGCTCAGGGGTCCAGGTCGTCCCCGGAACGCTCGGCGAAGATCTGCATCGCCTTGGCGGTCACCGGACCCGGGGCCGCGGGCAGTTCGCGGTCGTCGACGCGGTGCACGGCCTGGACGTCGCGCAGGGTGGAGGTCAGGAAGATCTCGTCGGCGCGCTCAAGGACGTCCAGCGGCAGGTCGGTCTCCCTGGCGCCGGTCCATTCGACCGCCAGGGCGCGGGTGATGCCGGGCAGACAGCCGGAGGCGACCGGCGGGGTGTGGATCTCGCCGCCCAGGACGACGAAGACGTTGGAGCCGGTGCCCTCGCAGAGCTGTCCCACCGTGTTGCCGAACAGCGCCTCGGAGGCGCCCTGTTCGTGGGCACGGCCGAGAGCGACGACGTTCTCGGCGTACGAGGTGGTCTTCAGGCCGGTCAGGGCGCCGCGTTCGTTGCGGGTCCAGGGGACCGTGATCACGGCGGTGGTGTCCGGGCGGCGGGTGGTCTCGCCGAGGGCGACCACGAGGGTCGGGCCGTGCTCGCCGCGGTCGGAGCCGAGCGGGCCGTGGCCGCCGGTGTAGGTGATCCGCAGCCGGCCGAGCGGCATCGGATTGGCCGCCAGGACGGCGGCGCAGGCCTCGCGGATCTCGTCGTGGTCGGGGTCGGGCAGGCCGAGGCCCCGGGCCGAGCGGGTCAGCCGGTCGAGGTGCCGGGTGAGGGCGAAGGGCCGCCCGTCGGTCGACTTCACGGTCTCGAAGATGCCGTCGCCGACCGTCAGTCCGTGGTCGAAGACGGAGACACGGGCGGACTCCGCGTCCCGCAGCCCGCCGTCCAGCCAGATCCTCATGCGCACACCCCTCCGGTCACCTCGTACGACCCCGACGCTACCGCGAGCAGCCGGGACGCCTTCAGCTCGGTCTCGCGCCACTCCCCCTCGGGGTCGGACCCCCAGGTGATCCCGGCGCCGGTGCCGAAGCGCAGCAGCGCCGTGCCGTCGCCCGGCCGGTCGATCCAGAAGGTGCGGATGCCGACGGCCAGCTCGCCGGTGCCGCGGTCGGCGTCCACCCAGCCGATGCCGCCGCAGTACGGCCCGCGCGGGGCCGTCTCCAGGGCCTCGATGATCCGCAGGGCGCTCGACTTCGGCGCGCCGGTCACCGAGCCGGGCGGGAACGCGGCGGCGAGGAGCTCCGGCCAGCCGGCATCGGCGCGCAGCTCGCCGCGGACCGTGGAGACCAGGTGGACCAGGCCGGGGTGCTTCTCGACGGCGCACAGGTCGGGGACGCTCACGGTGCCGGTCGCGCACACGCGTCCGATGTCGTTGCGCACCAGGTCGACGATCATCACGTTCTCGGCGTAGTCCTTCTCCAGGAGGTCCGCCTCCGTGCGCCCGGTGCCCTTGATGGGCCCGCTCTCGACGATCCGCCCCGCCCGGCGCAGGAACAGCTCGGGTGAGGCGGTGGCGATCTCCACGCCGTGCTCCGGCAGCCGGATCGTGCCCGCGTACGGCGCCGGGTTGCCGCGGGCCAGAGCGGCGGTCAAGGCGTCCACGTCGGCGTCGGGGGCCACGGGTGCGGTGAGGACCCGGCAGAGGTTGGCCTGGTAGACCTCGCCGGCCGCGATGTGCTCGCGTATCCGGTCGACGCCCGCCGTGTACGCGCGCCGGTCCAGGGAGGTGGTCCACTCGCCGACCGCCGGGCCGCGCCAGCCGCCCGGCACCGGGGCGGGCACCGGCTCCTCGCGTACGTGCGCGAAGCGGGCGCAGGTCAGTCTGCCCTCGAAGTCCGCGCAGACGGCCCAGAAGCCCTCCGAGTCCAGGGCGGCCGGGTCGCTGGTGACGTCCAGGAGACCGGTGGCGACGCGGTCGCCGAAACGGGCGAGGGCAGGGGGCCGGGAAGCGAGATGAGGCACGTGATCGAGTCTAGGTCTGGTGTCCGAAAGATGACTCCGGGATGTCCCCGGGGGAGCCCTGACCATGTCCTCCGTCGGGTGCACCGCAGCACGCTGCGCAAACGCGTTTTTGTGCTGGCCCGGGAATCCGCTAGAGTTCAACACGTCGCCGGGACGCGGAAGCGGACCGAAACGACAGGCGGACGTAGCTCAGTTGGTAGAGCGCAACCTTGCCAAGGTTGAGGTCGCGAGTTCGAGCCTCGTCGTCCGCTCGAAGGAAGAAGGGGTCATCCCGATCCCCTACACTCCTGGTGGAGTGGCCGAGAGGCGAGGCAACGGCCTGCAAAGCCGTCTACACGGGTTCAAATCCCGTCTCCACCTCCAAGGACGATTAGCTCAGCGGGAGAGCGCTTCCCTGACACGGAAGAGGTCACTGGTTCAATCCCAGTATCGTCCACTGGATCTCCCCGGAGGTCCTGCGGATCTTCTCGAAGATCCTCCCCCGCGCGATTAGCTCAGCGGGAGAGCGCTTCCCTGACACGGAAGAGGTCACTGGTTCAATCCCAGTATCGCGCACCGACTGTGACCCTCGCGTCACAGCCTGCGGACGATTAGCTCAGCGGGAGAGCGCTTCCCTGACACGGAAGAGGTCACTGGTTCAATCCCAGTATCGTCCACACACCGAAGAAGCCCCCGGCCGTCTCGTACGGCCGGGGGCTTCTTCGTGCGCCCGCCCCGCTCAGCTGGAGAAGAGCATGTGGGCCCAGCTCTTGTGGTGGTGGTCATGATGACCGTGGTGTCCGTGGCCGCCGTGGTGACCGCCGTGCGGGGCGCCCCAGGCGGGCGCGGGCGGCGCCGGGTACGCCTGCGGGGCGGGCGGGGCCGGGTAGGCCTGCGGAGCGGGCCTGGACCACTGGGCCTCCATCTGGGTCAGCGCCTCCAGCTCGCCGTAGTCGAGGAAGATGCCGCGGCAGCCGCTGCACTGCTCGATCTGGACGCCGCTGCGGTTGTAGGTGTGCATCGGCGCATGGCACTTCGGACAATGCATCGTCGGCTCAACTCCTCGCCGGTCGATCCTGCTTGGTGTTTCCCCGGGACAGACTCCGTGTGGCCCCGGGCGGTTGCAGCCTGGTTCAGGTGCTGGGCGCCAACTGGTGCGGAACCAGCACCATTCGGGCACATGCGTCGATCAGCGCCTGCTCGGTCTCGTCCAGCGGGCGGTTGTTGTCAAGCGCCTTCGTGAGCGCGAGGGCCGCCGTCTGCACGGTGAGCGCACGCGCCGGCATGTCCAGCGCGGCCCAGGGGTCACCGTTCGCCGGTACGGCGGGTCCGCCGGCCCGCTGGTACGCGCCGAGAAAGCGGACCCACGCGTCGGGCGGAAGGAGCCCGCAGGCGTACCAGGCGGCGGGCCGCGCGAGGTCCCAGGCCGCAGCGCCGGTACCGAGGTCGTCGACGTCGATCAACCGCCAGGAGCCGTCGGGCGCCGGGTGCCGGACGAGCTGGCCGAGGTGCAGGTCGCCGTGGCAGAGGGCGGCCGGCCCCGGCATGGCGGCCTCGGCACGCGCCCAGGCGGGAAGGCCCGCCCAGGCGGCGAGGACGGGGGCGGCGGCTTCGGGGCGGGGGCCGGCGTGCTCTCCGACTTCGACATGGTCTCCGGCTTCCGCGACCCGGGCGTCCACGGCTTCGGCGGCCACGGCTTTGCGGGCCAGGGCTGCGTGGAGTCGGCGCATGGCTCGGGCGGCCTTGGCGGGGCCGCGCATCGGGGGCAGACCGTCGGGCGGGGGCGTGCGGTGCAGGCGGGCGAGGAGGGTGGCCGTGGCTTCCCAGGGGGCCGCGTCGGGATCGTCGAGGTCCACGGGATTGCCGTACGGCCAGAAGGTCACGAGGCGGTCGCGCAGGGGGGCGGGTACCGGCATGAGCGGGGGCAGGAAGACGTCCGGCAGCCGGGCGGCCAGCGCGAGGCGGGGTGTCAGTTCGGCGGCATCGGTGCCGGGGGCGTGGGCCTTCGCGACGGTGCCGCCGTGCCGGACGACGGTCGCGTCGGGGCGGTCGGCCAGGGGGGCGGGGGTGGCGCAGGCGCAGTCGGCGGCGCGATCCGGGTGCGCGACGGCCCTGACCTCGGCGGTGAGCGCGGGAAGGAGAGTCAAGGGGGCCTCGGGGATCGCGGGGGTGAGGGG
>NZ_MLYO01000148.1 GCF_001866665.1 Streptomyces monashensis | reverse complement strand
CTGGACTCGACTCTTCCACCGGACCAGTCGGGTAAACGTCCCCGACGCGGCGGCCATCGAAGCTCGCCTGGGGCAGCCCGCCGAGCGCGGTGCAGACGGCGACGGCCGCGTCGGTATCGTGTGCGGTGGGGGTCCAGCCCGCGCGATGGGCGCGCACTCGGCCGAACAGCAGCTCCACCGCCGCAGTTGTCCAGCACCAGCACCTCGTGACCGACTGGCTCAGGGCCGCGACCGCCCGGGCGGTGTCGCCACGGGCCAGCCGCGCTGCCTCCAGTTCCTCCACCTCGATCTCCCGCAGCTCCGCCCGAGGACGGCCCCGTCATCAGGCCAGCGCCGCCTCCAATGTCCGTACGGCGCCGGAGGGATCAGCGTCGACCAGTTCAGCCATGCCTCGCTCGACTACCGCCGGCGTTGCGGCGCAGCCCTCGATCACCTCGGTCTCCTTCAGCGGCAGCCACGGCCCCGGGGGTGGCCTTACCGGCGATCACGGTCACGACGACAACTTCGCGGCCGGTTACAGCGACGGCGACGGCTACGCCCTGTCCGTCGCCAACGGAATCTTCGACGGCACCGTCAGCGGACTGAGCTGACCCACCGGCACGGGGCCGGGTGGCGTCGGGGACGAGAGTGCGTTCCAGGTCGGCGTTGCCGTTGACGCCGTCTACGCCTGACACACGCCGTGGTTGACCATCTGGGTGTGGCGTGCGACCACCGGGCGCGCGCTCTTGGCCAGGGACTTAACGAGCGGGCTGGTACCCGAGGCGATCACCTTGTCGACGAGCGCGAGGGTCTGCACGTGGGCCGGGTACTGGGCCTTGAGCCACGCGGCATCGTACGCCGGCGTGCCGGCGAGGGACTTGAGGGCAGCGGTTTGCCTCAATTGCGCGCCCGTCTGCCCGAACGGCAGTGCCACGCCGAGCCTTGCCGCGGCCTTGACGACACCGGCGTCAAGGGCGCGGTGGTCGCGGATGAAGTCGGCGCTCACCCGCTTGACGCAGGCGGTGGTCGCGGTGCTCTGAGCCTGCTGGCTGGTCGTGATCTCCCACAGATTTCCCTGGTGGGCCGCGGTCAGGAGCTGTAAGTGGCCCGAGCGGGGGAATCTGGCTGGCCGCTGACGCGCGGAGGGAGAGCGGAGCCCATCGGTCCCCTCGGTGCAGTCACGAACAGGTCGTGTCGGCTACATGCTGTCACGTACGGACTGACCCCAGGATGCTCCGTCTGTGTGGGTGCCTGCGAAGTCGGGGTCTTCGTAGATGTGGAGCCTCTTGATCTTTTCGCCCTGGAACTCGAACACGTTGCAGAAGAGTCCGAAGGATGAGGTTCCGTCGGGGAACTCCACACCGGATGTCGTCTCTCCCTTGACGGACCCTTCGACGACGACGTAGTCGCCGGACGTGAGGACGTTGAAGTGCGCGATGTCGTGCTCGATGTCAGCGATGCCCCGGGCGAAGCCTTGGGCGAAGGCCCCGATCTGCGCCAGGCCCTTGGCGGTTCCGAACTTCGGGAAGAACATCTGCGCGTCGTCCGCGAAGAGTTCGAGGAGTGCCGGATCGGCGGCATCGACCAGGCGGAAGTACTGGATGGCTGTTGCTTCGCGCTGCGCGTGGAGGTCGTTTTCGTTCATTGTTCGTTCCGCTTTCCGTGTTGCCGATGCTCATGGTTTCCATGGAGCACCGTTTCGACCTGATTCGTTTGAGGAGTCGCGTCGGCCCGTCGAGGAGTGCGAGGCATGGCACCACCTGGTCTGACGACTGGGGACGCCTGTACGCGACCGGGGAGAGAGAACCGCCGACAGCTGCGGCCGTGTCTCGGCTGACCCTCTGCGCACATGCCCGGCTGCCCGGGGCCCCTGAGTGCCCTCCGCTCAGCCGGCGTTGAACGCCTCGGCGACGGTCAGCGTGTCCTCGTACAGGTGCATGCGAGCGATCCGGCCGTCCTCGACCGCCAGGTGCATGGCGACCGGTGTGGTGAACTCCTTGCCGCTGGCCGCGGCGGTGTGTGTGAAGACCGCCAGCAGCACCACGTCACCACCGTCGACGATGAAGCGCTCCAGCACGACCTTGCTCTGGCCGGGCGCAAAGTGCGACCACATCGTGGTGAAGTACGGCGCGACCTCCTCCCGGCGGGTGCGGCGCCCGGTCCAGGGCAGCGCGGTGCTGTCGGGGACATACCAGTCGATCTCCTCGGAGAACAGTTCCTGGATGCCGTCGCGGTCCTGCCGGCCGAGGCGCTCCAGGAACTTCTCGGCCACGGTCCGCGAGGTCTGAGTGTCTGTTGTCATCGTCCTTGTCCTTGTCCTCTATCTCTTCATCGACGTAACTATTTTGGTTACATCCGTGGGCGTGGAATGCGACTCCCCTCGATCAGGGGAAGTCGACGGTCCGAGGTCAGGCGGCTTTCAAGATGTCCCGCAGTACGTCCTCCAGCGTGGTCTTGGCCAGCTCCCTGCACAGGGCGGCCTCCACGTCTTCGTACACGGCGGTCATTGCCGGCCCGATGCCGTGGCCCACGACGCACTCGGGGTCCGGTGTCGCGCGATGCAGGGCGAAGACCGGTCCCGGCTCGATCGCCTGATAGACGTCGAGCAGAGTGATCGCCGCCAGGTCCCGCGCGAGCATCCAGCCCGCCCCCGCACCTCGCCGTGAATCGGCCAGGCCGGCCTTGCGCAGCTCGCCCAGCAGGCGGCGGATCACCACGGGGTTGGTGTTGACGCTCGTCGCGATCTGCTCGGAGCTGGCGACCTCGTGACCGCGACGCTGATACAGCCCGATCCACGTCAGGGCATGCGCCGCAATGGTCAGCCTGCTGTTGGCACTCACCTCGGACTCGACCTCCCTCGACCCTTCGACCTCATCGTAACCATAGTTGTTACAACGGCATGCGGCAAGTCTCTGCAGGGCGAACCCGAGCCGAGCGCCTGGATGCGCACGCGGATCCGCTCACAGGGCGGAGTCGAGAACGGGCGGCCCGGCGTACTGCGAGCCGGCCGGGAACGGGTCGCGCAACTGCGGGCGGTCGCTGTACAGGTCGCACAGCTCCACGACCCGTGCCGGACGGCCGGCGTTGAGCAGCGTTCTCGGCGTCCTGGCCAGCGGCGGTGAAGGGGCCGAGCACCGTGCCGCCGGGCCGGGCGGATGGTCACCACCGCGGCGGCTGGATCGCCCGCCTGCGAGGTGTCGACGTTGTCGGTGCTGGTCCAACGGCTGTACTGCCCACAGGGCATGACAGGACCCTTGGGCGAAGTGTCTCCCCGGCCGAGGACCCGATGACAACCGCCAGGGGAAGACGCGGCGGCGCCGCATCGGCGGTAGAAGTCTGCGTTCCGCCCTGACCTTTTGGAATGCTAGCCTTGCAAAGCCAAGCTTGCAAGGCTAGCCTTCTAATATGACTCCACGAGTATCGGACGACCGCGCCGAAAACCTTGAGCCGGACCCTGCACTGATCGGGGTGGCCACGCGGCTGCGGATCAGCATCGGCGCGTTCAGGCGCCGCAGTCATGAAGCGCTGAGCGAGGGCGACTTGACGGGCCCGCAGCTGACGGCACTCTCTCGGCTCGAACGGCTGGGTGCGGTCACCACCGCGGAACTGGCCAGGCGTGAGCAGATCACTCCCCAGGCGATGGGCGCCACCGTCGCGGTC
>NZ_MLYO01000147.1 GCF_001866665.1 Streptomyces monashensis | reverse complement strand
CTAGTAGATCGTCGCGGCTAAGTGTTGTTCTGGTTGGTGGAGTTGGGGTCTGGCAAGCTCCCCTTGTCGCTTCCGTTCGGCCGGGCAGGGGTGCCGTGTCCTCACAGAAGAAGTATCCGGTTGCGTTGAGTGCCGAAGATCGTCTGGCGTTGGTGCGCGTGACGACGACGGGGGTCCGCAGCGCGTCGATGATCAGGCGGGCACGGGTGCTGCTCGCGTTGGACACGTCGGTCGGCGAGGTCGATCCGCGGGCGGTGATCGCGGACCGGGTCGGGGTCTCGTGCGAGTCGGTCCGCCTGATCTCGAAGCGGTACGCGGAGACCGGCGGCGATGTGTGGGCCACGGTCGGCCGGAAGGAACGCGCATGCCCGCCGGTGCCCTCCCCGGTGACCGGCGAGGTCGAGGCGAGGCTGGTCGCGCTGGCCTGCTCGGCGCCGCCCAAGGGACATGCCCGGTGGTCGCTGCGGCTGCTGGAGAAGCACGTCGCGCTGGTCGAGGACATCCCGGATCTGGACCACTCCACGATCGGCCGGGTGTTAAAAAAACGGAACTGCGTCCTCACGTGAAGAAGTACTGGACCATCCCGCCCGCTGCGAATGCGGCCTTCGCCGCGGCGATGGAGGACGTCCTGGCGGTCTACCGCCGCCCCCTCGACCCGGCCCGCCCGGTGGTGTGCATGGACGAGAAGCCGTACCAGCTGCTCGGCCACGTCCGCGATCCGCTTCCCGCGCGGCCGGGCCGTGACCGGCGCGAGGACAACGAGTACGTCCGCTCGGGGACCTGCTCGATCTTCTGCTGGGTCGAGCCGCTGCGCGGATGGCGGCGCGTGGACGCCCGGCCCCGCCGGACCAGGGTCGACTGGGCGCATCAGGTCGAGCACCTGCTGACCGTGGACTATCCCCACGCCGCCACGGTCGTGCTGGTGATGGACAACCTCAACACCCACACCACCGCCTCGCTCTACGAGGCGTTCGACCCGGGGAAGGCCTTCGCGCTGGCCCAGCGCCTGGAGATCCACCACACCCCCAAACACGGGTCCTGGCTCAACATCGCCGAGATCGAGCTCTCCGCCCTCACCCGCCAGTGCCTGGACCGCCGCATCGACGACCTCGCCGTACTCAACACCGAACTCGCCGCCTGGCAGCAGCACACCAACAGCAACCAGCGCCAAGTCGACTGGCACTTCACCACCGACGACGCACGCGTGAAACTGCGCCACCTCTACCCAACCACACAGCAAAATTAAGCCGCGACAATCTACTAGT
>NZ_MLYO01000146.1 GCF_001866665.1 Streptomyces monashensis | reverse complement strand
AGACGCCATCCGCTTTCCGAACGTGGTCATTTGGTTCGGGCTGGGTGGGCATGAACTCCGCTTGGTGGCGGGAGAGATGGGCGTGGTTCGTCTGCTCGTCCCGTTTGTGGAGGTGGCTGGTGCCGTCGGTGCTCGGTCTGTTGGAGGCCCGGGAGAAGAAGGTCCGGGAAGAGGTGGCACGGCTGCGGGAGGAGGCCGAGCGGGTGGTGGCTGCCCTCGGCGAGGCGGAACGGGCACTTCAGCGTCTGGCGGATGCCCGTGTGACGGTGACCGAGGTGCTGGCCGAGCCGCCCGTCGCGGTCGCGGAGCCGGTGGTGAGTGCGGTGGCGGGGTCGGTGGTGCCCAGACGGACTGTGGGCATGACAGCAACGGTCCTGCCTCCGGACTACCAGCGGATCATGTCCGTGCTGGAGTCGGATGCGGCCCGGGAGGGGATGCGGTGCCAGCAGCTGGCCGTGGCCCTGGGCCTTCAGGCGGTTCCAGCGACGGTCGAGGGGCTGCGGTCGAAGGCGAAACGCCTGGTGGAGCGGGGGTGGGCGCTCCAGGTGCGGCCGGGGGTGTTCACCCCGCTCGGGGCGTCGGCCGGCTGAAGGCGCAGGGGCGGCGCCCGGCCAGGCGGCTGCTCATGAGCATGGTCATGGACCACAGCACCATGGCCTCGTGCATGGCGGGCAGTGTCTCGTAGTCGCGCACCAGGCGGCGCGATCGCATCAGCCAGCTCAGAGTGCGCTCCACCACCCACCTGCGCGGCAGCACCACGAACCCGCTGGTGTCGTCGGTGCGTTTGACGATCTCAAGGGCGAGCTGGAGTTTCTCGGCCGCCCAGTCGACGAGCCGACCGGCATAACCGCCGTCCGCCCAGACGAGGCGGATGGAGAAGTACATGGTGCGCAGCCGCTCGAGCAGCGGGACGGCGGCGTCGCGGTCCTGCACGCTCGCCGCGGTCACTGCGACGGCCAGGACCAGGCCGAGGCAGTCCACGACCAGGTGCCGCTTGCGGCCACCCACTTTCTTCCCGCCGTCCCACCCGGACGTCGAGCGCGGGATGTTTGTCGCCGCCCGCAGTGACTGCGAGTCCACGATCGCGGCCGTCGGGTCCGGTGAACGGCCTTCCTTCTGGCGGACGTTGTCACGCAGCCGGTCGTGGAGTTCGGTGAGCAGGCCCGTCACCTGCCAGCGTCGGGCGAACGCGTGCACCCGCCGGTACGACGGGAAGTCGCAGGGCAGGTTGACCCACTTGACGCCGTTGTCGACGACGTAGCGGACCGCGTCCAGCATGACGCGGTGGCAATAGCCCTCCGGTCGTCCGCCCCGCCCCCGAAGCCACGCGGGGACCGGCAGCAGCGGCCGGATGACCTGCCATTCGGCCTCCGTCAGGTCGGAGCCGTAACACGGGGCGCGGTCCGGCCCGTCCGCCGCGTTGCCGAACCTGTGCGCGAGACAGTCACACGCCGGAGACGGCGCGTTGGACTCCACGGACGCAAACGCGACAGACTGCGACACAGGGCCTCCTGGTGCTGCTCGGTTGGGATCGCAACCCCGAGCTACCAGGAGGCTCTGCCGTTATGCCCCGACCACCGAGAGATCACCCGAACAGGAATCGTGTTCGACTGTTCAAGCCTGCCCAGCGGTAAGCGGATGGCGTCT
>NZ_MLYO01000145.1 GCF_001866665.1 Streptomyces monashensis | reverse complement strand
ACCACGTTCGGAAAGCGGATGGCGTCTGAGGGTCTGGGCCCTGGCCGGGCGTGGCGCGGTCCGCGACCTCATCCGTGTTCACGCCGGATGGGCGGTGCTCAGCGCTGGCTGAGGGTCCAGCGTGGGCCGTGGGGGCTGTCCTCGACGGTGAGGCCGGACTGGGTGAGCTGGTCGCGGATGGCGTCGGCGGTCGCCCAGTCCTTGCGGGCACGGGCGGCCTCGCGCTGGTCCAGGACCAGGCGGACGAGGCTGTCGACCACGCCGTGCAGGTCCTCGCTGCGGTCGGACTCGCCCGCCCACCGCTCGTCGAGCGGGTCGAGGCCGAGGACGCCGAGCATGGCCCGCACC
>NZ_MLYO01000144.1 GCF_001866665.1 Streptomyces monashensis | reverse complement strand
GGGGGGGGGGGGGGGGGGGGGGGGGGGGGGGGGGGCGGTCAGGAACCGTCGGGGTCCGCGCGGCTCAGGGCCGGCTTCGGGGTCGGGCCCGCCGTCATCAGGTAGTCCGCGGCCGAGGTGTCCGTGACCAGGCTGGTGACCAGCCCGGAGCGCAGCACCGCGTCGATCGCGGCCGCCTTGCGCTGTCCGCCCGCGATCGCCACGACCTCCGGGATACGGCGCAGCTGGTCGGCCTTGACCGTGATGCACCGCTCCCCCAGGTCCCGCCCGATCCGGCGGCCCTCGGCGTCGAAGAGGTGCGCGGACATCTCGGCGGCGACACCGAGCGAGGCGTAGTGCGCCCGCTCCTCGTCGCTGAGCATGTCGTGCACCGTCGAGATGCCCGGTTCCCAGGAGCCGATGGAGACGCAGGCGACCGTGACCTTGTCGAAGTACTCGAAGGCCCGGGCGATCCCGGTCTGGTGGCGCAGCGCCGCCGCGGTGGCCGCGTCCGGCAGCAGCATCGGCGCGTAGATGGGGTGCGCGTCCCCGCCCGACACCTGCGCGGCGCGGCGCACCGCCTCCACCGATCCGCGCTCGGCGGTCCCGGCGTCGTACACCCCCGTCAGCTGCACCACGGTGCACGGCGGCAGCCTGTCGAGCGCCGCCGCCATGTGGATGGTGGACCGGCCCCAGGCCAGCCCCAGCACGTCCCCCTCGTCGACGAGTTCGCCGAGCAGGTCGGCGGCGACCTCGCCGAGGTTCTCCGGGTCGGGGGTCTCCTCGGCCTCGGCCGGGGACTCGACCACGACGGCGTGCCTCAGGCCGTACCGGGCGCGGAGCGCGTCGGAGCGCTCGGCGTCCAGCTCGGCCGGCACGCGGATCTCGATCCGTACGAGATCCCGTTCGAGGGCCGTCTCCAGGACCCGGGCCACCTTGAAGCGGCTGACGCCGAACTCCTCGGCGATCTGGATCTTGGACTTCCCCTCGAGGTAGAAGCGGCGGGCCATGGCCGCCGCCTGGACCAGCTCAGCGGGTCCCATCCGCATGGCTGACCGGCCCGCCGACATACCCGACACGGCGATCTCCTCACTGCTGTTCACACTCTGGATTCGCCGTTCATCCTTGCAGATTCGGGGCGACTGATCTGCCCTGATGGGCGCCGTTCACTTAACCGTTCATGTATCTGTGGCTCAGTGGTCGCATGCCCAGGACGACTGGGCGGTGACCGCCTCCGCCTGGGCGCGCAGGGCACGCACCGCCTCCGCCGGGTCGGCCGCGCCGTAGACCGCCGAGCCGGCCACGAACACGTCCGCGCCCGCCTCCGCGCACTGCTCGATCGTCGAGGCGGAGACACCGCCGTCCACCTGGAGCCACATCTGGAGGCCGTGCTTGGCGATCAGCTCCCGGGTGCGGCGGATCTTCGGCAGCATGATGTCGAGGAACGCCTGGCCGCCGAAACCGGGCTCGACCGTCATGATCAGCAGCATGTCGAGTTCGGGCAGCAGGTCCTCGAACGGCTCGATCGGCGTCGCCGGCTTGAGCGCCATGGAGGCACGGGCACCCTTGGCGCGGATCTCCCGGGCGAGCCGCACGGGAGCGGCGGCCGCCTCCACGTGGAAGGTGACCGAGGAGGCGCCCGCCTCCACGTACCGGGGGGCCCAGCGGTCGGGGTCCTCGATCATCAGATGGCAGTCCAGCGGGGTGTCCGTCGCACGCGCCAGGGACTCCACGACCGGCACGCCGAGCGTGAGGTTCGGGACGAAGTGGTTGTCCATGACGTCGACATGGAGCCAGTCGGCGCCTTGGACCGCCTTGGCCTCCTCCGCGAGGCGGGCGAAGTCGGCGGACAGGATGCTGGGGTTGATCTGGGCCATGCCCCAAGACTGCCATGTCCGGAGCACTGATGTTCGCGTCCGTCCACAGGCGGGGCCGTTCATCATACTGGCGCGGCCGCCTGTGGATGACTCCCGGTGAGCGCGTGACCTCAGCCGGTACGACGGATGAGCGCCAGGTACATCGCGTCGGTGCCGTGCAGATGCGGCCACAGCTGGAGGTCCGGCCCCTCGCCGAGCGCCGGTACGCCGGGCAGCAGCGGGCGCGCGTCGATCAACTCCGTCTGCGGGTGCTGCTTGAGCACGTCAGCGACGACCGCCCGCGTCTCGGCGAGATGCGGCGAGCAGGTGGCGTACCCGACGACGCCGCCGACGCGCACCGCGTCGAGCGCGGTGCGCAGCAGGGCGCGCTGGAGCGGCGCGAAGTTCTCCAGGTCCTCGGGGCGCCGCCGCCAGCGGGCCTCGGGCCGCCTGCGCAGCGCGCCGAGCCCGGTGCACGGCACGTCCATCAGCACGCGGTCGAAGGTCCCCGGCCGCCACGGCGGCCGGGTGCCGTCGGCGGCGATGACCTGGTACGGCCCGGGGTTGCCGGCCAGCGCCTTGGCGACCAGCCCGGCCCGGTGCGGCTGCTTCTCGGAGGCGAGCAGCGTGGCGCCGCGCTCGGCGGCGAGGGCGGCGAGCAGCGCGGCCTTGCCGCCGGGGCCGGCGCAGCCGTCGAGCCACCGCGCGTCGGTCCCCTCGACGGGCGCGTTGGCGAGCGCCAGGGCCACCAGCTGGCTGCCCTCGTCCTGCACCCCGGCCCGTCCCTCGCGCACGGCCTCCACCGCGCCCGGCTCACCGCCCTCGGCGAGCCGCACCGCGTACGGCGACCAGCGCCCGGGCACGGCGGCCTCCTCACGCAGCAGCTCCTCGGCGGTGGCCCGCCCCGGCCGCGCGACCAGGGTCACCTCGGGCCGCTCGTTGTCGGCCTCCAGCAGGTCCTCGATCCCGGCGCGCCCCCCGCCGAGGGAGTCCCAGAGCGCGGAGACGACCCAGCGGGGGTGCGAGTGCACGACGGCGAGGTGGTCCTCGGGGTCCTCGTCGTAGGGCGGCGCGACCTTCTCCAGCCAGCCGTCGAGGTCGTGCTGGGTCACCTTGCGCAGCACGGCGTTGACGAACTTGGCCCGTCCGTCGCCGAGCACCACGCGGGCCAGCTCGACGGAGGCGGACACGGCGGCGTGCGCCGGGATCCGGGTGCCGAGCAGCTGGTGCACTCCGAGGCTGAGCACGTCCAGCACCGGCGGATCGACCTCGCGCAGCGGCCGGTCGACACAGGCGGCGATGACGGCGTCGTACGTCCCCTGCCGGCGCAGCGTGCCGTACACGAGCTCGGTGGCGAGGGCCGCGTCCCGTGCGTCGAACTTCTCCGGCCCCTCCTTCTCGCGCGCCTTGCGCAGCAGCGGCGGCAGCACGAGGTTGGCGTACGCGTCCCGCTCGTCGACCGCGCGCAGCGCCTCGAAGGCCAGGATGCGGACGGGGTCCTTCTGCGGTCGGCGGTAGGGCTTGGCGGGCTTACGGGGCCGCCGGGACTGCTCACTCACGAAAAAGGTGCTCCGGATACGAGGAAGGAGGTGCGGTCTCCAGCCTACGTCCGCACACCGTCGCCGCCGCCGCCCGGGCCTCGGGGCCCTGCAGCGGGTCCGGCGACGTCCGGTGTGGTTCGGCGGCACCTCGCGGCACCTCCAGGGGAGCGCTCAGCCCCCGAGGGTCTCGTCCTCGGCGATGCGCACCCCGCGGGCCCAGTCGGCCGCCCGCATCGGCTTCTTGCCCTGGGCCTGCACCCAGAGCAGCTCGACGGCGTACGAACCGGTGCCGACGTGCACGCTGTTCTTGCCGCCCGCCATCCGCCCCGGCGCGAGGTCGGTCCGCTCCGGCGCGGGCGTGACCTGGATGAGCTTCAGCCGCTCGCCGCGGAAGGTGGTCCAGGCGCCGGGCGCCGGGGTGCAGCCGCGCACGACCCGGTCGACGCGCAGCGCGGGTGCGGCCCAGTCCACCTGGGCGTCCTCGACGGTGATCTTCGGCGCGACGGTGATGCCGTCGGCCGGCTGCGGTACGGCCTTCAGGGTGCCGTCCTCGATGCCGTCCATGGTCGCGGCGAGCAGCCCGGCGCCGGCGAACGCGAGCCGCGTGAGCAGGTCGCCGCTGGTGTCGGTGGCCCGCACCTCCTCGGTGACGGTGCCGTAGACGGGCCCGGAGTCGAGGCCCTCCTCGATGAGGAAGGTGGAGGCGCCGGTGATCTCGTCGCCCGCCATGATGGAGTGCTGCACCGGCGCTGCCCCGCGCCAGGCGGGCAGCAGCGAGAAGTGCAGGTTGACCCAGCCGTGCGCGGGGATGTCGAGGGCGACCCTGGGCAGCAGGGCGCCGTAGGCGACGACCGGGCAGCAGTCCGGGGCGATCCGCGTCAGCAGCTCCAGGAACTCCGGGTCGCGCGGCTTGAGGGGCTTGAGCACCTCGATCCCGGCCTCCTCCGCCCGCTCGGCCACGGGCGACGCGACCAGTCTGCGCCCGCGTCCGGCCGGCGCGTCGGGCCGCGTGACGACGGCGGCGACCTCGTGCCGCCCGGAGGCGATCAGGGCGTCCAGAGCGGGAACGGCGACCTCGGGGGTACCGGCGAAGACGAGCTTCATGGGCGGGATCGGGCCTCTCTGGCGGGGGTCGGACGGGCAGCGCACCAGTCTATGACCACCGGGGAAAACCCGCCGACGGCCGGAGCTGCACAGGTCGGCGTCGCGGTCGGGAGACACGGGCGGGGCGCCGGCGCGGAAGCGGTCCCGCACCACCGCCGGGCGCGGGCGCCCGGCCGACCGGCGTACGCATATGCCCGTACGCCCCCACCCCGTGACCAGCGGCGCGCACACGCGTTGGTCAAGAAAGAGTTGACCGCAACGGGCCGCTTTCGCGGCCCAATTCCTTTCAACGCCGGTTCGAGAGGCTTGTTCATGGCCGACCACGCAACCCACGACGCCCAGGCCCGGGCCAGCCTGCACTTGCTGGTGCGGGACATCGAGCGGGTCCGCCGGCAGGTGGACGCGCTGCGCACGCTCACCGCCCAGCTGGGCAACGTCTACCGCCCGCGCCGCTCCGGCCCGTCCACGGGCTTCGTCGTCTACGGACGCGCCCCCGCCCCGACGGTCCGCCTGGCCCAGGAACTCCGCGACAGCGTCGAGACCCTGGTCACGGCCGCCGTGGACTTCGACCGCTCACTCGGCTTCTCGTGGGACGCGGTGGGCTCGGCGCTCGGGGTCACCAAGCAGGCGGTGCACCGCCGTTACGGCGCCCGCCGCGCCGCGGCCCAGGCGGCCGCCGCCGAGGCCGAACGGACGCCGGAGCCGTCCGGCTCGCGCACGCTCGGCGCGAACACCGGCCTGCCCTCGGTGCCCACGGTCCCCGCGGCCCGCTCCATGCCCACGCAGCCCACCGCCGGCAGCCCCGCGCTGCGCGACGACGCCCGCCCGACGGCCTTCCCCGGGCCCCGCAACGGCTGACGCGCCGCCCGCCCCCACCGGTCCGCGCCGCCCTGCCCTCCCGGCACCATGTCCGGGAGGGCGGTCACATCTCCCGGGGGACGCGCGTCACCCGATGTCCGGCGGATCGATCCGCACCCGCACGGGCTCTCCGGCCCCGCTGCCGTTCCCACTCCCCCGCGCCATCCGCGCGGCCTGGGCGGCCTTCAGCGCGGCGGCCAGCGCCGCCCCGCTCCCGGGCGGCACCCGTACGAGCGCCCGCTCCCAGTGCTCACCGGGCGGCGGAGCACCGGGCCTGCGGGGTCGGCCGGGCGGCGTGGACGGCACCGGAACCGGCCCCAACACCTCGGCGTCCGGCGGCAGTTCGGCCGACGCCAGGAATCCGGCGACAGCCGCCGGCGGTCCCGTGACGGCCGCCATCCGGGACACCGGCGGGAAGCCCAGCTCCGCCCGCTCGGCCAGCTCCCGCACCGCGTGCCCGACGGGGTCCCAGCGCACCAGCGCCTGCACCGGCCGCAGGGTCGGCTCGGCCACCACGACCACCGTGCCCCCCTCACCCTGCGACCGGACCAGCGCGCTCGCCGCGATCCACCGGCGCAGCGCGTCCTCGCCGGCCCGCAGGTCGGGGCGGACGAGCATGGCCCAGCCGTCCAGCAGCAGGGCCGCCGCGTAGCCGCCCTCGGCGACGGGCTCGGCGCCCGGGGTGCTCACCACCAGCGCGGGCGTGCCCGGCACGGTGTCCAGCACATGCTCCCGTCCCGAGGTCCGCACCGGAACGGCGGGAAAGGCGCGCCCCAGTTCCTCGGCCGTCCGCCGTGCCCCCACCACCTGGGCGCGCAGCCGGAAGCCGCCGCACTCCGGGCAGTGCCACGCGCTCTCCTCGCGCCCGCACCAGCCGCATACCAGCACTCCGGCGTCCTGGCCCTGGAGCGGTCCGGAGCAGTGCCGGCACCGCGCGGGCTCCCGGCAGTGGTCGCAGGCCAGGCGGGGCACGTAGCCCCGCCTGGGCACCTGCACCAGCACCGGGCCGTGCCGCAGCCCTTCCCTGGCCGCCTCCCAGGCGAGGGTCGGCAACCGGGCGGCGCGGGCGGCCTCATCGCGCGCGAGATGCTCGTCCCCGACCGTCCGGACCAGGGGCACCGCCCGCCGTACCTGCTCACGGCCGGCGACCAGCGGCCGGGCCCAGCCGCTCTCCACGAGCTGGGCGGCCTCCACGGTGCAGGAGAGGCCACCCAGCAGGAAGGCGCACTTGTCCAGCGCGGCGCGCAGCAGCAGCACATCGCGGGCGTGCGGCTGCGGGGCGTGCTGATCGCTGAGGCTGTCGTCGCCGTCGTCCCAGACCGCGACGAGGCCCAGGTCGCGCACGGGGGCGAACATGGCGGCCCGTGTCCCCACGACGGCCCGTACGGATCCGCGCCGTACGGCGAGCCACTGCGCGTACCGCTTCTCGGGGCCCGCGTCCGCGGTGAGCAGGGCGTGCCGCCCGGGGCCGAGCAGCGCAGTGAGCGCCGCGTCGACCCGCGCGGCGGCCCGCCCGTCCGGTACGACGACGAGAGCGCCGCGCCCCGAGGCGAGCGTGGCGGCGACGGCCCGGGCCACCTCCTCGCTCCACAGCGGACCCGGCAGCGCGTTCCAGACGGCCCTGGGGGCTCCGCCGGAGGCCAGCGCGTCGAGGAAGGCGACCCCGTGCTCGTACCGCCCCCAGGAGCCGGGGCCGGGTCGCGTGGGCGGCGGCAGCGGCGCGGGCGACGGGCGCTTCTCGGCGGCGGCGCTGCGCGGCGGCACGGCCAGCTGGAGCACATCGGCGAGGCTGCCGGCGTAGCGGTCGGCGACGGCCCGGGCGAGGCCGAGCAGCTCCTCGCTCAGCACGGGCTCCGGGGAGACGACCTGGGCCAGCGCGGCCAGCGGTCCGGAGTAGTCGGACTCGGCGCGGCGCTCGACGAGGAAGCCGTCGATGAGCCCGCCGCCCTCGCGGCGCCCTTCGCGCACCCGGTGCCGACCGGCCCCGAACCGCACTCGCACCCGCACCCCGGGCTGCGCCTGCTCGTCCAGCTCTTCGGGGACGGCGTAGTCGAAGTAGCGGTCGAGGTGCAGTACGCCCTTGTCGACCAGGACCCGGGCGACGGGCAGCTCCTTGGCGAGCGCGGCGCCCCGCCAGGTGCGCGGTTTGGCGCGTGGCGTCTTCGCCTTGCGCACGCTCTCCCTGATGAGCGCGAGCTGCTCCGGCGGCGTCCCTTCGACGCCCCCGCCCCCCTGCTCGTTCTCGCTGCTCACGCTTGCATTCTTACCAAACGCCACTGACAACGGGCCGCTCGCGGCCCGCCGTTCACATGCATGGACGGCATGACGACGTCGGCTCCCGGGAGCACCGAACGGTGGTCCCGGGAGCCGACGTCAGCCGTGGTGCCGTCCGCCTCAGAGGCCGGCGGCCTTGCGCAGGGCGTCGACGCGG
>NZ_MLYO01000143.1 GCF_001866665.1 Streptomyces monashensis | reverse complement strand
GCCTCCGCCCCGGCGCCCCAGGCGGCCCCGGCCGCCGTCGCCGACGCCCCGCAGGCGCCGTTCGGCGGCGACTCCGGGCAGGGCAAGAGCAACACCAACAGCAACACGAACAGCAACAACAACGAAAGCAAGGGCAACGAGGGCAAGGGCAACGAAGGGCGCCGCGAAGAAGGCCGGGGCCACGAGGAGCGCAGGGAGGAGGGCCGCATCCTCGTCAACGAGCGGTCCTACTCCGCCCGCCCCGGCGACTGCATCACCGTGATCAGCGGCCTGGGCGCCAAGACCCTCAACGTCCGCAACGACAGCCACAAGCGCGTGGAGGTCTTCCGCGGGGCGGTCTGCGACAACGGCGCCCCCATCGCCACCGTCGGCGCCTTCAGCACCAGCTTCGGAGTCGACGACCTCCACGTCAAGGACGGCGTCCACGTCAAGGACGGCGTCGTAGCCAGCTTCCGCGTCGTCTGCGACCACGACGACCGCGGAGAGCGCGGAGAGCGCGGCGGGGACGGCGGCGGCGACCGCGGCGGCGACCGCGGCGGCGACCGCGGCGGCGACCGCGGCGGGGACCGCTACAACGACTGACCCCGAACCGACAACACCACACAGAACCCCGGCCCGCCGCAATCGAGCCGGGAACCCCAACCCACAACCCATACAGGCACCACCGGGCCCGGACACCAGGCATCACACCCTGGCGCCCGGGCCCACACCCATCCCCCCACACGCAGACCAGCCCACCCACGGAACTTTCCCCCCGAACACCCCCAGCCCCAGCACATGCACATGGGCCGCACCCCCGTCGACTGCCGGCCCTCACCTCCTCGAAGAACCCGTCGCCCCCTGACCAAGCACCGTTCGCGGCGCGACCCGTGAAGGCCGCGAGGCTCCCTCCCGGACTGGTGGCCACCACCAGCCACACACCGGGACGGGCGGCCGCCACCAGGCGGTGGCCACCCGTCAGGGCGTCGGCGAAACCCGCCAGCCGACGCTTGCGGCGGTTTCCGCGCCGTGCGCACCCGATACGAACAGGAGGCCCACAGGCACATGTGACGAGGCGCGGCCCTGCGGACACGTATGCGACCGGCAGGCCTTGAAGCCGGACAGGTCCGAGCAGACGGGGCACCCCGCTCCGAAGCGCAGGAGGCGATCTGGCGGGTGGACGGCCCGTTCCTGTCACCTGTGTCGGCGCAGGAGCTGGTCCTACCCGTCCGGTGCGCTGTCGGGCAACGGCCTCCCGGCGTCCCGGTCGGCCGGGACGGTAACGCCGGTCGCACGCGCGGCCACCCCGCGAAGGAGTGCCATGGCGGTTTCGGGATGTGCGGGCGGAGCGTCCGGTGCCGCGGGACAGCGCGGGTGCGCCGAGTCGGCAGGTGCAGTGATCAGGGTCGCCGGTCTGCGGCCAGGTCAGGGCGTGTGCAAACCAGCCCAGCAGCGGGCGGCCGACGGTCAATATTCCTGGGCGCGGTCCATGTTCCTGAGCGCGGTCAGTGTTCCTGGGCCGTGGGACGCACCATGATCTCGTTGACTGCGACATGCGGGGGTTGGGTGATCATGAAGGTGATGGCGCGGGCGATGTCTTCGGGATGTAGCCAGGCGTTCTGCGGCAGGCCACGGGCGGCGGCGGACCCGGGGCCGGTCGCCATCTCCGTCGCCGTCAGGCCCGGCTCGATCAGCCCCACCCGCACGCCCCTTCCCGTCACCTCCTGGCGCAGGGCCTCGCTGAACGCGCCTACCGCGTGCTTCGTCGCCGAATAGATCCCGTTGTTCCGGCGCACCACCCGGCCCCCGACCGAGCTGACGTTCACGAGATCGGCGATTTCGCGCGGGCCGTCCGCCGCCGCGCGGAGCAGGTGGGGCATCGCCGCCTGTGACAGGTGCAGGACGGCGTTGAAGTTGAGGGCGACCATCCGTTCCCACTCCGTGGGGTCGACCTCCTCGACCGTGCCCATGGCCACGTAACCGGCATTGTTCACAAGCACGTCCAGCCGCGCGCAGCAGTCCACGGCGTCCTCGACGGCCCGACGCGCCTGCACCGCGTCCGCAAGGTCGGCGGTGAGAACGCTGCACGAGCCGCCCCGGTCACGGATCACCGCGGCCAGTTCCTCCAGTCGTCCCGTACGGCGGGCGACCACCGCCACAGCGGCACCGTGCCGCGCCAGCGACAAGGCGGTGGCCGCACCGATGCCACTCGACGCTCCCGTCACCAGTGCCGCGCATCCCGCCAGGGGCGCGCCATCGGCGCCTGTGGCGGCGTCTGTCGCTGCGCCGCTTCCATCCTCAGCCTGCGCGGACCCGCCGCCCGAATCCCTCACACTCATGATCGCCCTTCACAGGTCGTTCCGCCCAGAACAAGACCGAAGGCGGCGCGCACTTCACACCCCGCCGACCGCCGGCAAGGCACCGTCCGCGCCTCGAAGCCTCGCCATCCAGGCCTCCCCCTCCGGACCGTCGGCCGACCCGGAGGGGGAGGCCGGGAGAGCCCGGGAGAACCCAAAGCAACCCGCGTGGGAATCTGAGGGAAGATGTCTGCGATGCGGAGTCCGGCCAGGTAGATCGTCGCGGTCTTCGCGCAGCACACGGCGGCGCCACGCCACTGTTTCAGGCGGTTGACGCACCGCTCGGGCACAGCAAGCCGAGGCCGTACGGCTCGCGAGGGTCCACCGGCCCGACCGCGCCGCGCCCCTGCCGACGATCGCGACTCCCCACCGCCAGTGCCGGCCTTCCCGTCATCCGGGGTGTGCGGCCCAGACGAGCTCACGCACGCTTCACCGGCCGGCGGACACGGCCTCCGCGTCGCTGGCCAGGACACGCTCCTCCGCGCCGGCCAGCCAGAAGAAGACCGGTGGCAGGCCGAGTTCGATCACCGCCAGCACGATCTGGAACCACTGCGGCCAGCCGTGCACGGCGAGCGAGAGCAGTCGGCCCACGCCGCCCAGCAGAAACACGCCGGCCAGCCACCGCACCTCCCGGGCTGGGATCGGACGCTGCCGCGCGGCCCAGAGCCAGGCCAGCCCGTAGCCGACGAAGCCGGCCCCCATGAACCGGCCCCAGCTGTCGACCGTCGTACCGGCGGAACCGGCTCCGGGGATCGCCGCGTTGCCGAGTGCCACGTGGAACAGCCCGATCGCCACGCAGGCCCAGCCCATCAGCGTGGTGAGTACGCGCAGAGCTCCGGCCATCATTCCTCCAAGCCGTCACAGCGAAGTTTAGTTGACATGCGTCTACTACAGTGGCGACACAAGTAGACGCATGTCAACTAAACTTCGCCCGTGCCTCCTCGCCAGCGACTCGCCCCCGCCGACCGCCGCGCCCAGCTCCTCGCCGTCGGTGCACGGCTCTTCGCCGCACACCCCTACGCCGACGTACTGATGGAGGAGGTCGCCGCAGAAGCCGGGGTCTCCCGGGCCCTGCTCTACCGTCACTTCCCCAGCAAGCACGCACTGTTCGCCGCCGTCTACCAACAGGCGGCGGACCAGCTGCTCGCCGGGACGCGCCTCGACCCCGCCGACTCCCTGGCGGAGCAGCTCGCCCAGGGCATGGACGTCCATCTCGACTACTTCGTGGCCAACCGCAACGCCGTCCTCGCCGCGAACCGGGTCCTCGCGGGCGACCCGGTGATCCAGACGATCATGACGAACGAGCTGGACGCACTCCGTGCGCGGCTGCTGGCCGTACTCCCGCTCGCGGACGAGAACGCCCGCGAGGCCGTGTCCGCCGTCCTGAAGAGCTGGCTGGTCTTCGTCCAGGTCCTGTGTGTCGACTGGCTCGCCCACGAGACCTGCACCCGCACCCAGTTGCGCGACGCCTGCGTCGGCGCGGCGCTCGGCGCCCTGCGGCCGCTGCTCGCACAGGGCCCCGCCTCCGACCGGCCGCGGCAGACGCCCGGCGCAGGGACCCCGGGACTGACGCACCGAGACGCCTAGGGAGCGCGGCGCACCGCCATCGCACCGGGCCCGGACGCCTCGACCGTCCGTACGAGGATCTCACCGGCCGGATACAGCCGGGCCCCGCCCCAGACGCGTGCCGGCCCGCGCCGCCTGCTCGAATCCCGTCCCGTGCCACGCAGGCCCAGCGCGCTCCGGTCCACGCTCCCGCATCCGTCGGCCCGAGGCACAGCCGCTGTCTCGGGCCGACACTCGCGCCCGCCGGAGAGGGCAAGCTCCCCCGGCCGTCACCCCGGAGGAGCCGAGCAGAGCTAGGGCTGCGGACTGGTGTCTCCACCTCCGAGCCGAAAGGTGTGCCGGCGGCGTCGGCGCACACGCCGTACCGGACCGATGGCCGGGACAACCGGGACGTCCTCGCCACGTCGCCGCGCCACAGGGGATCCGGTCCCCCCGGGCACCGTCACGGCGGGCGGACCAACCGCCCGGGTACGGCCGTGTCGGCAAGGTGACGGCACTCTCGCCGCCGTTGCCCCGCCCGGGCCCGGCACTCCGCAGCGCGCGCACTCAGTAAGCCTTGCCGCCCCGGGCCCGGGTCCGGGTCCGGCGGCCGGGAGTGTTCGCCCACGACATCACCCGTACCCCACACGGCACCGCACCTGCTGTGCATGACCGCCGCACCGCGGTCACCCCAGCCGGACGACGGCCACGAACCACACGCCATCCGGCGAGCCGACGACGCCGACCCGGGGCAAGGCGGGCAAGGCGGGCAAGGCGAATGATACGGACAGGCCGTTCAGGGCCCGCTGCCACACGTCGACCCCATAGACATCCGCGGGCTGCGGTGCCCGTGCGCCGCGACGGGCGACGTGCGCGCACATCGCGGCGAGCCCGGCCGCAGGCCATCCAACCCCTGTGCGCAGAAGGCCGATCGGGCCCATGGGACGGGATCCGGCCCACCACGTCACGGACTACCCCGGTGAAGGCCGATCGAGGACCCCTCGGCCGGGCACCGCTCCCCCGCCTCCCGGCCTCACAGACGGCAGGGGCAGTCACGGGGCCGGGCCGTTCGGCCGGCCTGGCAGAGGCCGCCGTGCATCCGCCCATGGACCGCACATTCGCTTGTACGGCGCCCCAGGGATCCGCGCGCCGCAGACGTCAACGGCACGCCACCGCGCCCAACCGACCAGCCGGCCGACGTCCGGCGCGGTCCCGTACGACCGGCCCGCGAAGACCGGGGCCAGGACACACATCACCGCATGCACGGACTCGCCGGTCAGCAGCACCGACCCCTGGCAGGGCCGACCCGCTGCCACCCGATGATCTTTCTACCCGGCCGCACGCCGAGGAGGCCCAGGCGGAGCTTTAACACGAATTAGGTGACGGCTTTCGCAGCGACACACCGCCGGAAGCGGATGATCAGGCGTCAGTGGATCATCCAGAAAGGCTAATAGTCATTCATTCCACCCGTTTGCCCGGTCATTTCGCGTCCCACCTGGGCGGCGGGCAAGGGCCGCGCGTACCCCGAACGGCCCCCACCTCAGTCCTCCAATATGACCGTTATGACTGCCATGAGTACGTTTGATCGCAGTCGGCTGACGAGCCGGCATCTCCGAGATATCCAGAACAGGAGAAGCGACATGAAGCTCGCTCGTTCCACCATGGTGGCCGCCACCGTCTCGGCCGCCGCGGCACTCGCCGCGACCGGCATCACCTACGCCTCTGCTGCCTCCGCCCCCACCTCGGCGCCGCAGCCGGCCCGGGCCGCCGCCGCACCGGCAGCCGCCCCGGCTGTTGCCCCTGCCGCCCGGGCCGCTGCTCCGGCCCCTGCTCCGGCCACCGCTCCCGAAGCCTCCCTCGACGGCGGCTCCGGACAGGACAAGGGCAACGGAGGCCGCGGCGAAGAAGGCAGGGGCGACGGGGGCAGAGACGACGAAGGCAGGGGCGACGGGGGCAGAGGCGGCGAAGGCAGGGGCCGGGGCCACGGCCACGGCCACAGGGAGGGGGGCCGGATCCTGATCAACGAGCGGTCCTACTCCGCCCACTCCGGTGAGTGCATCACCGTGGTCAGCGGCCTGGGCGCCAGGACCATCAACGTCCGCAACGACAGCCGCAGCCGCGTGGAGGTCTTCCGCGGGGCGGTCTGCGACAACGGCGCGCCCATCGCCAGTGTCGGCGCCCACAGCGACAGCTACGGCGTGAACCCGGGACACACCAGGGGCATCCACGTCAAGGACGGTGTCGTGGCCAGCTTCCGTGTGAACTGCGACCACGGCGACCGCGACGACGATTACTGATCGCAGTCCGAAAGCACGCCATGGGCCCCGGCCGCCGCAATCGGGCCGGGCCCCCGGTCACCACCGTTGTCCGACAATCCACAGGCCGTACGCATACCGTCGGACCCGGGCACCAGGCGTCACACCCCCCTGGCGCCAGGGCCGGCGCCCCTTCCTCGAGTCAGCCGGTCCACCTGCGGATTTCCACCCCAGACGCCTCCCACAGACACACCTGAACACGCCCTCGCCACCCACCTCTCCTCTCAGCGTTCGCCCGCAGTGTCACCTCGTGTCCCAGGACGGCGCGCAGGCGGTAGCACTTGAGCAGCACAGTCAAGTCCACTCCGGCCTCGACCACTGCCACAGCCGCGCTGCGCCTCACCCGCGGTGGTACGGCAGGTGCGGTCGGGCTGACCGGCGCCAGGAAGAAGCCCCCGCCCGGAACGGTCGCGGTGGGCCGTCCTCCGCATCCGCAGCGCCCTGCTTGGCAAGGGAGCGGTCAGGGCCCTACGGCGGTGGAGGAGATCTCTTTCAAGATCGCACGGGCCCAGTCGTCCGGGGCCGGGGCGGTGAGGCGGGCCGCGAGGCGGGCGGTGTGCAGGCGTCGCTCTCGGGGGGTCATGGTCAGGGCCTGATGGAGGGTGTCGACCAGGTCGTCGGGCCTGCCGGGATCGGTGAGGAGCGCGGCCCCGCCCAGGTGGGCGGCCAAGCCGGTGTGCCTGGACAGTACGAGCACGCCGCTGCGTCCGGCCGCCGCCCGGCAGGCGACGTACTCCTGCGCCGTGAGGTTCATCCCGTCGGCCAGCGAGGTCACCCAGAAGATGTCCGCCACAAGGTAGTTGTCCACGATGCGCTCGAAGGACAGCGTCCGGGGCACATAGTCGACGGGTTGCCAGGACTCGGTGCCCCAGCGGGAGTTGAGGTCGGCGATCGCCTGCTCCAGCCGCGTGCGGGTGGCCTCGTAGGCGCGGATGCCCGGTTCGGGAGGCGGGCAGATGAGCCGGAACCGCACCCGGCCCCGGAACTGTGGCGCCCGCTCGAACAGAGCCGCCAGGGCATGGATCTTGTGCACGGGCGCCTTGGCGTAGTCGAGGCGTTCGACGGATAGCACCAACTGCCCGCCGGCCCAGGGCCGGCAGCCCGCGGTACGCGAACCGACGTGGGCCTGTACCGCCTGATGGTCGATACCCAGGGGATGCACTGCAGTGCGTGGCGGGCGGGCGGCACCGGCAAGGAGCCGCCGGAAGTTGTCGGCGTCGGCGGTGGTGTGGAAGCCGGCCCAGTCCAGATGCGCGAGTGAGGTGCGCAGTTGTCCGGCCGCGGGAAGCCGACGGAACATGTCCGGTGTGGGAAAGGGCGTGTGATGGAAGATGCCTATGGTCACGTCGGGGCGGCGTTCTTTGAGCAGGCCGGGGACGAGCCATAGGTTGTAGTCGTGCAGCCATACGGTCGCTCCGGGGGCGGCGTGGGCGTCGATGTGCTCACTGAAGGCGGAGTTGACCTGTTCGAAGTCGCCCCAGTGGCGCGGGTCGTGACGGATCAGGCCGGGTACGGAGACCAGGGCCGGCCACAGGGTCTCCTTGCAGGCGCCGTGGAAGTAGCCCGCCCAGGTCGCGGATGCAATGGGCAGCAACGCCAAGCGGAGCGCGGTGGGAGGCGCCGGGCAGGAACATCGCGTGAAAGAGATGACCGGGGCAGGGGCGGGATCGAGGGCAAGAGCGGGTGCAGGGGCTGAGGCTGGGGCAGCGGAGGGAGCGTCCTGGTCGGTGACGAGTGCGGCCGCCCATACGACGTCTTCGCCGCAGGAACGCGGTTCCAGGGCAGAGGTGAGCGTGGGCAGGATGCCGTTGGGGCTGACGGGAGCCTGCCATCCGCGCTGCGACCAGCGCAGGGGCGGACGGTGGTATCCGACCACCACGCGCGAGGGCCGGCTGATCCAGCCGAGGTCTTCCAGGGCCGACAGGATCGCCGCCGCACCGTCCAGTGCCGGACGGTGCACCCGCGCGCACAGGGGCACACGCGCGGCCAGACCGGATTCGGCGTTGCCCACGACCACGCCATGGGCGCCCAGGTCGAACAGAGACAGGTCGTTCAGGGAGTCGCCCGCCACGAGCAGGGAACGCAGCGGCCAGCGCCGCATGCGGGCGAGTTCCCGTACGGCCGCCCCTTTACCCGCGTTCGCAGGCAGGACGTCGAAGTAGCGTCCGGCGGAGTACGTCCACGAGCAGCCGAGTTCGGCCACCGCCGCTTTCAGATCCGGGGTCAGGTGCTCGGGAGACAGGTAGAAGGAACACCGTCCCTCCTGCACGACCGCGTCCTGATAGAACAACCCGGTGAAGCCGTCCAGGGCTGAGCGCACCCGGTCCGCACCGGGCCATCCGGCGCGCAGCCGCTCCTGGAGGGCCTCGGCACGGCTGCCGTCGGCGGCGTCGACCACGCTGGCCCCGACATCGGCGATGATCCAGCGTGGCACGGGCACCAGCGGGTCGTCGGCCAGAACCTCACGCACGGAGTGCACTGAGCGCCCGGTGGCGAAGACCACGGTGATGCAGGGGTGCAGGTCCAGCAGATGGCACAGCCTTCGGCGCGCGCGGCCGTCTCCCGCCAGGAGCGTGCCGTCGAGGTCGGTGACCAGCACCCGAGCCGCGTCGGCGGACGGATCCGGAGCGGCGGGACGAGCGGCCCGGCGATGGGGCGTGCACATGGCGTTGACCACCACTCCTCCTTCAACACAACCCATTGTGATGAAATCACCACATATAGTGATATTCTCAGGAGCGGGGTGTCCCGGCCACCCCGCCCAGGAGACCCGGAGGCGCTATGCACGACGCCGACCCCGCGCGCGAGGAGCTCGTGTCCGCCGCACACGACACACCCTCAGGCCTGGTCACCCATCTGCTGCACAGCGACGACCCACGTACCGCCCGGCTCGGGCGGGCGATCCGGGCGATCCAGCACGCCAGCGCAAACCCGCCGCCACTGCACCCCGACGACGGAGCCCGCATCGTCGACCCGATCACCCACGACCCGGCCTGGTGACGACCACACTGAAGGCGTCCTGACGGCCTGGCCGAAACCAGCGGTACGGGGTCCACCATCACCCGGCCGCGCATCCGCCTCGCGGTCCGCGCCGGCCGGCTTCCGCATCACCTGCCCCAGCCGTCCGCACGGCAAAGCCACGACCCGAAAGCGCGGTGCCCGACCACCGAGAGGCGGCACCCAGCCAGAGAAGAACCGTGCTCCGCGCGGGAAGGGCAGTGCCCGGCCAGGGAAGGGCCGGACGCGACGACTACGAAGCCAACGGGGCCGGACCCGCGCCCTGGGCGTGCCCCGCTGCGAGACCTGCTGATTACGCCACGCCGGCGCACAGGAGTATCCCGGCTGCGGCGCACTACACCACCGCGACCGGCACGCCCCGTGACCACACTCAGGACCGCTGGCGGACAGCACGGCCGCACGCACCTGGAACAGATTCCGCGGACCGGCCCTCAGCGCCCGCGCCTCGCACCCGATAGCTCGGCGCAAACAAGCCGCCACCGGGCCCGAGGACCTCCTTCCTTCCACCGCGAGTCGGCGCGGAACACACCGATCCCTGGCGCCACGACAACGCACCGGGTGGACCCGTCACGGACGGACACCACACCTTCCAACCTCCGCGGCCACACTCCGTGACGTGATCCACCCACCAGACACCGCTACCGCCACCGCCACGACGCACGACATGGCGCAGGCCACCCCACCCAGGAGTACTCACGCCGGCCCAGGAGCATCGCCCGCCGCCGGAACCTGCACGCATACCCTCCGTGACGCAGCCCCGCCTCAACCCCGCCATCGGCAACACCTGCACCAACC
>NZ_MLYO01000142.1 GCF_001866665.1 Streptomyces monashensis | reverse complement strand
ACAACAGACACAGCCGCCTATACCCCGATCGGCCCCCTCCCACGAACCTTCCGAAATGACCGATACGACAGCCATGAGTACGTTTGATCGCAGTCGGCTGACGAGCCGACATCTCGGAGATAACAGACAGGAGAAGCGACATGAAGCTCGCTCGTTCCACCATGGTGACCGCCGCCGCCGGAGCCGCCGCGGCACTCGCCGTCACCGGCATCACCTACGCCTCGGCAGCCTCCGCCCCGGCGCCCCAGGCGGCC
>NZ_MLYO01000141.1 GCF_001866665.1 Streptomyces monashensis | reverse complement strand
GTCTCGGTGAACAGCCCCGGTTCGACGCCGTGCCCGGCGACCTCGCCCAGGCTCTCCAGCAATGCGGCGAAGGCGTCCTTGAGCGGCTGCGGAGTGTCCTCCTGTGCGTATGCCAGGCCGCCGTCGAGCTGGAACAGGGCGTCGTAGACCGCCGGGTTGCGTGCGGCGAAGTCGAGGTAGGCGCGGGCCAGGGCGGTGACCCTGCCGCGCGGGCTGTTCGCGGCGTCCGCGGCGGTGCGTACCGCCGCGGCCAGGTCGGTGGCGCCTTCGAGGGCGACGGCGCCGATGATCTCGCGTTTGCCGCGGAAGTGGCTGTAGAGGACGGGCTGGCTGTACTCGATGCGCTCGGCGAGCCTGCGGGTGGTGACCGCGTCCCAGCCCTGCTGCTCGGCGAGTTCACGGGCCGTCGCCACGATGAGGCGTTCGCGTTCCGCCCGTTCGCGTGCCTTGCGTTCCTGTACCGACATAACCCGGATCCTAGCACCGCTAGACATTCAAGCGGCAGTAGTACTAGCGTTGCCCACAACAGCTAGCAACGCTAGATCCCGGGAGGGGCACCATGCTCAGCGCACTCGAGGTCATCACCACCGTGACCGTCGGCCTGATGGTGGGAGTGGAGTTCTCCGTCGCCTTCGTCATGAAACCGATCTTCAACGCCCTCCCCGAGGACAGCACCCAGCAGGCCCACTCCCACGGCGGCCGGATGCTCGGCGCCGTCATGCCCGTCTGGTACATCGGATCGCTCGTCCTCGCCGGCATCTGGGCCGTCGCCGCACGGCACCACCACGGCACCGGCCTCGTCGTCACCGCCGCCGCACTGCTGATCCTCAGCGTGATCATGTCGGTCCTGCTGCTCGTCCCGATCAACAACCGGAACAAGGCGTGGACCCCCGAGAACCGGCCCGCGGACTGGAAGGAGCAGCTGAACCGCTGGGAGCGCTGGCACTACGTACGCGTCGCCGTCATCACCGCCGCCTTCGCCTCCCTGGTCGCCGCCCTCGTCTGACCCCACGGACCCACCCGCCCGGCCGGTCAGCCG
>NZ_MLYO01000140.1 GCF_001866665.1 Streptomyces monashensis | reverse complement strand
AGCCGCATCCAACGCGTCCTGCACCACCCGCTGCTGGGACGGGCCGTTCGGCGCCGTCAACCCCTGACTGCGGCCGTCCTGGTTCACCGCGGAACCACGGACCACCGCCAGCACCCGGTCCCCGTCCCGCTCCGCCGCCGACAACGGCTTGAGCACCAGAACACCCGCACCCTCGGACCAACCCGCCCCGTCAGCACGCGCCGAGAACGACTTGCACCGCCCGTCCGCGGCCATCCCCTTGAGCCGCGAGAACTCCACGAACAGAGCAGGCGTGTTCATCACCGTGACACCGCCGACGAGCGCGAGTTCACACTCGCCCTGGCGCAGCGCCTGCACCGCCAGATGCAACGCCACAAGGGACGAGGAGCACGCCGTGTCAATCGTCACCGCGGGCCCCTGAAGACCCAACGTGTACGACACACGACCAGACACCACACTGGAGGCCTTGCCGGTGTTCACGTACCCGTCGAACGCTTCCAGGTCCCGTCCCATGTCTCCGTAGTCGGAGCTCATCGTGCCGAGGTAGACACCGGTACGAGTGCCGCTCAGGGAGCCGGGGCGGATGCCGGCGCGCTCCAGCGCCTCCCACGACGTCTCCAGCACCAGCCGCTGCTGCGGGTCCATCGACAGCGCCTCACGCGGCGAGATCCCGAAGAACGACGGATCAAAACCCTCCACACCCTCGACGAACCCACCCTCACGCGCATAACTCTTACCGACCGCCTCCGGATCCGGATCGAACAGATCCAGCCCCCGCCACCGCTCCGGCAGACCACCCACCGCATCCCCACCCGAGACCAACAACTCCCAAAAAGCCTCCGGTGTGTCAATCCCACCGGGAAGACGGCACGCCATCGACACCACGGCGATCGGCTCGTACTGACGTGCCTGCCGGGCCTCCAGATCCGCCGCACGCTTCTGCAGCGCGCGAATCGCAGGGAGCGCGGCTTCCATCCGGTCCTGGTTAGAAATCGACACCTTCGAGCCTCTCTGCACGGCCACCGCGAGCGATCCGCGTCCCGAAGGGACACGGCAGGGGACTCCACCAGCCAACCGGCCGCTGCTCGAGCGCCGGTTGACGTCGCCTGGACACCGAAGTCCCCGGTCCGGGGACCGGACCGGGGACTTCGGTGGTGCGGGCGGTGGCTTCGATCGCCGGGTCAGCCGAGGTCGAGCCCCGATGCCTCGAGGAGCGCGTTCAGTTCGGCGTTGATGTCGTCGACGGACCGTTCGTCCTCGCCCGTCACCACCGTGCTGTTGCGGCTGCTGTCATCGCTGCCGCTGTGCACGTCACCCGTACCCGCGTCCCGCGCCAGTTCCACGAGGCGCTCCAGCAGACCGCTGTCGTGCAACCGGTCCGCGGTCAGGCGCTCAAGGGCCCAGCCCAGGAGGGCCTGGGGGTCGTCGGTGCCGGCGGGCTCCGAGGCGGTGGCCGTCCCGTCGGTGGCCGGCAGGTCCAGCTTGTTCAGGATGAGCCGGGCGATCGCCTCCGGCGTCGGGTGGTCGAAGGCAAGGGTCGTGGGCAGTGCGAGCCCGGTCGCAGCCGACAGGCCCCGGCGCAGTTCGACGGCCATCAGTGAGTCGAGGCCGAGCTGCTTGAGGACCTGGTCCGGGGCGAGTGCGGCGGCGGAGGCGAGGCTGAGCACGGTCGCGACCTCCGCGAGGACCACCTGTATGACCAGTTCGGTCCGGTCCTGAGCGGGTGCGGCCAGCAGCCGTTCCCGCAGTCCGCCGGGGGCCGCCGCCTCCGTGGCGCGCGCGGCCCGCTTGGCGCGGTGCCGCACCAGGGCCCGGAACAGCGCCGGCACGTCCTCGCCGCTGTCGGCGGCCCGCCGCGCCTCCCGCAGGTCGAGCCTGACGGGGACGAAGTTGTCGGCGGGGCGGGCGAGTACGGCGTCCAGGAGGGCGAGGCCCTGCTCGAAGGGGAGCGGGGCGATGCCCTGACGCCGCATCCGGTCCAGCTCCGCCGCGCCCAGGTGTGATGTCATGCCGACACCCGCCTGGTGCCACAGTCCCCAGGCGAGACTGGTGACCGGCCGACCCTGCGCGCGCCGCCGGGCGGCGAAGGCGTCGAGGTAGGCGTTGGCCGAGCCGTAGACGCTCTGTCCCGCCGTGCCGACGGTGCCGGCCGCCGAGGAGAAGAGCACGAAGGCCGCGAGGTCGAGGTCACGCGTCAACTCGTCCAGATGCCAGGCCCCTTCGGCCTTCGGGGCCATCACACGGGCGAGCCGCTCCGCGTCCTGTCCGAGGAGAACGCCGTCGTCCAGAACTCCCGCGAGGTGCAGGACCGCAGTCCACGGCCGGTCCTGAGCAGCCAGACCGAGCACCTGCGCCACGTCATCTCGCCGAGTGACATCACAGGCCACCACACGTACGCATCGAGCACCTTCTTCTTCGAGTTCGCGGACAAGTTCGGCAGCGCCGGGCGCTTCGGCGCCGCGCCGTGACGTGAGTACCAAGTGGCGCACGCCGTGGACCCTTACGAGATGCGAGGCGACCGCGCGGCCGAGCTCCCCCGTGCCACCGGTGATCAGGACGGTGCCCTCGGGGTCCAGGGTGCGCGCCGGGGCGTCGTCGTCCGCCGTGCCGGGCCGCACCAGCCGTGCCGCGAGCAACGCCCCGTTCCTGGTGGCGAGTTCGGGTTCGGTGGTGGCGGCGAGCGCCCGGGAGAGGGCACGCCGGTCCGCCTCGTCCGGGCCGAGGTCGACGATCCTGAGGCGGCGCTCGGGATGTTCGGCGCGCGCCGAGCGGACGAGGCCCCACAGCGGTGCGTACGGCAGCCCGTCCAGCTGGTCGGCCGGGCTCGCGGCGACGCTGCCCCGGGTGACCCAGACCAGCTCGGTCGCCGCGAGCCGCTCGTCCGACAGCAGCTCCTGCAGCTGCGCGAGCGCGTACGCGGCGGCCTGGTGCGCGGCCTCGGGCTCGCTGCTCAGGGGCGGCCTGCCGGTGGTGTCGACGACGATGCGGGCGGGCGGCTGCGGCATCGTGTCGAGCGCGTCGGACAGCGCCTCAGGATCGGGCAGAGCCTGGGCTCCGAGCAAGGCGGCGAGATCCCCGTTCCCGGTCAGTACGGCGTCCACGGCGCCGCCCTGGCCGTCGGGGACCGACACCGGCTTGAAGGCGAGGCGGTGCAGACCGTCGGCGCCCGTGGCCCGCGCGGCCCGCAGCTGCTGCGCGGTCGCCCGGCGCAGCAGCAGCGCGTCGACGTGCACCACGGGTTCGCCGGCCGTGTCCACAGCCCACACCCTGATCGTCTGACCGCCCTCGGCAGGCGTGACGTCGACGCGGACCCGCAGCTCGCCGCTGCCCGTCGCGTACAGCTCGACGCCGTGCCACGCGAAGGGCAGCAGGGCCCCGTCCGGTTCCTGTCGTCCACTCGCCGCGGTCACGCCCTTCAGGATGTGCAGGGCCGCGTCGGACAGGGCGGGGTGCAGGCCGTAGCCCGTCGCGGCGCTCGCGTCAGGCAGGCGCACGATCCCGTACGCGGAGTCGCCCTTGCGCCACAGCTCGGTCAGGCCGCGGAACACCGGACCGTAGTCGATGCCCTGGGCGGCGAACCTCTCGTAGAAGCCGTCGAGGTCCACCCGTTCGGTGCCGGCCACCGGCCAGTGGCGCAGTTCGGCGAAGGCGCCGGACGCGGCGGGCCTCGTGGGCGCGTCGCCCAGCGCACCGCTCGCGTGCCTGGTCCAGGCGCCGCCCGCGCCGGGACCGTTGTCGGGGCTGCTGTGGACGGAGATCGGCCGGTGGCCGTCCGGGCCCGGTGCGCCGACCGTCACCTGGATCCGTACGGCGTCGTCGATCACCAGCGGTTCGGCCAGGGTGAGTTCGGCGACCGGGCCCGCACCGATCTCGGAGGCGGCGGCCGTGACCAGCTCGAGCAGGCCGGTGCCGGGCACGATGGTCGAGCCGAAGACCGTGTGGTCGGCCAGCCACGGCTGCTCCGCCAAAGAC
>NZ_MLYO01000014.1 GCF_001866665.1 Streptomyces monashensis | reverse complement strand
CTGTGGGAGAGTAGGACGCCGCCGAACTCCTTTTAGAGCTCCGGTTCTTGGGCACTGCCCGAGAGCCGGAGCTTTTTTGCGTTGAGGTAAGGTCAGGGGGCATCGTTGGCTCGTTTTCGCACAGGAGGCCCCCGGGTGGAGGTCCAGGAGACCCGTGTCCAGACAGATCGGGTCCTCACCATCCCCAACATCCTCAGCATGGCTCGGCTCGTCGGCGTACCCCTCTTCCTGTGGCTGATCCTCAGGCCCGAGTTCGGGGGTCCCAAGAGCGATGGCTGGGCTCTCCTCGTGCTTGCCTTCAGCGGGGTCAGCGACTATCTCGACGGGAAGCTCGCCCGGCGCTGGAATCAGATCAGCAGCCTCGGCCGGCTTCTCGACCCCGCAGCCGACCGGCTCTATGTTCTTTCCACCCTGCTCGGCCTCACCTGGCGCGGCATCCTGCCGGTCTGGCTGACCGCGCTGCTGCTGGCGAGGGAACTGATTCTCCTGGTGATGGTGGGCATCCTTCGCCGGCACGGGTATCCGCCGCCGCAGGTGAACTTCCTCGGGAAGGCAGCAACCTTCAACCTGATGTACGCGTTCCCGTTGTTGCTCCTCAGCGACGGCCACACATGGATCGCGTCAGTCGCTGCTGTTTTCGGATGGGCGTTCGCCGGGTGGGGTACAACGCTCTACTGGTGGGCAGGAGTGCTCTACGTGGTACAGGTCCGCCGTTTGGTACGGGCGGACGCCAAGGCCGATTGAGCTCCGCGATTGTCCTGACGTTATGTCGAGATGGCCCGCAGTCGAAAAGTGCGGGACAATCAGGACGGGTGAAGTCGGCTAGACCGTCGTCTCTTGCGAGGAGGACGCTTCCGACATGAAGGCCGTCGTGATGGCCGGGGGCGAAGGCACACGCCTGCGCCCCATGACCTCTAGCATGCCCAAGCCGCTCCTGCCCGTGGCCAATCGCCCGATCATGGAGCATGTGCTACGGCTGCTCAAAAGGCACGGGCTCACCGAGACCGTTGTTACCGTCCAGTTCCTGGCATCGCTCGTCAAGAACTACTTCGGCGACGGCGAAGAGCTCGGAATGGAGCTCACCTATGCCAATGAGGAGAAGCCACTCGGTACCGCCGGAAGCGTCAAGAACGCCGAAGAGGCGTTGAAGGACGATGCCTTCCTCGTCATCTCCGGCGATGCCCTGACCGACTTCGACCTCACCGAGCTGATCAATTTCCACAAGGAGAAGGGCGCGCTCGTCACGGTCTGTCTGACCCGTGTGCCCAATCCGCTGGAGTTCGGCATCACCATCGTCGACGAGGAGGGCCAGGTCGAGCGCTTCCTGGAGAAGCCGACCTGGGGCCAGGTCTTCTCCGACACGGTCAACACGGGCATTTATGTCATGGAGCCCGAAGTCTTCGGCTACGTCGAACCGGATGTTCCGGTCGACTGGTCAGGCGACGTCTTTCCGCAGCTGATGAAGGAAGGCAAGCCGGTTTACGGCTACGTCGCGGAGGGCTACTGGGAGGATGTCGGCACTCACGAGAGCTATGTGAAGGCCCAGGCCGATGTGCTCGAGGGCAAGGTCCACGTCGACATCGACGGATTCGAGATCTCGCCCGGCGTATGGGTGGCGGAAGGCGCCGAAGTGCATCCCGACGCCGTACTGCGCGGGCCCTTGTACATCGGCGACTACGCGAAGGTGGAGGCCGGCGCAGAGATCCGGGAGCACACCGTCGTCGGATCGAACGTCGTCGTCAAGAGCGGGGCCTTCCTGCACAGGGCCGTCGTGCACGACAACGTGTACGTCGGCCAGCACAGCAATCTGCGCGGCTGCGTCGTCGGGAAGAACACCGACATCATGCGTGCCGCCCGGATCGAGGACGGCGCGGTCATCGGTGACGAGTGCCTGATCGGTGAGGAATCGATCGTTCAGGGCAACGTCCGGGTCTACCCGTTCAAGACCATCGAGGCCGGTGCGTTCGTCAACACCTCGGTCATCTGGGAGTCCAGAGGCCAGGCCAATCTGTTCGGCGCCCGTGGGGTGTCCGGCATTCTGAACGTCGAGATCACGCCCGAGCTGGCGGTGCGGCTCGCGGGTGCGTACGCGACGACCCTGAAGAAGGGTTCGACCGTCACCACCGCCCGTGACCACTCCCGGGGCGCCCGTGCGCTCAAGCGGGCGGTCATCTCCGCGTTGCAGGCCAGCGCCATCGACGTACGCGACCTGGAGAACGTGCCGCTGCCCGTGGCCCGGCAGCAGACCGCGCGCGGCAGTGCCGGCGGCATCATGATCCGGACCTCGCCGGGCGTGCCGGACTCGGTCGACATCATGTTCTTCGACGGGCAGGGCGCCGATCTGTCCCAGGGCGGCCAGCGCAAGCTGGACCGGGTGTTCGCACGGCAGGAGTACCGGCGGGCGTTCCCCGGCGAGATCGGCGACCTGTACTTTCCGGCCAGCGTCTTCGACTCGTACACGGGCACGGTCCTGCGGAACGTCGACACGACCGGCATCGCCGACTCCGGGCTGAAGGTCGTCGTGGACGCGGCGAACGGCAGCGCCGGACTGGTTCTGCCCAGCCTGCTCGGCAAGTTGGGCGTGGATTCGCTGACGATCAATCCGGGGCTGGACGAGTCGCGGCCCACCGAGACCGCCGAGATGCGGCGCAGCGGGCTGGTCCGGCTCGGCGAGATAGTGGCCTCTTCGGGTGCCGCCTTCGGCGTGCGGTTCGACCCGGTCGGCGAGCGGCTGTCTCTCGTGGACGAGAAGGGCCGGATCATCGAGGACGACCGGGCACTGCTGGTGATGCTCGACCTGGTGGCCGCGGAGCGGCGCAGCGGGCGGGTGGCGCTGCCGGTGACCACGACCCGGATCGCCGAGCAGGTGGCCGCGTACCACGGCACACAGGTCGAGTGGACCACGACCTCGCCCGACGACCTCACGCGCGTGGGGCGCGAGGAAGGGACCATCTTCGGCGGTGACGGCAAGGGCGGGTTCATCGTCCCCGAGTTCAGCGGCGTGTTCGACGGTACGGCGGCGTTCGTCCGGCTGATCGGGCTCGTCGCCCGTACGCAGCTCACGCTCAGCCAGATCGACGCGCGGATCCCGCGGGCCCATGTGCTGAAGCGGGACCTGGCCACACCGTGGGCCGTCAAGGGTCTGGTCATGCGGCGGGTCGTCGAGGCGGCAGGGGATCGCTTTGTCGACACGACGGACGGTGTGCGGGTCGTGGAGACCGACGGGCGCTGGGTGATGGTGCTGCCCGACCCGGCCGAGGCGGTCACGCATCTGTGGGCGGAGGGGCCCGACGACGCCTCTGCGCAGGCCCTGCTGGACGAGTGGTCGGCCGTCGTGGACAGCGCCGGCCGGTAGGGCGCCGCAGGGCAGCGGGAAGAGACGTGACACAGCCCGCCGCACGGGAAAGCCCACGCACACGCGCGTGCCGGACAGATGTCCCCCAGGGGGTCTGTCCGGCACGTCGGTGGGGCCATTCGGAGGTATCGCCCGCGACATGCGACGATGTGCGGCATGCCGCAGCAACCCCCCGTTCGGAGCAGCCCTGCGCGGCCGCAGCGCCCGGACGCCTCCATGTCGTTGATCACCAATGTCATGGACCACAGCCTCGACGACGGGTACGCCGAGGCCGCCGCCCGGAAGAAGGCCGCGGGCGAGGGCGGGCTGCCCAGGACGCTCCGGGCGAAGCTCGGTCTCGCGGGCGGTCTCGTCCTCGCCGCGCTGGTCGTGACCCTCGGCGCGGCGCAGGCGCGGGGGGCGGCGCCCGTGGTGGCCAAGGAGCACCAGGAGCTGATCGACCGCATTGACAGCGAGACCGCGAACGCGGACAAGCTGGAGCACACCGTGGACAGGCTGCGCGACGACGTCAGTGCCCGTCAGCGGGCGGCGCTGAAGTCGAGCGGCGGCAGTGGGCAGGCTGATCTGGTGGGTCTCCTGTCGGGGGCGACCGAGGTGCACGGGCCGGGTGTCAGGCTCGTCGTGAACGACGCCAAGGAGGCCAGCTCCGGCGGTGACGGGACCAATCCGCGGGAGACCTCGGGCTTCTCCGACAGCGGCCGGGTGCGGGACCGCGACATGCAGCGCGTGGTCAACGGGCTGTGGGCGTCCGGGGCCGAGGCGGTCTCCATCAACGGACAGCGGCTGACGGCCCTGTCCGCGATCAGGGCCGCGGGAGACGCGATACTGGTCGACAACAGGCCCCTGGTCCCGCCGTACACGGTGCTGGCCGTGGGGGACGGGGAACGGTTGAGCACCGGGTTCCAGAACAGCGCCGACGGGCTGTATCTGCATGCCCTGGAGGAGAACTTCGGCATCCGCGCCACCATTTCCACCGAGGGCGACGTACGGTTGCCCGCCGCACCGAGTGTGATCGTCCGTACCGCACAGCCGAGCACCGAGAAGACTGAGAAGGGCACATCGTGATCGCCGTACTGGGCCTCGTCGTGGGAGTCGTGGCCGGCCTGTTGGTCCACCCGGAGGTTCCGGCGATCGTCGAGCCTTATCTGCCGATCGCCGTCGTCGCGGCGCTGGACGCCGTCTTCGGCGGTCTGCGGGCCATGCTCGACGGGATCTTCGACGACAAGGTCTTCGTGGTGTCGTTCCTGTCGAACGTGGTCGTCGCCGCCTTGATCGTGTTCCTGGGCGACAAATTGGGCGTGGGCGCGCAGCTGTCCACGGGGGTCGTGGTGGTCCTCGGCATCCGGATCTTCTCCAACGCCGCGGCGATCCGGCGTCACGTGTTCCGGGCGTGAGACCGATGAGCGAGCCGAACGAGCAGTCGGAGAACCAGCCGAAGAGCCGGCCGGATGGCCAGCCGGGAAATCAGCCGGAGAACAGGCTGCGCAAGGAACTGCCGGCCGAGGTGCCGCCGGCGGCGCCCGAGTCCGAGACGACGTCCGGTGAGCTGCCGCAGGAGTCGCTGACCGGGCGGCAGCGACTGGTCAAGGGGGTGTGGCCGCCGCGTTTCACCCGGGCCCAACTCATCGTCGCCCTGCTGTTGTTCGGGCTCGGTTTCGGGCTGGCCGTGCAGGTGGCCTCCAACAGCGACACCGACAGCGCACTGCGCGGCGCGCGACAAGAAGATCTTGTGCGCATCCTCGATGAACTGGATTCGCGTACTCAGCGTCTTGAAGACGAGAAACAGGGACTCGAGAAGCAGCGCCAGGAGCTCCAGAGCAGCTCCGACCAGGCCGCGGAGGCCCGCAAGCAGACGGCCGAGAAAGAGAGGCAACTCGGCATTCTGGCGGGCACCGTGGCGGCGCAGGGTCCCGGCATCACGATGACGGTCGAGGACCCGAAGGGGGCGGTCAAGGCGGACATGCTGCTCGACGCCGTCCAGGAGCTGCGGGCGGCCGGTGCGGAGGCGATCCAGCTCAACGGGGTCCGGGTGGTGACGAACACGTACTTCGCGGATTCCGGCAACGGTGTGAGCGTCGACGGGAACAAGATCAAAGCCCCCTATCGTTTTATGGTCATCGGCAAGCCGCAGGATCTGGAACCGGCGCTGAACATCCCGGGGGGAGTGGTGCAGACGCTGGAGAAGGAGCAGGCCACGGTCACGGTGGAGCGCTCGGACAAGATCGTCGTGGATGCCTTGCGGCAGGCAAAGCGGCCTGACTACGCTCGGTCGTCCTCGTAGTGAACCGGCGGTGCATGGGGGCCGTCCGGCAGGGGCATGAGGTTGCGGGGGGTCGGCGCACCGAAGGGGCGGTGCGTGGTGGAAACTGTCTGGTGGATACGGACGTTGTGAGGATGTCCGGCTCGGCCGGTGTAGGCAATCAGGGTTCGTCCTGCCCCACGGGCGGGTCTGTTTCGGTCAAGGGGAATCGCCCGTGAAGTTGTTTGCGAAGTTGTTCGGCAAGAGCGCGCGAGAGGGTAGCGACAACGCGACCGCTCGCCATCGCGCCCAGCCCGACGCGGAGGGTCAGCGGCCGCTGTTCCGGGACCAGGTGGCTGGTCCGGGCGGTGACATTTCCGGAGGCCAGGGCGGGGCGTCGGTTGACCCTGCCCAGTCCGGCGGCATAGGTTTCGGGCAACCGTCAACCTCAGGTGCGGGTGGAGGGTTCGCCTCCGGTCCGTACGCGTCCAACGCCCCGGCGGGGCAGCCGCGGCAGGAGGATCCGTCGATGTCGGCCCTGGTGTGTTCGAGGTGCGGTAACCGCAATGCGGACAGCGCCCGCTTCTGTTCCAACTGTGGTGCGCCGTTGCGCGCCGGAGCCGTGCCGGAGCGTGCCTCCGAGACGACGTCCACGATCTCGATCTCCGGTCTCGAGGCGTACGACGCCGAGGCGACCGGCCAGACGCAGGTCCCGACGTTGTCGCCCGAGGCGCAGGCCGCAGTGGACGCGCTGCCGTTCGGCTCGGCGCTGCTGGTGGTGCGCCGGGGGCCGAACTCGGGCAGCCGCTTCCTGCTGGACGCCGACCTGACCACGGCCGGCCGTCATCCGCAGAGCGACATCTTCCTCGATGACGTGACGGTCTCGCGCCGGCACGTGGAGTTCCGTCGCCAGCCGGACGGCTCGTTCACCGTCGCCGACGTGGGCAGCCTCAACGGTACGTACGTCAACCGCGAGCCGATCGACCAGGTCGCGCTGTCGAACGGTGACGAGGTGCAGATCGGCAAGTACCGGCTGGTGTTCTACGCGAGCCGGAACCAGGGCATCTGACCCGCCCCCGGACCGGCGTCCGGGGGGACCCCAGGGAAGGTCCATGCTTCAAACACCGAGCGGCGGTGCCGGAAGCGGTACCGCCGCCAGGGACAGTGGGCTGATGAGCATCGGCACGGTGCTGAACGCGCTGCGCGACGAGTTCCCCGAAGTCACCATCTCCAAGATCCGTTTCCTGGAGTCGGAGGGGCTCATCGAGCCGCAGCGGACCCCTTCGGGGTACCGCAAGTTCAGCGCCAGGGACGTCGAGCGCCTGGCGCACGTCCTGCGGATGCAGCGGGACCACTATCTGCCGCTCAAGGTGATCCGCGAGCACTTGGACGCCATGGAGCGCGGTGAGGCCGTCCCGTTGCCCGTCGTGGGGCGTCAGCGCACCTCGGAGGAGTGTCAGGAGCGGTCGGCGGCGCCCACGGTCGCCCGGGTCGGCCGGGCCGAGCTGCTGGCGGCGGCGGACATCGGCGAGGGCGAACTGCAGGAGTGGGAGTCGTACGGGCTCATCGCTCCGCTGGCCGACGGGGCGTACGACGCCGAGGCGGTCACCGTGGCCGCGCTGGTGGCCGAACTGGGCCGGTTCGGGATCGAGCCGCGTCATCTGCGGGTGATGAAGGGCGCCGCCGACCGGGAGGCCGGTCTCGTCGACCAGGTGGTGGCACCGCTCAAGCGCCACCGCAACCCGCAGACCAGGGCGCTCGCCGAGGCCCGTACGAAGGAGCTGGCGGCGCTGACGGTGAAGCTGCACGCGGCTCTGGTCAAGAGCGCTCTCGGTGTGAGCCTGCCCTGAGTACGGCGGGCGAGCCGGGGGTCCGCCGGAGTCCGGATCGGGCACCTGTTCCCGGCCCGACTACCCAAACGTCCCGGGCACGGCCTAGGGTTGCTGTGTGAACGAGCTCGATGTCGTAGGTGTCCGGGTCGAAATGCCCTCCAACCAACCGATCGTGCTCCTGCGCGAAGTGGGGGGCGACCGTTACCTCCCCATCTGGATCGGGCCGGGGGAGGCTACGGCGATCGCCTTCGCCCAGCAGGGCATGGCTCCCGCCCGACCGCTGACGCACGACCTGTTCAAGGACGTGCTGGAGGCCGTCGGCCAGGAGCTGACCGAAGTACGCATCACCGACCTGCGGGAAGGCGTCTTCTACGCGGAGCTGGTCTTCGCCAGCGGGGTCGAGGTCAGCGCCCGTCCTTCCGACGCCATAGCGCTGGCCCTGCGGACCGGCACGCCGATCTACGGCAGCGACACGGTGCTGGACGACGCGGGCATCGCCATCCCGGACGAGCAGGAGGACGAGGTGGAGAAGTTCCGCGAGTTCCTCGACCAGATCTCGCCCGAGGACTTCGGCACCAGCAGCCAGTGATCACGAGCCGTCGGTGAGTGCGCCGGCCCGGTGAGCACCGGTTGCGGCGGCTCGTGGGGGTGGTGGGGCCGGGCATGTGCCAACGGCCAATGAGGGCGTCCTGCGGCCCCGTACGAGCGCATTCGGCTAGCCTTTCCCCGCGGTGGGCACGGGAAACCACTCTTAGGGTGATTATCACTCGGCGTGCCGAGTGTGGCGATCGTTGACGCGCCCCTGGTGACTGCCTACCGTCGAGAAGGCAGGTCAAGGACGGAGGTCGGCGTGAGAACGAGCGGCGACGGTACGGCTGGGGGTGCCCCCGGACGCGGGTTCGGGGAGAGCGGTCCGTACCCTCCCCCGAGTTCACAGCTGCGTTCGAACAGGGGGTACTCCCCGTCGAGCAGCGCGGTCGATCCCGCTCCGCAGCGGCCGACGGTGGTACCGGACGGCGGAGGGGCAGCGTCCATGACGTCCGAGCAGATCGGCTACCGCGGGCCCACGGCGTGTGCGGCCGCGGGCATCACCTATCGACAGCTCGACTACTGGGCCCGCACCGGCCTGGTCGAGCCGAGCGTGCGGCCCGCCTACGGGTCGGGCACCCAGCGGTTGTACAGCTTCCGGGACGTGGTCGTCCTGAAGATCGTGAAGCGGTTCCTGGACACCGGGGTCTCGCTGCAGAACATCCGCTCGGCCGTCCAGCACCTCAGAGAACGCGGTTTCCGTGACCTGGAGCGGATGACCCTGATGAGCGACGGTGCCACGGTGTACGAGTGCACCTCCCCGGACGAGGTCCACGCCCTGCTCCAGGGCGGTCAGGGCATCTTCGGGATCGCCGTCGGCGTGGTGTGGCGGGACGTGGAAAGCGCGCTCTCTCAGCTGCACGGCGAGCGCATCGACACGGGCGAGACCCTCGTCGGCCACAACCCCGCGGACGAGCTGGCGCGCCGCCGCAACCGGGCGGTCTGACCGCCGTCTCCCCGCGCTGTCCGGTAACGGGTGTCCCTCGCCGTCCGGCAGCCGGTGCCCGCCGGAATCCGTTCTGACGGCGGACGGCGGGCGCCCCGCACCACGGCATTGTCAGTGGCGTGGTGCAGCATCGGAGATGTGAGACACGCGCCGACCATCCTGCATCTCGACATGGATGCCTTCTACGCCTCGGTGGAGCAGGCAGCCAAGCCGAGCCTGCGCGGGAAGGCGGTCGTGGTCGGCGGGCTCGGACCGCGCGGTGTGGTGGCCACCGCGTCGTACGAGGCACGGACCTTCGGGGTGCATTCGGCGATGCCCATGGGCCAGGCCCGCCGGCTGGCGCCGAACGCCGCGTATCTGGTGCCGCGCTTCGGGGTGTACCGGGCGATCAGCGAGCAGGTGATGGCGCTGCTGCGGGAGCTGTCGCCGCTGGTGGAGCCCCTCAGCCTGGACGAGGCGTTCGTGGATCTGGAGGCCGGCGGGACGGCCTGGGACGAGGAGTCGGCGCGGCTGGCCGGGAACGAACTGCGCGCGGACATCCGGGCGGTCACGGGGCTGACCGGTTCGGTGGGGCTCGCCGCGTCCAAGATGCTCGCGAAGATCGCCTCCGAGCAGGCGAAGCCGGACGGTCTGCGGGTCATCGAGCCGGGGACCGAGCGGGCGCTGCTCGGGCCGATGCCGGTGCGGACCCTGCCGGGCGTGGGCCCCGCGACCGGGGACCATCTGCGCCGCGCCGGGATCACCACGGTCGAGGAGCTGGCCGAGGCGGGTGAGGACGAGCTGGTCCGGCTGCTCGGCAAGGCGCACGGCCACGCGCTGTACGCGATGGCGCTGGCCCGTGACGACCGGCCCGTGGTGGCCGAGCGGGAGGCGAAGTCGGTGTCGGTCGAGGACACCTACGACGTGGACATCCATGACCGGCTGCGGATCGGGACGGAGGTGCAGCGGCTCGCGGACCGGTGCGTGGGGCGGCTGCGGGGGGCCGGGCTGTCGGGGCGGACGATCGTGCTGAAGGTGCGGCGGTACGACTTCTCGACGCTGACCCGTTCGGAGACGCTCAGGGGGCCCACGGATGATCCGGCGGTGGTCCGGGAGGCGGCGGCGCGGCTGCTGGACTCCGTCGACACCACGGGCGGGGTGCGCCTGCTCGGTGTGGGCGTCTCCGGGCTCGCCGACTACACACAGGAGGATCTGTTCGCGCAGGCCATGGACTCGCGGGTGGCGAAGACGCCGGAGGAGGTCGTGGCCGAGGCCGTGGTGGAGCCGCCGGAGCCCGTCGCCCCGCAGTGGCGGGCCGGACAGGACGTGCGGCATGCCGAGCACGGGCCGGGGTGGGTGCAGGGGAGTGGGCTGGGGCGGGTGACGGTGCGGTTCGAGACACCGCAGTCTCCTCCGGGGCGGGTGCGGACGTTCTCCGTCGACGACCCCGCGCTGGCGGCCGGGGAGCCGCTGCCGCTGGTGCCGGATCCTCAGGAGGAAGAGCCCGGACCCCGGCCCGGCCACCCTGCCGATGCCGCTGCCGACGCCTGAAAGGAACCTTGTGCGCGCTGCCCTCAGCTCTCCTCCGACCCCGCCAGCTTGCCGAAGTCCCGGTCGGGGAGCGGTGGGGGCAGGGCCGTGTCGAGGCCGTAGTGGTGGTAGAGCTGGAGTTCCTGTTCGGGGGAGAGATGGCGGCCCACGCCGAAGTCCGGGGCGTCCTTGATGAGGGCGCGGTCGAAGGGGACGTGGAGGGTGCCCTCGACGAGTTCGCTCGGTTCCAGCGGGACGAACGCGTCGCGGGAGAAGAGGCCGGTGCGTATGGCCGCCCATTCGGGTATGCCGGTCGCGTCGTCCAGGTACACCTCGTCGACGGTGCCGATCTTGGCGCCGCTGCGGTCGAACGCCTTGCGGCCGATCAGGTTGCGCGGATCGATGTCGGTCTGCACGGTCGCTCTCCCTCCACATGGTCGCAACTCATTCGTAAGCACTACAAAAGAGCACATTCGCGGAGGCGGCCACTCGAGAGCTCGGGCGTTGACCTCGCTGGTAGTCTGACAACGGCTGCTGAACCCGTGCGGGAGAGTCCTCCGACCACCTCGGAGGCGCCGAAGGAGCAAATCCTCCCCGGAATCTCTCAGGCTCACGTACCGCACGGACGAGGTCACTCTGGAAAGCAGGGCGGTTGTCGACGGCTTCCGCTCTCACCGACGGTGAAAGCCGGGCCTCTCGGGCGCCCGGTGAAGCTCTCAGGTTGAGATGACAGAGGGGGAGGCCGTCGGGGCACCGCACCGTGGTGCCCTTCGAAGGTCGCGTCAGACCAGGAGGCCTCCGCAATGACCGCTCACCGCATCCCGCTCTCGGAGCTCGAAGCCGGTGTTCCCTTCGAACAGCGCCACATCGGGCCCGACCAGGAGGCGCGGGCCAAGATGCTCGCGCAGGTCGGCTACGGGTCGCTGGACGAGCTGACCGCAGCCGCGGTCCCCGACGTGATCAAGAACGCCGACGCCCTCGACCTGCCGGGCGCCCGCACCGAGGCCGAGGTGCTCGCCGAGCTGCGCGCGCTCGCCGACCGCAACGAGGTGCTCGGCTCGATGATCGGGCTGGGGTACTACGGCACGTTCACCCCGCCCGTCATCCTGCGCAACGTCATGGAGGATCCCGCCTGGTACACGGCCTACACGCCGTACCAGCCGGAGATCTCCCAGGGCCGGCTCGAGGCGCTGCTGAACTTCCAGACCATGGTCGCCGACCTGACCGGGCTGCCCACCTCCGGTGCCTCCCTGCTGGACGAGGGCACGGCGGCCGCCGAGGCCATGGCGCTGTCCCGGCGCATGGGCAAGAACAAGAAGGGTCTGTTCCTGGTCGACGCGGACGCGCTGCCGCAGACCATCGCCGTCATCGAGACCCGCGCCGAGCCGACCGGTGTCGAGGTCGTCGTCGCCGACCTCAGCGAGGGCATCCCGGCCGACATCGCCGCACGCGAGATCAACGGCGTACTGATCCAGTACCCGGGCGCCTCCGGTGCCGTACGCGACATCAAGCCGGTCATCGACCAGGCGCACGAGCTGGGCGCCCTCGTCACCGTCGCCGCCGACCTGCTCGCGCTGACCCTCCTGACCTCGCCGGGCGAGCTGGGCGCGGACATCGCCGTCGGCACCACACAGCGCTTCGGTGTGCCGATGGGGTTCGGCGGTCCGCACGCCGGTTACATGGCCGTGCAGGAGAAGTTCGCGCGCAGCCTGCCCGGCCGGCTCGTGGGCGTCTCCGTCGACGCCGACGGCAACAAGGCCTACCGGCTCGCGCTCCAGACCCGTGAGCAGCACATCCGCCGTGAGAAGGCGACCAGCAACATCTGTACCGCGCAGGTGCTGCTCGCCGTCATGGCCGGCATGTACGCCGTCTACCACGGCCCGGAGGGGCTGCGGATCATCGCCCGGCGGACGCACCGGTACGCCGTGCTGCTCGCCGAGGGCCTGCGGGCCGGCGGTGTCGAGGTCGTCCACGGCGCCTTCTTCGACACCGTCACCGCGCGCGTGCCCGGCAGGGCCGCCGAGGTCGTCGCAGCCGCCCGCGAGAACGGCGTGAACCTGCGCCTGGTCGACGCCGACCACGTCTCCGCGGCCTGCGACGAGACCACCGACCGGGACCGGCTGGGCGTCGTCCTGGCGGCCTTCGGCGTCGCGGGCGACATAGCGGCGCTCGACGCGAGTGCCGCGGACACCCTGCCCGAGGCGCTGCTGCGCGGCGACGACTACCTCACCCACCCGGTCTTCCAGCAGCACCGCTCGGAGACCGCGATGCTGCGCTACCTGCGCAAGCTCGCCGACCGTGACTACGCGCTCGACCGCGGCATGATCCCGCTGGGCTCCTGCACCATGAAGCTCAACGCGACCACCGAGATGGAGCCGGTCACCTGGCCCGAGTTCGGCGGGCTGCACCCCTTCGCGCCGGCCGAGCAGGCGCAGGGCTTCCTCACCCTCATCGGCGAGCTGGAGGAACGTCTCGCCGAGGTCACCGGCTACGACAAGGTCTCCCTGCAGCCGAACGCCGGCTCCCAGGGCGAGCTGGCCGGTCTGCTCGCCGTACGCGGCTACCACCGTGCCAACGGCGACGAGCAGCGCACCGTCTGCCTGATCCCGTCCTCCGCGCACGGCACCAACGCGGCCAGCGCCGTGATGGCCGGCATGAAGGTCGTCGTCGTCAAGACGGCCGAGGACGGCGAGATCGACGTCGAGGACCTGCGCGCCAAGATCGAGCAGCACCGCGCCGAGCTGGCGGTGCTGATGATCACCTACCCGTCGACGCACGGCGTCTTCGAGGAGCACGTCGCCGACATCTGCGCCCGGGTGCACGAGGCGGGCGGCCAGGTGTACGTCGACGGCGCGAACCTCAACGCGCTGGTCGGCCTCGCCAAGCCGGGCCACTTTGGCGGTGACGTCTCGCACCTGAACCTGCACAAGACCTTCTGCATCCCGCACGGCGGCGGCGGCCCCGGCGTCGGACCGGTCGCGGTCCGCTCGCACCTCGCGCCGTACCTGCCGAACCACCCGCTCCAGCCCGCGGCCGGCCCGGAGACGGGCGTCGGCCCGGTCTCGGCCGCCCCCTGGGGCTCCGCGGGCATCCTGCCCATCTCCTGGGCGTACGTCCGCCTGATGGGCGGCGAGGGTCTCAAGCGGGCCACGCAGGTCGCCGTGCTGTCGGCGAACTACGTCGCCAAGCGCCTGGAGCCGCACTACCCCGTGCTCTACACCGGCCCCGGCGGCCTGGTCGCGCACGAGTGCATCATCGACCTGCGCCCGCTGACCAAGGCGACCGGCGTCAGCGTGGACGACGTCGCCAAGCGGCTCATCGACTACGGCTTCCACGCGCCCACCATGTCCTTCCCGGTGGCCGGCACGCTCATGATCGAGCCGACCGAGTCCGAGGACCTCGCCGAGCTGGACCGGTTCTGCGACGCGATGATCGCCATCCGCGCGGAGATCGAGAAGGTCGGCGCGGGCGAGTGGCCGGCGGAGGACAACCCGCTGCGGAACGCCCCGCACACCGCCGCCGCGCTCGGCGGCGACTGGGCGCACGCCTACAGCCGCGAGGAGGCCGTGTTCCCGGCCGGTGTCTCGGCCGCCGACAAGTACTGGCCGCCGGTGCGCCGGATCGACCAGGCCTTCGGGGACCGCAACCTGGTCTGCTCCTGCCCGCCGCTGGACGCGTACGAGGACTGACACCCCTCGCCCGCCGGTGCGTCGGCGGGCGGTGATATCGAGGGCCCCGTCCGGATTCCCGGGCGGGGCCCTCGCCGTGTCACTCCGTCGCGAGGGCCACCTCGGTCGCCTTGATCAGGGCGACCACGTCGGAGCCGACGAAGAGCCCGAGCTCCTCGACCGCGTCCTTGGTGATCGCCGCGGTCAGTTCGCCGCCGTCGACGGTGATCCGCACGGTCGCCATGACGGCACCGGTGACGAGGCCGGTGACCGCGCCGGGCAGCTGGTTGCGGATCGACAGGCCCTCGACCCGGCTGGTGGCGAGGGAGACCTCGGTCGACTTCACGAGGGCGCGCACGGGCGAGCCGGGGGCGAGGCCGAGCTCCTCGGCGGCCTCCAGGGTGATCGCCGCCATGAGGTGCTGCCCGCCGCCGAGGCGGAGCTTCACGGTGGCCATCGCCTCGCCCGACTGGACCGCGGTGACGGCGCCGGGCAGCTGATTGCGGATGCTCAGGGTCATGGGCACCCACGGTAGGGCGCACGGTCGCTCAAGCCGGGTATGCGTGGGTCTGCGTCGCTTTGACCGTCGCCCAGACAGCTGCGCCCGGGTGCAGATCCAGCTCGGCCGCGGCGACCGTGGTGAGGTCGGCCGCGAGTGCGAGCTCGCCGGTGAGGTCGGCGCGGATCTGGTCGCCGTGCGTCTCCATGCCCTCGACCTCGCAGCGCCACAGGTTCCGGGCGCTGGCGCCGGTCGGCCGGTCCCGGAACAGGGTGACGGCGCTCGGCGGGAACGCCACGAAGACGGGCCCGGACAGCTCCTCGGTGGTCGTGAGCGAGGGCCCGGCGTCGAGCCGTACCGCGTGTCCGTCCGCCCGGCCCCGGTAGAGGTTGAGGCCGACGAGCTGGGCGATGTAGTCGGTGCGCGGGTGGCGGGCGATGTCGGCGGGGGTGCCCTGCTGCACCACCTGGCCGTGCTCGATGACGACCAGCCGGTCCGCGAGCACCATGGCGTCCAGCGGGTCGTGCGTGACGAGGACGGCGACGGCCTCGAACTCGGCCAGATGACGGCGCAGTTGGGCCCGGACCTCCAGGCGGGTGCGGGCGTCCAGGGCGGCCAGCGGCTCGTCCAGGAGCAGCAGCCGCGGGCGGGTGGCCAGGGCCCGGGCGACGGCCACCCGCTGGGCCTGCCCGCCGGAGAGCCGGCGCGGCTTGGCATGGGCGTGGTCGGCGAGCCCCATGCGCTCCAGCCACGCGGCCGCCTGGGTTCGGGCCTCGGCCCTGGGGACGCCCTGGCAGCGCGGCCCGAAGGCCACGTTGTCGAGGGCGGTCAGATGCGGGAAGAGCAGATAGTCCTGGAAGACCACGCCGACCGGGCGGGACTCCGGGGGAGTGTCTTCCAGCGGGGCGCCGTCGAGCCGGAGATGCCCGTCGGTGAGCGCGACGAGACCGGCGAGGGCGCGCAGGGCGGTGGTCTTGCCGGCGCCGTTGGGGCCGAGCAGGGCGACGACGTCGCCAGGGGCGGCGGTGAGGGAGACGTCCAGGCGGAAGGCGCCCCGGTCGACGACGAGCCGGGCGTCGAGCCCCTCGTCGCCCACCCGCGTCGGGGCGGCCTCGGGGGCGTCGATGTCGGTCATGGGACGGTACGTTCGCACACGCCCGGGGTCGGCGGCCACGCTCACGCTCCCGTCATCCAGCGGTCCCGCAGCCCGGCCAGCACCGCGATCGACACCGCGAGCAGGACCAGACTGAGGGAGATGGCGGCGTCGGGGTCGTCCTGGAGGGCGAGATAGACCGCGAGGGGCATGGTCTGGGTGCGGCCGGGGAAGTTGCCCGCGAAGGTGATCGTCGCGCCGAACTCACCGAGCGCGCGGGCCCAGGCGAGGACCGCGCCGGCCGCGATACCCGGGGCGATGAGCGGCAGGGTGACCCGGCGGAACGCGGTGAAGCGGGACGCGCCGAGGGTGGTCGCCGCCTCCTCGTAGCGCGGGTCGGCCGCGCGCAGGGTGCCCTCGACGCTGATGACCAGGAACGGCATCGCGACGAACGCCTCCGCGATCACCACCCCGGTGGTGGTGAACGGCAGCGTGATCCCGAACCAGGCGTCCAGCCACCTGCCGATCACGCCGTTGCGGCCGAGGGCCAGCAGCAGGGCCACACCACCGACCACCGGCGGCAGCACGAGGGGCAGGGTCACCAGGGCCCGTACGAATCCCCGGCCGGGGAACTCGGTGCGGGCCAGCAGCCAGGCCAGGGGCACGCCCAGGACGAGGCTGACGGCCGTCGCCGCCGTCGCGCTGACCAGGGACAGCTGGAGCGCCTGCCAGACCTGGGTGCTGGAGAGCTGGTCCGGCAGCGTCCGCCAGGGCGCGCGGACGATCAGCGCGAGCAGCGGCAGCAGCAGGAATGCCAGCGCCACCAGGCCCGGCAGCAGCAGCGGCAACGGCACCCCGCGCCGGCCCCCGGTGCCGACGCGGCGACGCCGCGGCCGGCCCGTGCGGGGACCGGTCGCGGCGTCGGGTCCGAGAGGCGAGGTCACGGCTTGAGGAACCCGGCCTCGCTCAGCACTTTCTGCCCCTCGGCGGACCGCACGAGGGCGATGAACGCCTTGGCGGCCTCGGTGTTCGGCGCGTTCTTCAGCAGCACGATCGGGTAGTCGTTGATCGCCTCGGCCGACTCGGGGAACTCCACGCCCTGCACCTTGTCACCGGCGGCGTGCACGTCGGTCTTGTAGACGACCGCGGCGTCGGCCTCCTTCAGCTCCACCTTGTTCAGGGCGCCCTTGACGTCCTGCTCGTAGGAGACCGGGGTGAGCTTGAGGTGGCTGGCGTCCAGGGCCTTCTGCGCGGCGGCGCCGCACGGCACGGTCTTGTCGCACAGCACGACCTTCAGGCCGGACGCGGTGAGGTCCTTCAGCGAGGCCACCTTGTGCGGGTTGCCCGGCAGGGTCGCGATCTCCAGCTGGTTGCGGACGAAGGTGGCCGGCGTGCGGGCCGCGTCCTTCTTGCCCGTGACGATCGCCATGGTCTTGGGGCTGGCGGCGGCGAAGACGTCCGCCGGGGCGCCGCTGGTGATGCTCGCGGCCAGGGTGTCGCTGCCGCCGAAGTTGAAGCTGACCTTGGTGCCGGGGTGCTGCTGCTCGAACTCCTTGCCCAGGGCCGTGAAGCTCTCCTTGAGGGAGGCGGCCGCGAACACGGTGACGTTGCCGGAGAGCTTCGGCGAGGACGAGGAGCCGGCCGCGGCCGAGCTCGCGCTGTCCTTGGACGTGGCCGAGTCGGTGGACGAGGAGCAGGCACTGAGTGCCAGCAGGGCGGCGGCTCCCGCACCGGCAACCTTCAGCATCCGTCGGGTCCGGTGCACGGAACGGGTCATCACGGGTCTACTCCTCGCGTTCTGTGGAACAAGTGTCGCGCCCTGTCGCGGCCGGGGAGAAACCGGCCGTGCGGCGACGATAATGCCGCATCTGCCAGGGGTAAGTCTCCTGTCACATCGCATGAGCTGCAAACTTGTGACATGTGGCTCGCATGTGCGTTTGTACGGCGCACTCCTGCGGGTACCGTCCTGCGGGAGGTGGTCGCAGATGGCGCTCGCGCAACTCGCCCTGACCGGTGATCTGGCCCGTCCCGTCCGGCTGACCGTTCCGGAGCTGCTGCGCTGGCCGCAGCACCGGGCGGACGTCAGCTTCGACTGCGCGACCAGCGGCATCCAGCACCACCGCTTCACCGGACCGCGCCTGTACGACGTCCTCGCCGACGCCGGCCCGGACTTCGACCCGGCGCGCCGCAAGGACCGGCTGCGCTTCCTCATCGCCGTCACCGGCACCGACGGCCACCACGCGGTGCTGTCCTGGGCCGAGATCGACCCGGACTTCGCGGACGCGCCCGTCCTGCTGGGCGTGCGCATCGACGAGACCCCGCTGGACGCGGCCGGGCCCCAGCTGGTCCTCCCGCAGGACCGGTGCGGCGCTCGGCACATCAGCGGGATCACCGCGATCCGCGTGGACGGCGGCTACCGCTGTGGCGCTCCAGCGCCCGCCACACCCGGTCACGCAGCAGCGGCACCTCGGTGAACCGCACGCCCGTCGCGTCCCGCAGCGCGTTGGCCAGGGCCGGGGCGACCGGGTTGAACGGGCTCTCGCTCATCGACTTGGCGCCCAGCGGGCCGATCGCGTCCGCCGTCTCCATGAAGTGCACCTCGGTGCGCGGCACGTCGGCGTACTGCGGGAGCCGGTAGCGACGGAAGGCGGCGGTGTCGACGGCGCCCCGCTCGTCCAGCAGGACCCGCTCGAACAGGGTGGCGCCGAGTGCCTGGGCGACCCCGCCCTCGACCTGCCCCCGGCACTGCATCGGGTTCATCACCTTGCCCGCGTCGGCCGCGTGCACACTGCGCAGGATGCGGATCTCGCCGGTCCCGGGGTCGACCGCCACCCGGAACCAGTGCGCGTTGAAGGCGACCGAGCGCGGGGTGCCGCCGAAGTGCCCGTCGGCGCTCAGCTCCAGGCCGACGGTGCGCGAGGCGGCGTACACCTCCTTCAGCAGCAGGCGTCCGCCCGGGTGGAGCACGGCCTCCTCCGTCAGCCGGCAGTCCGCGCGCGGGACGGCCAGGTGGGCGGCGGCGAAGTCCAGCAACTGGTCGGCGAGGGCGCGGGCGGCGCGCAGGGTGGCCTTGCCCGCGACGACCGTGCCGGTGGAGGCGAAGGCGCCGGTGTCGTGCCGTACGACGTCCGTGTCGGACTGGCGGACGGCGATCCGGTCGACGGTGGTGGCCAGTTCCCCGGCCGCGATCTGCCGGTGCACGGTCGTGGTGCCGTTGCCGAACTCGGCGGTGCCGACGGCCAGATCGAAGGTGCCGTCCGGCAGCAGGGCGGCCCTGGCGTCGGCGATGTGGCCTCCGGGCGGACCGGTCGCGATCATCGCCAGGGCCGCGCCCTCGCCGACCAGCCACCCCGCGGGGACGGGCTCGGACACCGGCTCCGCCTGGGCCCGGCGCACGATCGCCACGCACTGGTCGAGGCCGTAGCTCGCGATGTGCAGGTCCTCCTCGTGGCCGCCCGGGGTGAGCATCGGCTCGTCGGCGCCGATGACATTGCGGGCCTTGAACTCCAGGGGATCCCGTTCCAGTCGGCGGGCCAGCTCGTCCAGCGCCGACTCCACCGCGAACAGCACCTGACCGAGGCCGTAGCCGCGGAAGGCGCCGGCCGGGACGGTGTGCGTGTAGACCGAGTAGGCGTCGACCTTCTTGTGCGGGGCGCGGTAGACGGCCATGGACTCGCCGACGCTGTGGAACATCACGGCCGGGCCGTGGTTGCCGTACGCGCCTGTGTTCGCGACGACGCGCAGCTGGAGCGCGGTGAGGGTGCCGTCGCGGCGGGCGCCCGCCTTCACCCGGATCGTGAAGGGGTGCCGGGTGGTGGCGCCGTAGAACTGCTCCGCGCGCGTGTACTCCAGTTTCACCGGGCGGCGCAGCCTCAGCACGGCGAGCGCCACGATGTCCTCGACCAGCATCTCCTGCTTGCCGCCGAACCCGCCGCCGACCCGGCCCGCCAGCACCCGGACCTGTTCCTCGGGCAGGTCGTACAGCGCGCACAGGGCGCGGCGGGTGAGGAACGGCGTCTGGGAGCTGGTGCGGACGGTGAGCCGGCCGTCCTCGTCGATCCAGGCGACGGCGCCGTGCGTCTCCAGGCTGGCGTGCTGGACGCGCTGGGTGCGGAAGGTGTCCTCGTAGACGACGTCCGCCGCCGCGAAGCCCGCTTCGACGTCGCCGATCTCGCCGTGCGCCTCGCCGACGACATTGGCCTCGGGGCGCGCGATGCGGGCCGTCGCCGAGTCCTTGGCGTGGACGACCGGGGCGCCGGGCCGCATGGCGTCCTCCGGGTCGAGGACGGCGGGCAGCACCTCGTACGTCACCTCGATCCGCCGGCAGCCCTCCTCGGCGGCGGCCTCGCTGTCGGCGACGACGGCGGCGACGCGCTGGCCGACGTGGCGGACGGTGTCGTCCAGGACGCGGGTGTCGTCCGGGTCCTCCTCGGGGTGTTCGTGACGGGCGGTGGAGAAGTGCCGTTCCGGGGCGTCGTGGTGGGTGAGCACGGCGTGCACGCCGGGGACGCGCAGGGCGGCGGAGGTGTCGATCGCGAGGATACGGGCGTGGGCGTGCGGGGAGCGCAGCAGCTTCATGTGGAGCAGGCCCGGTACGTCGATGTCGAAGGTGTAGCGGGCGGTGCCGGTGACGACCTGCGGCCCGGCCGGGGCGGGCAGGCTGCGGCCGACGGACTCGCCGGGCGCGGGCGCCTCCACGTTCTTCACCCCGCGCACGGCGTCCTCGATGGCCCGGTAGCCGGTGCAGCGGCACAGGTTGCCCTTGAACGCCCTTGGCAGATCCGCGAGTTGGTCCTCCTTGAGCGCTGCCGTGGTCATCAGGAAGCCGGCCGTGCAGAAGCCGCACTGGAAGCCCTGGGCGTCGAGGAACGCGCGCTGCACGGGGTGGAGTTCGCCGTCCGGGGCGGCCAGGCCCTCGACCGTGGTGACGCTGCGGCCGTCGGCGCGGAAGGCGGGGTAGAGGCAGCTGTGCACCGGCTCGCCGTCCACGTGGACCGTGCAGGCGCCGCAGTCGCCCTGGTCACAGCCCTTCTTCACGCCGAACCAGCCGCGCTCGCGCAGGTAGGTGCGCAGGCACTGCCCCGGCCGGGGATCCTCCTCATGGGACCGTCCGTTGACCTCGACCCTCATCGCCGCTCCTCCTCCGTCAGTTCCCGGCGGATCTCCTCCGCCAGCCGCAGCGCCATGTGCCGCCGCCACTCGGGCAGTCCGTGGATGTCGTCGAACCACTCGCCCTCCGTGACGGCCCCCTCGATCGCCGCCCGCAGCGCCGCGGCCGTCGGCGGCAGCGGGAACCACAGCCGCACCGGGCGCACCGTGGCCGCGGTGACGGTGACCGTGAGGGAGTGGTCGACCGGGTCGAGGGTCCCGATGACCAGGGCGGCCGAGCGCCCGAGACCGTAGAGCGAGACCTGCCGGAACGCCGTACGGCAGGACAGGGCGCGGGCGGGCAGGGTGACCGAGCGCAGCAGCTCGCCCTCGGCGAGATCCTTGCGGCCCGCGCCGGTGATGAAGTCGGCGACCTTCAGGCGGCGTCCGGATCCGTCCTGGGCGAGGAGCAGACAGGTGCCGTCGAGCGCGGCCGTGAGGGAGATCATCGGGCCGGCCGGCAGTCCGTTGCACAGGTTCCCGCCGACGGTCGCCGTGTTCCAGATCTTGAACGAGGCGAGGAATGCCCGGCAGCACTGCTCGAAGAGAGGGGCCGCGAGGGCGGGCAAGTCCCGGGCGCAGCCGGACAGTTGGGCGATGGTGCAGGTGGCGGCCAGCTCCAGCGAGCCGTCCGGGTGCCGCTGTGCCGGCGTCCAGCCCATGCGGCTCAGGTCCACCAGACGCCGCAGGTGCGGCTGGGGCTCGGAGAACAGGTACGTCCCGCCGCCGAGCCAGGCGTCCCCGGGCCGCCAGGGCGCGGGCCGCCGGGCGTCTCGTATCTCGGCCACCGTGTTCAGGTCCATGGCCGGAAGTGAACCAACGGGAACCGGTCGGGACGACTGGTGCGGGGCACGGAAACACCGACGCCGCAGGCCCTGGGACTGGAGGATCAACCAAGAGGCATTCCACTGCGGCAGCCTGGCATTTACGATGTTTTATCTCGCACTCGCCTGGTGAATGCGAGAGGCCGGGGGATCGCTCACCCCGCGGCGGCCGTACGAGGAGCCAGCACATGCACGTCGAACACCTCCTGGGGGACGCCTCCCTCGGGCTGCGCCTGCTGTGGGCGGAGGACGCGCTGCTGCGGCGCGAAATCAGCGGAGTGACGGTCACGGACCTCGAGGACCCGGCCCGGTTCGTGCGGCCCGGCGAGGTGGTCCTCAGCGGGCTGGTGTGGTGGTCGCCCGACGGCGGCTCCGGCAGGGCGGAGCGGTTCGTCTCGGCCCTGAAGGAGGCGGGGGCCGCCGCGCTGCTCGCGGGCGAGGAGACACACGGGAACGTTCCCGACGACCTGGTCGAGGCGTGTGTGCGCCACGGTGTGCCGGTGGCCGGGGTGCCCGCGCACATCATGTTCCGGTCGATCACCGACACCGTGTACCTGCGCCAGTGGGGCGGACTGAGCCGGCATCACGCGCTGCCGGAGAACGCGCGCGTGCGGCTGAGCCGGCTGCTCGCCCAGGAGGCCGGCCCGCACGCCGTGCTCGCCGAGGCCTTCGCCCACCTCGGCCCGACCGCCGCCTACGTCTTCACGCCCTCGGGCCGTACGGTCGCCGCCACCGAGGGCGCCCCGCCGGTGCCCCCGCGGGAGGCGGTCGCGCTCGTCGCGGACGGCACCGGGGTGACCGCCTCCGTCGACGCGCGCGGTGTCTCGCCGTACGAGCGACAGCTGTTGTACCTGCCCGACCCGGACGCCGCCCCGCCGCGCATGCTGCACGAGGTCGCCGCTGTGCTGGCCCACTGCCAGGAGGCCGCGGCCCGGCGCCCCTCGGCCCGGCTCCGCGCGGCCGACGAACTCGGCGCGCTGCTGTCGGCCCCGGACGCGCGCGAGGACGGCATGGTGGAGGCGGCGCTACGGCGCTGCGGGCTGCCGGAGACGGGGCCGTACCTGGTCCTCGTCGCGGACGCCGGGACGCGCCGGCCCGGGCCGGACGAAGGGCCGCTCGCCGAGGGCGCGTTGACGGAACTGGCGGGGCATGCGGTGGCGGCCCGCGACGCGGGCGGTGCCCTGGTGGTGGCCGCGCGTGCCGAGGGGGCCGGGGCGCAGGCGGGAGCGGAGGGCGGGCCAGGGGGTGCGGCGGCCGTCGGCCGGTTGCCGGACGGGGGTGCCTTCGCGGTGCTGCCCGGGGTGCCGGACGGCTGGGCGGACGAGGTGTGGCCGCTGGTCGCCGGGTGCGTGCCCGGGGTGGTCCTGCACGGCGGCACCGGCGCACCCGCGGCGGGGCCCGACGAACTCGGCGCCGCGCTCGGGCGGGCCCGGTACGCCCTCACCTCGGCGCGGACCACCGCGCCCGACGCCTCCCGCCTGACCGACGCCCGCAGCCTCACCACCCTCGACGCGCTGCTCACCGGTGTCCCGGCCGAGGTGCGCAGCGCCTATGCCCGTACGGTGCTCGGCCCGCTGCTGGAGACCGGCCGGCCGCCCGTCGCGGTCCTGCTCGCCACCCTGGAGACGTTCCTGGCCTGCGACGGCTCCTGGGCGCGCACGGCGCAGGCGCTGCATCTGCACGTCAACACCGTGCACTACCGGGTGGAGCGGATCGAGCGACTGACGGGGCGCGACCTGTCGCGGCTGCGGGACCGGCTGGACCTGTGGGCGGCGCTGCTCTGCCGCTGACTCCGCCGGGTCAGACGCGGTCGATGTGCACGTTGGTGGACTTCACGCGCGCGGTGGCCTCCATGCCGACCTCCAGGCCCAGTTCCTCGACGGCCTCCCGGGTCAGCAGGGACACCAGCCGGTGCGGGCCCGCCTGGATCTCGACCTGGGCGGCGACGTCGCCGAGCTTGATCGCGGTGACGATGCCGGGGAAGGCGTTGCGGACGGAGGTGTAGGAGGCGTCCTCCTCGCCGCCGGCCGCCTTGGCCAGTTCGACCGAGAACGCGGCGAGGGCGCGGCCGTCGATGAGCCGGCGCCCGGCCTCGTCGCGATGGGTGGCCACCCGGCCCGCGTCGGCCCAGCGGCGGGCGGTGTCCGGGCTCACGCCGAGCAGCCGCGCCGCCTGGCCGATCGTGTAGGACTGCATGCCGGTCACGATAGGGCCAGCCGCCGGGAACCATGGACGTGGGGTTGGCCGTCAGGTATAACGCGATATAACGTTAGTTCTCGATGGTGACGGCTCCGCACGGAGCCTGCTGAAACGGGGTGAGGGGATGACGGCCGACATGGTGGACGCGGACGTGCCGGACGGGCTGCGCGCCTCGCACGCGGACCGCGACCGGGTGGTGGAGGCGCTCGCCGCCGCCGCGGGGGAGGGACGGCTCACCCACGAGGAGCTGGACGAGCGCGTGGCGGCGGCGCTGTCCGCCCGCACGCTCGGGCAGCTGGCCGTGCTCACCGCCGACCTGCCGGTGCAGGCCGGTGCCGCCGCGGTGCCGGCGGCGGCCAAGGACGTCGTCCGGATCGAGCAGCAGTACGCCTCGGCCACCCGCGAGGGCCCCTGGATCGTGCCCCGGCGGCTGGAGATCGTGTGCGCGTGGGGAAACGTGACCCTGGACTTCTCCGACGCCGTGCTCACGCACGACACCCTCGACATCGACCTGGACCTGTGCGGCGGCACCCTGCGCCTGATCACCCGGCCCGGCATGGTCGTCGACACGGACGCGCTGGCGGTCGGCTACAGCAAGACCAGGGTCCGCCCGGCCCGCGGTCCCGAGGCGCCGGTCGTGCTCCGGGTGGGGATAGGAGGGCGGATCAGCATGGGGAAGGTGGACGTACGGCCGCCCCGGCGGTGGTTCGGGAAGTAGCGCCGAGCCCGTCGGGCCCGGCGCTGTCCGCTCCGGGCCTCAGCCGGTGTGCACGCGCGGCCGGCGTTCCCGGTCCGGCTCCGCCTCGCGCAGCACCTCGCGGGTGACCGGGGCGACCTCGCCCTGGCCGAAGAGGAAGAAGCGCAGGAAGTTGGCGAACGGATTGCCCTCGGTCCACTCGAAGTAGATGTGCGGGGTGCAGCGCGTCATGTCGCGGACGTTGAGCAGGAGCGCGGCCAGGGCGTTCGGGATGGACGCGGACTCCAGGGTCAGCACCCGGTAGCGGTCGTGCAGCACCTCGCCGCGCACGGTCAGGCCTGCCTCGAACTCGGACGGGTCGGTGACCGTCACCTCGACGAAGACGAAGTCCTCCTGCTCCGGCATGTCGTTGTCGGCGCGGATCTGCTCGATCTTGTCGCGGTACTCGGCCTTGTCCCGGTGCCCGGGCTCGTTGGCGATGAACCGCATCTTGCGGCTGGCCATGTCCCGGATGAATCGTTCAGCCAGCGGATCGAACGTCACGCTGGTCACGCGCAGCTCGAAGGCGCGGGCCAGCCGGGACAGCAGCGAGACCAGGATGATGCCGACGATGAAGCAGGCACCGATCTTCACACCGTCCGGCCGCTCGATGACGTTCACGACGGTCGTGTAGATGAAGACCACCGAGATCACGCCGAACCCGATGGTCCACTTGCGCTGCCCGGCCTTGCGCGCCGCGATGGTCACGGCGATCGCCGCGGAGGTGATGAGCACCAGCACACCGGTGGCGTAGGCGCCGCCCTGCGCGTCGACGTTGGCGTCGAAGAGCCAGGTGACCAGGAAGGCGATCAGAGTGAACACGATGACCATCGGGCGCACCGCGCGGGCCCAGTGGGGGGCCATGCCGTAGCGGGGCAGATAGCGCGGCATCAGGTTCAGCAGACCGGCCATGGCGGAGGCGCCGGCGAACCACAGGATGGCGATGGTCGAGACGTCGTAGACCGTGCCGAAGGCGCCGCCGAGGTACTCGTGCGCGAGGTAGGCGAGCGCACGTCCGTTGGCCTGGCCACCGGTCTTGAAGTCCTTCTCCGGGATGAGCAGTGTGGTGATGAAGCTGGAGGTGATCAGGAAGCCGCTCATGATGATCGCGGCCGTGGTCAGCAGCTTCTTCGTGTCCCGGATCCGGCCGGTCGGCGTCTCCTCGGTGTCGTCCGGGTCGCCCTGGACGTGCGGCATGACGGCGACGCCGGTCTCGAACCCGGAGAGGCCGAGCGCGAGTTTGGGGAAGACGAGCAGCGCGAGGCCGATCATCACGAAGATGTTGCCGTGCTGCACGGTCAGCGCGTTGGACCAGTCGGTGATCACATGGCCCGCGGTGATGACGTGGTAGAGGCCGACGATCACGACGACGACGTTCAGCGCGAGGTAGACGCCGACCAGCGCCGTCGCGACGCCGATCGCCTCCAGGAAGCCCTTGAGGAAGACCGCGCCGAGCAGGGCGACCAGGAACAGCGTGATGACCATCTGGTGGCCGTGCAGGGCACTCGTCAGATGCGGGTTCTCCACCAGGTGGGTCGAGGCGTCGGCGGCGGAGAGCGTGATGGTGATCAGGAAGTCGGTGGCGGCGAAGCCGAGCAGCGTGAGCACGAAGAGCTTGCCCTGCCAGAAGGACAGCAGCCGCTCCAGCATGGCGATCGAACCCTCGCCGTGCGGAGACTCCTCGGCGACCCGGCGGTACACCGGAAGCGCGCCGGCCAGCGTCACGATGACGAGGACGATGGTCGCGATCGGCCCGAGCAGACCGGCTGCGAGGGCCGCGATACCCGGCTGGTAGCCAAGGGTGGAGAAGTAGTCGACACCGGTCAGACACATCACCCGCCACCAGCGCTGGCCCTTGTGCGGGGGCTCCGGTTCGGCGTGGGGACCCGTGTGGCCACCGGGCTTGCCCATGTCGGACAGCCCCTCCAGCATCCAGGTGCGCAATCGGCTGGAAGGAGGGTGTTCGGTCGTGGCCATCGGCGTGCTCCTGTGTGCGGCTCAGCTCTTTCCGGCCATCACGCGGACGGCCGCACCAGCGTATGCAGAGAGTGACGTCTGGGCCTATGGATCTCGGCTCGGTGGGCGTCAAACTTGCGTTAAGAATGACCGGCGGCCGACCCGGTCGCATCAACAGCGGAGGCCGGGAGCGGTGTGGCCTGGGCCACGATCCCGCCGGTGGCGCGTCCGCGGGCATTCCGGTGACCCTCACCCGGCGTCATGGCCCGGCGTGCGTTCACGGCAGCAGAACGCTTTCCTGACGTCCTCATGGTGGCCGTCGGCCGCCTGGCGGCACGACCCACGACCACGGTGCGTGACCATGGTCGGGTGCCGGACCGCTCCTAGAGCCGGCGGAGGTCCATGCGCAGATGCCATGTGTTCCGCCGGTGGACCGACAGCAGCTGGGACTGGAGCGGGGAGGGGGGTACGGCGAGGACCGGGCAGACGGCGTGCGCGAGGCAGTGCCGGGAGACCCGGCCGGAGAAGGCGCGGTGCAGTCCGCGGCGCCCCGCGCCGACGACCAGGACGTCGTCCTCGCGGTCCGCGGTCGCCACCAGCGCCGGGCCCGGTGGGCCGCGGACGACGACCGCGTGGATCGGCACCCCCGGGCCGTCCCCGCCGAAGATCTCCTCCAGCACCGCGATCAGCCGCTGCCGGGCCAGCCGCTGCCACTCCTCGGCCGCCGGACCGCCGGCGGGGGAGCGGCGTGCGGCGGGGTCGCCGCCCGGCGGCTCCCAGGCCAGCACGGTCCACAGTTCGGCGCCCAGCCGCCGGGCCAGCGAGGTGGCCCGGCGCAGGGCCGTGACGCTGCCCAGGGAGCCGCTCACGCCGACCACCACCCGAGCCACCGCCGAGGTGTCGTAACCGGACATCGCTCCACCGCTCCTCGCGCCCTGGCGGACGACGCCCGGGTGAGCGTGCGGACGTGCCCGCTGCAAGGCCCTTGCTCCCTTCCATCCCACCCCCGCGCGGAGGATTCGACCAGCCGGGGCGCACACCGCTCTCCCGTTCCTCCGCCGAAGCTCTCCCGACCCTCCGCCGCGGCGCGCCCCGCCGATAAAGTTCGCCGCCACGATCGAAACTTTCGAACGCTGTGAGGTGAGCCATGCCTCGTGTGCTCCAGCTTCGCGTACTTCCCCGTGTCCCGCTCCTCCACAGCCGGGACCCGGTGCACTGGCGGCAGCCAGGGCGGGGTGAGCGTGGCCCGCGTCGATCCGCGCACGGGGACGGTGCTGGAGGGCCCGCTCCCGATGTGGTCGGGCACCGGCCTCAGGGACTCCGGGGCCCCGCATCCGTACCGGATCGGCGCGTGGTGGTACCTGCTGCTCGCCGGGGGCGGGACCGCGCTCGGCACGGCGTCCCGGCCGCCCGTGCCCGAGCGCCGCACGGCCCCTCGGAACCGGCCCCCCGGCAACCCGCTGCTGCGCCACCGCGGCACCGGCCTGCCGGTCCGCTGCACCGGCCAGAGCGACCTGGTCCAGGCCGCTGACGGCAGCCGGTGGATGGTGCTGCTCGGCACCCGGCCGCGCGACTGGTTCCCGGAGTTCCACGTCCTCGGCCGGGAGACCTTCCTGGTGCCGGTGGAGTGGGCCGACGGCTGGCCCCGGGTGGGCCCGGTGCGGGAGAGCCATCCGGCGCCGGCCGCCCGGCGCCGCTCGAACAGCCGCCGGTGCGCGACGACTTCACCGCCCCCGTGCTCGCCCCGTGCTGGATCTCCCCGCACCGTCGGCCCGCGCGCTGCTGGTCCCTCACCCGGCGGCCCGGGCGGGCCTGCCGGTCCGGCCGGACGAGGGGCACCACGAGGACCTGGAGGTGGCCGGCGGCACGGCGGCCGTGCTCGCCCGGAACGGCCGGCTGCGTCAGCGCGTCGCCGAACACCCCGTACCGACGGACCGCCCGGTCACCCTGGCCGTCGACATCCGCGCCCACCGGCGCGCCGGACCCGCGCCCGGGCGCCTTCGAGTGGTTCGGCTACGCGCCCTCAGTCTCAGACCCCGCGTGCACGACACCTTGACGCTCCCAACGGGCCTTTCTAGAGTCGCGGTTCGGAACGTTCGGGATTTTTCTCGAATGTTTCGGCCCACTCGGCCCACCGGGATGCGGTGAACTTCGAAGGAGTACACGATGGGCGACCCTGCGCCGTCCCGCCGTGGCTTTCCGTCGGCCTCCCCGCGCACGCCGTCCACTCCGTCGCCGAGCGCCAGCTCGTCGTCGGCCTCACCGCCGGCGTCACCAAGGGCCGAGCACCCCCCTTCCCGCAGATCGGAGCCGCACCATGCCCAAGACACGTCTGAGACTCGCCGGCGTCCTCGCGGCCGTCCTCGTCGCCGCCGGTGTCGCCACCGGCCCCGCCGCCCAGGCCCATGACCGGCAGCCCACGCTCGCCGATCTCGCCCGGCGCCACGGCCGGTACTTCGGCAGCGCCACCGACAACCCCGAACTCACCGACAGCGCCTATACGAAGATCCTCGGCAGCGAGTTCGACATGATCACGCCGGGCAACGGCATGAAGTGGTACGCCACCGAACCCCGGCAGGGCGTCTTCGACTGGACCGCCGGCGACCAGATCGTGAACCTGGCCCGCGAGAACCACCAGCAGGTCCGCGCCCACACCCTGGTCTGGCACAGCCAGCTGCCCGACTGGCTCACCTCGAAGCAGTGGACGGCCGACGCGCTGCGGGCCGTGCTGAGGCAGCACATCACCACCGAGGTGCGGCACTACCGCGGCGAGGTGTACTCCTGGGACGTCGTCAACGAGGCCTTCAACGACGACGGCACCTACCGCGAGTCCCTCTGGTACAAGACGCTCGGCCCCGGCTACATCGCCGACGCGCTGCGCTGGGCCCACGAGGCCGACCCGCACGCCAGGCTGTACCTGAACGACTACAACATAGAGGCGACCGGCCCGAAGAGCGACGCCTATTACGCGCTCGCCAAGAACCTCAGAGCCGAAGGCGTCCCGCTCGACGGCATCGGCTTCCAGACCCATCTGGCGCTCCAGTACGGCTATCCCACCACGATCGAGGGCAACCTGAGCCGCTTCTCCGGCCTCGGCCTGGACACCGCGCTCACCGAGGCCGACGTACGGATGCGGCTGCCCGCGACCGACGCGATGCTGGCCGAACAGGCCGACTGGTACCGGCAGTTGACACAGGCCTGCCTGGCCGTGCGCCGGTGTGTGGGCATCACCGTCTGGGACTACACGGACAAGTACTCCTGGATCCCGGGGGTCTTCCCCGGCGAGGGTGCCGCCCTGCCCTGGGACGAGCAGCTGAACCCCAAACCGGCGTACCAGGCACTGCGGGAGGCGCTGAGCTAGCACCCGGACACGGTCAGTAGCCGCCCCTGGACGCACGTCGGGGCCGGTGCGCACCTCGTACGGTGCGGCCGGCCCCGCAGGTCCTTCGCGCGCCCTCCGCTCAGGCGGCGGTCATCACATGCTCCGCACCCAGCGGGCGGTGCGGGGCGATGATCCGGCCGTCGGGCAGCAGCTCACCGGTGTCCTCGAAGAGCAGGACGCCGTTGCACAGCAGACTCCAGCCCTGCTCGGGATGGTGCGCCACGAGACGGGCGGACTCCCGGTCGGCGGACTCTGCTGTCGGACACGGCGGCTGGTGCTGGCACATGGGTGGGATCTCTCGCTCTGTCGTGGTCATGGCCGTCCCCCGTGGTGATAAGTCGGTCGGAACCCAGTGTTGCCCTCCGGGCGTCATTCCGCAGGGATTTCGCTGCACCGCTTCTCACAGGTTCATGACGCGTCACCCGGCCGGACGGTTCAGTCCAAGTGCACTGCCCCTTTGGGTGGTTCGCGGTGGTCGGATGGGGCTAGTCCATGCAGGCCAAGCCGCTGCCCCGGGTCCCTGGCACGGGCGTCCGGCACGGGGGTGGCCCGGGTGCCGGCATGGGCGTGCCCCGCCGCCGGGGAGGCGACGGGGCACGCGGAGGGTCCGGTCAGGCGGGCGAGCCGAGCACGGGCGGGCCGAGGAGCGGGAGCGGGGTCGCGCGATGGGTCAGCACCGGAAGCAGCTCGGCGACGCGGAACGGGCGGTGCGCCGATATGCCGGGTGGGGCCGGGGCGAGGGGCACGAGCAGATCGGTGCCGGCCGGGTGCCCCGCGGCGCCGTCGGCGGTGGTGTCGCCGTGCAGCCACAGCGTGAGCATGTACAGCCCGGGGACGGACAGCAGCCGCGCCTGGTACGGCTGTTGCAGCGCCTCCGCCTGCTGTATGGCGCGCTCGGTGGAGGGGACGTAGGGGCCCTCGAAGAAGTGCGAGAAGGCCCAGCCGTCCGGGGTGAGCATGGTGTCGGCGGCGGCCACCGCCTTGTCGCCGCAGCGGATCAGGAAGCGCCAGCCGGCCAGCCGGGTCGCGGACAGGCCCTGCGGCGTGATCCGGTCCAGCACATGGACGGGAAGCGGGAGTTCGGGTGTCGCCGGGCCCTGTGCGGCGCGCAGGGACGGGGTGCGGGCCTCGCGGACGGCGGTGGGGGAACCGAGGGCGGCGAGGACGGAACGCAGTGCGGGCGCGGGGGCTGGGGGCACGTGCAGCGGCATGGTGGGTCGCCTCTCTCATTCGACAGGCGCGGCGGCGCGAGGAGGGTGGGGCGGACGGCGCTGTCTGCTCACGGAAAGGCCGGAAGGGTGGTGGCCCGGGTCGGTGAACGTGGGTGCGGCTCGGTCTGCCTCCCGTGACCGCGACGGCAGGAACATGGCGGGAACCACGACCGAGGGCGTCAACCTTCTGCCTTGTGGGCGAAGTTTATACGACGCGCGTTCGGCCGTTGTTTCGTCTATCTCATTCCGGTGAACCGCGCAAGACTGCAATACGCCATCGGTATGCGGGAATCCTCCCGATTCCCGGACCGGTCCCGCCCCGCTGACCTCGGAATACGCGTCGGTAGCGGTCGGCCGAATGTCGTCGGCGTTTTTCACGAGATGTGCCGGGTACCCGACTGGACGGGCTGCTGCATGCCCAGTGAAAATGCCTCTGGGAACAATCCGACAGAGTAGCGTGCGCCGGGTCCGCGCGGGGCGTTATCGATCGCTTCCGCTGGGCATCATCCCCCCTGCACCCGGGAGCCCGGCGGCCGTAACGTCGGTCCGCCCACCGAGGAGGGACGCTTCGATGGGGGAGAAGGTCGTGGCGGGGCAGTTCGACCTGTCCGATCGCCAGCGCTACCGCGAAAAGCTCCAGAAGTGCTTGATGGGACTGGAGCGACTCTTGGTGGAGAAGCGATTCGACCGTCCCAAGAACCTCATGGGCGTCGAGATCGAATTGAATCTCGCCGGTACCGACGGTATGCCGAAAATGTTGAACGGTCAGGTGCTGGAACGCATCGCGAGCCGCGATTTCCAAACAGAACTCGCCATGTTCAACCTGGAAGTCAACATAGCCCCACACCGGCTGGGTGGCCGGGTATTCGACCGACTCGCCGAGGAACTGCGCACCTCGCTCGCCTACGCCGACCGCAAGGCCCGCGAGGTGGACGCCGGCATCGTCATGATCGGTATCCTGCCCACGCTCGGCCCGGACGACCTGGTCTCCGCCAACCTCTCCGAGGTCGACCGCTACACCCTGCTCAACGACCAGATCGTGGCCGCGCGCGGGGAGGACTTCCGGCTCGACATCGAGGGCGTGGAACACCTCGTCCGCACGGCGAAGTCGATCGTCCCCGAGGCCGCCTGCACCTCCGTACAGCTGCACCTTCAGGTCACCCCGGGCCGGTTCGCCGACGTGTGGAACGCCGCGCAGGTGGCGTGTGCCCCGCAGATCGCCGTCGGCGCCAACTCGCCCTTCCTGTTCGGGCACGAGCTGTGGCGAGAGTCCCGGCCCCCGCTGTTCCTCCAGTCCACCGACACCCGCCCGCCCGAACTCCAGGCACAGGGCGTACGGCCGCGGACCTGGTTCGGCGAGCGCTGGATCACCTCCGCGTACGAACTGTTCGCCGAGAACCTGCGCTTCTTCCCGGCCCTGCTGCCCCTCTGCGACGACGAGGAACCGCTGGAGGTCGTCGCCGCCGGCGGCACGCCCGGCCTCGCGGAACTCGTGCTGCACAACGGCACGATCTACCGCTGGAACCGGCCGGTGTACGGCATCGCCGACGGCGTACCGCACCTGAGGGTGGAGAACCGGGTGCTGCCCGCCGGGCCCACCGTCATCGACGTGATCGCCAACGCGGCCTTCTACTACGGACTGGTGCGCTCCCTCGCCGAGGAGAGCCGGCCGGTGTGGACCCGGCTGCCCTTCGCCGCGGCCGAGGCCAACTTCGACGCCGCGTGCCGCCACGGCATCGACGCGCGGTTCGTGTGGCCGCGGCGCGGGCGCTACGGCGGCACGGGCGAGGTCGACGCGGTCACCCTCGTCCGCGACGAGCTGCTGCCGCTGGCCTCCGCCGGACTGGACGCGTGGGGGGTGGAGACCGCCGACCGGGACCTGTACCTGGGCGTCATCGAGGAGCGTTGCCGACGCCGGGTGAACGGGGCGTCCTGGCAGGCGGCCACCTTCCACCAGGCCCTCGAACAGGGCCTGACCCGCGAGGCGGCACTGGCCGCGACGACGCGCCGCTATGCCGAGCTGATGCTCGCGGGGGAGCCGGTGCACATGTGGCCGGTGGGCCTGCCGGAACCGGTCGCCCCGCTGGGGCTGGGGGTTGAGCTGGGCTGAGCCGGTGAGGCTGGCCGCAGTGCTCGGCGTCCTACCGGTGTACCGTCCTCACCGTCCCCACGTCTCCTTCTGCGATCCTTGCCAGGCGAGAGGTGGGCCTGCGGGCCCGTGAGCCGGCGGGAGGCAGGGGTGCAGGTGGAGGCTGACGCGGTGACCGATTCCGGGGCGCGGCGGCGCGACCCGCGGCGGATCCTGCGGGACGAGACGCTGCTCGTGCTCGCGCTGTCGCTGGGCGCGAGCGGGGTCTCCGCGCTGATCAGCTTCGTCGGCTCGGTGACCAAGCCGGGCGGCCTGAAGGACCAGGCGGCCACCATGAACGCGTCGGCCGCCCCGGGGCGGCCCTGGCTGGACCTCACCTGGCAGCTCTTCGGCATCGCGACCGCCCTGGTCCCCGTCGCCCTGATCGCCCATCTGCTGCTGCGCGAGGGCGCCGGCCTGCGCACGCTGGGCTTCGACCGCACCAGGCCGTGGCCCGACCTCGGCCGGGGCGCCGCGATCGCGGCGGTGATCGGCAGCACCGGCATCGCCTTCTACCTGGCCGCCCGCGGCCTCGGCTTCAACCTCACGGTCATCCCCGAGGCGCTGCCGAGCGTGTGGTGGAAGTACCCCGTGCTGATCCTGTCCGCCGTGCAGAACGCGGTCCTCGAAGAGGTCATCGTCGTCGGCTATCTGCTGCGCAGGCTCGGCCAGTTGGGCTGGTCCGCGGGGACCGCGCTGGTGGCCAGCGCGGTCCTGCGCGGCTCCTACCACCTCTACCAGGGCGTCGGCGGCTTCGTCGGCAACATGGTGATGGGCGTGGTGTTCGTGTACCTGTACCGCCGCTGGGGGCGCGTCGGTCCGCTGGTCGTCGCCCATTCCCTGCTCGACATCGGCGCGTTCGTCGGCTACGCCCTGCTCGCGCACAGGGTGCCCTGGCTGCCCACGGGCTGACCGCGCGTCAGGCGTGCAGCTCGCCCTCGACGACGGTGACCGCGCGACCCGTGAGGAGGGTGCGTTCGCCGCGCAGTCCGGTGCGGACGAGACCGGTGCGGCGGGAGGCCTGGAGCCCCGTGAGGTCGTCACGGCCCAGCCGGGCGGACCAGTGCGGGGCGAGCGCGGTGTGGGCGGAGCCGGTGACCGGGTCCTCGTCGATACCGACGTTCGGGAAGAAACAGCGCGAGACGAAGTCGTAGCCCCGGGCGGGATCCTCGGCGCGAGCCGTGGCGATGACGCCCCGTGCGGAGCAGCCGGCCAGGGCCTTGTGGTCCGGGGCGAGCCCCAGCACCGTTTTCTCGTCGGCCAGTTCCACCAGCAGGTCACCGACGTTCGCGCCGGTGTCGAACGCGGCGACCGGCTCGGCGCCGAGCGCGTCGGCGACCCCGGCCGGGGCCTCGACCCGGGTGAGCGGGGCGGTCGGGAAGTCGAGGGTGATCGAGCCGTCCGCGGCGGGCGTCGCCACGAGCACGCCGCTGCGGGTGGCGAACCGCGCCGGGCCCGGGTGGGCGCCGGTGGTGTGCAGGACGTGGGCCGTGGCGAGCGTGGCGTGCCCGCACATCGCGACCTCCGTGACGGGCGTGAACCAGCGCAGCGCCCAGTCGGCCTCGCCGCCCTCGGGCAGCCGGTGCGCGAACGCCGTCTCGGCGTGGTTCACCTCCATGGCGACGTTCTGGAGCCAGGTGTCGTCCGGGAAGGCGTCGTCCAGGAGCAGGACCCCGGCCGGGTTGCCGGTGAAGGGGCGGTCGGTGAAGGCGTCCACGATTCGCAGGTGCATGAGCCGACGCTAGTGGTCGCACCGGGCCCCGGCCCAAGGCCAATTCACGAGTCCTGGCCTGCTTCACCGGCGACCGCCCCGGGGTCGCGGTGAACAGTACGTGGCCGCTAGGGTGGGCCGGTGGCGTCGATCAAGAAGTTCCAGGTCACCTTCGACTGCGCGGAACCCGAGCGCGTCGCTCGTTTCTGGTGCGAGGTGTTGGGATACGTCGCACCGCCGCCGCCGGAGGGGTTCGCCACGTGGGACGACTTCCATCGCACGCTGCCGCCTGAGGAGCGGGGCGCATGGTTCGCCTGCAGTGACCCCACGGGTGTGGGCCCACGCCTGTTCTTCCAGCGCGTTCCCGAGGGCAAGGTCGTCAAGAACCGGGTCCATCTCGACGTGCGGGCCGGCACCGGGCTCGTGGGCGAAGAGCGCCTCGCCGTCCTCGAGGCCGAGTGCGCACGACTGGTCGCGCTCGGCGCGGTACGCGTGCGACTGCTGCCGGCCGATGACGAGAACGAGTCGTGCATCGTGATGCAGGACATCGAGGGCAACGAGTTCTGCCTCGACTGAGGAGCCGTCGATGGGATCCGTTCAAGGGACCCGTCTCTCAGTCCGGATCTGCCTTTCCGACCGGATCGGCGGCGACCAGCAGCGCGGCGAACACGAGGGGGGCCGCCGTCTGGTACCCCATCCAGACCTCGCCCCCGGCGCTGCCGCCCCGCCACGCCGTCAGGAGCCCGGCCAGGGCCGCCAGCACCCAGCCGCTGTCGTAGGCGATCATGAGCCGCGTGTACGTGCGCATCGACCGGCTGCGCGTGTATCCGATCTCGATGCCCCCGCTGATCAGCAGGGCCACGCCCGAGACGACCATCAGCCAGACCGGCGCGCCGAGTAACCGGCCGAGCGGGGCGGCGCCGGCGATGCAGCCGGCGGCGAGCAGCACCTTGAAGCCGCCATCGGCGATGGCCCCCACCGTCCGGCGGGTCACCCGCGCTGCCACGACCTGGGTCATCGGCGTCCTCCTCGAAACTCGTCACGGTGGTTCCCGTAACGATATTACGGCAATAATCGGACTATGAGAATGACGAGAGCGGAGGCCAAGGAGCGCAACCGCCGCGCCTTGCTGGATGCCGCGTTCCAGGTCGTCTCCCGGGACGGGTACCGGGCCAGGCTTGACGAGATCGCCGACCGCGCCGACCTGACCACCGGCGCCGTCTACTCACTGTTCGGGAGCAAGAACGGCCTGGTGGTCGCTCTGGTCGCCGACCACCTGCGGCCGTACTACGAGGAGATCGAGCAGGCGGTTCCGGCGGGACTCGATCTGCAGGAAGCGGTCGACGCCTTCGCCCGGTACTACCGGCGCAGTTGTGACGCCCCGGACGCGCTGTCCCGGCTGTCGCTCCAGATCACCCTGCTGGACATGGCCCTGCATGACCCGGACCTGGGGGCCCAGCTCGCCACCTCCGTCCGGGCGCAGGAGAACCATCTGATCGCGCTGTTCACCGGAAGGCCGTACGACGGAGGCGTCGTGACGTCGCCACAGGCACAACGCCTGACCACCGCGCTCAGGGCACTGTTCGTCGGCCTCGGCCAGGGCGTCCCCCTCGGCCTCGCCCCTGAGGCCGACGAGCAGTACTTCGCCGACGCTGCCCGCGCTCTGGTATCGGGAATGTCCCTCATCACTGCGACCGGATGAGGCCGAAGCGGTCCGGGCGGGTCCTGGAGTCCGGACGGCGGGGTTCGAGCGTGGATCCGATGGGGCTGAGGGGGGCGGGGGTTGGGAATTTCTTTTTTTGGGGGGAGGGCTCAGGCGATCCTCAGACGCCAGGTTCTCAGGGCCGACCGGCCGTGTGTAGCACGGTCGTCAGACGTGCGAGCCCCTCCGGCCCGTAGCCCTCCGCGACGGCGCGGTCGATGACGCCTCGCGCCGCACTGAGCATCCCCACGTCGATTCCGTGGCCGGAGGCGGTGTTGATGATGTGTGTGATCCCGGATGCCGCGGAGGCGATCGTGGATCGGTCCCCGGGATAGCGGCCGCTCTGGATCTGCTGGGCGAAACGCTTGATCACCTCCGGGAGGAGTCCGCCGATGCCGGTGGCGAAGGCCGCGAACCGTTCTGGCTCGATGCCCTCGGCCGACGCGAGGGCGAAGGCGTGCGCAACGCCGTTGACCGAGGTGGCGAAGATGTCCAGGAGCGCGACCTCGTAGGCGGATGCCTGGCCGGGATCGTCCCCGAGATGCACCGCGGTGCCGCCCATCGCCGCCATGGTCTCCCGAACGGCCTCGTAGGCATCACGGCCGCCGCTGAAGAGGACGGCGGCGGACGGCGTGCCCATCGCCGGTGTCGGGGTCAGGATCGCGCCGTCCAGGTAGTCGATCCCGCGCGAAGACGCCCACCGTGACATCTGGCGGGCCTGAGCCGGTTCTCCGCTGGTGAGGTTGACCAGGCACCGGTTCCCCCACCTCGCCTGCGCGGGTTCGAGCGTGGCCCGCACCGCGTCGTAGTCGATCAGACAGGCAATGATCACTTGTCCGGCCGCCACCGCGTCCTGGACCGAGCCGGCGGTCGCCGCCCCCCGGTCGAGGAGGTCTCCGGCCCTTCCAGGCGTGCGGTTCCACACGGTCACCGGATGGCGGGCTTCGAGGAAGGCTGAGGCCAGGGCGCGGCCCATCGGGCCGAGGCCGAGGACGGTTACGGGCGTGAGCCGGGTGTTCTCGTCAGAGGTTTCGATCACGTCTCGAACGCTAAACCCTCACATTGACGTCAAGGTCAAGCGCTGTTGGACTCATCCCCATGAGGATCGGTGAACTGTCACGACGCACCGGCGCGAGCCAGCGCTCCCTGCGCTATGACGAAGAACAGGGGCTACTCACCCCGACACGCCTGCCGAACGGATACCGCGACTACGACGAACACACCGTCACCACCGTGCGACGCATCCAGGTCCTGCTCTCCGCGGGACTCGGCACATCGGCCGTCGCCGAGATCCTTCCCTGCGCCGTCGACGACGGCGTCGTCCTGTCCGGGCGGTGCCCGGAACTCATCGAAGGCCTCGCGAAGGAGCGCCACCGGATCAACGCGGCGATCGGCGACCTGATCACTGCTCGCGACATCCTCGACTCCCTCGTCGGACGCCCACTGCGCGCCCAGGCCGTCCCTTCGCGCTGAAGCCGACGGACGTTGACGCCATTGCTCGTGGGACCGCCCCGTCCACCAGGCCGGTGGACGGGCCGTCAGATGTCAGTGGAGTGCGGTCGAGCCGGTGGTTCCGGTCCGCGGGAGGCGGGCTCCGCGGGCGGCGACCCCGTCGACACCGACGAACCCCGCCTGAACGTCCGACGCGTCCGCCCAGCCGTACCCCGCCTCCACCGGCCCGCCCACGGCTCCTCAGTCGATGCAGAACTCGTTGCCCTCGATGTCCTGCATCGGGATGCACGCATCATTGCCGTCGTACAGCGTCTGCACGTGTACGGCGCCGAGCGGGACCAGTCGTGCACATTCGGCCTCAAGCGCGGCGAGGCGCTCTTCCCCCACGAGTCCGGTGCCGACCCGCACGTCGAGATGCACCCGGTTCTTGGCGGCCTTCCCTTCGGGGACGCGCTGGAAGTACAGTCGCGGGCCCACACCAGAGGGGTCACTGCAGGCGAACCATGAATCCCGCTGCTCAGGCGGCTGTGATCGCTTGAAGTCGTCCCACGTGGCAAACCCCTCGGGCGGCGGCGGTACGACGTACCCCAACACCTCGCACCAGAAGCGAGCGAGCCGCTCGGGTTCCGCGCAGTCGAAGGTGACTTGGAACTTCTTGATCGACGTCATGGGTCCACCGTATGGGCGCGCGTCGATCAGCGGGATGTCGGGGTTTCATCGCCGGCGCCCGGACGCTGGATCCCACCTCCCGGCCGGACCGCGCGGCAGCGAACCGGCCCCGTGAGCGCCTCGGGTTCCGTATCAGGTGTCCTGTCTCCATGGAGTTGGTTTTCTGTACGTCGCTGACCTGCATGGACTGGATTGGATTGGGTGGGACACAGCGACTTGGTTCGTTGAGACGGACGGCTCGCCGGGCCGTAGCAGGCTCGGCCTCGTGGGCGGCGGATACGCTCGTCGCATGGACGTCCGTGTAGACATCATCAGGGAAACGAGTGAGGAACTCGTCAACGCCTTCGGTCGACTGTTGCTGCAGTTGTCCTCGACGGCAAAGCCCCTTGATCATGAGACGGTCAGGCAGATGGTCACCTGCGATGCCAACACGGCGGATCTCACCTCCCGGCCGGATCGTTCGGCTGCGAACCGGCTCTATGAGCGTCTCGGCTTCCGAACCAGGCAGTCGACTGTCTATCGCTTCGCGCTTGACGAGTAGAGGCCCCAACCCATCGTGGGATTCCGGGTGTCCCGTCTCATCGGATCTTGCAGAGGCGAGGCCGCTGCCCTGCGGGGCGACAGGTTCAACCGCGACCTGCCGAGGGCAGCGACGAGGCGTCGCGAAGACGCGTGGGCGGTGCGGTTGGCGCGTCTCGTGGATCATGGCGAGGGTGATGCCGCCCGAGCAGGACCTTGCCGGGTTGGTGAGACGCTTGACGGCCGGTTTCGCATGGAAGATGGCAGTTTCCTGGTCGGAAGCCGCAGTAGTGGATGTGCTCAGGAAGAGGGGCGCCACTGACGATCCTGAAGCTCATCGCGGGCGTTCGACCAAACGATCTCGAACTCGTCGGCCGACAACGACTGCGGGTCGTGCCCTTCCCACTCGGAGACGGGTGGTTCCGCGGTCAGACCGTAGACGCTCTCGTATTCAGCCGACCGACCGTCTCTTTGGGCTTCTTGCCACTCGGCCAGCGAGGCAGCGGTCAGAGCCTTGTCTCCGGGCTCCTGCAACTCGACTTGCCGGATCGCATAGCCATCGGCGTCCAGCTCGAAGCAGAACCAGACGGCTTCCTCGTCCCAGAAGCAGCGAACCCAGCGTGTCACGGGTTCACCGCGTCGAAGGGCTCGTCGTGCCATCGCCAGCCGGCGGTGCCGTCGTCGTGGATGTGCAGCATGAACTCGGCGACCGGGCCGCCGTCAGGAAACATCAGGGTGAGCGCACTGCGAATCTGGGTGTAGCAGGCGTCGGCCCGCTCCCAGTCCTCCTCGTCGGCAGCCCGCTCTTGCTCAGTGAAGAGGGGACGGAACTCTTCAAAACCAGGAAGTGTCTCGACTTCGGCGTGAGTCCAGGGCATGTCGGTACCGGTCACGGTCAGCCGGGCAATCTCGTGGCCACCGTGGTGGAGCCGCCAGATACTGCCGGTGGTCAGGTTCAGGCTGGTCATATCCCCATGATGGCGATCAGCACTGACAGGTGGGGGACGAGCCGCGGTTCGCTGCGACGGGACACCGGGCTCAGACGCGCCGACCAGGTTCGCTGAGACAGAAGCCCGAACGACTCGGTTCGTTGAGACACGACCCGATTGAGTGAGGACGGGACACCAGGCAGTCGACCCACGGCATTGCCATGCGATCGGTTCCGATATATCGTTGAGACATCGCGAACGATACGCGATGCAGACGTGACAGATCATCGATGGAATGGAGTGATGGCGATGCGCAGCCACGGATACGAGCACGGACACCGGCATGAGGGTCACGGGTACCGGGGCCTCGGCGGGTTCGAGGGACGTCGGGCCGCGTTCGGGCCCTTCGGGCCGGGTGGGCCGGGATTCGGTCCCGGTGGACCCGGTTTCGGCCCCGGCGCCTGGGGGCCCCGTGGGCGCGGCGGTCCGAGGGGGCGGGCGCGGCGCGGTGACGTACGCGCCTCGATCCTGGCCCTGCTGAAGGACCGGCCGATGCACGGCTACGAGATGATCCAGGAGATCGCCGAACGCAGCGGCGGCGCGTGGAAGCCCAGCCCCGGTTCGGTGTACCCCACGCTCCAGCTGCTGGAGGACGAGGGCCTGATCGCCAGCGAGAGCGAGGGCGGCAAGAAGCTGTTCGCGCTCACCGGTGACGGGCGTTCCGTCGCCGACGAGGGCCCGGACGCCCCGTGGGAGGAGGCCTCGCGCGGGGTCGACTGGGAGGCCCTCGGCGAGATCCGGCAGGCCGGCTTCGGCCTGATGGAGGCCTTCAGCCAGGTCTGGAAGACCGGCAGCAAGGAGCAGCGCGAGAAGGCGCTGGCCGTCATCAACGAAGCCCGCAAGAAGCTGTACCTGATCCTCGCCGACGAGCACTGACCCGTACCGAAGGCGCCCCGCGGACCGTCCGCGGGGCGCCTTCGCGCGTTCGCCGCTCAGGCCACCAGTCCGGCCAGCTTGCGCAGGGACTCGTTGAGCGCGGCCGTCGCCGAGTCCTTGAGCTTGCCCGCCATGAGGGAGACGGCGGCGCCCGTGAACTCGCCGTCGATACGGACCACCGTGGCCTCGCCCTGCGGGGTGAGCGTGTACCGCGTGGCGACGGTCACGGCCATCGGCCCCTTGCCGCGAATGGCGAGCACCCGGGCCGGCTCCAGCTCCTCGACGGTCCACTCGACCTCCGCCGGGAAGCCCATCAGCTTCATGTTCTCCTGGAAGGTCCCGCCCACCGCCAGGGTCTCCGGTCCGCCCTTGGGGAAGTTGGTGTGGGTCGCGTTCCACTCCCCGTACGCCGACCAGTCGGTGAGCTGCGCCCATACCTTCTCGGCCTGCGCCTCCACGCGTGCCTCAGCACTGACTTCGGCCATGCGACCACCCCTTCGTGTCGGGCTACGGTGTCGCGGAACGTAGCCGCAGCGGCTGCAATGTTCAACACTGATGAACCGTCAGGAATGGCGTGGAAATGGTGACATGGAAGGTGAAGGGGAAACCGTGAGGCGGTTGGTTCAGCCGATCCGTCGGATCAGCGCCGCGTCGAACAGGTCCCACGCGCGCGGGAAGGCGCTCTCGTCGTGGCAGTGCCAGGCGTCCCAGAACAGGTCGGCGAGTACGGCGCCCTCCGGGGCGTACACCCGGTAGACGTACTGCTTGCCGTCGACCGCCGGCAGCGCCACAAGCCAGCACTCGCGTGCGCTCTCCATATACAAGGGGGACGAGTACGGAGGCGTGGCGGTTGCGCCCAGGGCGTACGGCGAGGCGGCGCGCGCGTCCTGTGGGGCGTCCCGGTCCGGATCTCCGCCAGGTCGGCCGAATCTCCTCCGTAAGGATGAGATTGCGCTCGGCGATGTCCACTCTGTGTGGGACGCGAAGATGGTTCCGCTCGCGGATGACTCGGACCGTTGAGGCTGATGGGGTAGAGGTTGTGCAACCCCGTACTACCCGCGGGACCGCCCATGACGAGGCGGTTCCGCAGATCGAGGACGATGCCGCGCTCGGCGCCGAGCTGGCAGCGGTGGTCGCGGGTGCCCGCCGGAGGGCCGTCCGGGACGGGGACCGGCAGATCGACACCGCCCATCTGCTGCACTCCCTCCTGGAGCACGACCCCGAGGTCCGTGCCGCCGTCGGCGACCCGCAGCGGCTCGCGAGGCTGCTCGGCTACCTCGTGCAGCGCAGCATCGGCTACGGCCTGCGCTGGCAGGGCAGTGTGGAGGACTCCGGCGCCATCGTCGTACCCGCCCCGGCCCGCTCCCTCGCGCGCGACACCCGGGACGCCCCCGCCTGGTCGCCCGCCGCGGCCGCGGCCATGAGCGGCGCCCGCGAGCGGGCCCGGCACCGCGGCGAGCTCCGCCCCGCCGGCACCGATCTGCTCGCCGCGCTCGCCGCGGACCCCGGTGCCCGCGCGGTCGAGGTCCTCGAACGCGCCGGCATCTCCGCCCTTGACCTGGGCGCCCGGATCGACGCCGGTACCGAGGAGTACGCGGGCGACGGGAGCGCGAGCTGCTGAACCGCTGAGCCCGTACGGTCCGGAGAGCCGGCCGGCTGTCGGCGGCTGGGCGGTCCAGTCCATGAGACAGGTGTCAAAGGGAGTGACGCTCATGTCGCCGCCTGCCATCATGTGCCGGTGCAGATGTCTGAAAGCAGTCAGGGCAGTCACGGCAAAGGTGCCGGACTCGGTCTCGCGCTCGTGTCGGCGCTCGCCTTCGGCGGGTCCGGTGTGGCCGCGAAACCACTGATCGAGGCGGGACTCGACCCGCTCCACGTGGTGTGGCTGCGGGTCACCGGCGCCGCCCTGGTCATGCTGCCGCTCGCCGTACGCCACCGGAGCCTGCCGCGCCGCCGGCCCGCGCTGCTCGCCGGGTTCGGACTGCTCGCCGTCGCCGGTGTCCAGGCCTGCTACTTCGCCGCGCTCTCCCGGATCCCGGTGGGCGTGGCGCTGCTCGTCGAATATCTGGCCCCGGCCCTGGTGCTGGGCTGGGTGCGGTTCGTCCAGCGGCGGCCGGTGACCCGCGCCGCCGCGCTCGGTGTCGTCCTCGCGGCCGGCGGCCTCGCCTGTGTCGTCGAGGTCTGGTCGGGACTGAGCTTCGACCCGCTCGGCCTGCTGTTCGCGCTCGCCGCCGCCTGCTGCCAGGTCGGCTACTTCGTCCTAGCCGACCAGGGCAGCGACGCGGGCGAGGAGGCCCCGGACCCGCTCGGCGTCATCGCGTACGGCCTGCTCGTCGGCGCCGCCGTACTCACCGTGGTGGCCCGCCCCTGGACCATGCGCTGGTCGGTGCTGACCGGCTCCGCGGAGATGAACGGCACCGTCGTACCCGCCGTCGTCCTGCTGGCCTGGATCGTGCTGATCGCCACGGTCGCCGCGTACGTCACCGGGGTGCTCTCGGTGCGGCGGCTGTCGCCGCAGGTCGCCGGGGTCGTCGCCTGTCTGGAGGCGGTGGTCGCCACCGTGCTGGCCTGGGTGCTGCTCGGCGAGCACCTCTCGGCGCCGCAGCTCGTCGGCGGACTGGTCGTCCTGATCGGCGCGTTCATCGCGCAGTCCTCCACCCCGGCCAAGAACTCCGCCGAGCCCGTGGCCTCGCGCGGCCCGGACCGGGAGTTGTCGGCGCGCGGGACGTCCGCCTAGGGTTCCGGTCATGCCGTCCACCCTGGTTCTTCCGCCCCCGGCTGCCTGAGGCGGGCCTCCGGGACACCCGCCCGGCGCGTGTGCGCCGGGCCGGACGGTGCTGCCCGCAGACGAAGTCCGCGCGCCCCGCTGAAGGCGGGTCGCCTTCGAACTTCCGCACCCCGTCGGTGCGTTTCTGCGGAGAAACTCTCTTGTCGACGAACCCGAACGCCGCTTCCGGCCTGCCCGTCGGGCGTGGCCTGCTCTATCTGATCGTCACCGGTGCCGCCTGGGGCACCGCCGGCGCCGCAGCCTCCCTGGTCTACCGGACCAGCGACATGGGCGCCTTCGGCCTGTCGTTCTGGCGCTGTGCGCTGGGGCTCCTCTTGCTGCTGGCCGGGCGCGGGCTGCCCTGGAAAACACGGAAGACCCGGCAGGTCTCGACCGAACCGCCGGCGCGCCGGATGGTCCGTGCCCTCGTCACGGGCCTCGGGCTGGCGGTGTTCCAGACCGCCTACTTCGCCGCCGTGGAGTCGACCGGGCTCGCGGTGGCCACCGTCGTCACCCTCGGCGCGGGCCCCGTGCTCATCGCGCTCGGCGCCCGGCTCCTGCTCGGCGAACGGCTCGGCGCGGGAGGCGTCCTGGCCGTCGGCGGCGCGCTCGCCGGGCTGGCCGTGCTGACCTTCGGCGGCTCGGCCGCGACCGTCCGCCCGGCGGGCGTGCTGCTGGCGCTGCTGTCGGCCGCGGGCTACGCGGTCATGACCCTGCTGACGCGCCGGTGGGGGAGGGGCGGCGCGGTCGATGCCTCCGACACCACCGTCGGGGCCTTCGCGGTGACCACCCTGTGCCTCCTGCCGTTCGCCCTGCACGAGGGGCTGGTCCCGCACACCGCCCACCCGGCCCGGTTGCTGTGGCTCCTCTGCTACATCGCCGCCGTGCCGACCGCTCTCGCGTACGCCCTGTACTTCGCGGGAGCGGCCGTCGTACGGTCCGCCACCGTGTCCGTGATCATGCTGCTGGAGCCGGTGACCGCGGCCGTGCTCGCCGTCGTGCTGCTCGGCGAACGGCTCACGGCGGCGACCGCGACCGGCACCCTGCTGATGCTCACGGCGGTCGCGGGCCTGGCGGTGAGCGAGGCGCGCGGAGCCGGTCGTCGGGGGCCGATCCCTGTGTGACCGGCCCGTGCGGGACCTGTGCGGCGCCGCGGTGTCCTACGCCCGCGTGAGGTAGTCCGGGAGTGTGATGCCGGGGGCCAGGTCGGTGTTGGGGACCGGTGCGTCGTAGCCCTTGCGGAGCGGGACGACGCCGGCCCAGTGCGGCAGGGTGAGGTCCTCGGGCTCGTCGTTCGCACCGCCGGTGCGGACCTTGGCCGAGACCTCGTCCAGGTCCAGGCGGATCACCGCGGTGGCGGCCAGCTCCTTCTTGTTCGCGGGCCGGGAGTCGGCGGCGCGGCCGGGCACGACGTGGTCCACCAGCGCGTCCAGGGCCAGGCGCCGCTCCTCGGGGTCGGTGACCTGGTGCGCGACGCCGTGCACCACCACGGAGCGGTAGTTGATCGAGTGGTGGAAGGCGGAGCGGGCCAGCACCAGCCCGTCGACGTGGGTGACCGTGAGGCACACCGGCAGCCCCGGGTCGGCCGCGCCGGACATCCGCAGCGGACGGGAACCGGTGGACCCGTGGACGTAGAGCCGCTCGCCGACCCGGCCGTAGAGCGTCGGCAGCACCACGGGAGCCCCGTCCCGGACGAAGCCGAGGTGGCAGACGTACCCCTCGTCGAGTATCGCGTGCACCAGTTCCTTGTCGTACGACGCCCGGTCCGCGGAGCGCGTGGGCACGGTGCGGTCGGTCGGGGTGTAGGCGGCGGCCCGGGATTCTTCGGTCGTCCCCTGCATGACGGTCCTCCATGGCGAGCTGTGACGAGCCGCATTGCCGCTCGTATTGCACTAGTGCATAATTGACTTTGTGCTAGGAGAGTATCGGATCGAGGGGCGCGGCGCAGCAGAGATTGCGGCCGGAATCGAGGGCGCGGTCGGCGCCGGTGAGCTGGCGCCGGGGCAACCCCTGCCGCCCATGCGGGAGTTGGCGGCTCGGCTGGGCGTGAACCCCAACACGGTCGCGGCGGCCTATCGCACCCTGCGCGAGCGCGGGGTGATCGAGACGGCCGGCCGCCGGGGCAGCCGGGTGCGCCCCCGGCCGGCCACCACTGGACGCGAGGAACTGCGCGTGGAGGTCCCCGCCGGAGGTCGCGACCTGGCCACCGGCAACCCGGACCCGGCCCTGCTGCCCCGCCTCGCCCCGGCCCTCACCGCGGCGGCGCGGGAGGGCGACCGGCGCCCCGTCCGCTACGGCGACGACCCCGTCGACGCGGACCTCGTCCGCCTCGCCCGCGCCGAACTCGACGCCGACGGCGTCCCGGAGGGCCCGCTGACCGTGACGTCCGGCTCCCTCGACGCCATCGAACGCGTCCTGTCGGCCCACCTCAGGCCGGGCGACGCCGTCGCCGTCGAGGACCCGGGCTGGGGCAGCGTCCTGGACCTGATCCCCGCGCTGGGCCTGCGCATCCTTCCGGTGGCCGTGGACGACGACGGCCCGCGCCCCGAAGACCTGCGCGCGGCCCTCGACTCCGGGGCCCGCGCCCTGATCGTCACCGACCGCGCCCAGAACCCGACCGGCGCCTCGGTGACCGCCACGCGCGCGCGTGCGCTGCGCGCGGTCCTGCGTGACCATCCGGGGACCGTGCTGGTCGAGGACGACCACGGTCACGGCATCGTCGAGTTCCCGCTGCACCCCCTCGCGGGCGTCACCCGCCACTGGGCCGTCGTCCGCTCCGCCTCCAAGACCTACGGCCCCGACCTGCGCGTGGCCGTACTCACCGGCGACCCGGTCACCGTCGACCGAGTGCGCGGCCGTCAGCGCCTGGGCCCGGGCTGGGTCAGCCTGCTGCTGCAACGGGCCGTGGTCCGGCTGTGGCAGGAGGGCGCGGTGGACCGCACGGCGGTGGCACGGTCGTACGGCGCACGCAGGGACGCGCTGCTCGACGCCCTCGCCGACCGGGGCGTCGTCGGCCACGGCCGCAGCGGCATGAACGTCTGGATCCCGGTCCCCGACGAGACGGGTGCGGTGGCCCGCCTCGTCCAGTCCGGCTGGGCGGTGGCCCCGGGCGCCCGCTTCCGCCTGAACAGCCCCCCGGCGATCCGCATCACCGTCTCGATGCTCACGGAGAAGGACATCGCCCCCCTGGCGGAGGCGGTGGCGGCAGCCGTACGGCCGTCTCCGGCGCGGGTCTACGGCTGACGGCGACCGAAGCGAGGGCGTGAGGGGCGGCGCGGTCCGCCGGCCGGGGCACAGGGTTCCCTTGCGCCGCGCTGCCTGCAACGCCGCGGTCGGGTGCCGATCTGCCGGGGTCGGCGCCGTCGTCGTCCAGGACGCCGTGCGGCAGCGGCGGGCCGTCGTCGGTGTCCCGTCGGATCACGCGGTGCAGCCGAACGTCGCCGATGATCTCCGGGTCGCGCGGGTCGGCCCGTCCGGAGTGGGCGCCGCTGCCCTCGATCGTGGGGTTGCCGATGCCGTCCTTGGAGCCGGACGTCGTACGCCCGGAGGCCGGTCGGCAGAAGTCCTGCCGAGAGGTCGGCAAGGCGACCAGGGCGAATCCCGCGGACCGGCCGCGGCCTGATCGACACTCCCTAGGCGCCCTTGGCGCCCTTCCGCCCCCGCGCCTGCGTCAGCGCGGCCCCCGCCAGCACGATCACCGCTCCCACCGGTGTGGTCCAGCGCAGCGACTCCCCGAGGAGCGCGACGCCGGCGGCGGTGGCGATGACCGGGATGAAGTACGTGACCATCTGCGCGGTCGTCGGACCCACCTCCGCGACCAGGCCGTACTGGATCAGCACCGCGAGTCCCGTCCCCAGGGCGCCCAGCGCGGCGATCGCCAGCAGCGGCACCGGCGAGAGATGCGTGGGGAAGCCGGCGAACAGCGGTGTCACCACGGCCAGTTGGAGCGTCGCGAGCAGCAGCTGCGCCCCGGTCATCGACAGATGGGAGTTGCCGGTTGCGGCGAGTGTCCGGCGGACGTAGATCCAGCCGACGGGATAGCTCAGCGAGGCCAGCAGCGCCAGCGCCGTACCCGTGGCGTCCAGGCCGTGGAAGCCCTGCCACACGCCGAGCACGGTCAGCACCCCGAGGAAGCCCAGGCCGAGGCCGGCCACGCGGACCCGGGTCGGCCGGTCCTCGGAGAGGGCGACCAGGGACAGGGCCATGCCCCACAGGGGCGAGGTCGCGTTGCAGATACCGGCCAGCGTGGACGGGATCGTCAGCTCGGCGTAGGCGAAGAGGGAGAAGGGGAGGGCGTTCAGGAAGAACGCGGCGACCGCCATGCGACCCCACAGGCGGGCCCCGCGGGGCAGCCGCTCACGCTTGACCGCCATAGCCGCGGCCAGCACCGCCGTGCCGAACACCAGCCGCCCGAGGGTGACCTGGAACGGCGCGTAGCCGTCCGTCCCGACCTTGATCAGCAGAAAGCTGAAGCCCCAGATCAGGGACAGCGCGCCGAAGCGGAGCCGCCAGTCGAGGCGGGGCCGGGCGCGGGGCCGGGACGGGGACTCGGCGGTTGCGGGGGACTGGGCCGGGGGTGTGGTGACCGTGCTGCGCATGGCTTCACGATGCCCGGAGACAACGTCGTAGCACAATCGAGATTTGTCACGCGGTATATCTTAGAATCACTTACATGTTGAACCTGGAGCGCCTGCGCACCCTGGACGCCCTCGCCCGGCACGGCTCGGTCAGCGCCGTCGCCGAGGCGCTGCATGTCACCACGTCCGCCGTCTCCCAGCAGCTGGGCAAGCTGGAGCGGGAGGTCGGTCAGCAACTCCTCGCCAAGAACGGCCGGGGCGTGCGGCTCACGGACGCCGGCCGGCTGCTGTCGGAGCACGCGGGCCGGATCCTCTCGCAGGTCGAGCTGGCCGAGTCCGATCTGGAGGCGCAGCGCGGGCAGGTCGTCGGCGAGCTGCGGCTGTCGGCGTTCCCGACGGCCGCCCGGGGGCTCTTCCCGGCCGCGCTCGGCACGCTGCGGGGCCGGCATCCGGGGCTGCGCGTGCGCTCGACCGAGCTGGAGCCGGAGCAGGGCATCGCCGGTGTCGTGCGCGGTGACCTCGATCTCGCGGTGGTCCTGGACTGGTACAACAAGCCGATGCCGGTGCCCGACGGCCTGGTCAAGGCGCCGCTGCTGGACGATCCGGCCGATGTCGCCATGCCGGTGGACCATCCGCTGGCCCACCGGGACGAGGTGGACCTCGCCGAGTTCGCCGACGACGAGTGGATCACCTGGGCCGAGGGCGAGTTCTGCCACGAGTGGCTCACCTTCACCCTGCGCTCCAAGGGCATCGAGCCGATCGTCGGCCACCGCGCCAGCGAGACCCACACCCAACTCGGCCTCGTCGCCTCCGGGTTGGGCGTGTGCATCGCCCCGCGCCTGGGCCGGAACCCGGTGCCCGAGGGCGTGGTGCTGGTCCCGCTGGTCCAGCGCGTGCGCCGCCATGTGTACGTCGTCTGGCGCGCGGACGCCGACCGCCGCCCCTCCATCCGGGCGGCGGTCGAGGCCCTGCGGGCGGCGGCGCGCTCGGTGGGCTGAGCTCTGCGGCCTGCCCGAACGGTCTCGCCTGCCGCCCGACTTCCCTACGCCCCGCCCAACTTCCTACGCCCCGGCCAACTTCCTTACACCGCACCCAACTTCGTGAAGTCCCAGGAGACGATCTTCTCCGGGGTCAGCCGGACCCAGGCGTGCCGGCCGTCGTGCGGCATCTCGTCCAGGCCGAAGTTCTTCCGGGCGAACAGCGTCTCGGCCGTGTCCAGTTCGGCGCACAGCTCGCCCGTCCGCGGAGCCTCGCCCACGAACTCCACCCGGCCGGCCAGCTCGACCCCGCGCAACTGGTCGTACTCCTCGCCTGAGTCGACCACGACGGCCACGCGCGGATCGCGGCTCAGCTGGGTCCAGCGCCTGCTGCGCACCACGGAATACAGCCACAGCGAGGTGCCGTCCCAGGCGAACCACAGCGCGCTGACGTGCGGCGCGCCGTCCGCCGAGACGGTCGCCACCCGGCAGGTGCGCTGTGCGGTGAGGAACGTGTCCAGCTCACCGGGCGTCATCATGATCCTGCGGCCCCGGCGCTGTTCGGTCACGGTCATGCGGCCCCCTCTTCTCCCACGCCGTGTCGGCGAACTATCGTGTCCCGGTGATCCTCTGACATCTCGTCAGAAAAGGAAATGGGTATGCCGTCGCACGCACAGCTCAGCGAACTCCTCGACCCCGCGGGCACCGTCCTGCTCACCGTGGAGTGCCAGCAGGGGGTCGTCGGCCCGGACAGCGCGCTGCCCGAACTCGCCCGCGAGGCACGCTCCTCCGGCGCCCTGCGCAACGTCGCCCGGCTGGTCGCCGCCGCCCACCGCAGCGGGGTCCAGGTGATCCACGCCATCGCCGAGCGCCGCCCGGACGGCCGCGGCGCGAGCCGCAACGCCCGGCTGTTCCGGGCCGCCGAGCGGCTTCCGGTGCGGCAGCTGGCGGGCAGTACCGCCGTCCGGGTCGCGCCGCCGATCGAGGTCGCCGAGGAGGACATCGTCGTACGACGGCTGCACGGGCTGTCCCCGGTGCACGGCACGGAGGTCGACGCCCTGCTGCGCAACCTCGGCTGCCGCACGCTGGTCGTCACCGGGGTCTCCGCCAACGTGGCGATACCCAACGCCGTGTTCGACGCGGTCAACCTCGGCTACACCGTCGTCGTCCCGGCCGACGCGGTCGCGGGGGTGCCTGCCGAGTACACCCTCGCGATGATCCGGCACACCCTCGCGCTGGTCGCCACGGTCGCGACCACCGGCGAGGTGCTCGGCTGTCTGGAACGGCCGCGCGGGCGCGGCTGAACCGGCTCAGGCCAGCGTGATGTTCTCGCCCGAGACGCTGATCTTCTCGGCGGCCAGCGGCTGGGTCGCCGGACCCTGCTTCACGCTGCCGTCCGCGACCGAGAAGTGGCTGTTGTGACAGGGGCAGACGATGACGCCGCCCGACACGCTGCCCACCGCGCACCCCTGATGGGTGCACTTGGCCGAGAACGCCTTGAACGTGCCCGCCGTCGGCTGGGTCACGACCACGCCCTGGTCCTTGAAGATCTTGCCGCCGCCCTCGGGGATGTCGCTGGTCCTGGCGAGCGCGGTGCCGCCGCCGTTCTGGGACGCCCCGGAGGACGCGGACGCCCCACCGGTGGCGGCGCCGGCCCCGGTCGAGCCCGTCGTACCGGTCGATCCGGATCCGGTGCCGGTCGTGCTGGACGAGCTGTCGTCGCTCGAACCGCAGGCGGTCAGCGCGGCGGCGAGACCCGCCGCTCCGGCCGCCGCCACGACGGTACGGCGGGCCGGTCCGGCCGACGGCTGGGGCGATGCGGTGGTCATGTGGATTTCCCTTCCGCGGAGCTTCTCGTGATCCGTCCAGGGGTACGGCGCTCGGGCACGACCCGTTCAGACGGGCACCCAGATCCTTGCGGCCGGGACATGAGGCGGGCGTAAGCCGGAGCTGTCCGTGAGCTGTCAGCCTCGCCCCAGTAACCTGGGTCGATGCTCAAGGAAGTCACCGCGACCCGCTACATCACGCCGCTGCGTGAGGGCGGCTCGCTGCCGGGGCTCGTCGAGGCCGACGACTTCGGGACGTACGTCATCAAGTTCACCGGAGCCGGACAGGGCCGCAAGACCCTGGTCGCCGAGGTGGTGTGCGGCGAGCTCGCCCGGCGCCTCGGATTCCGGATGCCCCGGCTGGTCACCATCGAGCTGGACTCCGTGCTCGGACTCGGCGAGCCCGAGCAGCAGGTGCAGGACCTGCTGCGGTCCAGCGGCGGCGCCAACCTCGGCATGGACTTCCTCTCCGGCGCCCTCGGCTACGACCCGCTCGCCTTCCCGGTGAGCCCCGAGGAGGCCGGCCGGATCGTCTGGTTCGACGCGCTGATCAACAACGTCGACCGCTCCTGGCGCAATCCGAACCTCCTCGTGCACCGGGGCGAGCTCTGGCTGATCGACCACGGCGCGACGATGATCTGGCACCACAACTGGCCCTCGGCCGAGGCCTCCGCGGCCCGCCCCTACGACGCCCGCGACCACACCCTCGCCCGCTTCGCCCCGGACGTCGCCGCCGCAGCGGCCGACCTCGCGCCCCGGGTCACCGAGGACCTGCTCGCCGAGGTCACCGCCGAGATCCCCGACGCCTGGCTCGCCGACGAGCCCGGCTTCGACACCCCGGACGACCTGCGCCGGGCCTACGCGCGGCCGCTGCTCGCCCGCGCGGCCGTCATCGCCGGGCGCATCACCGGCCTCGGCTCCGGCACCGGCTCCGGCTTCGAGGAGGGCAAGTGAGCGAGACCCACATCCACATGGCCGGGCACGTGGTCGAGCGGCACATCACGCGGGCGGGCCAGGGCGGCGACCGGGACGTGTTCGAGTACGCGCTGCTGCGCGTCGTCCCGCGCGTGGAGCGCGGAGAGTGCATCAACGCGGGCGTGGTCGTCTACAGCCGGGCCACGGCCTACGTCGGCGCCCGCACCCATCTGGACGAGGCCCGGCTGCTCGCCCTCGACCCGGCGGCCGACGTGGCCGGGATCCGGGCCGCGCTCGGCGCGATCGAGCTCCACTGCGCGGGCGGCGAGGGGGCCGGACAAGCGGCCCGGGACGACGCCGGGCGCCGCTTCCGCTGGCTGATCGCGCCCCGTTCCACCGTCGTCCAGCCCGGCCCGGTGCACACCGGGCTGACCACCGACCCGGCGGCCGAGGCCGAGCGCCTGCTCGACCTCCTGGTGAGGTAATGGATCACACGCACCCGGTGTGCCGTTGACACCGGGTGCCAGGGCTTCTAGCGTCACCTGTACTGAAGGTACTAAGCGGTCGCTCACCGCACCAGGGGCTCTCCCACCGAGGGCCCCGCCAGGTTCTCTCAAGGGCGAGGAGAAGCAATGTCCACCACTGAACAGCGGGTCGCGGTCGTCACCGGCGCGGCGCGCGGCATCGGTGCCGCCACCGCCGTACGGCTGGCCGCCGAGGGTCGCGCGGTCGCCGTGATCGACCTCGACGAGGCCGCCTGCAAGGACACCGTCGAGAAGATCACCGCCGCCGGCGGCAGGGCGATCGCGGTCGGCGCGGACGTCTCCGACGAGGCGCAGGTCGAGGCGGCCGTCGCCCGGATCGTCGAGGAGCTGGGCGCCCCGACGATCCTCGTCAACAACGCGGGCGTGCTCCGTGACAACCTGCTGTTCAAGATGAGCGTCTCCGACTGGGACACCGTCCTGAACGTGCACCTGCGCGGCTCGTTCCTGATGACCAAGGCCGTCCAGAAGCACATGGTCGAGGCGGGCTTCGGCCGCGTGGTCAACCTGTCCTCGTCCTCCGCGCTCGGCAACCGCGGCCAGGCCAACTACTCCGCCGCCAAGGCCGGCCTCCAGGGCTTCACCAAGACCCTCGCCATCGAGCTGGGCAAGTTCGGTATCACCGCCAACGCCGTCGCCCCCGGTTTCATCGCCACCGAGATGACCAAGGCCACCGCCGACCGCGTCAAGATGGACTTCGAGGACTTCAAGAAGGCCGCCGCGGGCGCCATCCCGGTGCAGCGCGTCGGTGAGCCCGAGGACATCGCCAACGCCATCGCCTTCTTCACCGGCGAGGCGGCCGGCTTCGTCTCCGGCCAGGTGCTGTACGTGGCCGGCGGACCGCTCGACTAAGCAACCCTGAGGACCTGGGGATACACCGACATGACTGAACTCCCGGAGCTGTCCGGCAAGGTCGCCCTCGTCACGGGCGCGAGCCGCGGCATCGGCTACGGCGTAGCCGAGGCACTGGTCGCCCGCGGCGACCGCGTCTGCATCACCGGCCGCAACGAGGACGCCCTCAAGGAGGCCGTCGAGAAGCTCGGCGCCCAACGCGTCATCGGCGTCGCCGGCAAGGCGCACGACCTCGCCCACCAGGCCGAGGCCGTCGACCGCACCATGGAGGCCTTCGGCCGCCTCGACCACCTGGTCAACAACGCGGGCACCAACCCGGTGTTCGGGCCCATCGCGGACCTCGACCTGGACGTCGCCCGCAAGGTCTTCGAGACCAACGTGATCTCCGCGCTCGGCTTCGCCCAGAAGACCTGGCACGCCTGGCAGAAGGACAACGGCGGCGCGATCGTCAACATCGCCTCGGTCGCGGGCCTCGCGCCCTCGCCGTTCATCGGCGCCTACGGCGTCAGCAAGGCCGCGATGATCAACCTGACCCAGCAGCTGGCGCACGAGTTCGCGCCGAAGGCGCGGGTCAACGCGATCGCCCCGGCCGTCGTGAAGACCAAGTTCGCGCAGGCCCTGTACGAGGGCCGCGAGGAGGAGGCCGCTGCCTCCTACCCGCTCGCGCGGCTCGGCGTGCCCTCCGACATCGGCGGGGCCGCGGCCTTCCTCACCTCGGCGCAGTCCGACTGGATCACCGGTCAGACGCTCGTCGTGGACGGCGGCATCTTCCTCAACGCCGGCGTGGGCTGAGCCACGGTCCGGGCGCCGATTTTCGGACGGATCGGCGCCCGGAACGCCCATCGGGTCCGCACAGCGAACTGACAACGTCGTCATCGATTCGTCATCGCTTTTTCGATCAAGAACCCTTGTTCCAGGGGAGGTTCAGAGGATCGAACGCTGCGGTATGGTCTGCCGACCCTTGGTACGGCGGATCGAGGAGCGTGCGCGTGTTCAACCGGAACCGAAGCCTGCGTGTCGTCGCGGCGATCGCGTCCCTGTCCCTGGCGGCCGGCTGCGGGATGCTGTCCGGCGGCAGCGGTGACGGCAAGGGCCCGATCGTCGTCGGGACCACCAGCGCGCCCAGCACGCTGGACCCGGCGGGCGCCTGGGACGGTTCCTGGGAGCTGTACCGGAACATCTACCAGACGCTCCTCGCCTACCCGAACGGCGCCACCACCCCGCAGCCCGACGCCGCCCGGAGCTGCTCCTTCACCGACTCCGGCAGCCGCACCTACCGCTGCGAGCTGCGCTCGGGCCTGAAGTTCTCCGACGGCGACCCGCTGACCGCGAGCGCCGTCAAGTACTCCATCGACCGCATCCGCGCGATCGACGCCCCCAGCGGCCCCGCCGGACTGCTCGGCAGCCTGGACCGGGTGCAGGCGCTCGGCGACCGCGAGATCGTCTTCCACCTCAACCAGCCCGACGCCACCTTCCCGTTCGTGCTGGCCACCCCCGCCATGTCGATCGTCGACCCGAACGACTACCCGGCGCGCTCCCTGCGCAAGGACACCGCGGTCAACGGCTCCGGACCGTACACACTCCGCTCCTACACGGAGGGCGAGCAGGCCGTCCTTGCCGCCAACGGCAGCTACAACGGCTTCGCCGAGCGGCAGAACGACGCGGTGACCATCCGCTACTTCCAGGACTCGGCCGAGATGGTCAAGGCACTGCGCGACAAGCGGATCGACGTCACCTACCGCGGCCTCGCCGCCGACGACATCCTCACCCTCCAGCAGCACGGCAACGCCAACCTGCAACTGGTCGACGGCGCGGGCACCGACATCAGCTACCTCGTGTTCAACCCCAAGGACCCCTGGGCCAGGGAGCCGGCCGTCCGCAAGGCGGTCGCCCAGCTCGTCGACCGGGCCGCCATCGCCCACACGGTCTACAAGGACACCGTCGACCCGCTGTACTCGATGGTCCCCAAGGGCCTGACCGCCCACACCACCGGCTTCTTCGACGACTACGGCGACCCGAGCGTCCCCAAGGCCGCGAAGATCCTCACCGACGCGGGGATCCACCAGCGCGTCCCGCTCACCCTCTGGTACACCACCGACCGCTATGGCTCCGAGACCGCCCTGATGTTCCAGGAGCTGAAGCGGCAGCTGGAGGCCTCCGGGCTGTTCACCATCACGCTCCAGGGCCGCCCCTGGAAGACGTTCGTGGTCGGCTACCAGAAGGGCGAGTACCCCGTGTTCGGCCGCGGCTGGTTCCCGGACTTCCCCGACGCCGACAACTTCATCGCCCCGTTCGTCGGCGACCACAACGCGCTCGGCACGCCCTACCCGTCCCCGGAGATCACCGGCAAGCTGCTGCCGCACTCGCGCGCGGAGAGCGACCGCGCCCAGACCGTGAAGGACCTGGAGCAAGCTCAGCAGATCATGGTGGACGACGCCCGGCTGATCCCGCTGTGGCAGGGCCGGCAGTACGTGGCGGCCAGCGACGACATCTCCGGCGGCGAGCAGGCCCTCGACCCGTCGACGATCATGATGATGTGGATGCTGCACCGCAAGACCAGCTGGTGAACCGGTCTTCATGTGCCCGTTGTCAGTGGTCGCCTGTAGGTTCTGAAGCCTGGAAGTGACCGCACGTCGGCTTCGGCCGTAATTGATCGACACCGTGAGGACGTTGACGTGACCGACATCGCCATGCTGCCCGAATCCTGGCGCGGGGTTCTGGGCGACGAGCTCCAGCAGCCCTACTTCAAGGAGCTGGCCGAGTTCGTCGAGGAGGAGCGGGCGCAGGGTCCCGTCTATCCGCCGCGCGACGAGGTCTTCGCCGCGCTGGACGCCACGCCGTACGACAAGGTCAAGGTCCTCGTCCTCGGCCAGGACCCGTACCACGGCGAGGGCCAGGGCCACGGCCTGTGCTTCTCGGTCCGCCCCGGCGTGAAGACCCCGCCGTCGCTGCGGAACATCTACAAGGAGATGCAGGAGGAGCTGGGCCTGCCCGTCCCGGACAACGGCTATCTGATGCCGTGGGCCGAGCAGGGCGTCCTGCTGCTCAACGCGGTGCTCACCGTCCGGGCCGGCGAGGCCAACTCGCACAAGGGCAAGGGCTGGGAGAAGTTCACCGACGCCGTGATCCGCGCGGTGGACTCGCGCCCGGACCCGGCGGTCTTCGTCCTGTGGGGCAACTACGCGCAGAAGAAACTGCCCCTGATCGACGAGACCCGGCACGTGGTGGTCAAGGGCGCGCACCCCTCGCCGCTGTCCGCGAAGAAGTTCTTCGGTTCCCGCCCGTTCACGCAGATCAACGACGCGATCGCGGCGCAGGGCCACGAGGCGATCGACTGGACCATCCCGAACCTGAAGGGCTGACCGGCCGTACGGGCGGTCCCGTGCCGTACGGGGCCGCCTGCCCGGGATTGCCGTCGTGGCCGGTTAGCGTCGGACCGGACAGTCGACGAGTGCCCGGAGGACGCGGTGGCGGAGCGGCAGGAGCAGGTGGCACCGGATGCCGTGCTGACGCGGATCGGGCAGGTCGTGATGCTGCACCACGGCGGCGACCGCGAGGAGGCCCGCAGCCGCTTCCTCGCACTGTGGGCGGAGATCGGGGAGTCGGGAGACCCGCTGCACCGGTGCACGCTGGCCCACTATCTCGCCGACACCCAGGACGACCCCGGGGACGAACTGGCCTGGGACCTGCGGGCGTTGTCGGCGGCCGAGGAACTGGCCGACGGCGACGGCACCGACGGTAAGCCGGCGGGAGTCCGCGGCTTCCTTCCCTCCCTGCATCTCAATCTCGCCGCCGACTATGTGAAGCTCGGCCGGGCGGAGGCCGCACGCACCCACGTGCGCCGTGCCCGCCGCGCCGCGGGCGCCCTGTCCGACGACCGCTACGGCGACGGGGTCCGGGCCGCCATCACACGACTGGAGCTACGGCTGGGGGAGTAAGCGGTGTCTTCGGACCGTGTCCAGCGGTGTTCCGGGGGCCCTGCGGTCAGCGGCCGTACGTCTGCTCGCAGATCCGTGCCGCCGGGCTGTCACTCTGCCAGCCGCCGTACGTCCGGCCCAGGGCGCAGACGTCCGGGGTCCGCGGGGCCGGGCCGGAGACGTCGGGGGTGCCGGTGCGCGGGGAGCGGTGCGGGTGCTCGCGGTGGGCGCGCGGGCGCGGGGGAGCGGGCTCGGCCGCCCGCGGCCGGGGTGCGGTCGGTGCGGCCTCCGCCGTATGCCGTGGGGCAGCGGGCTTCCTGTGCTTCGGACGCCGGGGCGAGCCCGCCATTTCCAGGGCCTGCTGGGCCGGGGCCTGGACCACCCGCGGCTCCACACTGCCGTCCGGCCGGGGTGCCGTCGGCTGTGCGGGGGCCGTGTCCGGCGGTGGTGCGGGAGCCGCCGGGCGTGGCACCGTCACGCAGCCGGAGAGGGCCGAAAGGGCCACGGTGACGAGGAGCGCTGCGGTGGTGGTCGTTCGATGCACCCGGGCAACTCTGCTGGTCGGCGCCCGCGTTGGCACGAAGGAGCCGAGGCCGATGCCCCCGCACGGGTGATCTCGTGCCCCGTACGGAGGGTTCCGGAGTGCCGAAGGTGACGTTCAGTCGCCGGTGGCGCCGTCGATCCGCTCGCGGATCAGGTCGGCGTGGCCGTTGTGCCGGGCGTACTCCTCGATCATGTGGGTGTAGATCCAGCGCAGGTTGAACGGTGTGTCCGTGAACCTGCTCTTCCCCCGGGACAGGTCGTCGAGACCGAAGCCGGCCGCGTTGCGCCGGGCGGTCTCGATCTCCGCCTGCCAGGTCGCGTACGCCTCCTGCCAGGTGTCGGCCTCGGTGACATGGAAGTCGCCGTCCTCGTCCTCGTCTGTGTAGTAGATCGGGCCCGGGTCGTCGCCCGTCAGCACCTTGCGGAACCAGCCGCGCTCGCACTCGGCCAGGTGCCGCACCAGACCCAGGAGCGACAGCTCGGAGGGCGGCACCGCCGCGGTGCGCAACTGCTCGTCCGTCAGCCCCTCGCACTTGGCGGCCAGTGTCCGCCGGTGGTACTCCAACCAGCCCTCCAGCATGGCGCGTTCACCGGCGGTCTGCTCGGGCTCTCGGCGTTCGGTCGTCGTCATGCCCCGTATCCTCCCCCGGCCCCGGCCGCCCCACCAGCGCTTTTCCGGCTCCCACGCGGCTTCGACGGCATGGCCGGACGGCGGCCGCCGTATGCTGCCGGGGAAGCACACACGGGCGGGCGAGACAGGGAGCACACGTGAAGGTCGGCTGCATCGGACTCGGGGACATCGCGCAGAAGGCCTACCTGCCGGTGCTGGCCACGCAGCCCGGGGTCGACCTCCACCTCCAGACCCGGACCCCCGCCACCCTCGGCCGGGTCGCGGACAGCCTCCACCTGCCGGACGAGCGGCGGCACACCACACTCGACTCCCTGCTCGCCGCCGGCCTCGACGCGGCCTTCGTGCACGCGCCGACCGCCGCCCACCCCGAGATCGTCACCCGGCTCCTCCGGGCGGGCGTACCGACGTACGTGGACAAACCGCTGGCCTACGAACTGGCCGATTCCGAACGGCTGGTGGCACTCGCCGAGGCACGCGGGGTGTCCCTCTTCGTCGGCTTCAACCGCCGCTACGCCCCCGGGTACACACAGTGCCTGGACCATCCGCGCGAGCTGATCCTCATGCAGAAGAACCGGATCGGGCTGCCCGAGGAACCGCGCTCGATGATCCTGGACGACTTCATCCATGTCGTCGACACCCTGCGCTGGCTGGTGCCGGGCACGGTCGACGACGTGTCCGTGCGCGCCCGGACCGAGGGCGGGCTGCTGCAGCACGTCGTGCTCCAGCTCGCCGGGGACGGCTTCACCGCGCTCGGCGTGATGAACCGGCTCAGCGGCTCCGCCGAGGAGATCCTGGAGGTCTCCGGGCAGGACACCAAGCGCCAGGTGCTCAACCTCGCCGAGGTGATCGACCACAAGGGCCAGCCGACCGTGCGCCGGCGTGGCGACTGGGTGCCGGTGGCCCGGCAGCGCGGCATCGAGCAGGCGGTCCTCACCTTCCTCGACGCCGTGCGCGCGGGCAGGGTGCTCAGCGCCCGGGACGCACTGGCCACGCATGAACTGTGCGAGCGGCTGGTACGAGCGGTTCGGGACCGTTCCGCCGCAGCCTGAGCGCCCGTGCCCCCTCGGTCGCGCCCAGCGCGGCCAGCACCAGCAGGGCGCCGCCCACCGGCCAGTCGCCGTAGCGGACGTACGGGGTGACACCGTGCGCCAGCGGTACGTCGTACACGCGGGCCGTGTTCGCATCGGTACCGAGCCAGGGGCCCAGGCGCTGCCCGTCCGGCCCGTAGACCGCCGAGACCCCGGTGAGAGTCGCGTGCACCATCGGGCGGCCGGTCTCGGCGGCCCGCAGCGCGCCCAGCGAGGCGTGCTGCTCCGGCGCCCAGCTGCCCTGGAAGGTGGAGGTGGCGGACTGCCCGACCAGGACGTCCGCGCCGTCCTCGGCCAGATGCCGGCTCATGTCCGGGAACGCGGTCTCGAAGCAGATCAGCGGGCCGATCCGCAGCCCGTGCCCGACGTCTGTCACGACCTGCCGGGTGCCCCGCCTGCGGTCCTCGCCGGCCGCCTTGCCGACCGAGGTGGCCCAGCCGAGCAGCGAGCGGGCCGGTATGTACTCGCCGAACGGCACCAGGCGCATCTTGTCGTACCGGTCGCCCGTCGGGCCGTTCGGGCCGATCAGCACCGAACTCTTGTAGATGCCGGGCCGGTCGGAGCGGCGGGCGTCGACGTTGACCAGCACGTCCGCGCCGACTGTCCGGGACAGCGCGGCGATCCGGCGGGCCAGGTCGGGCCGGTCGCCCAGGTCGAAGCCGACGCTGGACTCACCCCACACGACCAGGCCGACGTCCTGCCCGGCCAGCCGGCGGGTCAGCTGCTCCTCGCGGTCGAACCGCTTGTCGCCGCCGTCCATGATTCCCGGCTGTACGACGGCGATCCTGACGTGCCCGTCCACCTCCGGGCGCGGCGCCCACGCCCATGCGGCGGAGGTCGCGGCGGCCGTGGCGACCAGCGAGGCCACCGCCGGCACCCGCGCCTCGCGCACCGAGACCAGCACGGCCGCCGCCACGTTCACGGCCACGATCAGGAAGCTGAGCAGCCACACCCCGCCGACCGAGGCCAGCCGCAGCGCGGGCGAGACCTGCCACTGGCTGGCGCCGAGCATGCCCCAGGGCCCGCCGAGGCCCTGCCAGGACCGCACCAGCTCCACCGTCAGCCAGGCCGACGGCAGCACCAGCAGCGCGGCGCCGCCCCGGCCCGCCGAGGGCCGCCCGCCCAGGAAGCGGCGCACCAGCCAGCCCCAGGGCGCCCACAGCGCGCCGAGCAGGGCGGCGATCGCGAAGAGGAAGACGGTCAGGCTCGGCAGCAGCCAGTGGTGCACGGCCAGCAGAAAGCCGAAGCCGCCGCTCCAGCCGTCGTACGCGGCCCGCCGCCCGGTCGGCGCCGAGCGGGCCAGCAGGATCCAGGGGACCAGGGCGACGTAGGCGAACCACCAGAGGGAGGGGACGGGGAAGGCCAGTACCGGCAGGGCTCCGGCGAGGGCGGCGACGGCCGAGCGGCGCCAGGGGGAGGTGAGCCACTGATCGATCGTCCTCATGGGTACCCTCCCTACCCGGCCTGCACGTCCAGTGTGCGCCGGGGGAGCGATCTAGGACAGGGGGCCTGAGGAGCCTCCCCGCGGGGCCGCGGTCACCTCTGCCGAAAGGCTGCGCCACTTCTCCTCGACCGTCACCCGGTGCAGGCGCCAGCCCTCCGGCGTGCGCACGAGCCCGAAGTCGTAGCGGCCGCCGCACACCAGGTCCGGTGGCGTGGGGGTGTCGGTGGTCGTGAACCGCATGGGGTTGAGGTAGTCGGCCCGGACCCGGGCGGTGTCGCCCGTGTCGTGGTCCAGGGCGCCGAAGCGGATCCGGCGGTTGACGATCAGATGCTGGCGCATGGGGAACAGGGCCAGGTTCTCGGCGAGCCAGTCGGCGATCCCGGGCGCGGGACCCTCGATGCCGCCCGACGAGCGGTAGTCGGCGCGGCCGTCGGGTGTGAACAGCCGCCGGTACGCCGTCCAGTCGCCGTCGTCCACCGCCACGGCGTACGCGGTGATCACCTCGTCCACGGCCAGCCGGTCGATCACGGTCGCGAGCTCCGCGCGCTGGGTCATCGGCACAGTGTTGGGCATGGCGGGTGAAGTGCCAAGAGGGCGAACGGGGTTATTCGGAGGTGCGGACGCGACGCATGGCGGAACCTGGGCGTATGCGCCTCGGTCCGGCTCAGGCGGCCTTGATGACCTCTCCGCGGATCGCCGCGGCCCACTGGACCACCAACAGCTCGTACTCCTCGCGCTCTTGGGCGGACAGGGTGCCGCCCGCGCGCAGCCAGAGGGCCCGTATCTGCTCGTTCACCTCGGCGGCGGACCGCACGGAACCAGAGGTCGGGAATTCGGGGGACATGCGGACAGCCTAGGGGCAAGCACTGACACTGCGCTACCGCCCCGCTACGCAGAACGTATGGGGTTGGTCACCGTGGTCGTGCGCCGCGCGGAACCCCGCTCAGCTCGCCGACTCGGCCGCGTGCGGGCTCAGTACGCCCGCCGCGACCAGGGCGATGATGACGACGCCGAGGGCCACGCGGTACCAGACGAACGGCATGAAGCTCCGGTGGGAGATCCACGTCATGAACCAGGCGATCACCGCGTATCCCGACGCGAACGCGATGGCCGTCGCGAACAGGGTCGGGCCCCAGGCCACATGGCCCTCACCCACCGAGTCCTTCACCTCGAACGCGCCCGAGGCGAGCACCGCCGGGACGGCGAGGAGGAACGAGTAGCGGGCCGCGGCCTCACGCCGGTAGCCCATGAACAGGCCGCCGCTGATGGTCGCGCCGGAGCGGGAGACGCCGGGGATCAGGGCGCAGGCCTGGCACAGGCCGAAGACCAGACCGTCCCTGACGCCCAGGTTCTGCAGGGACTTGCGCTGCTTGGGCGCCCGGTGCCGGCCGCCGGTCTCGTCGCGGGCCGCCAGCCGGTCGGCGACGCCGATGACCAGGCCGACCACGATCAGCATCGTCGCGGTGACACGCAGATCCCGGAACGGGCCCCCGATCTGGTCCTTGAGTGTCAGACCCAGCACGCCGATCGGGATCGAGCCGACGATCACCAGCCAGCCCGTCTGCGCGTCGTGGTCCCGGCGCATCGCCGTGTCGGACAGCGACCGGAACCAGGCCGAGACGATGCGCCCGATGTCCTTGCGGAAGTAGATCAGTACGGCGGTCTCCGTGCCGATCTGGGTGATCGCCGTGAAGGCTGCGCCGGGGTCCTTCCAGCCGGAGAACGCCGCGGTCAGCCGCAGGTGCGCGCTGGAGGAGACGGGCAGGAATTCGGTCAGCCCCTGGACGAGTCCGAGGACGAGGGATTCGAACCAAGACATGTAGGTAATGCGTCCAGTGCCGTCGGGTAAAGAAGTGACCAAATGACGAGGGCAGCGTAGCGGGCCCGGGTGGCGGTGTGACACCGGGGGTCGGGCCTCGCCCTCGACGGCCGTGACGGGACCGACCTGCGAAGGCCGCGGGGATCGAGGATCCCGGTGCGGAGATCGTGGTCTCGATGCCCGGGGAGGAAGCCTGCCCGGCCTGTGCTTCGGCTATGAGGGCGGTCGGTCCGACCGGCCACGGCCGGGCATCCGGCGGTGCGCTCGGGCTCAGGCCGGGACGGGCCCCGTGAGCGTCCACCCCGGGGCCTGGGGGTGGGCCGTGAGGTCCTCGTGGCGGACCTCTTCGCCACAGGCCTGGCAGGTGACGACCGGGACGAGTTCGTTGCCGCAGCTGTGCTCGACGGCCATGGGCAGGTCGGCGCCGCCCCGGATGTGGCGGTCGCCCCACTCCTTCAGGGTCATCAGGACCGGCTCCAGCTCCAGGCCCGCCTGTGTGGGCCGGTACTCGAAGCGCTGGGGGCGCTCGCTGTAGACGCGCTTGGTGAGGATCCCGGCGTCCACGAGCCGGCGCAGCCGGGTGGCCAGGATGTCGCGCGGGGCGCCGGTGTTGCGCACCAGCTGGTCGAAGCGGCCGTTGCCCAGGCAGACCTCGCGCAGGACGAGCAGAGAGTACTTCTCGCCGACCAGCGCGAGGGCGTCGGCGATGGAGCAGGGGCGCGAGTCGTGCGTGGTCTTCCGTGCGGCCATGAGGGTCAGTCTAGTGGAGGGTTTGATTTCCCAACCCATCGGGCTATGGTGGGTTTGGATTTCCTACTCACTGGTAGCTGACGTAGCGCGCAGCAGCGGTCTACGGTCAGCCGGACGGCCAAGGAGGCCTCCGCGATGCGCGACGCAGTGATCGTCGAAGCCGTACGCACCCCCATCGGCAAGGGCAAGCCGAACGGCTCCCTCGCCCACGTCCACCCCGTGCAGCTGCTCGCCCACACCCTGCGCACCCTGGTCGAGCGCTCCGGCGTCGACCCGGCGCTGATCGACGACGTCATCGGCGGCACCGTCGACCAGGTCGGCGAGCAGGCCATGAACACCACCCGGTACGCCGTCCTCGCGGCCGGGTTCCCCGAGTCCGTCCCGGCGACCACCGTGGACCGCCAGTGCGGCTCCTCCCAGCAGGCCGTGCACTTCGCCGCGCAGGGCGTCATCTCCGGCGCCTACGACCTCGTGGTCGCCTGCGGGGTGGAGTCGATGAGCAGGGTGCCGATGTGGTCCAACGTGCCCGCCGGGAAGGACCCGTTCGGGCCGGGCGTCGCCGAGCGCTATCCCGAGGGCCTGGTCCCGCAGGGCGTCAGCGCGGAGCTGATCGCCGCCAAGTGGTCCCTCACGCGCGCGCAGATGGACGAGTTCGCCGTCTCCTCGCACCGCAAGGCGGCCCGCGCGTGGGAGAACGGCCTCTTCGACGCCGAGACCGCCCCGCTCGACGGGGTCGCCCGCGACGAGTGCGTACGCCCCGGCAGCACCCCGGAGATCCTGGCCGGCCTCAGGCCCGCCTACTACGACCCCGGTTTCGCCGAACGCTTCCCGCAGATCGAGTGGAACGTCACCGCGGGCAACGCGAGCCCGGTCAACGACGGCGCCTCCGCCGTACTGATCACCTCCGGCGAGACGGCCGCGCGGCTCGGCCTGCGCCCGCTCGCCCGCCTGCACAGCTTCGCGGTCACCGGCTCCGACCCGCTGCTGATGCTCACCGGCGTCGTCCCGGCCACCGAGAAGGTGCTGCGCAGGGCGGGGCTGACCATCGACGACATCGACCTCTTCGAGGTCAACGAGGCCTTCGCGAGCGTGGTGCTGGCCTGGCAGCAGGAGACCGGCGCCGACCTCGCCCGGGTCAACACGCACGGCGGCGCCATCGCCCTCGGGCACCCTCTCGGCGCCAGCGGCACCCGGCTGACCACGACGCTGGTCCACGCCATGCGGGAGCGCGGCGCCCGCTACGCCCTGCAGACCATGTGCGAGGCGGGCGGACTCGCCAACGCCATGATCCTCGAAGGGGTCTGACCGCTACCGGCCGCGCCAGTGATGCCGCTTGCGCCAGGCCACCACCGTGCCCAGCAGCGCCGGTACGGCGATGGAGGCCGTCGCGATCAGGAAGGCGGGGGAGGTCGGTGCCGAGGCGCGGGCGCCGGCGACCGCGTAGGCGGCGGTGTTCGGGACCGACCCGACGGCCGTGGCCAGCAGGAACGGCCACCAGCCCATGCGGGAGACGGCCGCGCAGTAGTTCGCCGCCCAGAACGGCACCCCGGGGAACAGCCGCGCCACCAGCATCGAGCGGAACCCGTGCCGGCTCAGCTGCCCGTCGGCCGCCCTCAGCCAGCGGCCCCGCAGCAGCGGACGCAGCGCGTCCTGCCCGAGGAGCCGGCCGAGCCCGAAGGCCACGCCGGCCCCGAGCACCGTGCCCGCCAGCGCTGTCGCCAGCCCCAGCGGGGAGCCGAACAGCGCCCCCGCCGCCAGGTTCAGCAACGGCCGCGGCACGAACGCCACCGTGCACAGCCCGTACGCCGCCGCGAACGCCACGACCGCCGCGGCCCCGCCGAGCTGCGGCGGCCAGCCCCGGGCCAGCAGCCGCTGCGGCTCGCAGACCAGGACTCCCGCACCGGCGCCCGCCAGCAGCGCGAGCAGCAGCGACAGCCGGGCGTACGGGGACAGCAGCGCGCGCGTGCAGCGCGCGGCGAGTCCCGGGGCGGCCGCGGCGGTGCCGGCGGAGTCGGCGTCGAGCATCCGGTGACATTAACCGACGTACGCGGGTGATCGCCGCCACGGGGTGGTCCGGGCGCCCTCGGCGCCCGGACCCGGCGTGCACGCGCGCGTACTCACGCGGCGAGCGCGTGACCGGGGTGCAGAACCACCTTGGTGTAGCCCTCGATCCGCTGGTCGAACTTCTCGTACGCGAGCGGCGCCTGGTCCAGCGGCAGCTCGTGCGAGACCACGAAGCTGGGCTTGGCCCGCCCGGCGATGATCAGGTCGCGCAGCTGGCGGTTGTACCGCTTGACGTTGCACTGGCCGGTGCCCATCTGCTGGCCCTTCTCGAACATCCGGCCGATGGAGACCAGTAGTTGGCCGTGCTTGGCGTGCTCGTCGGGGCCGCCCGGGTCCGAGGGCACGTACAGCCCCGGCACGCCGAGCATGCCGGTGGGCCGGACCGTCTCGACCAGTTCGTTGAGGACGATCGCGGGTTCCTCGTGGCTGGCGTCGTGCGCCTGGGCCTGGTAGCCGACGGCGTCCACGCCCTTGTCGGTGCCTTCTCCGTCCGTCTGCTCCTTGATCTGCTGTGCCGGGTCGCCCTTGGTGAAGTCGATGGGGATCGCCCCGATCTGCTCGGCCTTGGCGAGCCGCTCGGGCACCCGGTCGACCGAGAAGACCTTCGCCGCACCGCGCAGCAGCGCCGAGTACGCGGCCATCAGTCCCACCGGTCCCGCACCGAAGACGGCCACGCTCTCGCCGGGCGAGACCTGGGCGAGTTCGCAGCCGTGGTAGCCGGTCGGGAAGATGTCGGCGAGCAGCACGAAGTCGGTCTCGAAGTCGGTGTCGGGCAGCTTCAGACAGTTGAAGTCGGCGAACGGCACCCGCAGCAGCTCGGCCTGGCCGCCCTCGTACGGGCCCATCGCCACATAGCCGTAGGCCCCGCCGGCGAATCCGGGGTTGACCGTCAGGCAGAAGCCGGTCTTCCCGGCGAGACAGTTCTTGCAGAATCCGCAGGCGACGTTGAACGGCATCACGACCCGGTCGCCCACGGACAGCGAGGTCACGCCGGCGCCGACCTCCTCGATGATGCCGAGGTTCTCGTGCCCGAAGACGATGCCCGACCGGGCGGCCGTGCGACCCTCGTACATGTGCAGGTCCGAGCCGCATATGGCGGACGACGTGACCCGTACGAGGACATCGTTGGGGTGCTGGATCGAAGGATCCTGGACGTCCTTCACCCGCACGCTGAAGGGCTCTTCGTAGACGACGGCTTTCATCTGTGTCACCTCCGCGTCGAACACCGGACCATGGCCCCGCGTGCCCGCTTCACCGTCGGTACTTCCAGGGAACGCCCGTACGAAACGGGGCGCAACCCTCGTATCGTTCGTCCCATGACCGTCACCGGCGCGACCCCGCAGCACGTGCCGCGCAGCGCACTCGCCGACACCGTGCTGGCCCGGCTCACCCCCGCCTACGCTGCCGCCGGCGACCCCGGGCGGGCCGTCGCCATGCGGGGCTACATGAAGGACGTGGCCCCCTTCCTCGGCATCCCGACCCCGGCCCGCCGCGCCCTGTCCCGCACCGTCCTCGCGGGTACGCCCCGCCCCGACGAGGCCGACTGCACCGCGATCGCCCTGCGCTGCTGGGCGCTGCCCGAGCGTGAGTACCACTACTTCGCCGTGGACTACCTGCGCCGGCACGCCGCCCGCTGCGGCTCCGGCTTCCTGCCGGTGACCCGGTACCTGGTGACGACCGTCCCCTGGTGGGACACCGTCGACCTGCTCGCCGCACACGTCGTCGGCACGCTCGTCGCCGCGGATCCGGAACTCACCGCCGCCATGGACGCCTGGATCACCGACGGCGACCTGTGGGCGGTGCGCACGGCCCTGCTGCACCAGCTTGCGTGGAAGGAACGCACCGACGCGGAGCGGCTGTTCCGCTACTGCCTGCTCCAGTCCGGGCACCCCGACTTCTTCATCCGCAAGGCGATCGGCTGGGCCCTGCGCGAGTACGCCAGGACCGACCCCGGAGCCGTACGGGCGTTCCTGGCGCGGGAGCGGGGCCGGTTCGCCCCGCTGAGCGTGCGGGAGGCGCTGAAGCACATCGGCGCCTGACGACGGCGTCCGGCACGGAAAACCATTCGACGCCGAACGGCTCCTCGGCGATGATCGACGACATGTTCCGGTACGCCTTCCTCCTCGCGTCATCCGCAGTCGCGGATGCGCCGAAGGCTGCCGTCCCGTATCTCGCGGCCGCTGTCGACGGCGCCCGAAGCTGACCCTCTCCGGACATTCCGGCGGACCCCGCAGGGGGAGGGTCGGCCGGTCCCCGGGGGTCCCGCATCTCTTCCCACGCCTGAGAGGCTTCGAGGTACAGCCATGTCCAAAACGGCCTACGTGCGCACCAAGCCGCACCTGAACATCGGCACCATGGGTCACGTCGACCACGGCAAGACCACCCTGACCGCCGCCATCACCAAGGTCCTCGCCGAGCGCGGCACCGGCACCTTCGTGCCCTTCGACCGCATCGACCGGGCCCCGGAGGAGGCGGCCCGCGGCATCACCATCAACATCGCCCACGTCGAGTACGAGACCGGCACCCGGCACTACGCCCACGTGGACATGCCGGGCCACGCCGACTACGTCAAGAACATGGTCACCGGCGCCGCGCAGCTCGACGGGGCGATCCTCGTCGTCTCCGCGCTCGACGGGATCATGCCGCAGACCGCCGAGCACGTGCTGCTCGCCCGCCAGGTGGGCGTCGACCACATCGTCGTCGCGCTGAACAAGGCGGACGGCGCCGCGGACGAGGAGCTGACCGACCTGGTCGAGCTGGAGGTGCGCGACCTGCTCACGGCGCAGGGCTACCCGGGGGACGCCGTACCCGTCGTACGGGTCTCCGGGCTCCGGGCGCTGGAGGGCGACCCGCGCTGGACGGCTTCCATCGAGGCGCTGCTCGACGCGGTGGACACCTATGTGCCCATGCCCGAGCGGTATCTGGACGCGCCGTTCCTGCTGCCGGTGGAGAACGTGCTCACCATCACCGGCCGGGGCACGGTCGTCACGGGCGCGGTGGAGCGGGGCACGCTCCGGGTGGGGGACCGGGTGTCCGTGCTGGGCGCCGACGTCGAGACCGTCGTCACCGGGCTGGAGACCTTCGGCAAGCCGATGGCACAGGCGCAAGCCGGGGACAACGTGGCGGTGCTGCTGCGAGGCGTGCCCCGGGACGCCGTCCGGCGCGGACACGTCGTCGCGGCGCCGGGCAGCGTCGTGCCGGCCCGGCGGTTCTCGGCGCGGGTCTATCTGCTCTCGGGACGCGAGGGCGGTCGTACGACACCGGTCGCGAGCGGGTACCGGCCGCAGTTCTACATCCGCACGGCGGACGTGGTCGGCGACGTCGACCTCGGCGCGACGGGGGCGGCCCGGCCCGGCGAGACCGTGGAGATGACGGTCGAGCTGGGCCGCGAGATCCCGCTGGAGCCGGGGCTCGGGTTCGCCATCCGTGAGGGGGGCCGGACCGTGGGCGCGGGGACGGTGACGGTTGTCCACAATGGATGAGTGAACGAATCGATACCCGTCTTCCGCACCACCGACCACGGCACCGCCAAGCTCATGCCCGACGTCGACCGCGCGCGGGCCTGGCTGCTCACGGTCGACGGGGCGCCGCAGTCGTACGTCGATCTCGATGATCCGGCGCATCTGGAGTTCGAGTACGCGCGGCGCCTCGGGTATGTGCTCGACGTCGTGGCCGAGGCCGGGCGGGCGCTGGACGTGGCGCATCTCGGTGGGGGCGCGCTCACGTTGCCGCGGTACGTGGCGGCGACCCGGCCGGGCTCACGGCAGGACGTCGTCGAGGCGGACGCCGCACTGCTGGAGCTGGTCGTCGGGCATCTGCCGCTGCCGGCGGGCTCGGGTGTCGAGCTGCACGCCGCCGACGCCCGGGCCTGGCTGGAGGGGGCGCCGGACGATCACGCCGATGTGCTGATCGCCGACGTCTTCGGCGGCTCCCGGGTGCCGGCGCATCTCACCACACGGGCCTACGCCCGCGAGGCCGAGAGGGTGCTGCGCCCCGGCGGGGTCTATCTCGCCAACCTCGCGGACTCCGCGCCGTTCGCCTTCCTCCGCTCCCAACTGGCCGTGTTCGCCGAGCTGTTCGAGGAGCTGCTGCTGATCGCCGAGCCGGGCGTGCTGCGCGGACGACGGTTCGGCAACACCCTGCTGGTCGCCTCGCACCGTCCCCTCGACGTCGCCACCCTGACCCGGCGCACGGCGGCGGACGCCTTCCCGGCGCGGGTCGAACACGGGTCGGCGGTGCGGCAGTTCATCGGCGGCGCCCGCCCGGTGGAGGACGCGGACGCGGTTCCGTCACCCGAGCCCCCTGACGGGGCGTTCGGCATCGGCTGACGCGACCGGCGGGTGCGGTGGGTCACCGGCCGACTGTCCCCTCCTGCTCCGGGTTTGCCAAGCCCGGACCAAGTCGGCTGGTGGCAGGGCTTGTTACTGTCGGGTCCGAGTGGCTTGTAAGATCCACTCCGATCGACTCAGCCCTATCCGGGGGAAACAACTCATGACCAAGCGCCTTTCCGTCCTGGCCGTTTCCGTGGCCGTCGCCGGAGGCTTCCTCGTCACGTCGGTACCCGCTCAGGCCGCCACGGCCGGCCACGCGGTCGCGAGGGCCACCGTCACGTGCAACGAGAGCCAGATGCGCCAGCAGATAGCCAACCTGAAGCGCAAGGCCGCGCAGCTCAAGCAGCTGGGTGAGACCGCGGCGGCCGGCAAGGCGCTCAGCGACGCGGCGGCCATCCAGCACCGGCTCGACCAGTGCATCGCGTCCGAGCGGGACGGCAGCAAGCCGTTCCCCGGATAAGCAGCCGGTTCCCTGTGTGGCGCCGTCCACCCCGTTCCCCGGGGCGGGCGGCGCCACACGCTTGTCAGGCGTGCCGAGCGCCGGTCATTCCACGGTCGGGGCGCCGTGCAGCCGTACGGTGGCGAGGATCTTCTGGATCGTCGCGTCGGACAGTTCGTCCTTGATGCCCTTTTCGCCGTAGAGCGTCCAGGAGACGAAGTTGTCGGCGGAGTTCTTGAAGGCGAACGTGATGGCCTTGCCGTCGGTGTCGCACTTGTTCTTCTTGGGCACACCGGTGACGTACGACGACGCGACGCTGCCCTTGAGGCCGGACGTCGTCGTGAAGGGCTTCGCCGAGCCGATCCGGAGATACTTCTTGGCCGCGTCCGACTGGTCGGTGTAGCCGCCGAACACGAAGGCGGCCGCGTCGCCGCGGGCGATGCTGGCCGTGTCCTTGCCGCCGTTCTCGCCCTTCGTGCCGCTGCCCGCGAGCGCGTAGTTCTCCTTCGAGCCGGAGCCGGTGGCATCGACGCTGCAGTAGTCCGGCTTCAGGAACGACGGCGCGGAGAAGCCGATGTACGCCGACCCGTCGTTCTTCTTCTTGTCCTCGAAGAAGGAGAAGACGCCGGGACGCTCCACCTCCCAGTCGGCCGGCACGTCGAAGGCCGTGCCGTACTTGGGGTTCACCACGACCTTCCAGCCGGGGATGGTCGCCTTCTCGTTGCTGACGCCGCGCGGATCGTCGGTGACCGACGGGGAGGGCGACGACGGCTGGGCCGACGGCGACTGGCTCTGCCCGCCGCCCTTGCCCGCCGTGTCGTCCTTCTTGCCGTCCTTGCCGAGGACCAGGAATCCGGTCACGCCGGCGGCGACCACGACGGCCGCCGCGGCGATGATCGCGATCATCTTCGTGCGGCCGCCGCCGCCCTGCGGAGGTGTCGGAACGGGCACGGTGGGCGGCTGCGACTGCCCCCACTGCGACTGCTGGCCGTACTGCCCGGCCTGCGGGTACTGCTGGTACCCGGGCTGCTGGTACGGGTTCGGCTGCTGGTAACCCGGCTGCTGGTACGGGTTCTGCTGCGGGTTCGGCGCGCCCCCTGGCGGCTGCTGATCTGGCCACATGGCCAGTAACCCTATGGGGCCAGGGACACGGTTCGGTCACCGGCCCTCGTCAGGGTCGTAGCGAGCGGGTCGTGGCGATGCGCGGGCGGGCGCGGCCCGTCCGGCCCGGGGGTGAGATGTGCGGGGCTGGCCAGCTGTCCTACCCATCGGTAACATCGGGCTCATGACTGTTGACAGCGCCTCGATGGGCGAGATGCTTGCCACCGCGGTTCCGATGGTGCGGACGCTGAACCTTGAGTTCGTCGAGGTCACCGCGGAGCGGGCCGTGCTCAGGCTCCCGGATCAGCCGGACTACCACAATCACATCGGTGGCCCCCACGCCGGCGCCATGTTCACGCTGGCCGAGTCCGCCAGTGGTGCCATCGTGCTCACGGCCTTCGGCGATCAGCTTTCCCGCGCGGTGCCGCTCGCCGTTCGGGCCGAGATCGATTACAAGAAGCTGGCGATGGGGTCGGTGACGGCCACCGCGACGCTGGGCCGCCCGGCGGCCGAGGTGGTTGCCGAGCTCGACGCGGGCGGGCGGCCGGAGTTTCCGGTCGGTATCGCTCTGCAGCGCGAAGACGGGGCCGTTACGGGTGAGATGACGGTTGTGTGGACCTTGCGGCTGAATGGCTGACGTCGCAAGGGGAAGGCCGGCGGTACGGCTCCCGGGGGGCGAGCTCGCCCCGCGCGCGTGCGTTCCCGGCCGCGGTGCCGATGGTCGGTGGTGGGCCGAACGTCGGGCGTTGAGGGGGAGAAGCGCAGGATCTCGTCGCCGTACGTCCGGCCGATCGGCATAGTGGCCTTGATTCCAACGGGGCCGAGGCCTCGGGGGAGATGCGGTACTCCGCCGGGGGTGGTGAACCCGCGGACCGGGAGCGCGCGGAGCGGTTGCTGCGGGAGGCGCGGGACCGGGGGACGGCGCGGGGAGCTGCGGCGGCCGAGGAGGACCCGGTCAGGGCTGAGCCCTGGTGATCTTCGTCCCGCCGTCCTCCTCCGTCCCTCGGCGGTCCGTCAGGACGCGGCTCAGGGTCTGGTCCGCGGCGATGAGCCGCCGCTCGACGGCCCGGGTGAGGTCCTCCACCTCCTCCAGGGTGAGGCCCCGCCCCGGACGACGCGTCGGATGTCCGAACCGGCGGCCTCGTGCAGGGCCTGCGCCGGCTCCCGGTCGGCCTCGGCGTGGCGGGTCAGGGACGCGAACACCTGGCCCTGTTCCGCCCGTATGCGCTCCAGCCGGTCCTGGTCGGCGGCGAGTTGCCGGGAGCCCACGCCCAGCTCGTGCTCCTTCTCCGCGAGCCCTCAACGCTGCCCGCTCCGACGCCATCCCCGCCTCCAGCAGTCCGGGCAGCGCCTCCGCAAGGGCGGTCAGGGCCTCGGCCTCGTCGGCATCGTCCAGCGTGTCGCCGTCGGAGGCCCGGTCCTGGTGACGGAGGCTGTCGGCGGCTCACCGAACGGCGCGTCCCAGCACCCGGAGTGCCGCCTCCCGGTCGGTTCGCCCGGAGTCCGCCGGCACGTCCGGGGGTCCCCTGCCTGCTGTCGCGCACGAGGTCCTCTCGTGGAATCCCCGCCGCGGCCGCCCCGGCCCCGACCCGCGTCTTCGAGTTCGGCCGGCGCACCCCGAAGGCGTACGCCCCGGGCCTGCCTCTGGGCGCCTGCCATGTGGCCGGGATCCCGTTCGTGTGGCGGACGCGGACCCTGACCGCACCCGGCGTCGACGCATTACCGGCGAACCCGCCCGCCGGACTCTCCGACGTCATGCCCGACCGCTGGGCCGAGTTCGCCGGGACAGGCGAGTCGGCCGGGTGGAGCCCGTACGTCACCGAGGCACCGGGTTCCCTTCGACCCCGTCGGCGGGCATCGGCGTCGCCGCGATGTGGCGGTGCGGCGCGGCGGTTCTGCCCCCGGTCGGCCGTTGCCGTCCGCCGTCACCTGCGGCCTTTCCCGGGCAAGGCCCTCTGGCCTGTGGCGTTGTCGTTGCTCCCGCCGACCGGTGCGTCGACGGCTCAGGCGGCCCGGCGCTCCTCGCCGTCGCCGGTCGAGCCGTCCCCCAGGCCGGCCGCGAACTCCCTGAGCCAGCGCCGGAATTCGGGGCCCAGGTCCGGGCGGTCGCAGGCCAGCCGGACCACCGTGCGCAGATAGTCGGCCTTGTCGCCGGTGTCGTAGCGCAGCCCGTCGAAGACGACCCCGTGCACGGTGCCGCCCGTCGCGAGGTCCTGGAGGGCGTCGGTCAGCTGGATCTCGCCGCCGCGGCCCGGCGGGGTGCGCTCCAGGACGTCGAACACCGCCGGGTCCAGCACATAGCGTCCGATGACCGCGTACCGGCTCGGCGCGGTCCCGGGCGCCGGCTTCTCCACCAGACCGGTGACCCGTACGACCCCCTCCTCGCCGGTCGCCCCGACCGCGGCGCAGCCATAGAGGTGGATCTGCTCCGGATCGACCTCCATCAGCGCGACCACGCTGCCCTCGTGGCGCTCGCGCACGTCCAGCATGCGGCTGAGCAGGGTCTCGCGCGGGTCGATCAGATCGTCGCCGAGCAGGACCGCGAACGGCTCGTTCCCCACGTGGTGCCGGGCGCACAGCACCGCATGGCCGAGGCCGAGCGGCTCGCCCTGGCGGATGTGGTGGATGTCGGCGAGCCGGGCGGGATCGCGTACGGCGTCCAGGCGCACGGTGTCGCCCTTGGCAGCGAGCGCCTGTTCCAGCTCGAAGGCGTGGTCGAAGTGGTCCTCGATGGCCCGCTTGTGCCGGCCGGTGACCATCAGTACGTCGTCGAGACCGGCCGCGGCGGCCTCCTCGACCACGTACTGGATGGCCGGCTTGTCGACGACCGGCAGCATCTCCTTCGGCGTGGCCTTGGTCGCGGGCAGGAACCGGGTGCCGAGTCCCGCGGCCGGTACGACCGCCTTGCGGACGGCGCGGGGGGAGACGGGGGTCGCTGTGGAGTGGGGGGCGATCATGCGGCTCATGGTGGAGCACGTGGATGAGAGCGCGCCCGGAGAAGCATGGGAACCGGCTGTGGACGCCGGAGAAGCCGTCGGGGCCACCCGCCGAGAACCCCGCGGGAGAAGCTGCAGGAGAACCCGTCGGAGAACCCGCCGGGATCGGATACCGGCGGTAACTCTTGTGGAATTCGCCGATTTTGAAGCCCAGTCAATCCATCTCCTTGTTTCCTGTGAGGCGCGTGTGCGAAGGTGAGCCTCCCCGCGGGAAGGGCGAAGGCCGGCGTCGAACGCCGAGACCGGCCCTGGTGGTACGCACCGATCAGGCACTGCTTTCCGACAGAACCGCATTTCGTACGCAGTTCTGCGGTGGGAAAGGAAATGGTTCCGTGCAGTCCCCTCACCCCCCACGCCCGCCGTACCCGCCCCTGCCCGGTCCGAGCGGAGCCTCCGACCGTGATCTCCTCGCCCGGCTGACCGGCCCGCACGTCGCCCGCCAGCACGCCGTCGCGGTGCTGCTGGCCCGGCACTGGCGAGCCGCACGCGACTACGCCGTCGTCTGCCTGGCCTCCTTCGGCCCCGCCGCCCCGCTCGTCGCCACCGCCGCCTTCCATGACGTGCTCGGCCGCGCGGCGGGCGGCGCCGTCGGCGGCGCCCTGCGCCCGCACCTCCTGGTCGCCGTCCGCGACACCGTCCGCACCTGGGCCGCGGACGACGCGACCTGTACGACTCTGCCGGAATTGCGCAGGCCCACCGGCGGCCGCGGGCTGCGCGCCGCACACCCCGGAACGCCGGAAAGGCGACAGCTCGCCGAGCGCGCTTTCCGGGACCTTCCCGGCACGGCGCAATGCCTTCTGTGGCACACCGAGGTGGAAGCGGAGCCGATAAACATACCCGCTGGTCTGCTGGGTATCGCCCCGGCGACCGCGACGGCCGCACTGGAACGGGTCCGCGAGCAATTCCGTACGGGCTGCGTACGTGCCCACAGAGAACTCGCACCGACGAAGGAATGTCGTTTCTACAACCGGCTCCTCGATGTCCCGATGCGCCGCGGCGGCGCCCTGCTGCCGGATGTGCGGCACCATCTGTCGGTCTGTCCGTACTGCCGGCATGCCGCCGACACCATCGGGCAGTTCGAGGGCGATCTGGGCCTGATGCTCGCCGAGACCGTGCTCGGCTGGGGTGCCCGCCGCTACCTCGACTCGCGCCCCGGACGCGGCGCCGTCGAGGAGTGGCCGGCCGTACCCGCGGTGGACCCGGACCGGGCGGCGGGCGGCGCCCGGCATCGCACCGGCTCCGGTGGCCGCCGCCGTACGGCCCTGCTCGTCGGCGCCGGACTGACCTCGCTCGCCCTGCTCGCCACTGTCCTCGCGGTCAGAAGCTGGTCCGATGACAACGGTGTCCCCACCCCGGGCGCCACCTGGGGCGCCCCTGCCGGCCACACCGGCCCGCCGCGCGACAGCCGCCCCGGAGACGCGCCCTCCGCCGCGTCTGCCGCGTCCACCGGCTCGGTCGGCGGCCTGGGTGCCCCTGTCGAGGTCGCCCACGGCAATCTGCGCGCCCTCGGTTCCGGGCGCTGCCTGGACGCGCGCGGAGTCGACGTGCGCGGAGGCGACCTGCGCGCGGGCCGGGTCGAGCCGGGCGCCGGGGTCCGGCTCGCAGCGTGCTCGGCCGTCGGCTCGCAGCAGTGGTCGTACCAGGACGACGGACTGCTGCGCAGTGCCGCCGACCCGGCTCTGTGCCTGGCCGCCGATCCCGGGACGAAGAGCGTCGTGCTGGCCGGGTGTGTCGTGCACGCGGGAGAGGTGGTCTACGACTTCACCGTGCGGGGCGAGATCCTGCTCCGCGGAAGCGGGGGACTCGCGCTGGCTGCGGGAGCGGGCGGCTCGGCCGACGGCGTCGGGGTGGCGCGGCGGGACGGGTCGACCGGGCAGCGGTGGGGGCTGGGGCCCGGTGGGGGCGTGCCGGGGGCGAGCGAGGTGGCGCCCGGTGGCCAGGGGCTGCCGGACCGGACAGGGCCGGCGGGTGCGCCGGGTGCGCCGGACGCCGCCGGGCAGCCCGAGCCACCGCCGGGAGATCTCGAACCTCCCGGTGGGGGCGGGCAGTTGAGGTCGTCCGGGGGCGGGGCCGAGAACGAGAACGAGACCAGGATCGTCCAAGTCCGGGTCGGTGAGCAGCGGCGCCGTACCGAACCGGGGTCCCCGGGGGACGTGCTCCGCGCGGTGGGCGGTGTCCTCCGCCGGGCCCCCGGCCCGGTCGCGGCGGCACCGGCGACGGTGCGGGAACTGCTCGGCTGAGCTGCCGGAACGGGGCGGTGGTCCGACGGTCGGCCGAGGCGGTGGGGGTGCGGTGGCGCCGCTGGTCGGGCGGTGTGCCGGGGGCGAGGTCGGCCGGGCGCGCGCAGGGGGGCGCGGCCGGGCCGGGGGGCCGGCGGGCGGTGGATCGTGATCGAGTCACCGGCGTGAAGTCATGCAGAATTTACAGACGTCGCGAGACTGTCCCAGCGTGTTGCGCCCGGGTGAGTGTGCGGTGAAGCGGGCGGGCGGATTGCCGGGGTTGGGGTGGTGTGGTGCGTGGGCCGGGGCGGTTCCGGGCCCACGCCCGTGACGGAATTCGCCGCGTTTTCGACCCTTGCGGGGAATTCGAGCGCATGGCCGAATCGGCGTCACGGGCCGCGAAATGGGCGCGACGTTATTGACCCCTCAGTAACACCTCGCTAGGTTCCGGTGCCCTCGCACCAGAGAGTTCCGCCGCACACCCCCACCGTGCTGTCTCGCCGACCGTGCCGGAGCAACATGACCTCCCCTGTGCGCGCCCACGACCTGATCCTGTGCCTCACCCCGTTCGGCGAGCCCGACGCCGGGCTCGCCGCGGCCGCCAGCGCCGCCGGCGGGCTCGGCATCCTCGACCTCGGCTCCGGTGACCGAAGATCACGAGAGGAGCTGTCCCGGCTGGAACGAGCGTCTCCAGGAGCCTTCGGGGTACGCGTGAGCGGGCGCTGCGCGCTGGCTCCGGCCGACGTCGGGGACGGCCCGGACGTGGTCGTCCTCACCTCGGACACGCCGTGGGACATGGCCGAACTCCCGCTGTCATACCGCGTGTTGGCGGAGGTGACCGATCTCGGTGAGGCGCACGCCGCCGTCCGTGCCGGTGCCCGGGGCCTGATCGCCCGGGGCGGCGAGAGCGGCGGCCGGGTCGGTGAGCTGAGCACCTTCGTCCTGCTGCAACAGCTCTTGTCCGACAGCGGGTTGGGTGGAGTCCCGGTCTGGGCCTGTGGCGGTGTCGGACCGCGAACAGCGGCGGCCGCCGTGGCCGGCGGGGCGGCCGGTGTCGTCCTCGACAGCCAACTGGCCCTGCTGCCCGAGTCGGGCCTGCCCGAGACGGTCCGGGCCGCGCTGCGGAACCTGGACGGCTCGGAGACCGTGCTGCTGGGCGGCCACCGCGTACTGCGGCGGCGCGGCCCCGCCGCCCCGCAGGCCCCGGCCGACGACCCAGAGGCGATCGCGGCCCTGCTGGGCGTGGACGACACGCGCGGCCAGCTGCTGCCGGTCGGCCAGGACGGCTTCCTCGCCGCCCGGTTCGCCGATCGGTGGGGCGACGTTCGGCGGGTGGTGCGGGAACTGTCGACGGCGATCCGCGACGTGGCGCGCACGGGGCCCGACACCCCGGTCGTCCCGGGATCTCATGCCCCGGCCGGTACGGGCTCCCATGCCCCGGCGGGTACGGCACCTGACGCCCCGGTCGTCCCGGGACCCCGTGCCTGCGCCGCCACGGGAACCTCCGCCTCGGCCACGACGCGAACCCCCGCCCCGACCGCTGCGCGAACCTCCACCCCGTCCGACGCGGCACCCCATCCCCCCTCCGTCCCCGCCCCAGCCGCGGCTCTCCGCCCCGGGTCCGCCATGAGCCGGGCGCTCGGGACCAGGTTGCCGTTGGCGCAGGGGCCGATGACCCGGGTCAGCGACCAGGCGGGTTTCGCTGCCGCCGTTGCCGAGGGTGGTGCGCTGCCGTTCCTGGCGCTGGCGCTCGCGGACGGGGCGCGGACCCGGGCGATGCTGACCGAGGCGCGGGCCGTGCTGGACGGCAGGCCCTGGGGTGTGGGTGTCCTCGGCTTCGCGCCGGAGGAGGTCAGGAACGCCCAGTTGGACGCCGTACGGGAGCTGCGGCCCACGCACGCGGTCATCGCGGGCGGCCGGCCGGCCCAGGCCGAGGTGCTGGAGCGGGCCGGGATCCGGACCTTCCTGCATGTGCCCTCGCCGGGGCTGCTGCGGCAGTTCCTGGAGGCGGGGGCCCGTAGGTTCGTGTTCGAGGGGGCCGAGTGCGGCGGGCACGTGGGACCCCGGGCGTCCTTCCCGCTGTGGGAGGCGCAACTCGCCGTACTGGAGGAGTACGTGGCGAGTGCTGACGACGAAGCCGCCCGGCAGGTGGAGGTCTTCTTCGCGGGCGGGATCCACGACGAGCGGTCGGCCGCGATGGTCGCCGCCCTGGCCGCCCCGCTCACCGCCCGGGGCGCCGCCGTCGGCGTCCTCATGGGCACCGCCTACCTGTTCACGGAAGAGGCGGTGGCACACGGCGCGATCCGGCCCCTCTTCCAGCGACAGGTGCTCTCCGCCACCAGGACCGCCCTGCTGCGGACCGCGCCCGGCCACGCAACCCGCTGTGTGCCGAGCCCCTTCACCGGCGACTACCCGGACCGGGAGGCCGCCCTGCGAGCCCGGGGGCTGACCGACCGCGAGGTCTGGGAGGGACTGGAACGTCTCAACGTCGGCCGGCTGCGCATCGCCAGCAAGGGCGTCGAGCGGGGCACCGACGGGCAGTTGGCGGACGTCGACGAGCGACGGCAGCTGACCGACGGGATGTTCATGGCGGGCGAGGTCGCCGTGCTGCGCTCGGCGACCACCACCATCGCCGAGCTGCACCGCTCGGTGACCGACGGCGCCGCCGACTTCCTGACCCGGCGCGCCGGGCACCCGCAACCGCAGGGCGTGCGGGAGCCGGCCCCGCCCGCCCCGCTCGACATCGCGATCGTCGGCATGGCCTGCATGTTCCCGCAGGCCCCCGACCTCGCCGCGTTCTGGGCCAACGTCGTCTCCGGACACGACGCCGTCACCGAGGTCCCGCCCGACCGCTGGGACCCCGCCGTGCACCACGCGGCCGGCAGCACCGCGTCGAAGTGGGGCGGCTTCCTGCCCCGCATCCCCTTCGACCCGCTGAGCTACGGCATCCCGCCCGCCTCCCTCGGCAGTATCGAACCCGTCCAGCTGCTGTCCCTGGAGGCGGCCCGCCGGGCGTTGGAGGACGCCGGGTACGGCGAGCGGGGGCGGGCGTTCGACCGCGCGCGGACCTCGGTCGTCTTCGGTGCCGAGGCGGGCAGCGACCTGTCCAACGCCGTCACCCTGCGCGCCGTCCTGCCCGCGTACTACGGCCGCGTCCCCGACGGCATCGAGGAGCAGCTGCCCCGGCTGACCGAGGACTCCTTCCCCGGCATGCTGGCCAACGTCATCTCCGGCCGGATCGCCAACCGCCTCGACCTCGGCGGCGCCAACTTCACCGTCGACGCCGCCTGTGCCTCCTCGCTGGCGGCCCTCGACGTGGCGTGCAAGGAACTCGTCTCCGGCACCAGCGACCTGGTGCTGTGCGGCGGCGCGGACCTGCACAACGGCATCAACGACTACGTCCTGTTCTCCTCCGTCCACGCGCTCTCCCCGACCGGCCGCTCCCGCGCCTTCGACGCCTGCGCCGACGGCATCGCCCTCGGCGAGGGCGCGGCGTGCCTGGTCCTCAAGCGGCTCGCGGACGCCGAGAGCGCCGGCGACCGGATCTACGGCGTCGTCAAGGGCCTCGGCTCCGCCAGCGACGGCCGCTCCCTCGGCCTGACCGCGCCCCGGCCCGAAGGCCAGCGGGCCGCGCTGGAGCGGGCCTACCGCAACGCGGGCGTCTCACCGGCCGACGTCGGCCTGGTCGAGGCGCACGGCACGGGAACCGTCGTGGGCGACCGCACCGAACTCACCGTGCTGAGCGAGGTGTTCGCGGAAGCCGGTGCCGACACGGGCAGTTGCGCGCTCGGGTCCGTCAAGTCCCAGATCGGCCACACCAAGTGCGCCGCCGGACTCGCCGGACTGATCAAGGCCACCCTCGCCCTCTACACCGGGGTCACCCCGCCCACCCTGCACCTGGAGCGGCCCAACCCGGCCTGGACGCAGGACGACAGCCCCTTCGTCTTCCACACCCGGGCCCGCCCCTGGACGCAGCCGGCCGCGCGACGCGTCGCCGGGGTCAGCGCGTTCGGGTTCGGCGGCACCAACTTCCACGCGGTGCTGGCCGCGCACGCGGGCACCGCGGCGCCCGCGCAGAGCCTGGACGCCTGGCCGTGCGAGCTGTTCCTCTTCCGCGGCCGGGACACGGCGGCGGCCCATCGGACGGTGGCCGAGATCCTGCGCGCCGCCGAGGCGGACGGCCGCCCCTGGCGGCTGCGGGACCTCGCCCTCGCCGCCGCCCGCCGCGCCGACACCACGCACGAACCGGTACGGGCCGCGGTCGTGGCCCGGGACGTCGACGACCTGGCCGGTCAACTGCGGCGGGTCCTCGCAGGCGAGCACGATCCGGCCGCCGGGATCCACGTGGTGCTTCCGACGCCGGGCACCGATCCACAGGACGACACGGATCCGCCGGCCGGCCAGGTCGCCTTCCTCTTCCCCGGCCAGGGGAGCCAGCGCCCCGGCATGCTGTCCGAACTCCTCGTCACGCTCCCCGGGTTGCGTCACTTCCTGCACCTCGGCCGCGCCCACGCCGACACCGTCCACCCGCCGGCCGCCTTCGACGACACCGTCCGGGAACGGCACCGGGCCGCGCTCACCGACACCCGGTCCGCGCAGCCCGCCCTCGGCATCGCGGGTCTCGCCGCTCACGCCTTCCTCACCTGCGCGAACGTCCACCCCGACCAGGCCGCCGGCCACAGCTACGGCGAACTGGCCGCCCTCGCCGCGGCCGGCGCCCTCGACCCCGAGACCCTGCTGGAAGTGAGCGCCGAACGCGCCGACGCGATTCTGGCGGCGGCCGGTGACGAACCCGGCACCATGGCCGCCGTCGGCGCCGGGGCCGAGACCGTCGGCGCCGCCCTGCGCACCTCGGGGGCGCCCGCCTCGGTCGTCGTGGCCAACGTCAACTCGCCCGAGCAGACGGTGATCTCGGGGCCGACGCCGGATGTCGAGACCGCCGTACGACTGCTGCGAGAGGCCGGGCTCGGGGCTCGGCGCATCCCCGTGGCCTGCGCCTTCCACAGCCCGCTCGTGGCCACGGCGGGCGAGCGCTTCGCGAAGGTCCTCGCCGGCAAGCCGGTACGCGCGCCCGAGTTCCCCGTCTGGGCCAACCGCACCGCCGCGCCCTACCCCGCCGACCCCGCCGCGGTGCGCGCCGAACTCGCCGCCCAGATCGGCTCCCCGGTCGACTTCACCGCCCAGATCGAGGCGATGTACGCGGCGGGCGCGCGGCTCTTCGTCGAGACCGGACCCGGCACCGTGCTCACCCGGCTGGTGAGCAAGATCCTCGGCGACCGACCGCACCGCACGGTCGCCTGCGAACCGACGGCCGACAGCGGTCTGCGCGGCTGGCTCGACGCGCTCGCGCGGCTCGCCGTCGCCGGGCGGCCGGTGCGTACGGCCTGGCTGCTGCGGGGCCGTGACGCCGTCGACGCCCTGCGCGCCCCGGCGCCGAAACGGCCCGGCTGGACGGTCGACGGACACCTCGTCCGCACCGCCGACGGAGCCCTCCTGCCCGGTGCCCTCGCACCGGCCCGACGAGTCGTGGAGACGCCCGTGACCACCGACCAGCCGCACGGCACCCCGGCCGACCGGGACGAGTTGATCTCGGAGTTCCTGCGCACCAGCCGGGAGATGATCGCCGCCCAGCGCGATGTGCTGCTCACCTACTTCGGAGCCGTGCCGGGTGCCGTACCGGCGCCGCCGGTCGCCCCGGTGGCAGTACCGACTGCGCACGTGGTGCCCGAACTCGCTTCGGTGGAACAGCAGTTGACCGAGCAGGCCGTCGAGGCGCCGGTGTACGACGTCGAGCGGATCGTCCTGGAGATCATCAGTGAACGGACCGGCTACCCCGTCGACATGATCGAACCCGACCTCGATCTCGAGGCGGACCTGAGCATCGACTCCATCAAGCGGGCCGAGATAGCGGGCGAACTCGCCAAGCGCCTGGGCATCGCGGGCGGCGCCGCCGTCCTGGACGACGCCGAGCTGGAAGAACTCGCGAAGGCCCGTACGGCAGCGGCGGTGACGGGGTGGCTGACGGCGCGGGTCGGGGAGGGCACCGAGGACGCGGACGCCGAGGACATGGGTACCGAGGACGCGGGCCGTTCGGGCGGGGTGCCGCACACCGGCGCAGAGGCATCGGGACCGGCGCAGGTCCCCGGTGTGCCACCCCGGCGCTGTGAGCTGCGGCCCGTACGCCTCCCGGAGACCGGACCGGCAGGCCTCGACCCGGCCGGCCGGCGGTTCGTCCTCCTCGGCGGCGACGCGGTGGCGGATGAGGTCGCGGCGCGGCTCGCCGGGGCCGGAGCCGAGGCGGTGGCGCTCGACGGCGGGCACCTCCTCGCCGCCGCCGACGGTCCCGTCGACGGTGTGGTGTACCTGGGCGCGCTGCCCGGTCCCGAGCTCCCCGCGCTGCCGGACGCCTTCCCGGTGCTCCGGTCGGCGCTGGCGTGCGGCCCGCGCGCGCTGCTCGCCGTGCGGTCCGCCGAGCGGGCGGCGGCACGGGCGGCCGGGCTGGACGGGCTGTTCCGCACCATCGGCCGCGAGTACCCCGACCTGCTCACCAGGGTCGTGGCCGTACCGGACACCGCGCCGGCGGCCGTGGCCGACGCCGTGCTCGCCGAGCTGCGTGCCCCGCAGGGCGCGGCCCCCGTCGTCCTGCGTACGGCGGCCGGCGCCCGGCAGGGTCTGGAACTGGTGCCCGCGCCCCTCGGGCTGCTCGGCACGACCGGCGCCGGACCCGCCGCCGACGGCGCCGCCGAGGCGGCCGCGCTCGGGCTCGACCGGGACTCCGTCGTCCTGCTGGCCGGGGGCGCCCGGGGCATCACCGCCCGGTTCGCGGCCACACTCGCCCGCGCCTGCCGCTGCCGCGTCGAACTGCTGGGCCGCACTCCCGCGCCCACCGAGCCCGAGGACCCGCGCACCGCCGCCGCCCGCACCCCGGCCGAACTGCGGGCCGCGCTCGCCGCCGGGCCCGGGGCGCCGAGGCCCGCCGAGATCAACAAGGCCGCCGAACTGCTCCTCGCCCAGCGGGAGATCGCCACCACCCTGGCCGAACTCGACGCGCACGGCAGCGAGGCGCGCTACCGCGCGGTCGACTTCCGGGAGCGGGAAGCCGTCCTCCAGGCGGTCAAGGAGATCCACGCCGAACACGGCAGACTCGACGGCGTCGTCTTCGCCGCCGGGATCATCGAGGACCGGCTGATCGCCGACAAGACCCCCGAGTCCTTCCAACGGGTCTACGGCACGAAGACGGCCGGGGCCGCCGCGCTGTTCGCCGCGCTCGACGACCTGCCATCGGGACCGGCGTTCACGGTGCTGTTCGGCAGCATCGCCGCCGTGCTCGGCAACCGCGGCCAGGCCGACTACGCCGCCGCCAACGACGCGCTGGAGTCGCTCGGTTCGGACTGGGCCGCCCGTACCGGCAACCGCGCGCTGACCGTCCACTGGGGGCCCTGGGCGCCGTCCGGCACGCACACCGGGATGGTCGGGGCGGAACTCGGCCGGGAGTACGCCCGGCGCGGAGTCGAGCTGATCGACCCGGACGAGGGCACCGCGGCCCTGCTCCGGGAACTCGCCTGGGGCGACCCGGCGACCCGCGCCGTCGTCCACACCGCGTCGGGCTGGTGACATGACGGAACGTCATACGCCGGTCGCCATCGTCGGGATGGCGGTGCTGCTGCCCGGCGCCCCCGGCCTGGACGCCTACTGGCGCAATCTGCGCGACGGCGTCGACGCGATCAGCGAGGTCCCGGCGGAGCGCTGGGACGCCGACTACTACCGGCCCGGTACGGCTGCCGGGCCCGCCGTCGCCGACCAGGTGTACTGCCGGCGCGGCGGATTCGTGGACGGCCTCGCCGAGGTCGAGGTCACGCGCTACGGCATCATGCCCGCCTCGGTCTCCGGCACCGAGCCCGACCAGCTGATCGCCCTCGACGTGGCCGCCGCCGCGCTCGCCGACGCGGGCGGCACGGACCGGCTCCCCGAGCGGCACCGGATCGGGGTCGCCCTGGGCCGCGGCGGCTACCTGACGCCCGGCCTGGTCCGGCTCGACCAGCGGGTCCGGACGGCCGGTCAACTCGTCCGCACGCTGGGCGAGTTGCTGCCCGACCTCGACTCCGCCCAACTCGACCGGATCCGCACGGCGTTCACCGAGCGGCTCGGCCCCGACAGCCCCGAGTCGGCGATCGGCCTCGTCCCCAACCTCGCCGCCTCCCGCATCGCCAACCGGCTCGACCTGCGCGGCCCCGCCTACACCGTGGACGCCGCCTGCGCCTCGTCGCTGGTCGCCGTGGACCAGGCGGTCACCGAGCTCACCACCGGACGCTGCGACATGATGCTGGCCGGGGGAGTGCACCACTGCCACGACATCACCCTCTGGAGCGTCTTCTCCCAGCTGCGTGCCCTGTCCCCGACCGAGCGCATCCGCCCCTTCCACCGCCACGCGGACGGCATCCTCATCGGGGAGGGCACCGGCGTCGTCGTACTGAAACGACTCACCGACGCCGAGCGCGCCGGTGACCGTGTGTACGCGGTGATCCGGGGCACGGGTGTGGCCAGCGACGGCCGTACGGCGGGCCTGGTCAACCCCGACCCGGGCGGACAGGCCCGCGCCGTGCGGCAGGCCTGGCGGACCGCCGGACTCGACCCCGCCGCACCGGACTCCCTCGGCCTGCTGGAGGCACACGGCACCGCCACCCCCGCCGGGGACGCGGCCGAACTCACCACCCTGGCCGAGGTGTTCGGGGCACCCGTACCCGGCCCCGACGGCCTCCGCCCGGTCCTCGGCTCGGTGAAGTCGATGATCGGCCACACCATGCCGGCCGCCGGAGTCGCGGGCCTGGTCAAGGCGGCACTCGCGCTGCACCACCGCACCCTGCTGCCCACCCTCCACTGCGAGGACCCGCATCCCGCCCTCGCCGCGACCCGCTTCCGCACCCTGGAGCGGTCCCGGCCCTGGGAGACCGATCCTCGCCGACCGGTGCGCCGGGCCGCCGTCAACGCCTTCGGATTCGGCGGCATCAACGCCCATGTGGTCCTGGAGGAGCCCTCCGCCGCCCCGGCCCCGCACCCCGCCCCGACCCGAACCACCGACACCCCCCGGGCCACCGACCCAGCCCCGGCGCCAATTGCCTTGCAGATTCCCGTACTTGCCCGAGCTGAAGCCGGCGCCCAGGCCGGCGACTCCGCCGTTCCCGTCGCCACCGCCCCGCCCCTGCCCGCAGCCCACGTCGTCGAACCCGAACCGGTGTTGCTCCTGGCCGCCGGCAGTGTGGCGGGGCTCGGGGCGCTTCTCGACGCCGAGGACTCCGTCGTGCTCGCCGCCGGGCTCGACCCTGCGCGGTCGCACCCCGGGGCCGGGCCCGTGCGGCTCGGGATCGTGGGGCCGAACGCCAAGGCACTGGGCCTGGCCCGGCGGGCGGTGGCCAAGGGGCGTGCCTGGCAGGGGCGCGGGGACCTGTGGTTCCGGCCGGGCCCGCTGCTCGGGGCGGGCGGTGGCAGGCTCGCGTTCGTCTTCCCCGGCCTGGAAGGGGACTTCACGCCGCGCACCGACGACGTCGCGGCCCACTTCGGCCTGCCCCCGCTGCCCGCCACGGACGTGCAGGTCGGCGACGTCGCACGGCACGGCGTCGGTGTCGTCGGTGTGGGCCGCCTGCTGGACCGGGCGCTGCGCCGCATCGGCGTCGTACCGGACGCGGTCGCCGGACACAGCGTCGGCGAGTGGACGGCCATGGCGGCGGCCGGGCTCTACTCGGCCACAGAGGTCGACGCGTTCATGGCCGGATTCGACCCCGACGCGCTCACCGTCCCCGGCCTCGTCTTCGCCGCCCTCGGCACCTCCGCCGGGCACGTACGCACCGCGCTCGCCGACGACTGGCCGGACTCCGGGATCGTGCTCTCCCACGACAACGCGCCCCGCCAGTCCATGGTCTGCGGACCCGGCGCGGCCGTCGACGCGTTCGTGCGGTCCCTGCGCGCCGAGGGCGTGATCTGCCAGGTGCTGCCGTTCCGCTCCGGCTTCCACACCCCGATGCTGGAGCCGTACCTCGCCCCCATCAAAGAGGCCGCCGACCGCTTCCGGCTCCATCCGGCGACCGTGCCGGTGTGGTCCGGCACGACCGCGGCACCCTTCCCGCAGGACGCGGCGGAGGTGCGCGCGTTGTTCGTCCGGCATCTGCTGGAACCCGTCCGCTTCCGTGAGCTGACCGAGGCCCTGTACGCCGCCGGGCACCGCGTCTTCGTCCAGACCGGACCCGGTCGGCTCACCTCCCTCATCGACGACACCCTCGGCGATCGCGACCACCTGGCCGTCGCCGCCAACGCGCCCCAGCACAGCGGGATGGCCCAACTCCACCGTGTGGCAACGGCGTTGTGGACGGCCGGCGCGTCCGTGGCACCCGCGCTGCCGCTCCGCGACACGGCAGCGGTGACCTCGCGCCGGCCTCCGCCCGTCCGCCTGGACCTCTCCGGCGCCCTCGTCTCGCTGGACGGACCGGAACTCGACGCACTGCGCGCCGTACTCCGTCCCGCCGCCCACTCGGGCCCCACTCATCCGGGCCCCGTCCACCCGGGCCCCGTCCACCCGGGCTCCGCCCGCCCGGGCTTCGACGCGCTGGACGCCCTGGCCACCCGCACCCCGGCCGCCGCCGAGCTGACCGCCCTGCTCCGGGACACCGCGGACACGGCGGCCGAGCTGATCGCCGCGGGCCGCCGCCGTCCCCCGCCCGCCGCCGTACCCACCCTCGCCAGGCCGGCCGCGACGACCACCACGCTCCACGTCTCACCCCGGACCATGCCCCACCTCCTGGACCACTGCTTCTTCCCGCAGCGGCCCGACTGGCCGGACGTGGAGGACCGTTGGCCGGTGGTGCCGGCCACCACGATCGTGCGGCACATGATGGACGCGGCGGAGGCCGCCGCCCCCGGGCTGCGGGCGGTCGCCGTGCACGGCGCCCGGTTCGACCGCTGGCTCACGGCGACACCCCCGGTCGACGTCCAGGTCGCCGTCACCCCGTCGGCCGACCGCCCGGACCGGGTCACCGTCGCCTTCGGGCCCACGGCCCGCGCTGTCGTCGAACTCGCCCCGGACCATCCCGCACCGCCCCCGCCGGGCCCGCTCCCGTACGCCGCGGAGCGCCGCCCCGAGCACACCGCCGCCCAGGTGTACCGGGAGCGCTGGATGTTCCACGGCCCCGGCTTCCAGGGCCTCACCGACCTCACCGCGATCGGTGAACGGCACATCCGCGGAGTGATCACCGCGCCCGCCGCCCCCGGCGCCCTGCTGGACAACGTGGGCCAGCTCCTCGGCTACTGGATCATGGCCACCCGCGCCGAACGGACCGTCGTATTCCCCGTGGGAATCGGCGAGTTGAGGTTCCACGGTCCGCACCCGGCCCCCGGCACCGAGGTCGGCTGCCGCGTGCGGATCACGACCCTCACGGACACCCTCCTGGAGGCGGACGCCGAGCTGACGGCCGACGGCCGGGTGTGGGCAGTGATCACCGGCTGGCAGGACCGCCGCTTCGACAACGACCCCACGACCCGGCCCGTCGAACGCTTCCCTGAGCGCCACACCCTGTCCACGGCCCGCCCCGGCGGATGGGCGCTGGTGCACGAGCGCTGGCCCGACCTCGCCTCCCGCGAGCTGATCATGCGCAATGTGCTGGGCGCGGCCGAGCGCGCCGCGTACGCCGCCCGCCCGCCCCGCGGCCGCCGTCAGTGGCTGCTCGGCCGGATCGCGGCCAAGGACGCGGTGCGGCAGTGGCTCTGGCGGCACGGTGAGGGCCCCGTCTTCCCCGCCGAACTCCGTGTCCACAACGACGAGTTGGGGCGGCCGTACGTCACCGGGGTGCACGGGCGCACCCTGCCCCCGCTGGACGTCTCGCTGGCGCACCGGAGCGAGGCGGGCGTGGCGATCGTACGGCCGCACGGGCCGGGGCCCGGACCCGGCATCGACATCGAGGAGGTCACCGCACGCGACCCCGCGACCCTGGCCACCGCGCTCACCCCGGCCGAACTGCGGCTCCTGGAGGGCCTGTCGGCGGACGGCCCCGACCCCCGCGACCTGTGGTTCACCCGCTTCTGGGCCGCCAAGGAGGCCGTCGCCAAGGCCGAGGGCGTCGGATTCGGCGGCCGGCCACGGGACTTCGCGGTGCTGGAGACCGCCCCGGGCGGCGGCCGACTGGTCGTCTCCGGCCGCCTGGAGCGCTCTTACACCGTGCACTGCGCACTGGTGGGCAATCCGCCGGCGCTGCCCGCCCGGTCCTACGTGGTGGCCTGGACGGCCGGCCCCGGCACCGACGACACACCACCCGACGATGACGACGCAGCCGAGGAGTGACCCCCGATGAACCCCACCCAGCCGGCCCCGGCGCAGCCCACGACCGACACCGCGCCCACGACCGACGCCGTCCTCGCCGACGTCTGCGGCATGCTCCGCACCGTGCTCGCGGAGTACGGCGACGACGACGCCGAGATCGGAATGTCCACCACCTTCAACCGCGACCTGGAGCTGGAGAGCATCGACCTGGTCACCCTGGCCGGCCTGTTGGAGGAGTGGTACGGGCGGCGGGTCAACCTGGCGGAGTTCCTGGCCGGCATGGAGTTCGACGAGATCATCGAGCTGACCGTGGGCCGGCTGGTGGAGTACGTGGTGTGGAGCCTGAAGACCACGCAGGCGGGCTGAGCCGTGGCGATGGTCGACGCCGGCGGGATCCGGCTGCACGTCCAGCGCATGGGGCCGGCGGAGGACCGGTCCCCGCGTCCCACGGTCGTCCTGGTGCACGGGCTGCTCACCGACAGCCTGGCCAGCTACTACTTCACCGTCGCCCCCGGCTTCGCGGCGGCCGGACTCGACGTGGTCATGTACGACCTGCGCGGACACGGCCGCAGCGAGCGCCCCTCCGCGGGCTACACCCTCGACCACAACATCGACGACCTGGAAGCCCTGCTCGGCCGGCTGGCCGTCACCGGCCCCGTCCACCTCGTCGGCAACTCCTACGGCGGCACCATCGCCTTCGGCTACGCGGCCCGCCACCCCGATCGCGTGCTCAGCCTGACGCTGATCGAGTCCGAGCCGGCGACCTCCGCCTGGGCGACCAAACTCGGCGCCATCCTGGACCGGGTCGTCATCCACCTCGCGCACAACGAGCCCGACGCGATCGCCTGGATCACCGCGAACCGGGGCCACAACACCGCCCGCCTGGCCAAGGGCGCGGCCCGGCTCGCCCGCGAGACCACCCTCGGCCGGGACATCCCGGCCAGCCGGGTGCTCACGGAGGACGAGATCAGGGCCGTACACTGCCCGGTCCTCGGGCTGTACGGCGGCGAGTCGGACCTCGTCGACCTCGTGCCGCTGAAGCGGGCGCTGCTCACCGACTTCCGCGCGGTCGTCCTGCCCGGACACGAGCACTCGGTGCTGGTCGAGGCGCCGACGGCGGTCGGCGGGCACATCCTGGACCTGATCCAAGCGGGAGCGGGGGTCCGGTGAGCGCCTTCCTCTTCGTCGTACCGCCGCTGACCGGCCACATCAACCCGGCCGTCGGCGTCGCCGCCCGACTGGCCGCGCGCGGGCACCGGGTCGCCTGGGCGTGCGCCGACCCGGCACTGGTGCGGCGGCTCGCGGGCCTGGACGCAGAGGTGCACGGGTGCGCGGGTCCGGTGCCAGGGGCCGACGGAGTCGTACGACCGCCGGACCTGCGGGGCGCGGAGGCGCTGAAGTTCCTGTGGGAGCGGTACCTGCTCCCGCTCGCCGACGCCATGGCGCCGGGTGTCGTGGCGGCGGTCCGGGAGTTCTGCCCCGATGTCGTCGTGGCCGACCAGCAGGCCTTCGCCGGCGCCCTGGTCGCCGAGCGGTGCGGGCTGCCCTGGGCCACCTCCGCCACCACGTCGGCCGAGTTCAGCGGCGCGTACGACGGCCTGCCCAAGGTGGCCGAGTGGCTGCACCGGAGTCTGGCCGAGCTGCGGACCCGGATCGGCGACCCGTCCGCAACCGCCGACCCGCGCTTCTCGCCCCACCTCCTGTTGATCTTCAGCACCCCCGAACTCATCGGCCCCCAGGCGCCGTTGGCCCGGCACATCCACTACGTCGGCCCCTCGGTCGGCGGGCGCCCGGCCGGTCCCGACTTCCCCTGGCAGCGGCTCGACCCGGGCCGGTCGAAGGTCCTGGTGACCCTCGGCACGGCGAACGCCGACGCGGGCGACCGGTTCCTCACCGAGTGTCTGACCGCGCTGCGCGAGCGCGCCGACCGGGTGCAGGCGGTGATCACCGACCCCGGCCGTGTCCTGTCCGTGCCGCCCGGCGACAAGGACGTCCTGGCCCTCTCGTCCGTGCCCCAACTCCCCTTGCTGGAACGGATGGACGCGGTCGTCTGCCACGCGGGACACAACACCGTGTGCGAGGCGCTGTGGCACGGCGTCCCGCTCGTCGTCGCCCCCATCCGCGACGACCAGCCCGTGATCGCCGGGCAGGTCGTGGACGCGGGGGCCGGTGTCCGGGTCCGCTTCGGCCGGGTCCGCGCGGACCGGCTGGGCGCGGCCCTCGACGCCGTCCTCACCGACCCGGCCCACCGAGCCGCCGCCGCCCGGATCCGCACCGCGTTCCGCGCGGCGGGCGGCGCCCGGACCGCCGCCGCCCACCTCGAACACCTCGCAGACTTCGAAGCGGAGAGCCGATGACCGACGACACGAGCGAGAAGGGCGACAGGAAGGCACGCATCGCCGCCCTGCGCCCCGCCTACCTGCGGGACCTGACCGCCGGTCCGGACCGCTTCTTCGCGACCCCGCGCCCCGACTGCCCCTGGTGCGGCTCCGTCCGGCTCGCCCCCCGCCTGCACACCACCGACCTGCTCCAGCACAAGCCCGGCCGTTTCACCCTCGACCGCTGCGCCGACTGCGGCCACGTCTTCCAGAACCCCCAACTGACCGAGGAGGGACTGGAGTTCTACTACCGGGACTTCTACGACGGCCTCGGCGAGCAGCGCATGAGCGGCACCTTCGGCGGCCGCACCGCCATGTACCGCAGCCGTGCCGAGGCCATGCTGCCCTACGATCCGGCCCCGAAGACCTGGCTGGACGTCGGCACCGGCCACGGACACTTCTGCGCCGCCGCCCGCACCGTCCTGCCCGGCACCTCCTTCGACGGACTCGACTTCACCGACGGCGTCGAACTCGCCGCCCGCGAGGGCCGCGTGGACCACGGCTACCGCGGTGCCTTCCCCGCCCTCGCCCCCGAACTCGCCGCACGCTACGACGTCGTGAGCATGTTCCACTACCTGGAGCACAGCACCGACCCCGACCGCGAACTGCGCGCCGCCCACGAGGCCGTACGCCCCGGCGGGCACCTCCTCATCGAGGTGCCGGACCCCGAGAGCCGCTACGCCCGGCTGCTCGGCCGCTGGTGGCTGCCCTGGCTCCAGCCGCAGCACCTGCACTTCATGCCCGCCGCCAACCTCCGGCGGCGGCTGACCGGGCTGGGCTTCACGGTGGTCGCGGAGCAGCACGCCGAACCGCACGATCCGGTCGACCTGCTCGCCGCCGTCTGGCTGGCCCTCGACCACGCGGCGCCCCGCGAGGACGCGCCCTGGCTGCCCGAACCGCCCGGCGGCCTGCGCCGCGCCGCACGCACCGCCCTTCTCCTCGCGGGTGTGCCCGCGCTCGTCACCGCCACGCTCCTCGACCGCTTCGCGGTACGCCCCCTCGCCCACCGCCTGGGCGTCGCGAACGCCTACCGCCTGGTGGCGCGCCGCGACTGACCGGCACGCGACGCACGCTCACAGGATCCTGGCGCGGATCAACGCCGAGAACGTCAGGGCGCCCGGCGCCAGCGGCACCCAGTCGGTCAGCACCCGGTAGCCGATGACGGTCGCGGTGGCCACGGCCGGTGCCGCGCCGAAGGTGATCAGCGTCCATGCCAGTGCCGCGTCGACCGCGAACCCGCCGGGCGCCGGGACGGCCCCGACGGCCGTACCGGCCGCGAGGTAGGCCAGCACCACCTGCTCGCACGGCATGTGCAGCCCGAGCGAGGCCCCGACACAGACGAGGGTGGCCCCCTGCAGCAGCGGCATCGCGACCGCCCCGCCCCACAGTGCGGCCACCCGGCAGGGCCGTGTGTGCACCTCCCGCGCGTCGGCGAGGGCGGAGCGCAGCAGCCCGGTCACGGGCCGCCGCAACGGTCGTACGACGGTCAGCAGCACCCCGGCGACCGCGAGGACACCGCCGGCGACCGCGGCGAGCGGCACCAGCAGCCGCCCGTCCGGGACCAGCTCGCCGAGGCGCCGCCAGGCGGGCGACACCGCGAGCAGGACCACCAGCACGACCGTCTTGGCGGAGGACTTCGCCAGCGAGTACAGCCCGATCGAGGCGGTCGCCCGCTCCAGCGGCACACCGCGCGCCCGCAGGAAGCGCACGGTGACGGCGTGGGCGCCGAGCCCGGCGGGCAGCACGTGGTTGGCGGCACCGGCGGCGAACTGCGAGGCCAGCAACTGCCCCGCCGGGACCCGGTCGGGCAGCGCGCCCTGCCGGACACACGCGGCGGCCACCCAGTTCAGGCAGGTGAAACCGCCCCCGGCCAGCAGCCACCAGGGATCGGCCGCGACGAGCCGCCGGACCCCCTCGTACACCACGGGCCGGTTGGCCACCGCCCAGCCGCCCACCAGCAGCAGCGGCGCGAGGCACAGGGCGAGCCGTACCGACCGGCCCGCCAGGAAGGACGACGGCCGGGGCGGGGGCGTCGCCGCCGCGAGCGGGGTGCGGACGGCTTCCTCGGCGAGATCATCGGCGGGGCTGTGGACGACGCCGTCGACGGGGCCGTCGGCGAGGTGACCGGGGAGTTCTCCGGCGAGCGGGGCGGAGGGCGGCGGGAGCGGGAGGGAGAGCGGGACCGGGGACGGTGAGGGCACGGGGACGTCGTCCTTCCGCGGCGGGTCCCGGGCGGGGACCTGGGGGAGGCGGGTCGGGCGATACCGCGGGAGCTTTCCCCGCCCGAGTGACACCGGGGTGTCCGAGAGCCCAAGGGCGGAGGGCGGGAGGGTGCCACCGGGGAGGCGCCGGGAACGGCCGGGAAGTTCTGCGCTTAACCACCGCTCACCGCCGACCGGGTAGCCTTCCCTTGGGACGCTCTTTGCATGCGGTGTCCGGCAGCCAAAGGTCGGCGACAGGGGAGGAACCCGCGGTGCACGTGCAGGAATGGCTCGACTCGGTGCCCGCGGTCGCCGTCTACGCCATGGTGGCCCTGGTGATCGGTGTCGAGAGCCTGGGCATCCCGCTGCCGGGCGAGATCGTCCTGGTGTCCGCGGCGCTGCTGTCCTCCCAGCACTCCGGCATCAACCCCGTCGTCCTCGGCGCGTGCGCGACCGCCGGCGCGGTGATCGGCGACTCCATCGGCTACGCGATCGGCCGCAAGGGCGGCCGCCCGCTGCTGGCCTGGCTGGGCGGCAAGTTCCCGAGACACTTCGGCGCGGGCCATGTGGCCACCGCCGAGCGTTCCTTCGAGAAGTGGGGCATGTGGGCCGTGTTCGTCGGCCGCTTCATCGCCCTGCTGCGCATCTTCGCCGGCCCCCTCGCGGGCGTCCTGCAGATGCCGTACTGGAAGTTCCTCATCGCCAACGTCCTCGGCGGCATCTGCTGGGCGGGCGGCACGACAGCCGTCATCTACTACGTCGGCGTGGTCGCCGAGGGCTGGCTGAAGAAGTTCTCCTACGTGGGCCTCGCGGCGGCGGTCCTCGTCGGCCTGGCCTCGATGCTGCTGGTCCGGCGCAAGGCGAAGAAGGCCCGGCAGGAGCACGGCCAGGAGGCGGAGCCGGTCGGCGCCGGTGACTGACACCGCCCCGAAGGCGCGCGGGGCGGTACCGGCACGCGGCTTTGCCGGACGGCCGTGACCGGCCCGGCGACACCTCCCTGTGCCCGGCTATGCCGGGCGATGCACATCCTTGTGCGCCTTCGCCAGGTCCGCGTACATCGTGCCGTTGAGGGTCACGCCCTGCCGCTCCTCCTCGGAGAGCGGCCGCCGCACCGTGGCCGGCACCCCCGCCACCAGTGAGCCGGCCGGCACCACCATCCCCTGCGGGACCAGCGCCTGCGCGGCGACCAGCGATCCCGCCCCGATCACCGCGCCGTTGAGCACGGTCGCCCCCATGCCGATGAGACAGTCGTCCTCGACGGTCGCCCCGTGCACCACCGCGTTGTGCCCGATGGAGACCCGCTCACCCACGCTGACGGGAAACCCGGGATCGGCGTGCAGCGTCACGTTGTCCTGCACGTTCGCGCTCGCCCCCACGGTGATCTTCTCGACGTCACCGCGTACGACCGCCCCGTACCAGACACTGGCCCCGGCGTGCAGCGTGACGTCCCCGATCACGGAGGCCGTGGGCGCCACGAACGCCTCGGCATCGACCTGGGGCTCCCGGCCGCCGATGCCCACGATCAGCGCCTGCTGTGTCATGACGGTTCTCCTCGCGTCGTCGTCCCCCGCACCGTACGGCACGGGCTGGGGCAAAGATCACAGCAGGCGGCCCTCTTGCCGAAAGCGTCCGCTTAGTAACGTAACCCCGTGCCCCAGCGGAAGAACACGTTCTCATTCCGGCGACGCCGCGCAGCGCAACGTGTCGTCCACCAGGCCTGGGCCTGGATCCAGCGCGCGGGTTCCGTCACGGCCGAGCACCCGGCGGGTTTCCGCTTCGGCTCGATCGGCGAAGCCACCCGCCTCGCCTTCCCGCTCGGCACCGTCTTCGGCGAACCCTGGATCCACCTCGGCTCCCACTGCATCATCGCCGAGCAGGTCACGCTGACCGCCGGTCTGATGCCGGACCTGGACCTCGGCCCGGACCCGATCCTGCGCATCGGCGACGGAGTCGTCCTCGGCCGCGGCAGCCACGTCATCGCGGACACGACGGTCACCATCGGCCGCGACTGCTACTTCGGCCCGTACGTCTACGTCACCTCCACCAACCACTCCTACGACGACCCGCACGAGCCCATCGGCAGGCAGTGGCCGCGGATGGAGCCGGTGGAGATAGGCCCGGGCTGCTGGATCGGCACCGGCGCGGTGATCCTGCCGGGCGCGCGGATCGGCCGGAACGTGGTCGTCGCGGCCGGCGCCGTGGTGCGCGGTGCGGTGCCCGACCACGCCGTGGTGGCCGGAGCACCGGCCCGCGTCGTCCGCCGCTGGACCCCCGCCGACGGCTGGCAACCCCCACTGCGCACCCCGCCCCCGGTCCCGATCCCGGTCGGCACGACCCCGGATCAGCTGCGCGCCCTGGCGGAACTGGACGAGGAAACGGTGACGCGCCTCGCGGAGCTCGAAGCGGAGGGGTGATGCGGGACCGGGACCGAGTCGGGGCTGGGGTGGACTACGGCCGGGTGCTGGACCGAGGCCGGCGTCGGAGTCGGGGGCCGAGCCGACGCCGGGGCCGGAGCCGTGTCGGGGTCGAGTGTTGAGTCGGGATCGCAGGCCGGGTCGCAGCCGGGGTCGAGCTGGGCCGGGGCCGCGTCGGGGCCCGGGGCCGGGGCTGTTCCCATGTCGGGAGCGAGGATGGCGCGGAGGCCGGGATCGGGGCGGGCTGGTCAGCCGGTTGCCAGCAGGAGCGTGCCGAGCAGGGCGAGTGCCGCGCCCGCTGTCTGGATCGCGCGGAGCCGTTCGCTGAGGAAGCCGCGTGCGGCCAGTGTGGTCACCACCGGGTACAGCGAGGCCAGTACCGCCGCGACGGTGACCGGGCCGTGTCGCGCGGCGAGTGCGTAGGTGCCGTTGGCCGCCACGTCCGCGAGCCCGACGAAGGCGAGCGCGGGCAGCGAGGACCACGGGAAGCCGCCGTCCGGCAGGCCACGGCCGCCCCGGCGGACGGAGACCGCGAGCGCGGTCCCGCCGACCGCGACATTGGTCAGCCGCTGCACGAAGAGGGCGAGGAAGAGCCCGGTCACATCGGTCGAGGCCTCGCTGATCAGCGCGAACACCGTGCCGAAGCCGAGCGCCGCGACCAGCGTGAGCAGGATCGCCCGCCGCTGGACCGGCGCGCCGCGCAGCTGGGGGCCGCCCGCGAGGACGACGCCGGTGACGGCGACCGCGATGCCCGCGACCTGGAGCAGCCCCGGGCGCTCACCGAGGACGAGGCCGACACCGACCGGGACGGCCACGCTGAGGGTGGCGAGCGGCGAGACGACCCCCATGGGGCCGAGCGCCAGGGCCTGGTAGAAGGCGAGCAGGGCGACCGGGCCGACCAGCCCCGCCGCGAACGCGAACCACAGCCGGGGCCCGGCCTCCCCCCAGCCGCCGGTCGCGACGACGATCGCGCCCAGTACGGCCGCCGCGATGGACTGGGAGACCACGACGACCGTGAGCGCCGGCGTACGCCGGGTCAGCAGTCCGCCGCCGAAGTCGGCCAGTCCCCACAGGAGACTGGTGGTGAGGGCGAAGAATGCTGTCACGGGCGGCCTCGCAGTACAGTTTGCTGAACAATCAGGTGCACCCCACCGTAGTTCAACACAATGAACTACGTCATCCCATATAGTGAACTCCTCTCGATGGACGTGATGTGTCGGACCTCGACCTGCTGACCCAGTCCCTGGCACGCAACGTCAAGCACTGGCGTACGGTGCGCGGCTTCACCCTGGACGTGCTCTCCGCCCGTGCGGGAGTCAGCCGCGGCATGCTGATCCAGATCGAGCAGGCCCGGACGAACCCCAGCCTCGGCACCGTTGTCAAGATCGGCGACGCGCTCGGCATCAGCATCACCACCCTGCTCGACTACGAACAGGGCCCCAAGGTCCGCATCGTCGCCCCCGGCCAGGCCGTACGCCTGTGGCACACCGACGCCGGCAGCTACAACCGCCTGCTGGCGGGCACGGAGGCGCCCGGCCCGGTCGAGATGTGGGACTGGCGGCTGATGCCGGGCGAGTCCAGCCCCTCCGAGCCGCATCCGGCCGGCACCGTGGAACTCGTCCACGTCACCGCCGGCGAACTGACCCTCACCGTCGACGGCGTGGCCCACCTGGTGCCGGCCGGCGCGAGCGCCACGTTCGAGGCGAGCACCCAGCACACGTACGGCAACGAGGGCGACGTACCGATGGAGATGGTCATGGCCGTCTCCGTGCCGCCCGTGCGCTGAACGGCCCCGCGGCGCGGACTGTTAGCGTGCGGCCATGCGCGCACCCATCGGGGACTTCGACACCGCCACCCCGGCCCCGGACTGCCTGGACGACCTGGTCGCACCCGTCGCCGACGCCGTCCGGCACTGGCGGGGCGCGGTCCCCGCCGACCGGATCCTCTACGTCGAGACCGACCCGCGCTGGGCCGACACCGCCGTCTTCGTGGAGCACTACGGCCGCGACCTGCTGGAGCAGTCGGCGAACTGTGTGGTCGTCGCGGGCAGGCGCGGCGGTGAGACCTCCCTCGCCGCGTGCCTCGTGCTGTCCACCACCCGGGTCGACGTCAACGGCGTCGTGCGCCGCCATCTCGGCGCCCGCAAGGCCTCGTTCGCCTCGATGGACACGGCGACCGGCGAGACCGGCATGGAGTACGGCGGCATCACCCCGGTCGGCCTGCCCGCCGGCTGGCCGGTGCTCGTGGACTCGGCCGTGGCCGACCTGCCGTACGTCCTCGTCGGCAGCGGACGCCGACGCGGCAAGCTGCTGGTACCCGGCAAGGCCCTCGCCGAACTGCCCGGCGCCATGGTGCTGGAGGGACTCGGGGCCGCCTGAGGCCGGGCTGCCGGAGCCCGCCGTCAGGCGGTCAGGTGGTGGGCCAGCGCCAGGTGCGGGTCGCGTTCGCCCGGCGCCGGCGCCGGATCGGCGTGCACCAGGGCGGCCGTCAGCCTCGGTACGGCGTGCAGCAGGGCGTGTTCGGCCTCGACGGCGATCGCGTGCGCCTGCCGCACCGTCGCCTCGCCGTCCACGACCACCGCGAGCTCGGCGCGCAGCCGGTGCCCGATCCAGCGCAGCCGCAGCTCGCCCACCTCGCGCACCCCGGGCACCGCCCGCACCGCCCGCTCGGCGCGGTCCACCAGCGCCGGGTCGACGGCGTCCATGATCCGCCGGAACACCTCCCGCGCCGCGTCCCGCAGCACCAGCGCGATCGCGGCCGTGATCGCCAACCCCACGACCGGGTCGGCCAGTTGCAGGCCGAGCGCGGAGCCGCCCGCGCCCACGAGCACGGCCAGCGAGGTGAACCCGTCGGTGCGTGCGTGCAGCCCGTCCGCGACGAGCGCCGCCGAACCGATCTCGCGGCCGACCCGGATCCGGTACCGGGCCACCCACTCGTTGCCGGCGAAGCCGACCAGGGCGGCCGCCGCGACGGCCGGGAGATGGCTGACCGGGCGCGGGTCGAGCAGCCGGCCGACGGCCGCCCACGCGGCGAAGGCCGCCGACGCGGCGATCGTCAGCACGATCACCAGCCCCGCCAGATCCTCGGCCCGGCCGTAGCCGTAGGTGAACCGGCGCGTCGCCGCCCGCCGCCCCAGGACGAAGGCGATGCCGAGCGGGACGGCGGTCAGGGCGTCGGCGGCGTTGTGCACGGCGTCCCCGAGCAGCGCCACCGAACCGGACACGGCCACCACGGCCGCCTGGGTCAGCGCCGTCGCCCCGAGCGCGGCCAGCGACACCCACAGCGCCCGCATCCCGCGCGCCGAGGACTCCAGGGCGGGGTCCAGCTTGTCGGCGCTCTCGTGGGAGTGCGGGGTCAGCAGATGCGCGAGGCGGTGCCGGAGACCGGCGGCGCGGTGGCCGTGCTCATGCCCGTGCCCGTGCGCATGCCCGTGCTGGTGAGGGTGCCGGTCGCTCACGTGGGTCCCCTTCCGGTGTGCGGGAGTGGACGCGCGGCGGTCCACGGGACCATTATGTGCGTATGAGCGCACGCATGCACCTATCACCTGCGCACCATACGCATCCGCGCACCCTGGGCGAGGAGCAGTTCACGCTCGCCGCCGAGCTGCTCTCCCTGCTCGGCGACCGCACCCGCCTCACCCTGCTGCACGCGCTGGCGGCGGGCGAGGCCGACGTCACGACGCTCACCGGGGCATGCGGAGCGGCCCGTCCCGCCGTCAGCCAGCATCTGGCCCGGCTGCGGCTCGCGGGTCTGGTGCGGACCCGCAAGGAGGGCCGCCGGGTGGTCTACTCACTCGCGCACGGGCATCTGCGGCGGCTGGTGGACGAGGCGCTGAAGACCGCCGACCACCACCTCGCCGAACGGGCTCAGTAGGTCGCGGCCGTGCCGAGGTACTGCTCGGCGAAGGCGGACGCCGCCGCGGGCGAGGAGAACAGCCGGCGCAGCCGGGCGAGCGTGGTGCCGGCGCGGAACGGATCACCGGACGCGACACCGTGGTAGATGTCCGACAGCCACTGTGAGAACTCCTGGTAGTCCCACACCCGGCGCAGCGCGGCGGCCGAGTAGCCGTCCAGGCCGGCGCCGTCGCCCCGCGTGACGTACGAGGCGAGCGCGTCACCGAGCAGGAAGGCGTCGTGCAGGGCGAGGTTCATACCCTTCGCGGCGATCGGCGCGACGAGGTGACCGGCGTCGCCGGCCAGGAACAGCCGCCCGTGGGTGAGGGGTTCGACGACGTAGTGGTGCATGTCCAGCACCCGCTTCTCGACGATCCGGCCCTCGGTGAGCGGGGGCGCCCCGGTCGCGGCCAGCCGCTCGTGCAGCTCGGTCCAGACCCGCTCGTGCGGCCAGTTCTCCGGATCGTCGCCCGGCGGGCACTGCAGGTAGAACCGGGTCACCTCGGGGCTGCGGGGCATCTGCCCGGCGAAGCCGCGCGGATGGACACCGAACAGGACGCAGTCCGTCGACGGCGGGACCTCGGCGAGCAGCGCCAGCCAGCCGATGCCGTCGTCCTGCCGGGCGATCCGCCGGTGCCGCTCGGGAATCGCGTCGCGCGTCACCCCGCGCGCCCCGTCGCACCCCGCGACGAAGTCGCAGCGCAGCAGCCGCCGTTCACCCGTCTCCGGACAGCGGTACGACACCGCCGGCCGGTCCGTGTCCAGGTCGTGCAGCATGACGTCGCGCACGCCGAAGCGGATGTCGCCGCCGCGCGCGTCGGCGTACTCGCGCACCAGGTCCGTCACCAGCAACGGCTGGGGGTAGACGTAATGGTGATGGTTCGTCAGTTCGGTGTACGGGAATCGGTACCGCTCGCCGGCGAAGCGGAACTCGCAGGCGCTGTGCAGCTCGGCCCGCTGGGGCAGGTGCCCGGCGAGGCCGCGGCGGCCGAGTTCGCGCACCGCCCATTCCTCGATGACACCGGCCCGGGCCCGGGTCTCGATGAACTGCCTGCTCTCGGTCTCCAGCACGACACAGTCGACCGAGGCGGCCCGCAGGATGTTGGCGACGGTGAGCCCGGCGGGACCGGCGCCCACGACGACGACCGTTCGGGCTGCCCGGCGCGTGGGGTGGGCGGGATCGGGGTGAGGGGAGGGGGAGGGGGAGATCACTCCCGCATTATGACGGTGTCCCGTCAGCCGGGAATCGGCTGACGGGACACCGGGAGGAGGTACGGCTCAGTGCGCGGGGGCGTCGGTGACGACGACCTCCTCGATGCTGCGCTCGATCGCCTCGGGCGCGGAGGCCGTGGCCTTGGCCCAGTAGTAGATGACGAGCGAGAACGCCGCGACGACCAGCATGTCCCACCACAGCGGCAGGTCACCGGTACCGCCGAAGGTGCTCAGGTAGGAGATCACGCCGATGCCCAGCAGGTAGGGCGGCAGCCACTGCGCGGCCTTGAAGTCCAGCCGGGGAGCGTCGGGCAGGCCCTTGCGGATCGCGTAGGCGGCGTACGAGCCGAGCAGCACGTAGCCGATCAGGATCGCGAAGCCCAGTCGCCACAGGGTGTCCCAGCCGGACCAGAAGATGATCAGGTTGGCGACCACGAAGGACAGCGGCGAGATGATGTTGCCGAAGGGCAGCTTGTACGGACGGTCGTGGTTCGGCAGGCGGTCCTTGAAGACGCCGTAGGCCAGCGGCGCGCCCGCGTACATCAGCACGCTCGCCGAGGTGATGAAGCCGACCAGGGTCTGCCAGCTCGGGAACGGCAGGAAGCAGATCACACCGGTCACGAACGACATCGCCAGGCCGAACCACGGCACACCGCGCGAGTCGGTCCTGGCGAAGAGCTTCGGCGCGTAGCCGTTCTTGGCCAGGCCGTAGGAGATACGGGAGGTGGCGGTGGTGTAGATCAGGCCGGTGCCGCCGGGGGAGACGATCGCGTCGGCGTACAGCACCCAGGCCAGCCAGCCCAGGCCGACCACGGAGGCGAGACCCGCCCAGGGGCCGCTGATGCCGGCGTAGGCCAGGTTCGCCCAGCCCTTCGCGAAGGAGGCGTGCGGCAGGGCGGCGATGAACACGATCTGGAGCAGCAGGTAGATCACGGAGCCGATCGCCACCGAGCCGAGCGTCGCGCGCGGCAGGTCACGCTTCGGGTTGCGGCTCTCGCCCGCCAGCTGGATCGCCTGCTCGAAGCCGAGCAGCGCGAAGATGATGCCGCTGGAGCTGATCGCGGTGAGGACGCCCTTCGCGCCGAACGGCGCGAAGCCCTGGGAGGTGAAGTTGGACGGGTGGAAGTTGCCGATCGCGATGATGAAGATCGCCGCGAGCGGGACCGCTATCTTCCACCAGGTGGCGGCGCTGTTGGTGTGGGCCAGGATGCGGACGCCGAGGAAGTTGACCGCGACGAAGACCGCCATGAGCAGGACGGCGACGACGATGCCACTGGTCGTGAGCGTGCCGTTCGCGTTCTGCAGGCCGTCGGCGAAGTGCCAGTGCTTGGCATAGCCGATCATGGCCTCGACCTCGATCGGGGCCACCGTAGCCGCCTGGAGCCAGGAGAACCAGCCGAAGGACATGCCGGCCAGGCCGCCGAAGGCGTAGTGCGGGTAGCGCGCGGTACCGCCCGCCACCGGGAACATGCCGCCGAGCTCGGCGTGCACGAGGGCGAGCAGCACGATGGCCACCGCGCCGATCACCCACGAGATGATCGCAGCGGGACCTGCCGCGACGACGGCCTTTTCGGCGCCGAAGAGCCAGCCCGACCCGATGATGGAACCCACCGAGGCCCACATCAGACCGATCAGTCCGACGTCTCGGCGCAGACCACCGGTGTCGCTTGTGGCTACCGGTGCAGCCTGGTCGACATTCGCCATGTGTAGTGGCCTCTCAGATCTAAACGCAGCGTTAACGGGCGAGGAGGCCACAGGCTAGGGGCGCGTTCCATGTTGTCAAAAGAGCGTTAACCAAATTTTGACCCGGGATCTTAGGTGTCTTGGGCCCACGCTCGGTCACTGCCTTGTCACAGGTCAGATGCCTCGTGCGAATGTCAATATTCAGCGACGAATTGTAGGTAGAAGGAGAGATTCTCTAGCCGAGGCGGGGAATTTCGATGGCCGGGCAGCGGTCCATGACCATGTCCAGCCCGGCCGCCCGGGTCCGGCTGCAGGCGGCCTCGTCCACGACCCCGAGCTGGAACCACACCCCGCGCGCTCCCTTCGCCACGGCCTCGTCGGCCACCGCCCCGGCCAGGTCGCTGTTGACGAAGACGTCGACCACGTCCACGTCGAAGGGGATGTCCACGAGGGAAGCGTAGCCCCGCTCGCCGTGCACCGTCTCCGCCTTCGGGTGCACCGGCACGACGCGCTTGCCGAACCGCTGGAGCACCTGTGCCACCCCGTAGGCGGCCCGGTTCCGGTTGTTCGACAGGCCGACCACGGCCCAGGTGTCGCCCAGCCCGGTCAGGATCCTGCGGATCACCGCTTCGTCGCCGTCATCGTCGCCGTGGTCGACACCGTCGTAGCTGTCGTCGCCGTGCACGACCGCCATGGCCGCCTCCTCCGTTCGCGGGAACAGTTCGCCTGGGCAACAGCGGAGCGCAGGGTACGGATTCCCGCCCCGGTACCCGCCGCCATGTCCGGAATCGGAGCAAGATGCCTGCGTAGGAGGCTCTGCCCGCCTACGCTCGCGCTGTGCTGCGCATCTTCGACGACCGAACCGGTGAGCCCGTCCCCGCCGCGCCCGCCCGCCGCGGCCTGACCCGCATCGAGGCCTACGCCTCCGGGCTGGACCCGACCGCCCTACGGGTGCTCCTCACCGCCGACCTCCTGGTCCGCGCCCTGGAACTGGGCGGCACCCCGGTCTGGACGATCCTCACGTCCCCCCACCAGCACGCCGAACTGCGGGCAGCCGCCACCGCCCTCGCCATCCGGCCCTTCGAGGACGGCCGCGACCTGGCCTCGGGACTGGGCGAGTCCCAGGCGATCCACGTGACGGCCGACCCCACGGCCACCGTCGGCGAAGGCCCGGTGATGCGGGTGGCACCCGTGCACTGGCAGACGGACGGCCAGGGGCAGCAGCAGGGTCAGGGGCAGTGGCACGGGGAGGGACAGGGGGCGCAGACGGCCGGCCGCGACGCGGGACCCGCGTCCGCACCCGCCCCCGGCCGCACATCCGCCTCCCGCTCCCACCCCGCGCTCCCGGCGCTCCTCGAAGACCCCGAGGCGGTGCGGCTCGCCCTGCTCTCCGTCCCTCGGGGCGAGCCGGTTCGGCTGGACGCCGCGGTACTGGACGCGGCGGCCGGGCGGCTGGCGCAGTGGCGGCGGGCCGTCGCCGGGTGGGCCCGGCGGCCGTCCAGGCCGGTGCCGGAGCCGGTGCGGGTGCGGTTGCGCTCCGCGTGGGAGGACGATCTCGACCTGCCCGGCGTCCTGGACGTGCTGCGGGACGTGGCGCGCGACCCGGAGCTGCCCGACGGCGCCCGGTTCGAGACGTTCGCCTACGTGGACCGGCTGCTGGCCCTCGACCTCGCCCGCGAACTCGGGAGCCTCGGGTGAGCGCACGGGCGGGCGCCTCGGGTCCGCTGCGCCGGCTGGTGGTGCTGCGGCACGCCAAGTCCGCCTGGCCCGAGGGCGTCGATGACCACCGCAGGCCCCTCGCGCCGCGCGGCCTCAAGGACGCCCCGGCCGCCGGACGCACCCTCGCCGAGGCCGACTGCCTGCCCGACCTCGCCCTGTGCTCCACGGCCGCACGCGCCCGCCGTACCTGGGAACTGGCCTCCGGCGAGTGGGGCACCCCGCCGCCGGTGCGCTACGACCGGCGGCTGTACGCGGCCGACGTGGCCGACCTGATGGAGGTGGTCCGCGAGGTGCCGTCCCAGGTGGAGACCCTGCTGCTGGTCGGGCACAACCCCGGGCTGGAGGAACTGGTCCTGGAGCTGGCCGGGGACGGCCTCGACGACACGCTGGAACGGGTGCGGACCAAGTTCCCGACGTCCGCGATCGCCGTCCTCACCTGGCACGGCACCGGCTGGTCCGCCCTCGCCCCCGGTGTCGCCCTGCTGACCTGGGTCACCGTGCCGCGCGGCAGCAGGAAGCAGTAGCCGGGCAGCGGCGAGAAGGCGGATCCGCCGCCACGCGCGCGTGGGCGCGGCCTCCGCCCGGACCGGCACCGTCCGCCACCGCTTAGGCTGGCGGGATGCAGGACGAGTACCGCACAGTCGCCCACGCGGGCGTGCACGAGACCGAGATCAACCACTCCCGCTTCCTGTGCGCCCTCGCCCCGGCCGCCACCGAGCAGGAGGCGCAGGACTTCGTCGCCGCCGTCCGCAAGGAGCACGCCGACGCCACGCACAACTGCTGGGCGTACGTGATCGGCGCCGACGCCTGTGTGCAGAAGGCCAGCGACGACGGCGAACCGGGCGGCACCGCCGGCGTCCCCATGCTCCAGATGCTCCTGCGCCGTGAGATGCGCTACGTCGTCGCGGTCGTCACCCGCTACTACGGCGGCGTCAAGCTCGGCGCCGGCGGACTGATCCGCGCCTACGGCGGCGCCGTCGGCGAGACCCTCGACGCGCTCGGCACCCTCACCCGGCGCCGCTTCCGGCTGGCCACCGTCACCGTGGACCACCAGCGCGCGGGCAAGGTTCAGAACGACCTGCGCGCCACGGGGCGCGAGGTGCGGGACGTCCGGTACGGCGAGGCCGTCACCATCGAGATCGGGCTGCCGGACGCCGACGTGGACGCCTTCCGGGCGTGGCTCGCCGACGCGACGGCCGGCTCGGCGGGGTTCGAACTGGGCGGGGAGGCCTACGGAGATGCGTGACATCTCGGACTGATCGGACGTAACCGTACGAACCTCTCCACCCTGCCGGTCGATACGGGAGTAACCGCCCGTGATGTCAGACCCGGCCGTTAATCTCGGGGATCATGAGACTCCTGCACACGTCCGACTGGCATCTCGGCCGGGCCTTCCACCGGGTGAACATGCTCGGGGCCCAGGCCGAGTTCATCGGTCACCTCGTCACCACCGTGCGCGAGCGCGCCGTGGACGCGGTGGTCGTGTCCGGTGACGTGTACGACCGCGCGGTGCCCCCGCTCGCCGCGGTCGAGCTCTTCGACGACGCGCTGCACCGCCTCGCCGGCCTCGGCGTGCCGACGGTGATGATCTCCGGCAACCACGACTCGGCCCGCCGCCTCGGCGTCGGCGCCGGGCTCATCGACCGCGCGGGCATCCATCTGCGCACCGACCCGGCCGCCGCCGGCACCCCGGTGCTGCTCGCGGACGCCCACGGGGACGTCGCCTTCTACGGGCTGCCGTATCTCGAACCGGCCCTGGTGAAGGACGAGTTCGCGGTGGAGCGGGCCGGACACGAGGCCGTGCTCGGCGCGGCCATGGACCGCGTCCGTGCCGACCTCGCCACACGCGCGCGGGGCACCCGCTCCGTCGTCCTCGCCCATGCCTTCGTCACCGGCGGCCGGGCCAGCGACAGCGAGCGGGACATCACCGTCGGCGGGGTGGCCGCCGTCCCGGCGGGTGTCTTCGACGGCGTCGACTACGTCGCCCTCGGGCATCTGCACGGCTGCCAGACCCTCACCGCGCGCGTGCGCTACTCCGGCTCCCCGCTCGCCTACTCCTTCTCCGAGGCCGACCACCGCAAGAGCATGTGGCTGATCGACCTCGGCGCCGACGGCTCCGTCACCGCCGAGCGCCTCGACTGCCCGGTGCCGCGCCCGCTGGCCCGCGTCAGGGGCACGCTGGAGAACCTGCTGGCCGACCCGGAGCTGAGCCGGTACGAGGACTCCTGGGTCGAGGCCACCCTCACCGACCCGGTCCGCCCGGCCGATCCCATGGCCCGGCTCACCGAGCGCTTCCCGCACGCCCTCAGCCTCGTCTTCGCCCCCGAGCGGGCCCCGGACGACCCCGAGGCGTCGTACGCCCGGCGGCTCGCGGGCCGCAGCGACCAGCAGGTCGCCGAGGACTTCGTCGCCCATGTGCGCGGCGCCGGGCCGGACGACCGTGAACTGGGCGTGCTGCGCGAGGCGTTCGACGCCGTGCGGGCCGACGACGCCGTGCGGGAGGTGGCCCGGTGAGGCTGCACCGGCTCGACATCACCGCCTTCGGGCCCTTCGGCGGCACCCTCGGCGTCGACTTCGACGCCCTGTCCGCCGCCGGACTCTTCCTGCTGCACGGCCCCACCGGCGCGGGCAAGACCTCCGTCCTGGACGCCGTCTGCTACGCGCTGTACGGCTCGGTCCCCGGCGCCCGGCAGAACGGCAACGGCCAGGGCATGACCCTGCGCAGCGATCACGCCGAGCCCGGCACCCGCACCGAGGTCCGCCTCGACCTCACCGTCGCCGGCCGCCGGCTGGAGATCACCCGGCAGCCGCCCTGGCAGCGCCGCAAACTGCGCGGCAGCGGCACCACGGTCGACAAGGCCCAGACCTGGCTGCGCGAGTACGACAGCACGGCCGGGGCCTGGCGCGACCGCAGCCGCTCCCACCAGGAGATCGGCGAGGAGATCACCCAGCTGCTCGGTATGAGCCGTGAGCAGTTCTGCCAGGTCGTACTGCTGCCCCAGGGCGACTTCGCCCGCTTCCTGCGTGCCGACGCCGAGGCCCGCGGCCGGCTGCTCGGCCGGCTCTTCGACACCCAGCGCTTCGCCGACGTCGAGAAGCGCCTCGCCGACCGCCGCCGCGACACCGAGGCACGCGTGCGCGAGGGCGACGCCGCACTGCTCGCCTGCGCCCACCGCATGCAGCAGCAGGCCGGGGACGCCATGGAGCTGCCGGACCTGGCGCCGGGCGAGCCGGGCCTGACGGAGGAGGTGCTCGCTGCCGCCGCCGTGGCCCGCGCCGCCGCCCGCGAGCGCCTCACCATCGCCCACCTCGGCCTCGGCGCCGCCGAGGCCGCGCACACCGACGCCCGCCGCGCCCTGGACGACGTGCGCGAACTCGCCCGGCTCCAGGGCAGGTTCGCCGAGGCCCGGCAGCGGGCCGAGCGGCTCCAGCAGCACTCCGGCGCGTACCGTGAGGCCCAGGAGCGCATGGAGCGGGCCCGCAGGGCGGACATGGTCGCGCCCGCGCTGGAGCTGCGCGAGGCCGCCGAGCAGGAGCACCGCAGGGCCGCGGCGGCCGAGGGACACGCGCGCGGGGCGCTCCCCGAGGCGTACGCCGACGCCGAGGCGAGCGGACTGGCCGCCGCCGCCCGCCGGGCCGCCGAGGAGCTGGGCGGCCTGGACGCGGCCCGGCGCGCCGAGCAGCGGCTCGTCCAGCTGGCCGAGGAGCGGCGCGGACTCGACCGGCAGGAGCGCGCCGACGAGGAGGTGCTGCGCGAGGCCGAGACCTGGCTCGACGGCTGGGACGCGAAGCGCTCCGCGCTCCAGGCCCGCGTGGACTTCGCCCAGGAGGCCGCCACCCGCGCCGAACAGCTCGCCGTTCAGCGGGAACCGATGGCCAAGCGGCTCACCGCGGCCCGCACCCGGGACGCGCTGGCCGCCGATCTGGAGGCCGCGCAGCACCGGGCGCGCGCCTCCGGGCAGCAGGCCCTCGACGCCCGCGCCCACTGGCTCGACGTCAAGGAACAGCGCCTGAGCGGCATCGCCGCCGAGCTGGCCGCCCACCTCACCGACGGCGAGCCCTGCGCCGTCTGCGGAGCCACCGCACACCCCGCCCCGGCCCGCAAGACCGCCGGACACGTCGACCGCGTGGCCGATGAGCGGGCGCACCGGGCCTTCCAGCAGGCCGACGAGCGCCGCGCCGAGGACGAACGGCGCCTCGGCGTCGTCCGCGAGGCCCTGGCCGCCGCCACCGCCGAGGCCGGTGACACGCCGACCGAGCAACTGGAAGCGCAGGCGGGCGAGTTGACGGAGGAGTACGCCCGCGCCCGCCGCGAGGCCTCCGTGCTGCACGCCGCCCACGAGGAGCTGCGCCGCGCCGAGCGCGAACGCGAGCAGCGCCTCGCCGACCGCCAGCAGGCCGCCGTGCGGACCGCGTCCCGGCTCACCCGGCGCGAAACCCTGGAGCGCGAACAGGACGGGCTGGAAACGGAGTTGACGCAGGCGCGCGGCGGCGCGGACAGCGTGGCCGCGCGCGCCGCCCAGCTGGAGCGGCGCGTCGCCCTGCTCGGCGACGCCGCCGACGCCACGCGCACCGCCGAGGACGCCGCCCAGCGCCTGAAGGACGCCGACGCCCGCCTCGCCGACGCCGCCTACCGGGCCGGCTTCGACACCCCGCAGGCCGCGGCCGCCGCCCTCCTCGACCCCGCCGCCCACCGCGAGCTGCAACACCGGCTGGACGCCTGGGAGTCGGAGGAGGCGGCCGTGCGGGCCGTGCTGGCCGAGGGCGACACCGCGGCCGCCGCCCAGCAGCCACCCGCCGACCTCACCTCGGCCGAGCGCACCGCGGCCGAGGCGGAGCACCGCCTGCGCACGGCCGCCTCCGCGCGCGACGCGGCCGCCCACTGCCGCACCGAGCTGGACCGCCTCTCCGCCCGCGCCACCGAGGCCGTACGCCAACTCGCCCCGTTGCGCGAGGAGTACGACCGGGTCGCCCGCCTCGCCGCCCTCACCGCCGGCACCTCCGCCGACAACGAGCGCAAGATGCGCCTGGAGTCGTACGTCCTGGCGGCCCGCCTGGAACAGGTCGCCGCCGCCGCGACCGCGCGCCTGCAGCGCATGTCGTCCGGCCGGTACACCCTGGTCCACTCCGACGACCGCTCCGGCCGCGGTCGCAGCGGGCTCGGGCTGCACGTGGTCGACGCCTGGACCGGCCGCGAGCGCGACACCGCCACCCTCTCCGGCGGCGAGACCTTCTTCGCCTCGCTCGCCCTCGCCCTCGGCCTCGCGGACGTCGTCACGGACGAGGCCGGCGGCGTCCGGCTCGACACCCTCTTCATCGACGAGGGCTTCGGCAGCCTCGACGACCAGACCCTGGACGAGGTGTTGGACGTCCTCGACTCCCTGCGCGAACGCGACCGCAGCGTCGGCATCGTCAGCCACGTGCCCGACCTGCGGCGGAGGATCCATGCCCAACTGGAGGTCGTCAAGGGGAGAACGGGGTCGACGCTGCGGCAGCGGGGGGTGTGAGGGCTAAGTTGTGTGGTGACCACTGTCCGACTCGGGGAGCCCACATGTCCGTCGAACGCCCGCCTGTCAACAGCAGCGCGCCGCACTCCGCCCGTATCTGGAACTACTGGCTGGGCGGCAAGGACTGCTACGAGATCGACCGGCAGGTGGGTGACCAGATCGCCGCGGCCAACCCGGGGATCCTCGACACCGCCCGGGCGCAGCGGGCGTTTCTCGTCCGGGCCGTGGAGTACCTCGTCCGGGACGCCGGTATCCGCCAGTTCCTGGACGTGGGCACCGGCCTGCCCACCGCGGACAACACGCACGAGGTCGCGCAGCGCCTGCTGCCCGAGGCGCGGATCGTCTACGTCGATCACGACCCGGTCGTCCTCGTGCACGCCGAGGCGCTGCTCACCAGCACGCCCGAGGGCGCGACGGACTACATCGACGCCGACCTGCGGGACCCGGACGGCATCCTCGAACAGGCCGCCAGGACACTGGACTTCACCCAGCCGGTGGCACTGATCCTGCTCGGCATCGCCGCGCATGTCACCGACGACTCCGTCTACGGCATCGTGCACCGGCTGCTCGACGCCCTGCCGTCCGGCAGCCACCTCGTGTTCTGTGACAGCACCGAGATCGTCCACCCCGAGCAGCAGCGCGCCATGGTCGAGCAGTGGAACGAGGCGAGCGACAACCCTCGCGTCAACCGCAGCCCCGACCAGCTCGCCCGCTTCTTCGACGGCCTGGAGATGCTGGAGCCCGGCCTGGTCTCGACGACCCGGTGGCGTCCCGCATCGAGCGGGGCCGAAGTACCGGCCGAAGTCGACAACTTCGGCGCAGTGGCGCGCAAGCCGTAGTCCGGCACGCCCTGTTCGGGTCAGTGCCCGAGCGCGCGCCGGGGGAGCGGGGAGGAGTACACGACACTGGTGGTCACCGAGCCCAGCGCGCCGATCTTCCCGGAGATCTCTTCCAGATGGGACATGGAACGGGCGGCGACCTTGATCACGAAGCAGTCGTCGCCCGTCACATGGTGCGCCTCCAGGATCTCGGGCGTGACGGCGACCAGGTCGTGGAACGGCTTGTAATTGCCGTTCGGATAGCGCAGCCGCACGAACGCCAGGATCGGCAGCCCCAGCCGCTCGGGGTCAACGACCGCCGCGTATCCCTGGATCACGCCGGCCTCCTCGAGCCGCCGTACGCGCTCGGTGACGGCGCTCGGGGACATCGAGACGGCGCGCGCCAGCTCGGCGTAACTGGCCCGGCCCGCGCGCTGGAGGACCTCGAGGATGCGCCAGTCGGTGGCGTCCGGGGAATGCACGGTCATCCCGGATGGATAGCAGGGAAATCCCCGGCGCGGCAAGGGCGGGGCCGGGGATCGCCCCTTCAGGAGCCGGGCGTGCGGCCGTAAATTCTCAGCCATGACCACCCATGCCTCACCGGCCTCCGTGAACCCCGTCCTGCGCGTGGCCCCCGCCGCCCCCGCCGAGGCCGCCGCCCACTTCCGGGCGAGCCTCGCCTTCCACACCGATGTCTCCGACGTGGCGGCGGCGCTGGCGGCCGGCGGCGACCCCGGGTTCGTCGTCGTGGACTGCCGCTCGACCGCGTCCTGGGACCAGGGTCACATCCCCGGCGCCGTCCACCTGCCCACCTCCCTCATCCCCGAACAGGCCGGGCAACTCCTCGACCTCTCCGTGCCCGTGGTGACGTACTGCTGGGGCCCCGGCTGCAACGGCGCCACCCGTGCCGCCCTCGCCCTCGCCGAACTCGGCTATCGGGTGAAGGAGTTGCTCGGCGGCTTCGAGTACTGGGCACGTGAGGGCTTCGCCTACGACACCTGGGAGGGACCGGCACGCCGGGACGCCGACCCGCTGACCGCGCCGGTCGAAGGCGAGTGCGGCTGCTGACGGCGGCCCGTGTAGGTTCTTGGGCCATGGCTCGATACGCGGATCCAGGCGTGCTGGAGTGGGTGGAGTCGGCCGGCGGCCCTCTGATAGCCGTGCCCGAGACGGTACTTCCGTTCTGGGCGGGCGCCGACAACGAGGACCTCGCCACGGACTACGACCGGGCGTGCGAGGTCGACGGGCACGTCGGCCTGCTGCCCGTCGGTGACAGCGCGGCCCTCGTGTTCGGCGAGGAACCCGCCTCCACCTCCTTCCTGCCGGAGCACGCCACCTTCGTACGGTGGTCCGCCGCCCACTCCGAGGACGAACTGCTCGCCGGTGTCCCGGCGGCCCTCGACTCGGCGGTGTGGGGCAGCGAGGTGCGCTGGCGGGTGCCCGGCCCGGTGCTGCTGTTCGACTCGGCCTGGCCGGGCCGCGCCGCCGGCCGTATCGAACACCTCCGGGTGCCGCTGGAGGCGGGCACGTACGCGGTGCGTGCCGCGTACGCCCAGCCGGGCCCGGAGACCTGGGTGGGGCTGGTCAGCCTCAGCCGCCTCGGCAACTGACCGGCCCCGCACCGGACCCCGGTGGTCAGTTCAGCCCGTCGAAGGCGATCTCCAGATGGCGCGGGCCCCGCAGGATCGCGTTCTGCCGGTACGGCGGCGGGTCCGCGACCAGGCGGGGATTCTCCAGCCGCCGGGCCAGCGCGGCCAGGGCGATCTGGGCCTCCAGCCGCGCCAGCGGGGCGCCGAAGCAGCTGTGGACGCCGCTGCCGAAGCCGAGATGCTGGATGTCCTCACGGTCCGGGTCGAACCGGTCGGGGTCCTTGAACCGCTCGGGGTCGCGGTTGCCCGCGGCCAGCATCAGCCAGATGCGCGAGCCCTTCGGGATGATCACCCCGCGCACCTCGATGTCGGCGATACAGGTGCGCTGCGGCACGATCTGCACCGGCGGCTCGTAGCGCAGCAGTTCCTCCACGATCCGCACCGACAGCCCCGGGTCCCGGGCGAGGCGCCGCAGGACGTCCGGGTGGCGCAGCAGGGTCAGCATGCCGTTGGTGATGAGGTTGACCGTCGTCTCATGGCCGGCGATCAGCAGCAGCACCGCGGTGGCGAGCACCTCCATCATCGTCATGGAGCCGTCCGGGCCGTGACTGGTGACCAGGTCGGACAGCAGGTCGTCCCGCGGCTCCCTGGTGCGCTGCTCGACCAGCCCGGACAGGTACATGCCCAGCTGCAGCCGTGCCTCCTGCGCGGCACGCGCGGAGTCGGCGCTCGTGCGGGAGTCGGGGTCCAGACCGGCGACGATCGGGTCGACCCAGGCGCGGAACCTGGGCTCGTCCTCGCGGGGCACGCCCAGCAGTCGGCAGATCACCGTCACCGGGAACGGGTAGGCGAACTGGTCCACCAGGTCGATCTGCCGGGCGTCACCGAGTCCGTCGAGCAGACCGGCGACGATCTCCTCCAGCTCACCGTGCATGCCCTCGATCCGGCGCGGCCGGCGCGGCGGACCGAAGCCCCGGTTGGCGATGCGCCGGAGCCGGTCGTGCTCGGGCGGGTCGAGCCGGATGAACGACGGCGGCAGCCCGCCCGTCTCGTCCGAGTGGCTCAGCTCGTCGGCCCCGGCGGCGGCCAGATTGGTGGCGTCGGAGCTGATCCGCGGATCGTGCAGCAGCGCCTCGATGTCCCAGTACGAGCTGATGACGAAGGGGCCGTCCGCCTCCTCGTGCAGCACCGGTGTCCGGCGCAGTTCCTCGTACAGCGGGTACGGGTCGGCGCGGTGGGCGAAGTCGGTGATCTGGCGGAACAGCGGGGCTTTCGGCATGACTCGTTCCTCGGAGCGTCGGGCCGGGCGGCCGTCAGTGGCGGGCGGGGTGGAAGACCAGCTGCTGGTCGGCCGGCGAGTAGCCGCTGAGCGTCACCGTGGGGCCGTGGGTCGGCAGGGACGGATCGGGGAAGTCGGCCGCCACCGGCTGCCGGTTCTCGGGCCGCCGGTCCATCGTCGGGTACTCCACCGGGAACGGGGCGCCCCGCTCGATCTGCCGGGCGTAGAACTCCAGCCAACGGGCGTTGTCGAAGGTCACGGCGGCGATGACGCGGCCCTGGTAGCCGTACACGCCGACGAACCGGCGCTCGGCCAGCGAACCCTGCGTGATCATGAGCTGGTCGCCCATGGGCGGCACACCGACCGACTTGATGTTCACGCCGAACATCGACGACCAGAACGCCGGCATCCACAGGTGCGGGCGGCGGTCGGCACCGTGGCAGATCATGTTGTGCGCGGCGGTCTCCGCCTGCGCGACGGCGTTGCCCCAGTGCTCCAGCGACAGGAACTGGTAGCCGAACAGCGCGTGCGGGGAGCGCGCCACGTCGCCCGCCACGAAGACGTCGTCCGTGACGATGCCCCGGAAGTCGAAGGCCCGGCAGCCCGCGTCGCACGCGATGCCCCGGGGACCCGCACCCAGCCCCGACCCGGTCAGCCACTCGGTGTTGCGCTGCGAGCCCAGCGAGACCACGACCACGTCCGCCTCGACGACACTCTCGTCGGACAGATGGACCGCCCGCACCCGGCCGATCGAGTCGCCCTCGAGCCCCGTCACCGTGACATGGGTGCGCAGGTCCACGCCGTTCTCGGTCTGGAGGTCGGCGGCGACCGCGCCGATCACCCCGCCGAGCGCGCCCACCAGCGGCGCCCCGGCGCGCTCCGCCACGGTGACCGGGATGCCCTTCTCCCGGCACGCCGAGGCGACCTCCGAACCGGCGAACCCGGCGCCGATGACGAACACCCGGCGCGGTCCCGCGTCCAGCCGCTGGACCAGATCGGCCGCGTCGTCCCGGGTCCGCAGCAGACAGACGCCGTCGAGCCGGGCCTCGTCCTCCTTCAGCCAGGGCCGGGCACGCACCCCGGTCGCGATGAGCAGCCGGTCGTACGGCACCTCGTCCCCGTCGGCCAGCCTGACCCGTTTCGCCGCCAGGTCCAGCCCGGTCGCCGCGATGCCGAGCCGCCACTTGGCGTCGATCTCCCGGCGGTGCGGCAGCTCGGTGCGGCGCGGGGACGCCATGCCCAGCAGGACGGACTTCGACAGCGGCGGCCGGTCGTACGGCTCGTGCGGTTCGTCGCCGATCAGGGTGAGCTCGCCGGTGAAGCCCTCGGCGCGCAGCGTCTCCGCCGCCCGCAGGCCCGCCAGGGAGGCGCCCACGATGACGATCCGGCCCTCGCGCCGGAGCCGGTCCAGGTAGTCACCGGCCATCGGACGCCACCTGGCCGGGACCGGGCCCCGGCTCACCCGTGAAGTCCTCCAGCCCGTCGGCCGTGATCGCCTGCACCGGGCAGGCGGCGACCGCGCGGGCCAGCCGCTCGCGCTGTTCCTCCGGCGCGTGCGGGTTGTAGATCAACGACTCCTCGCCGTGCATCGCGAAGACGTCCGGCGCGAGGAACGCGCACTGGGCGTACCCCTGGCATTTGTTGAGATCGACGACGAGCCTCATCGACGCTCCGCTCTTCCCGTGGTCATGTCCCGCTCGCCAGCATGAGAGACGCGCGTGCACCGCGCTCGTCGGCACCACCGTCCGGGTCAACGGGTACGACCGCCCACCACGAGGATGTAGCCGCTGAGAACCAGCGACCACGCGGGGAACACCAGCTCCGCCCAGGGCACGTTCGAGGCGGCGAAGAGCAGCGTCACGGCGGTGAGGAAGCCCAGCAGTGTGAGCGGGCGGGGCAGCACGCCGCGGCGGTGGCCGAGCACCGACAGCGAGGACACGAAGACGGCCGCCATCCGCATCGCGTACTCCATCAGCAGGTGATAGGCGAAGTGGCGGCCGAAGTCCCAGGAGGCCGGCGGCGGCGCCGTACCGCTCGGATGCGCGACGTCGAGGACCGCACGGGCGGCAGCGGCGGCGCCGAACAGCGCGGCGGTGAAGACCAGCCCGCTGCCCAGGAAGACGGTCGCGAGGAACTTGTCCTCCGCCGCGCCGACGTGCGCCCGTACGGCGCCGATGAACCACAGGAAGAAGATCCCGGCGAACGGCACCAGCGCGAGGGCCGTCCGCAGCGCGCCACGCCGCCCGGGGTCGGTGAACCCGCGGGCGGTGACGACGTGCTCCCCTTCCGGGATGGCCAGCCGCACGAGCACGATGACCGCCGCCAGCAGCAGCGCGAACACGACCCCGGCCAGCCCGGCGGCCCGCGGCGTCCGCAGCGCCTCCTCCGCCGCTCCCGCCGCCCCCGCCTCATGACTCCCCGCCACGCACCCCGCCTCCTCGCCGCCGGCGTCATCGCTTCCGCCACCAGCCAGCAGCCCGCCGCCCGCGCCCGCCACCGGGGCAGGGCCGGACGGCGGACACCGGCCACGGCGCGGGAGCCGACGGCACCGGGCGGGGCACCTCACCCGGCCCCCCCCGCCGACGCGCCCGCCGGCCAGGAGGTCCGCCCCTGCTCAACTCCCCTGGAACAGCGGGACGTCAGAGCCGGGCGAGTTCGTCCACCAGGTCGTCCAGACCGAGCGAACCCTGCGACAGCGCCGCCATGTGCCAGGCCTTCAGGTCGAATGCGTCGCCGTGCCGCTCGCGCGCCTTCTCCCGGCCCAGCAGCCACGCCCGCTCACCGAGCTTGTAGCCGATGGCCTGGCCCGGAATCGTCAGATACCGGGTCACCTCGCTCTCCACGAAGTCCGCCGGCCGGCTGCTGTGCGCACGGAAGAACTCCTGCGCCAGCTCCGGCGTCCAGCGCTCACCGGGGTGGAACGGCGAGTCCGCCGGAATCTCCAGCTCCAGGTGCATGCCGATGTCCACGATCACCCGGACCGCGCGCATCATCTGCGCGTCCAGATAGCCGATCCGCTCCTCCGGGCCCTTCAGATAGCCCAGCTCGTCCATCAGCCGCTCCGCGTACAGCGCCCAGCCCTCCGCGTTGGCGCTGACCCCGCCGATCGTGGCCTGGTAGCGGGAGAGGTTCTCCGCCACGTGCGCCCACTGCGCGAGCTGGAGGTGATGACCGGGCACGCCCTCGTGGTACCAGGTCGAGACGAGGTCGTAGACGGGGAAGCGGGTCTGGCCCATGGTCGGCAGCCAGGTGCGGCCCGGGCGCGAGAAGTCCTCCGACGGGGCCGTGTAGTACGGCGCCGCGGCGCCGCCGGGCGGCGCGATGCGCGACTCCACCCGGCGCACCCGCTCGGCGAGTTCGAAGTGGGTGCCGTCCAGGTCCGCGACGGCCTGGTCCATGAGGCCCTGGAGCCACTCCCGGACCTCCTCGACGCCCTCGATGTGCCGGCCGTGCTCGTCCAGGTGGGCGAGCGCCACCCACGGCGTCCCGGCGCCGGGCAGGATCTTCTCCGCCTCCCGCCTCATCTCGCCGAGCAGCCGGTGGAACTCCGCCCAGCCGTACCCGTACGCCTCGTCGAGGTCCAGGTCGGTGCCGTTGAAGTAGCGGGACCAGTGGGCGTACCGCTCGCGGCCCACGGTGTCCGGGGCGCCCTCGATCGCCGGGGCGTACACGTCCCGCAGCCAGTCCCGCAGCTCCGCCAGGGCGGCGGTCGCGGCGCGGGCGGCCTCGTCCAGCTCGGCGCGCAGCGCGTCCGGCCCGGCGGCGGCGAAGTCCTCGAACCAGCCGCGGCCCGAGCCGTCGGTGTCCGTCCACTCGGTCAGCTGCTCGATGTACGTCGCCGTCGGCCGGGGCGCCGCGAACAGCTTGCGGTCCAGGCCCAGCCGGATCGACTCCCGGTAGCCCGCGAGCGCACCGGGCACCGCGCGCAGCCGCTCGGCGATCGCCGCCCAGTCCTCCTCCGTCTGCTGCGGCGTCACCGTGAACACGTCCCGCACCGCGTGGCCGGGGGTGTGCATGTTGCCGACCGCGCGCAGGTGTTCGTCCGCCTCGTGGACCGCGAGTTCGGCGGTCAGCCGCTCCCGCAGCAGCCGCCCGCAGCGACGCTCCACGTCACTGTCCGCGCCGGGCTGCCGCTCCGCCTCGTCGAGCCGGGCGAGGGTCGCCCGCGCCAGCCGGGCGAGAGCCTCCTGGCCGGCCGGAGAGTAGTCGGGCAGCCGGGTCGAACTCTCCTTCACACCGAGATAGGTACCGGTGACCGGGTCGAGGGCGATGAGGTCGTCCACATACGCGTCGGCCACCTGACGGGGCAACGGGCTCTTGGTCTCAGACATGCCGTCCATCCTCGTACGACGGCGATCTCCGCGTCACCCGTGTTCGGGGGATTCAGCTGTGGGCATGGCCGGGCGGCAGTAGCGGCCCGCACTCCCACTGCTGGAAGATCAACCGGGTCTCCACCCGGGCCACTTCCCGATGTGCCGTGAACTCGTCGAGCACCAGCCGCTGAAGATCGGCCATGTCCGCGACGGCCACATGCACCAGATAGTCGTCCGGCCCGGTCAGATGGAACACCGACCGGGCCTCCGGCAGCGCCCGGATCCGCTCCACGAAGGGTCCCACCAGCTCCCGCCGGTGCGGTCGCACCTGCACCGACAGCAGCGCCTGGAGCCCGCGCCCCAGCTTGGCCGGATCCAGCCGCAGCCGATGCCCGAGGATCACGCCCGAGCGGCGCAGCCGGGTCACCCGGTCCAGGCAGGTCGACGGCGCCACGCCCACCTGCTCGGCGAGGTCGCGGTAGGTGGTCCGGGCGTCGTTCTGCAGGAGCCGCAGCAGATGGAGGTCCACCGGATCCAGTACGACAGATTCGGCCATTGGCCGAACGTAGCACGGTGACCGATCCCTGGAAACCGTTCGATGTTCACCCTTCCGGCCATGGACACAGCGAGCACCGGTGCCTACGACGGCGTACGCACCGCGACCAGAGCCATTGCCACCGAGGCCGTGCACGCCGGCCGCGACGATCTCGCCCGCCAGGGCCTGCACGCCCCGCCGATCGACCTGTCCACCACCTACCCGTCGTACGACAGCCGCGCCGAGGCCGCCCGCATCGACGCGTTCGCGGCCGACGGCGCAGACCCGGCCGGGCCACCCGTCTACGGCCGGCTCGGCAACCCGACGGTCGCCCGCTTCGAGACCGCACTGGCCCGCCTGGAGGGCACCGAGTCCGCGGTCGCCTTCGCCAGCGGCATGGCCGCGCTCAGCGCCGTCCTCCTCGCGCGGTCCGCCATGGGCCTGCGGCACGTCGTCGCCGTACGGCCGCTGTACGGCTGCAGCGACCATCTGCTGACCGCCGGGCTCCTCGGTACGGAGGTCACCTGGACCGACCCGGCCGGGATCACCGACGCGCTGCGCCCGGACACCGGTCTGGTGCTGGTCGAGTCCCCGGCCAACCCGACCCTCGCCGAACTCGACCTGCGGGCCGTCGCCCATGCCTGCGGCTCGGTGCCGCTGCTCGCCGACAACACCTTCGCCACGCCCGTCCTGCAACGCCCGGCCGAGCAGGGCGCCCGGCTGGTGCTGCACAGCGCCACCAAGTACCTGGGCGGCCACGGGGACGTGCTGGCCGGAGTGGTCGCCTGCGACGAGGAGTTCGCGGGCCGGCTGCGGCAGATACGGTTCGCCACCGGCGGCGTCCTGCATCCCCTCGCGGGCTATCTCCTGCTCCGCGGACTGTCCACGCTCCCGGTGCGCGTGCGGGCCGCCTCCGCGAACGCCGCCGAACTGGTCCGCCGGCTCACCGTCGACGCGCGCGTGGCCCGCGTCCACTACCCGCGCCTCGGCGGCGCCATGATCGCCTTCGAGGTGTACGGCGACCCGCACGAGGTCATCTCCCGGGTCCGGCTCGTCACCCCGGCGGTCAGCCTGGGCAGTGTCGACACGCTCATCCAGCACCCCGCCTCCATCAGCCACCGCATCGTCGACGCCGACGACCGGCGCGGCGCGGGGGTGAGCGACCGGCTGCTGCGGCTGTCGGTGGGCCTGGAGGACGTGGCCGACCTGTGGGCGGACCTGGACCAGGCCCTCGGGGCCGCGCCGGAAACCCCGGTGGGCGCCGGTGCGTCGGTCGCCGCCGGACACCTTCGTCGCGGCTGAGCGCCGGCGCGGCGGACTCAGGTGAGCCGGGTGCGCGCGGTACCGGCGTCGTGGGAGGAGACCGAGCGGGTCGCGTCCAGCCGGGCGGTGATCACCAGGGTGCCCTCCTCGATCTGGTAGTCCAGGGGGAGGCCGAGGCCGCGCATCGCCGCGACCATGCCGGTGTTGGAGGCCTGCGTCACGGCGTACACGCTCGCGCAGCGGGCCTCCTCGGCCATGGCCACCAGCCGGCGGAGCAGTTCGGCGCCGATGCCGCGCTGCTGCCAGTCGTCCTCGATCAGCAGCGCGACCTCGGTCTCGTCGCCGTCCCACAGCAGATGGCCGAGGCCGACGATGCGGCCGGAGGCGGTCTGCGCGGCCAGGGTGCGCCCGAAGCGCGGGCTGAGCAGGTGGTTCAGATAGCGGTCGGCGTCGCCGACCGGGCCGTGGTAGCGCAGGCCGAGGGTGCGCGGCGAGCACCGCTCGTGCATCGCCCTGGCCGCCTCCAGGTCACCGGTGTCGGCGCGGCGGACGGTGATGTCGTGGCCCGCGGGCAGCGTCAGCACGTCCTCGCCGCGCGGGACGCGGGGGCCCAGCCGGTTGTCCAGCTCCACCAGCGCCCGGGCCCGCGCGAACTCGGTCGGCGTGAACGGCAGATACGGCCGCTCCACCGTGAGCACCCCGCCCTCGGGCGCGCGCAGCCGCATCACGGTGTCCTCCAGCACGCCCTCGACCGGCACCGGCCGCGGCCCGCGGCCCCCGCCGACCGGCTTGCCGGGCAGTGAACGGATGGTGCAGCGGCCCAGCAACTGCCGCAGCGCGAGCGGCAGTTCGGCGGCGTCCAGCGCGGTGCGCGCGGCGAGCCCGAGTACCCGGGTGGGTGCGTCGACGAGGTCGTGGGCGTCCGCCCGCTCGATCCAGGTGGACACGCCCCCGGCCAGCGCGACGGCCCGGGTGATCGCGGCCGCCTCCAGACCGCCCGGCGCCCGCAGCAGGAACTCGTCCACGGTGCCGTCGGCCAGCGGATGCGTCTGGAGACTGAGGATGTCGACGCGCTGCCCGGCGAGCGCCGCGCACAGGGCCGCCAGCGAGCCCGGCTCGTCCCGCACGGTCGTCCGCATCCGCCACAGCGCGGCGGCGCCGGCCGGCTCGTCCGCCGCCGTGCCGGGCTGCTCGGCGGGCCCGGCCGACCGCGCCTCGGACGCGGGCCGGGTACCGGTATCGTCGGCCGGCGGTGCGTGGCCGTGGCGCCGTGCCCACCAGGTGTGGAAGCCGGCCGTCGCGGCGAGCAGCACCGCCGAGACCACCAGCAGGGCGGGACCGTCGGGGCCGTGGCCGATCAGGTTCGCCACTCCGTCGGCGACCGCGACGGCGGTGAAGAGCGCGGCGAGTTCGACGACGTCGCGGCGCCAGTGGTGCACGGGGCGTCCGTGCTTCGTGCGGGTCACATCGGACATCTCTGGAGTCATGCACCCACTGTGAAGGAAAGGTGTTGCGTGATCACGAACGCTTTGTGACCGATGGGTAAAGCATGCTCCGTGACATTTGTCCAGATTTCTACGATCCCGGGTCGCCGACCGGACCCGGGCGCGGCGGGACCCTGCCGCGCTCCGGAGGATGACGCCGTAGCGCGGCACGGTGTGAGAGGAAGCGTACCCGCCGCCTACTGGCCGACGCGGCCCGGCCGGAGCGTCCGCGTGAACAGCACGGTACCGTCGTACTCCCGCAGCCGGACCGTCAGTTCGCCGCTGTCGCCGTCGATGTCCACCTGGCCGAAGAACTGGTAGCCCTCGGCCGGGGACACGTTCGCGGTCGGCGGCGCCTTGACGAACACCCGGTCCGGGCCGAACGTGCCGTCGAGGTCGTTGGCCGGGAACGCGCCGGCGTTGAGCGGGCCGGAGACGAACTCCCAGAACGGCTCGAAGTCCTTGAACGCGGCCCGCGAGGGGTCGTAGTGCTGGGCGGAGGTGTGGTGGACGTCGGCCGTCAGCCACACCGTGCCGGTGATCCGCCGGTGCTTGACGAACCGCAGCAGCTCGGCGATCTGCAGCTCGCGGCCCAGCGGCGCGCCCGGATCGCCCTGCGCGACCGCCTCGAAGTTCGGCTTGCCCTCGACCGGGTCCGGCACGACCAGCCCGAGCGGCATGTCGTTGGCGATCACCTTCCACACCGCGCGGGACTTCGCCAGCTCCCGCTTGAGCCACTCCAGCTGCTCGCGGCCGAGGATGCCCACCGGGTCCGTGGTCTGGTCGTCGGGTGAGTTGGCGTTGCGGTAGGTGCGCATGTCGAGCACGAACACGTCCAGCAGCGGGCCGTGGTGCACGACGCGGTAGATCCGGCCGTCGGGGCGGCCGCTGATCGTGGAGACCGGGAAGTACTCGGAGAACGCCTGCCGTGCGCGCCGCGCCAGGTCGTCGAGCCGCGTGCCGGCCGGGTAGGGGGTGCCGGTGCCGATGACCTCGCCCGGGTACCAGTTGTTGCGCACCTCGTGGTCGTCCCACTGGATGATGTTCGGCACCTGGGCGTTGAACCGGCGCAGCGCGTTGTCCAGCAGGTTGTAGCGGAAGTTGCCCCGGTAGTCGGCCAGGGTGGTCGCGACGTGCGACTTCTCCTCGGTGGTGAGGCTGCGGTAGACGCTGCCGTCGGGCAGGGGCGCGCTCGCCGCGATCGGGCCGTCGGCGTAGATGTTGTCGCCGCTGCACAGGAAGAAGTCCGGGTCCGTCCTCGCCATGGCGTCGAAGATGCGGTAACCGCCGATGGACTCGTTGATGCCCCAGCCCTGTCCGGCGAGGTCGCCCGACCAGACGAACCTCACGCCGTGGCGCCGCCCGGCGGGCGCCGTGCGGAAGGTCCCGGTCACCGGCTCGCCGGTACGGCGCGGGTCGTCGGGGTCGGCGAGCAGCACGCGGTAGTGGATCTGCTCGCCCGCGGGCAGGCCGTGCAGCCGGGTGGTCCCGGTGAAGTCGGTGCCGGAGCCCAGCAGCGGGCCCCGCCAGCGGTGCGGGTTGCGGAACGACTCGGTGGCCGCCGTCTCCACGATCATCCGGGCCGGCCGGTCCGAACGCACCCACACCAGGCCGGTGTTCGCACTCACGTCGCCCGCCTGCACGCCCCAGCGCGCCTGAGGGCGGCCGGAGCGGGCGAACGCCGGGGCCGCGCCGAGGCCGACGGGCAGGGTCAGGGCCGCCGACGCGGCGAGCGAGCCGCGCAGCACGCTGCGGCGGCTGGGAAAGGGACGGTGGGACATGGCTGTGCCTCCAGGGGCGGGATCCGGCCAGTGTGCACAGCCACACCTACGGGGCCGTCGCGGCGCGCACGCGAACCCGAGGTGAACAACCCGCCGGGGGCGGCGGGTTCGTGCGCGCCGGCACCACGGTTCCGGTCAGCGCAACAACCCGCCGGGGGCGGCGGGTTCGTGCGCGCCGGCACCACGGTTCCGGTCAGCGGCTGCCGTCCAGGACGACGCGTGCGACGAGCGCCGGGTCGTCGTTCATCGGGACATGGCCGCAGCCCGGCAGTCGCACCAGGCGCGCGTGCGGGATCATGTGCTTGGCGCGCACGCCCTGCCGGCGCACGAGGATGCGGTCCCGGGTGCCCCAGCCCACCGTGACCGGCAGGCCCGCCAGTTCGTCGGTGAACCGCACCGCCTTGCCCGCCCGCAGTGTCGCGTCGAAGCCCGTGGCCTCCACGATCGCCAGTGTCTCGGCCACCACGGCCTCGGGCGCGCGGCGCGCGGGACGGGCGTAGATCGTGCTCGTGAGCGCCGTACGTCCGGCCGCCGTCCGCGACAGCCGCTCCACCAGGGGCAGCGGCATCCGCCGGGCGACCGCCCGCATCGCGAGCAGCGTCGTGAAGGCGTACCGGCGCTCGGCCTCGGTCCAGAACCCGGCGGGGGACAGGGCGGTGACGGACCGTACGAGCTTCTCCCGGCCCAGCTCCAGGGCGAGCAGGCCGCCGAGCGAGTTGCCCGCCACGTGCGGGCGGTCCAGCTCCAGGGTCTCGAACAGGGCGCCGAGTACGGCGTTGGTGTCGGGCAGGGTGTAGTCGAGGCCGTCCGGCAGGCCCGGCGAGGCACCGAAGCCCGGCAGGTCGACGGCGATCACCTCGCGCTCGGTGGCGAGGATGTCCACCACCGGGTCCCAGGCCTGCCGGTGATGGCCGATGCCGTGCAGCAGGACCAGCGGCTCGCCGCGGCCCACGCGCGCGAAGGACACGGTCACGTCCTTCGGGCCGTGCGGACCGGGGACCGGGAAGGAGACGGTGGCGGGCATGGGGTGCTCCTCGTCTGGCTGCTGACGAACGTCATAGACAGTTTGTCAGCAACTGCTACCCGTCGGTAGCCCCCGGAAGGGCCACTGTCGGTCAGCCCGCCCTGCGCACCTCGATGTTGAAGTCCGCGCTCCCGGAGTTGCGGTACATGGTGAACCACAGCAGCAGATACATCTCGGTCGCCCGCGCCGTGCGGAGCCCGCCCAGGTCCACCACGCGCTCCGCCGGCCAGCCCAGCTCCCCGAGCAGCGCCGTCACCTGTTCCTTGGCAGCGGCGTCGTCACCGCTCACGAAGAGGTTGTGCGCACCCGGCACCCGGTCCGGGTCCACCATCACCTGGACGTTGACCGTGTTCAGCGTCTTCACCACGCGCGCGTGCGGGAAGGCCCGCTGGATCCGCTCGGCCACGCTGTCCGACTCCACCGGGTCCAGCCGCGCCTCGCCGTCCACGAACGCCAGCGGGTTGCAGACGTCCACCAGCACCTTGCCGTCGAGATGCTCCGCGCCGGCCGCGCTCAGCGCGTCGAGCGCCACCGGGCCGCCCACGGCGTTGACTACCACCTCGGCCGCCGCGGCCGCCTCCGCGAACGTGCCCGCGCGGGCCCGGTCCCCCTTGCCCGCGGCCCACTCCAGCGCCACCGGATTGTCCTTGGCGCGCGACCCGAGGGTCACCTCGTGCCCCAGCTCCACCAGCTTGCCGGCCAGCGTGCGGCCCACCTCGCCCGTGCCCAGTACCCCGTACCGCATCGGCCACCTCCCGGTCACCTGCCGCCGACCTCCGGCGGTCCGCGGACATTGTGATCCGGATCTTGTGCGGACGGGCCGATTCCGCCCGGTCCGTGTCAGGGCGCGGACGAAGCACGCGGAAAGCGCGGAAAGCGGGGAGCGCGGCGACGACGGACGGGGGCGAGGGAGGAGGCGAGCGAACTGGACACACCCGGCGCGGGTCGGATGGGATGCACGGGTGAGCTCCGACACCGAGACCGATGCCTTCACCGATGTCTTCGAAGACCACCGGCCCCTGCTCATGGGGGTCGCCTACCGCATGCTCGGCCGCGTGGCCGACGCCGAGGACGTGGTCCAGGACGCCTGGCTGCGCTGGTCCCGCGCCGACCGCGCGGAGGTCCGTGAACCCGGCGCCTATCTCGTGCGCATCACCACCCGCCTGGCCATCGACCGGCTGCGCCAGGTCCAGGCGCGCGGCGAGTCGTACGTCGGACCATGGCTGCCGGAGCCGTACGTCGGTGAGTTCGGCGACACGGCCCCGGACGCGGCGGACCGCGTGCTGCTCGCCGACAGCGTCTCCTTCGCCGTACTGGTCGTCCTGGAGTCGCTGTCCCCGCTGGAGCGGGCCGTCTTCGTGCTCCGGGAGGCGTTCGGCTACCCGTTCGCCGAGATCGCCGCGCTGCTCGACCGCGGCGAGGCGGCGGTACGGCAGCTCGCCGGGCGGGCCCGACGGCACGTCGACGAACGTCGGCCGCGCTACGAGGTGGACCCGGTCCAGCGCCGCGCGGTGACCGAGCGCTTCCTCGACGCCGCGTCCGACGGCGACCTGGACGCGCTCATGTCCCTGCTCGCGCCCGACGTCCGTCTGGTCGGCGACAGCGGCGGCAAGGCCAAGGCGCCCTCGCGGATCGTGCAGACCGCCGACAAGGTCGGCCGCTTCCTGGCCGCCGTCGTACCGGGCACCTGGGAGACCATGTCGTACCGCTTCGTGGAGGCCAACGGCGGCCCGGCCGTCCTGGTCCTGGACGGCGACCGGCCCGACAGCCTCTTCCAGCTGGAGATCACGGACGGCCGTGTCACGACGGTCTACATCGTCCGTAACCCCGACAAACTGCGGCACCTCGCCACCGTCTGACCCGGGCACCCTCCCGCCTCGCGAAGCCCCCGCCCTAGGCAGATTCCAGGGGGCTTTGCCGCGATGTCACACCCACGCGCGCGTGCGAACGCCTCGTGAACGCTGCGCGGCGGCGCGCCCGTGGGTTCCCCAAGGGATCGAGGATTGGTCTTGACCAAGGGTGACGGCCGCCCTATGGTCGCAGACAAGTGCAACAACCTTTAATAAACAAGGGCGCTAAAAACCGCCGGACCACGGCTCTCGCGGAGGACAGGGTGGGGACCACGCAGCTGGAATCGGTGCCGGAACCGAAGTACTGGCATCTCAAGACGGTGCTGAGCGAGGCACTGGACTCCGAGTTCTCGGTCGGCGAGATCCTGCCCAACGAGCGCGACCTCGCCGCCCGCTTCGGCGTGGCCCGCGCCACGCTCCGCCAGGCGCTCGAACAGCTGGAGCTGGAGGGTCGCCTCCAGCGCCGCCGCGGTGTCGGCACGACCGTGGCGCCGCCGCGGGTCGGCGTGGCCGTCGGCACCGAGCAGCACGCCTGGCCGGGCGCCGCCGGCGACGCCTGGCAGCCCGTCGACTGCGAGCAGACGATCCCGCCCGCCGTCGTCGCCGCGGCCCTGGACAGCGGCGCCGACGAGCCCGTGCACGTCGTGCGCCGGTCCCGGATGTCCCACGGCCAGCGCGTCGCCACCGAGCTGCTCTACATCCCGGCGGCCTCGGTGCCCGGCCTCACCGCGATCGACGCCCCGTCCGGCCCGGCACGCGCGCGTGCGGTGCTGCGCGAGCTCCAGCACCTGTCCCAGGAGAGCCAGGACCGCTCCGTCGAACTGGGCTCGGCCCGTGCGGACGACGCCAAGGACCTCGACCGTCTCCCCGGCTCACCCGTCCTGGTCGTCACGACCCGCTTCGCGGCCGAGGGCCGTACGGCCGTCCTGTCCGTCGCGACCTACCGGGCCGACACCTGCCGGCTGACCTTCGGCGACTCGACGGGCGTGGAGATACACCACGACCCGGAACGCCAGGCGTCCTGAGTCCTTCCGTGACGGTGCGGCAGTCGTGCGACGCGCCGCGCCGTCACGGCGCGGCGCTCACCGACGGCCCGTCACCGAACCGTCGACGGCGAACAGTTGTGCCTCGACATGGTCCAAGGCCAACCGCAGTGCCCCGGTGGACACGGCGGCCTCACCCAACGACGACAACACCACCTGAGGCGGCCGCAGGCAGTACCGCGCCAGTTCGCGGCGCAGCGGCTCCAGGACGCCGTCCAGACCGGCCGCCCAGCCGCCGATCACGACCAGCTCGGGATCGAGCGCGAGCACCAGCGCGGCGACATCGTGCACGAGCCGCTGGATGAACCGGTCGACGGCCGCCCCCGCCCGCTGGTCGCCCTCGCGCGCCAGCGCGAACACCTCGGCGACCGCCTGCTCGTCCAGCGGATGCAGCGGCTCGTCGGTGGTGGACAGCAGCGTCTCCGGCATCTCCTCCCGGCCCAGCAGGTGCAGTGCCCCGATCTCCCCGGCCGCCCCGCCGTACCCCCGGTGCAGCCGCCCGCCGATCAGTGAACCCGCGCCCGGGCTCAGCCCCGCCAGCACGAACACCAGGTCGTCGGAGTCGGTCGCCACTCCCTTCCAGTGCTCGGCGACGGCCGCCGCGTTGGCGTCGTTCTCTACCAGCACCGGGCACGTGAAGGACCGGCCCAGCCGCTCGCCCAGGTGCAGCCCGGTCCACTGCGGCAGCGCCGTGCCCAGCCGTACCGTGCCGTCGGTCTCCACGATTCCCGGTGTGCCCACGCCGACCGCCCGCAGCGAGCCGCGCGCGACCCCGGCCCGGCGCAGCAGTTCGGCGACCACGCCGCGCAGCCGGTCCAGGCGCTCGTCCGCCGAGGCCGTCTCGTCGACCTCCCTGGCCTGCGCGCCCAGCACCCGCCCGTCCAGGTCGGACAGCAGCGCGGCGACCCGGTGCGGCCCGATCTCCAGGCCCAGCAGATGCCCCGCCTCGGCCCGGAAGCGGAACCGGCGCGCGGGCCGGCCCTGACGGCGTGCGCCGCCCTCGTCGGCGGCCGTCTCCACGACCAGCCCGGCCTCGATGAGCCCTTCGACGACCCCCTCGACGGTCGGCCGGGACAGTCCGGTGAAGCGGGTGATCTCCGTGAGCGTCGCGCAGTCCGTGCCGCGCAGCGCGTGCAGCACCACCGCGGAATTGATCCTTCGCAGCAGCGAGGGATCGCCGCCGGTCAGCTGCGTCACCGTCCGTCCTTCCAGCTCGCGGGGGTGTTGGGGCGGATCGTACTCGGCCGGACGCGCCCGCGGCGAGTGCCGCGTTCCGCATCCGGTGGCCGCCCGTGCGGCTCAGCCCGGTGCCACGAACCCCGACTCGTAGGCCGCGATCACCGCCTGGGTGCGGTCGCGCGCGCCGAGCTTCGCCAGAACGGCGCTCACATGCGACTTCACCGTCTCCGTGCCCACCACCAGCCGGGCGGCGATCTCCGCGTTCGACAGCCCGCGCGCCATCAGCCGCAGCACCTCCTCCTCGCGCTCCGTCAGCCGGGCCCGCTCCAGCACGGCACGCGCCGGGCGCCCGCCGTCGCCGTACCGGGCGGCCAGGCGCCGTACGGAGGCCGGGAAGAGCAGCGACTCGCCCTCCGCGACCAGCCGTACCGCGTGCACGATCTCGGCCGGCCGGGCCCGCTTCAGCAGAAACCCGTCGGCGCCCGCGCGCAGCGCCTCGTAGACGTACGCGTCGTCCTCGAAGGTGGTCACGACGAGGATCTTCGGCGGCTCGGCCACCGTGCGCAGCACCGCGCGCGTGGCCTCGATGCCGTCCAGCAGGGGCATGCGGACGTCCATCGCGACCACGTCGGGCCGCAGCTGCCGCACCAGCGGGATGACCGCGGCGCCGTCGGCCGCCTCGCCCACCACCTCGATGTCGGGCTGCGCCTCCAGCACGGCCCGCAGACCCGCGCGGACCAGGGGCTCGTCGTCGACGAGGAGTACGGTGACCGGCATCCGGCCAGACTAGATCAGTTGAGCGCAGCGATGAGCGGGCCGGCCGGCCCGGATCAGCCGAGCGGCAGTTCCGCCCGCACCTGCCAGTCGCCCTCGTGCGGACCCGTGCGGGCGCTGCCGCCGAGCAGGGCGGCCCGCTCGCGTATGCCGCGCAGGCCGCTACCCCGGCCGGGGCCGGGCACCGGGGCCGGCAGCGGATTGCGGACCTCCAGGGCGAGCCGACCGTCCGTGACCGCGATGTGGACCCGCACCGGCACGGACCCGGCGTGCCGCAGCACGTTGGTGAGCGCCTCCTGGAGGATGCGGTAGCCCTCCCGGGACACCGGCCCGGGCAGGGCCGCGACCGGACCGGTCACCTCGGCGTCGACCTTCGCGCCCGAGGCCCGCGCCGACTCCAGCAGCCGGTCCGCGTCGGCGAGCGTGGGCCGGGCGCTGACCGGCCGCCCGGCCTCCCGCAGGACGCCCAGCACCCGCTCCAGGTCCTCCAGGGCCGCCCGGCCGGTCTCCTCGATGGCGTCCAGCGCGCGCTCGGTGAACCGCGGATCGCCCGCCGCTCGCGCCGCACCGGCCTGCACCACCGCCACCGTCAGGGCGTGCCCGATCGAGTCGTGCAACTCGCGCGCGATGCGCGTGCGTTCCAGCAGCTGCTCGGTGCGCTCCTCCAGCGCGGCCAGCCGCTCCGCCGCCGACGGGCCCAGCAGCCGGCGCGCGCAGGCCGTGACCAGCTCGCCGAGACCCACCACCACGCCGTACAGGGCGAGCAGCGGCAGCGGTGTGAGCAGGGCCCACGCGCGGTGCGGCGGCAGCCGGTCCAGCAGCGGCACCCCCGACGGCGCCGATCCCCAGGCGCACCGGGCCAGTTCGAAGCCGATGACGAGCAACCGCACCGTGGCGAACATGGCCACCGCGCCGAGCAGCATCCGCAGCTCCAGCCACAGCACCGTGCGCAGCCGGTCCCGCCAGGTCGCCGACGGCGCCTCGGAGATGCCCGGCTCCGCCTCGCCCGGCGTGAGCAGCAGGCGCGCCTGCACGCCCTCGCCCGTGCGCACCGCGGGCAGCAGGCCGGCCGGGACGAGCAGCAGCGCCGGCACCCAGGGAGTCGACATGTCGATGAAGAGCCAGATGCTGACGACCAGCATCGGCACCCACAGGTGCAGCAGGCGCGCGTACGTCGTCCCGCGCAGCAGCGGGCGCAGGAAGCGGGGCATGACCACGACGCCCATCGTCGCAGTCGGCACTGACAACGGACCTCCCCCGCACGGGGGAGAAGCCCTCCGCCCACGGGGGAGGCCCCGACCCGCCCGAGCGGCAAGGCTGGTGGCATGACCAGCATCGACGTACACGACCTCACCAAGGAGTACGGCGGACGACGGGCCGTGGACGGACTCACCTTCCGCGTGCGCCCCGGCCGCGTCACCGGATTCCTCGGCCCCAACGGCGCCGGCAAGTCCACCACCATGCGCCTCGTCCTCGGCCTCGACCGGCCCACCTCCGGCACGGCCACGATCGGCGGCCGGGTCTACGCCGGGCTCGGCGAACCCCTGCGCACGGTCGGCGCGTTGCTCGACGCGCGCGCCGCGCACGGCTCCCGCACCGCCCGCGACCACCTGCGCGCCCTCGCCGCGAGCAACCGGATCCCGGACCGCCGGGTCGACATCGTCCTGGAGGAGACCGGGCTGGCCTCGGTGGCGCGGCGCCGGGTGCGGACGTACTCCCTCGGCATGCGCCAGCGCCTCGGCATCGCCGCCGCCCTCCTGGGCGATCCCGACGTGGTCCTGCTCGACGAGCCGGCCAACGGCCTCGACCCCGAGGGCATCGTCTGGATCCGCACGCTGCTGCGCCGCCTCGCCGCACAGGGCCGTACGGTCCTGGTCTCCAGCCATCTGATGGGCGAGACCGCCGCCTTCGCCGACCACCTCGTGATCCTCGGCCGGGGCCGGCTGCTGGCCGACACACCCGTCCAGGACTTCATCCACGCGCGCGTACGGCCGCACGTCCGGATCCGCACCACCGACCCCGCCGCGCTCGACGACCTGCTCGCCCGGCACGGCCTCGACGCCTCCCGGGACGCGGACGGAGCCCGGACCGTGCGGCACGCGCGCGTGGACGACCTCGGCCGGATCATGGCCGAGGCGGGCGTCCCCGTCCTGGAACTCGCCGCGCGGGAGGCCACCTTGGAGGAGGCCTATCTGGATCTGACCGCGGCCGAGGCCGAGTTCACCGCACAGCCCCAGGAGGCCTGACCATGCCGCTCGCACCTGTACTGCACGCCGAGTGGATCAAGATCCGCACCCTGCCCTCGCTGCTCGGCGGCCTGGCCGGGATCCTCCTCGCCACCACCGCGTTCTCCGCCGTCGCGGCCGCGGCAGGCGCCGACCCGGACCCGCTGTACGCGGTGTTCTCCGGCGTGAGCCTCGGCCAGATCGCCGCGATCGCCTTCGGTACGACGGCGGTCGCGGCGGAGTTCCGCGGTGGCGCGCTGCGGCTGACACTGTCGGCGGTGCCGGACCGGCGGCGGTGGTTCGCCGCCAAGGCCACGGCGATCGCCCTGCCCGCGCTGGCCGTCGGCCTCCTCACCGGACTGGTCACGCTGCTCGTCGGCAAGGCGGTCCTCGGCGCCGACGGGCCGACGTGGACGGCGGGCCTGCGCGGCGCCGTCGGCTGCGGCCTCCAGCTGACCCTGATGGCCCTGTTCGCCGCCGGACTCGCGGCCGTGCTGCGCAGCGGCGTCGCGACCCTGTCCGTCCTGATCCCGTTCGTGCTGATCGTGTCCTTCGTCGTCGGAGACCTGTCGGGCGGCGTCGCCGACTATCTCCCCGACCGGGCCGGCCAGGTGGCCCTGCACAGCACCTGGGACGGCGCCCTCGGCCCCTGGAGCGGGCTCGCGGTGACCGCGCTGTGGGCGGCGGCCGCGCTGCTCGCGGGCGCGTGGACCCTGCACCGCCGGGACGCCTGACAGCCCGCCAATTGTCAGTACCGCCCGCTTTACTGGAACACATGGACATCGCGAAGTGCCTGACCGCCGTCGAGTCGCTGTGCACGGGAGAGTTCCCGGAAGCCGGCCACCGGACGGTGGAGTTAGCGACCAGCCATGGGACACGCGCGGACGACGCCCTGACGCGGGAGCGGACCGTCGCGGACTTCCACGCGTACCGGGAGGCGCTGGCGCAGCGGCTGCACGACCGCTGGGGCCGGCAACACCCCTCGGGCCAGCAGACGGTGCGGCTGCGCCTGGCCAGGGGCGAGGAGATACCGGAGCCCTGGGCCACCCTCAGCCTGCTCACCGACGAACTGGACGTGTGGCAGCCGACGGGGGCCGGCGGCTGGCTCGCCCTCGGCGTCGCCGACCGGGACGACACGGACGAGATACGGCTCCTGGCCGCGGTCACGGCGACCCCGCCGCCGTGACCGCCCACCTCGCCGCTACGACTCTGCGGCCACCCTGAGCCGGGCGAACTCCTCCGCCATCGTCTGCGCCGTCCAGTGCGCGTTCAGCCCGCTCGGATTGGGCAGCACCCACACCCGGGTCTCCCCGAACGTCCGCTCCTGCGGCCCCACTTGAGCCGTGCGCTCCCCGAAGGCCGCCCGGTACGCGGTCACCCCGACCACGGCCAGCCACCTCGGCCCGAGCCGTGCCACCTTCTCGGTGAGCAGCCGGCCGCCCTCGACGTACTCGTCGTTGCTCAACTCGTCGGCGCGCGCGGTCGCCCGCGCCACCACGTTCGTGATGCCCAGCCCGTACGACAGCAGATCCCGCTGCTCCGCCGGCTCCAGCAGCCTCGGCGTGAAGCCGGACAGGTGCAGCACCGGCCAGAAGCGGTTGCCCGGGCGGGCGAAGTGATGACCGGTTGCCGCCGTCAGCAGCCCCGGGTTGATTCCGCAGAAGAGCACCCGGAGGCCGGCCGCGACGACGTCCGGCACGAGACGGTCGCGGGCGGCCTCCAGTTCCTCCCGGCTGAAGCGGGTCAGAGGATCGCCCCGGGGGTGTATCCGGCCGCCTCCGGGCGCTGCTTGGCGATCTCCTCGATCCGGCCGACGAGGACACCGACCTGGTCGGCGGCGGCACCGGTGAAGGACAGCTTGTCGGCCATCAGCGCTGCCAGCTGCTCCCGGTCGAGCGGCAGGCGCTCGTCGGCGGCGAGCTTGTCGAGCAGGTCGTTGCGCTCGGCACCCTGCTCACGCATCGCGAGCGCGGTGGCGACGGCGTTCTCCTTGATCGCCTCGTGCGCGACCTCGCGGCCGACCCCGGCCCGCACGGCGCCCATCAGCACCTTGGTGGTGGCGAGGAACGGCAGGTAACGGTCCAGCTCACGCGCGATGACCGCCGGGAAGGCACCGAACTCGTCGAGGACCGTCAGGAAGGTCTCCAGCAGACCGTCGAGCGCGAAGAACGCGTCCGGCAGCGCGACCCGGCGCACCACGGAGCAGGACACGTCGCCCTCGTTCCACTGGTCGCCCGCCAGCTCACCGGTCATCGAGGCGTAGCCGCGCAGGATGACCATGAGGCCGTTGACGCGCTCGCAGGAGCGGGTGTTCATCTTGTGCGGCATCGCCGACGAGCCGACCTGGCCCGGCTTGAAGCCCTCGGTGACCAGCTCGTTGCCCGCCATCAGCCGGATCGTCTTCGCCAGCGAGGACGGCGCCGCCGCCAGCTGCACCAGCGCGGTGACGACCTCGTAGTCCAGCGAGCGCGGGTAGACCTGGCCGACCGAGGTGAAGGCCTGCGAGAAGCCCAGGTGGTGGGCGATCCGGTGCTCCAGTTCGGCGAGCTTCGCCGCGTCGCCGCCGAGCAGGTCCAGCATGTCCTGCGCGGTGCCGACCGGGCCCTTGATGCCGCGCAGCGGGTAGCGGGTGAGCAGCTCCTCGACCCGGCCGTAGGCCACGAGCAGCTCGTCGGCCGCCGTCGCGAAACGCTTGCCGAGCGTCGTGGCCTGCGCGGCCACGTTGTGCGAGCGGCCGGCCATGACCAGCTCGGCGTACTCGCCGGCCAGCTTGCCGAGGCGCGCCAGCACGGCCACCGTACGGTCGCGCATCAGCTCCAGCGAGAGCCGGATCTGGAGCTGCTCCACGTTCTCGGTGAGGTCGCGGGAGGTCATGCCCTTGTGCACGTGCTCGTGCCCGGCGAGGTCGTTGAACTCCTCGATCCGCGCCTTCACGTCGTGCCGGGTGACCTTCTCGCGCTCGGCGATCGAGGCCAGGTCGACGGTGTCGAGGACGCGCTCGTAGTCGGCGATCGCCGCGTCCGGCACCTCGATGCCGAGGTCCTTCTGGGCGCGCAGCACGGCGAGCCAGAGCTGCCGCTCCAGCTTCACCTTCTGCTCGGGGGACCAGAGCGTGGCGAGCTCGGCGGAGGCGTAGCGTCCGGCGAGGACGTTCGGGATGCGGGGCTTGGCGGGCGCAGCAGAAGTCACGTGTACAGATTCTACTGGCGGTTTGTGCAGGTCGGCGCCACACCTCCGTTCGGCGGAAGCTACGAGACGGGGGTCACTGATCGTCGCCGACGGTGCGCGAGGTTCCCGTCCCGCGCGTCGATCACCCGTGGCTAGGCCTGTCCCTCGTACGGCAGCAGCTCCGGGCGCTTGGCCGGGCGGCCGTCCCCCGAGGAGCGGCCGGTCAGCCGGCGGCCGATCCAGGGCAGCAGATGCTGCCGTGCGAAGCGCGCGTCCGCGGCCCGGCGCGTCGCCCAGCCCGGCGGCGGTGTGGCCGGCATCGGCACCCGCCACTCGGTGTCCTCCGGCTCGTACCCGAGCGTCTGCCACACCGCCTCGGCGACCCGGTGGTGCCCCTCTGCCGTCAGATGCAGCCGGTCCACGTCCCACAGCCGGGGATCGGCCAGCGACGCGGCGCCGTACAGGTCCACGACGATCGCGCCGTTCTTCGCGGCCAGCTCGTCCACGCAGGAGAACAGCTCCTCCATGCGCGGCCGGAACCGCTCCAGCACGGGGCCCTGGCGGCCGGGGCTGCGCATCAGCACCAGCTGCCGGCAGGACGGCGCCAGACGCTCCACCGCCTCGGTCAGCAGGCCCTTCACCCGGCCCATGTCGCACTTGGGCCGCAAGGTGTCGTTGAGGCCGCCGACCAGCGTGATCACGTCGGCGCTCATGGCCGCCGCCACGTCGACCTGCTCGTCGACGATCTGCCCGATCAGCTTGCCGCGCACGGCGAGGTTGGCGTACCGGAAACCCGGTGTGCGGGCAGCCATCCGCCCGGCGAGCACATCGGCCCAGCCCCGGTAGGAACCGTCGGGCAGCAGGTCCGACATGCCCTCGGTGAAGGAGTCGCCGACCGCGACCAGGCTGTTGTAAGGGGGAGATGCGGGATTCGTCTGCATGGCGTCAGCGATGGTATCCCGCTTCCATACCTGCCGGTCGGTCACCCCGGCCTCCGGCGCCCCCACGGTCCCAGAACCCGGCGTCGGACGCGGCTGCCCGTCCTTGCGGCCCGGCCTCGCACGCGGCCCTCCGGTCGCGCGTACCCAGGCTCCCGGCGGTTGGCTCCCGGACCCGGTCCCCAGACCGGCCCCAGCCCCGGTCCCAGCCCCGGACCCGGTCCCCAGCCCCAGACCCGGT
>NZ_MLYO01000139.1 GCF_001866665.1 Streptomyces monashensis | reverse complement strand
AGCCGCATCCAACGCGTCCTGCACCACACGCTGCTGAGACGGACCGTTCGGCGCCGTCAACCCCTGACTACGGCCGTCCTGGTTCACCGCGGAACCACGGACCACCGCCAGCACCCGGTCCCCGTCCCGCTCCGCCGCCGACAACGGCTTGAGCACCAAAACACCCGCACCCTCGGACCAACCCGCCCCGTCAGCACGCGCCGAGAACGACTTGCACCGCCCGTCCGCGGCCATCCCCTTGAGCCGCGAGAACTCCACGAACAGAGCAGGCGTGTTCATCACCGTGACACCACCCGCCAGAGCCACCTCACACTCACCCGAACGCAGCGCCTGCACCGCCAGATGCAACGCCACAAGAGACGAGGAGCACGCCGTGTCAATCGTCACCGCAGGCCCCTGAAGCCCCAACGTGTACGACACACGACCGGACACCACACTGCTCGCGTTGCCCGTACTGGTGTAGCCGTCGAGGGCGTTGAGGTCATGGCCCTGCTGATTGCCGTAGTCGGAGCTCATCGTGCCGAGGTAGACGCCGGTACGGGATCCGCTCAGGGAGTCCGGGCGGATACCGGCGCGCTCCAGCGCCTCCCACGAC
>NZ_MLYO01000138.1 GCF_001866665.1 Streptomyces monashensis | reverse complement strand
CGAACTGCGCGTACGACTCGACCTCGACCCCGGTTCCACCAGTGCCCGCATTCACGTGGCCGGACCCGACGGGCGTCCCGTTGCCCTGGTGGACGGCCTCGCGATCCGCGAGGCGACGGCCGAGCAGCTCCAGGCCGGGGAACAGGCCGATCACCTTTACCGAGTCGAATTCCGGATGCCGGGGGCGCTGCGACGGCAGGAGACACCGGAAGCCGGAATGTGGGTCCTCGGCGAAAACGCCGAGTTGTCCGAAATTCTGGAGGCCGACCATGTGGCTGATGTGGATGCTCTCGTTGCCCACCTCGATGACGGGCGGCAGGCGCCCGCTCGACTGGCCATCGATGCGACGACGGCGTCGCAACGAGCCGGCGAAAGCCCGGGCGACGCTGCTGCCGCGCAGGAGCTGACCGCTTCAGCGCTGCTGACTCTGCAACGTCTCCTTGGTGAACAGCGCCTGGAACAGACGGAGTTGGTGTGGATCACGCGCTCGGCCGTGGACGTGGACGAAGATGTCCGCGACCTGGCGCACGCTCCGCTGTGGGGTCTGCTGCGCGCCGCGCGCAGCGAGCACGCCGAGCGCGTGATCCGGGCCGTCGACCTGGGCGACGCGGACGCCGACAGCGCACTGCTGCACACGGCGGTGGCCACCGTCGGTGAACCGGAGATCGCGATCCGCGGCGGCGAGATCCGCACCGCCCGGCTCGTGCGGGCGACCAGGACCGACCTCGCGGAAGCGGTCGCGCCGCTGGCACCGGACGGGTCGGTTCTGATCACTGGTGGTTTGGGTGAGTTGGGGCGTGCGGTTGCTGCGCATCTTGTGGGTGTTCATGGTGTGCGTCATGTGGTGTTGACGTCGCGGCGTGGGGCTGATGCGCCGGGTGCTGGTGATGTGGTGGCGGCGTTGAGGGCTGTGGGTGCGGAGTCGGTGCGGGTGGTGGCGTGCGATGTGGGTGATCGGGCTCAGGTCGCT
>NZ_MLYO01000137.1 GCF_001866665.1 Streptomyces monashensis | reverse complement strand
CTTCCACCCCGCCCCCGCCCCCCACCGATCCACGCGACCCGCACGTCTCGCAGCCCGCCACCTTCGTCGCCGTCCCCGTGGGCCAGTTGCAGGCCCTCCGTCGCGGAGACCACCTGCTCGTCCTGTGGGCCTGGCCCGAGGGAGCGCTCAGCGCGCGCGTCCGCTGGCGGCGCGAAGGCGGCAGCGCGGGCGGCGGGCCCCGGGACGGGGACCTGATCTGCCGGCGCCGGGTGTACGAGCACGACGGCGGGCTCGACCTGGCCGTCGGCCGGGACGCGGTCGTCCTCACCGTCGAGGCCCTGGTCGCCGACTCCACCGTGGACTGCGAGGGCGCGTCCTCGCTGGTCGTGCCCGCGCAGCCGCCCGTGGTGGAGTACGAGCCCGCCGTGCGCCGGCGCCTGACGGGGCGAGCCGCGTCGGTCACCTTCACCTCCGAGACCGGCTGCGAGCTGCCCAGCCTGCGGATCGTCCACGGTCTCGGCCGGTTCCGTCCCACGAGTACCGCCGAGGGCACCGTCCTGCACGAGGTGCCCGCCCAGCGGCTGCCCGCCCGTACCCCGCTGACCGTGGAGTTCCCGCTGCCGTCCACCAGGGGTCCCTCCTGGCTGGTCTGCTTCCCGGCGGACGGCGACCCCACCGGTATCGACATCCGCCCGACGGCGCTGCACAGACTGCGAGTCACCTGATGGCACGACGGCTCACCTGCCCGTACTGTTACGAGAGTTTCGCCCCGCGCGAGATCCGGTTCCGCTGCAACAGCCGCCTCAGCCGCACCGGGAAGCAGTGTCCGAGGCGCCGTGACCAGGTGCTCGACGAGCGCATGGGCCCGCGCCGCAGTCACGACCTCGGCCCCGACTTCGCCGCCGAGGGGCGCAGGCCGACGGCCGTCTGCCCGGAGTGCGACGGCGAGACCACGTACCGGATCTGCCCGGTGTGCCACTCCGAACTCCCCGTGCAGTTCGGCATGGTGGACAACCGGCTCATAGCGATGGTCGGCGCCAAGGCGTCCGGCAAGACCGTGTACATGACGGTGCTGCTGCACGAGGTCAGGAACCGGGTGGGAGAGGCGTTCGGTGCCGCCCTGATGGGCCTGGACGACGCGACCATGCGCCGCTACAGCGCCGACTACGAGGACCGCCTCTACCGCGACAACCAGATGTTCCCCGGTACCCAGACCGCCTCCACCAACCTCAACCGGGTGGACCCGCTGGTCTTCCGCTTCAGCCTGCGCCGGCGTTCCCTGTTCGGCGACCGCCCGCAGCACACCGTGCTGTCGTTCTTCGACACCGCCGGGGAGGACTTCAGCTCTCGCGAGAGCGTGGAGCTCAACACCCGCTATCTGGCCGGGGCCGACGGCATCATCCTGCTGCTCGACCCGCTCCAGATGCCGGGCGCCCGAGACGGCGCGCTGCCCGGCACCCCGCTGCCGGGCACCGAGGGACTCGACGCGCCGATGAACGTCCTGTCCCGGGTGACCGGACTGCTGCTGGCGCCCCGCACCGGCCGCTCCGCGCAGAAGATCGACACCCCGATCGCCGTGGTCTTCTCGAAGATGGACGCCTTTTGGCACCTGCTGGAGAGCAGCAGCCCGCTGCGCGACTACGCGCCGCCACGCGGCCGGTTCGACGTGGGCGACAGCCTCAGCGTCCACGAGGAGGTCCGCCGGCTGCTGAAGGACTGGGACGGCGTCCCGATCGACCAGCTGCTGGAGAACCACTACACCCGCTACCGCTACTTCGGCGTCTCCTCCCTCGGCCACAACCCGACGCCCGAGGCCCGGGTCGCCCCCACCGGCATCCAGCCCTACCGGGTCGCCGACCCGCTGCTGTGGCTGCTCAGCGAGTTCGGTGCGGTGCCGAAGGCAGGACGCGGATGACCGGTCAGAGAGCGCCCGGGCCGGGCGGGGCCGGGGCGCACTTCCAGCAGATGTACTACACGTCCTGTGAGCACGGTCTCAGCGGGTTCTCCGGGTTCCAGTTCAACGCCGTCAGCGGGGGCGTCAGCGCCGAGACCCGGCACGCCGTGGAGGCGCTCGCCGGCTACGAACCACCCCGCTCCCTGGTGGAGTCGGAGACCCCGGAGCAGCTCGACCGCTGCCCGGTCAACCTGTGCTACCGGCCGTACGGCCCGGACCGCCACGCCGCCACCGTGCTGTGCGTGCGGTACGTGGGCCGGGACTCGGCCCGCCGCTTCGGCAACTACTTCGCCCACGCCCTGCACAGCGAGGACTTCCCCGCGGCCGGCCGCGGACTGCTCGGCATCGAGCTGTGGGACTCGCCCGTGTGGACCCGTCGGGTCTCCCCGACCACCGACATCCCGGTGCTCGTGGAGCCGCCACCGCGCGGCCCGCTCGGTCCCCGGGCGGTGCACGCGGTCCTGCTCGCGCACCCCCACGGCGGCCGGCTGCCGGACCTGCTGGCGGCCGTGTTCGCCGCGCTCACCGATCACGGCTCGGTGGTCGTGGCCGACGACACCACCGAGCGGATCGCCCACTGGTTCGCCGCCGTCTCCTATCTGCTGCCGCCCCGGCTGGCCCGTCGGCTCTCCTTCGCCACGTACGTCTTCCGCCCGGCCCGCAGCAGGCTGCACCTCATCGGCACCCTGCCCGAGGCCCAGCTCGACTTCGCGCCGGACGAGGAGGACGCGTACACCGTCTTCGACTTCGCCCGCGGCCGCTTCCCCGCCGACGTCCCCCTCGAGCCCGCGGTCCGCGCCCTGGTGGAGCTCCTCACCCGGATCGGGGTCGGATCCGTCCGGCCGGTCTGGGCCTGGACGCGGGACTTCGCAGCCGGCGGGGAGGAGAAACCGCAGGACTGGCACGCGCCGCTGGCCGCGGCGGCCCTCTCGGGCGGCATCGCCCTGGCCGGGGCCGACGTGGACGCGCTGCTCGGCTGGCTGCCCGGCGCCGCCCACCTCGGGCCGCGCCGGGCCCAGCTCGCCGCCGACCTGTACCGCGGGCACCGGACCCTGGACGACGCCCGGCTGACCGTGCTCAGCGACATCGCGAAGGCTGCCGGGGACACCGCGCTGCACCAGGAGATCGAGGGGAAACTGCACGAGTCGCGGATGCGGGCCCACATGGCCGGCGGCGAGGACGCCACGGAGCCCGCGCGGATCGTCGACCCGGAGGTCCGCGCCCGGGCGACCGCCCTGTGGGAGCGGCTGCTCGCGACCGAGGTGACCACCACCCGGCAGCGGGTCCGGCTGCTGCTGTGGGCCGACGGAGCCCATCTGGCCCCGCCCGAGGAGGTCCTGGAGCGCGAGGCGCTCACCGTGGCCCGCGCCCTGCTCGGCGCGCCGTCGTCCGGCGCCCGCCTGCGTCAGGAGGCGGAAGACCTGGCCGGCCGGCTGCCGCAGCTGCGGGAGGCCCTCGCGACGGCGGTGCAGGAAGCGCTGCAGAGCCGTGACGGGCAGGAACAGCTCTTCTCGCAGTTCCCCGCCGCCCTGCTGCGCGAACGGGACCTCAGCGACCGCCCGCTGCTGCTGGAGCACTACTGGCGGTCCCGGGCCGAACGGGAGCCGGAGCGCACGGTCGAGCTGATGTTCCGCATCCTCGGGGTCCGCGGCCGGGCGGCACCCGACGCCGATCTGCTGCACGCGCTGTGGCGCCACCCCAGACCGGTCTGGACACACGACGAGGCGATCGAGGTGGCCGGCGGACTGCTCCCCGAAGGATTCCGGGCCGAACCGGTCGGCCAGTGGCTCGACCGCGCCGTGAACCAGCCCATCGACGACGAGGAGCAGCTCGACCTGTGCCTCCGGCTGTGTGAACTGCTCGAGGCCCCGGCCCGGTTCGCCGGGCTGCCGCCCGAGGCGCAGCGCCGGGTGCTGACCACCCTCGAACTGGACGCCGCCCTGCGCACGACCCGCGAGGCCACGGAGCTCGCCCAGGTCTTCGCGATCCAGGAGGCCGACATGTGGGCGGCTCCGCACGCCCTCAAGCGCTACCGCCTGCTCCCCGCCATGCTGCGCCTGCCCGCCGACATCGGCCGCATGAGCGCACGCTGCCCGGACTTCGGCCACTCCCTGCTGGACCGGTACCTCAGGGCCGTGCACCGCGCGGCGACGGAGACCGGCCGCGTCGACGACGTCCGGTTCAGCCACGTCGCCGCGGTCGCCGCCGTACGCACCACCGGACTCGTCCAGGCGCACCGGGACCTCGTCGACGCCGTCCGCCGCCACACCGGCGACCACTGGCGCCCGGCGGACCTGGAACGGCTGGAGCGGGCGGTGCAGCCGCATCACGCCCAACTCGCCGACTACTACCGCGGGTGTGCCGAGGCCCGCCTGAGCGGCGCGCGGAAAGTGGCGAACAAGGTCTCGTCGGCGCTGCCCTTCCGTCGCAGATCCGGCAAGAGCAAGGGGGAGTGACCCGACGTGGAGGAGATCATCGCGTTCGTCCTCGTCCCCGCGGGCTACCTCGCCGGGCTCGCCGTGTTCCTGACCGTCGCCCCGGCCATCGTGCTCCTGCGGGCCGCCGCGCTGCTGATGCAGCTCCTCGCGGGCCACATACGGCTGTTGGCCGGTGTCCTGGTCCGGCGCACGCCCGAGTTCCAGATCCTGCCGCCGTACCGTCCGCAGGACGAGGAGGTGAAGGCGTACCGGAACTACTTCTTCGGGCCGGGCGCCCGGGACCTGCGGCAGGTCCTCACGCTGCAACGGCGGTCGTACGCCAGGACGACCGCCGACTCCCTCCGCGCAGTGACCTCACGGCAGTTCACCGCCCCCACCAGGACCCGCGCCCTCACCGTGCCCTACGGCCTCACCCTCTACGCGGGCCTCGTTCTCGGCGCGGCACTGTCCCCCGTACCGCTGGCCCTGCTCCTGGCGCTGTACGGACTCCTGCTCCTGCTGCTGACGGGCGGCGCCCACCTCCTCGCCGGCGCCCTGCGCGCCGTAGACCGGACCATGCTGTACATGCGCCGCCTGCCCACCGGCATGATCTGTCCGCACTGCTACGAGCGCGTCCCCTACCCGGCCTACGACTGCCCTCGCCCCACCTGCCGGCGCCGGCACGCCGACATCCGCCCGGGCACCTACGGCATCCTCCGGCGCCGCTGCGAGTGCGGACAGCGGATGCCCACCCTGCTGATGCTGATGAGCCGGGAGGCACGGCTCCAGGCGTACTGCACCCACCCGCACTGCGGAAAGCCGATGAACGCGGACGCCGGGCACATGCCCGAGGTGGTCGTTCCGCTGATCGGCGGGCAGGCCGCGGGCAAGACCCAGCTGATGGCGGCCATGCTGCTCGCGCTGGAGAACGCCGCCGTGAACGGCGGCCCGGCGCTACGCCTCGCCGACGACGACACCGAGGCCGGCTACCAGGTGCTCCGCGAGATTCTGCGTATCCAGGGCCACACCCGGGGCACCCAGAAGGACCTGCCCCGCGCGCATTCCTTCGTCCTCGGCGCCGGCCGCGCCGAGCGGCTGGTCCACCTCTTCGACACCGCCGGCGAGCGGTTCGTCGACCGCGACGAGACCGACGCGCTGCGCTACGCCCGGGCCGCCCGCACGTTCGTCTTCGTCCTCGACCCGATGGCCGTGGACGACTTCTGGACCCGGCTGGAACCCTCGCCGGGCCCGCTGCTCGACCGCACGCTCGCCTCCACCGTCCATCCGGAGGAGGTCTTCGGCCGCTCCGTCCAGGCGGTGGCCGCGATGGGCGCCCCGGTACGGCACTCCCGGCTGGCCGTCGCCCTCAGCAAGACCGACCTCCTCGCCGAACACGGCCTGGCCCCCGACCGCCTCGACGACAGCGACACCGCCCGCGCCTGGATCCGCGACAAGCTCGGTCTGCACAGCCTCGTCCAGGCCATGGAGCTGGACTTCCAGGAGGTCCGCTTCTTCTGCACGGCCGCCGTGGCCGACGAGACGGCCCGGGTGGACGCCAGCATCAGCCGCTTCGTGGAATGGTGCCTGCGCCCCTGACCAGGCCGCGGACCAGGGGCGCCACACCGCGGCGCCAAGCCTCTCCACGGACCGCCTGCTCCTGAACGCAGCCGTGCGGCCCGTGCGGGAAGGAGGTGGCGTTCCACGCGGTACGCGGCGGTGACGGCGAGGCCACCAGCCCCGACGCGGTCAGCGACCTGATCGACACCTGGGAGAACGGCGGCGCGCGATGACGACCGCCATCCCCACGCAGCGCACCGTCCTGGAGCGGTTCCCCGCCACCGGCCCTGCGGCTTTTCGCCCGTAGCCCCGCCCAGGGGCTGACCCGCCTTCCCGGCCGGGCCCGCCGGGAGGCTGCGGGCGTTGCTTCCGAGGAGGGCCGGGCCGCCCGCCGGCGTGCTCCAGGTCCGCCCTGGTGCGCGCCGACGCCATCAGCTGTCTGTGGCGCTTCTCTTCGCTGTCGGGGTCGGCCACCCGGCGCACTCGCTGTGGCCGGAGCCTCAGTGCAATACGCCTGAGTGGTTTACCCGGCACACCTGCCGGTTGGTCGTGTGCCCTCCCCTACTTTCAATGCGTAGTCGCACAACTACGTTGAGTAAAAGGGGAATTGAGATGCGTCCGACGTCTACGGGCCGACTGGCGGCCCTCGCCTCGACGGCCCTGCAGCTGGCCTGTCCCGGAAGATCCATGCGACACCCCGCCAACCGCCTGCGAACGCGCGCACTGGCCGTGGGACTCGCACTGACAGCGGCCGCGGTTCTTCCCTCGGGCTCCGCCAGTGCGGCCGACCACTACGAGTGGGCCGCGCTGGGCGACTCGTACACCGCCGGCGGCTTCGTCGGCGCCCCGCAGCCCGCGCTGGGTGATGCGTCGCGGGACGGCTGCGACCGCACCACCGACGCCTACCCCGGCGTTGTCGAACGGGAGCTCGCCGAGTTCCCGCCGGGCAAGCCCGTCCACCTGACCAACGTCAGCTGCGGCAACGCCACCATCGCCGACATCGCCCGGAGCCGAGTGTCGGCGTACGCCCGAACGTGGCCCTGGCAAGATTTTCGTGAAACGGGGCTGTGCCACCGTGCGCCGGTGACGCTCCGTCACGGGTAGCGGGACTTTCGGCGAGTGTGATGACCTCGTACGAACTGTGTCGCCGCACCTGGATGTGGTGCGGGTGGAACGGGTGTGGTCGTCGGGTGGTGTGGTCCGTATCGCTGCCCGTACCCGCGAGTTGACGGTGGCGTGTCCGGACTGCCGGTGCGCGTCGGCGCAGGTGCACAGCCAGTATTCCCGCACGCTAGCCGATGTCGCTGCCGAGGGCCGCCCGGTGCTGATCAGTCTGAT
>NZ_MLYO01000136.1 GCF_001866665.1 Streptomyces monashensis | reverse complement strand
ACGATCACATGCGCATTCGTCCCGCTGATGCCGAAGGAGGACACGCCCGCTCGACGCCGTCGGTCGGTCGAGGGCCAGGGCTCCTCCTCGGTGAGCAACCGCACGCTGCCGTCCATCCAGTCGACGTGCGGGGACGGCTCGTCGACATGGAGGGTGCGCGGCAGCACGCCGTGGCGCATCGCCTGCACCATCTTGATCACACCCGCCACACCCGCGGCGGCCTGCGTATGACCGATGTTCGACTTCACCGACCCCAGCCACAACGGCCGTTCCGGATCGCGCTCCTGGCTGTAGACGGAGATCAGCGCCTGGGCCTCGATCGGATCGCCGAGCGCAGTCCCCGTACCGTGCCCCTCGACGACGTCGATGTCGTCGGGGCTCAGGCCGGCGTTGCCGAGGGCCGTACGGATGACACGCTGCTGCGCCAGACCGTTCGGCGCGGTCAGACCGTTGGACGCACCGTCCTGGTTCACCGCCGAGCCCCGGACCACCGCGAGCACCGGATGGCCGTTGCGCCGCGCGTCCGACAACCGCTCCAGCAGTACCAGCCCCACGCCCTCCGAGAAGCCGGTGCCGTCCGCGGCCGCGGCGAACGCCTTGCACCGGCCGTCGGGGGACATGGCGCGCTGCCGGCTGAACGCGGTGAAGGTGCCGGGGGTGGCGATCACGGTGACTCCGCCGGCCAGGGCCAGCGTGCACTCGCCCTGGCGCAGCGACTGCGCGGCCTGGTGCAGGGCGACCAGGGAGGACGAGCACGCCGTGTCCACGGTGACGGCGGGGCCCTGCAGCCCGAGGACGTAGGAGAGCCGGCCGGACACCAGGCTGAGCGCGTTGCCCGTCAGCAGCATGCCGTCCAGGCCTTCCGGTGCCTCGTGCAGCAGGGTGGAGCCGTACTCCTGGGCGAGGGCGCCCACGAAGACTCCGGTGTCGGTGCCCTTGAGGGACGGCGGCGCGATGCCCGCGCGTTCGAAGGTCTCCCAGGCGGTCTCCAGCAGCAGCCGCTGCTGCGGATCCATCGCCAGCGCCTCACGCGGCGATATCCCGAAGAACGCGGCGTCGAACCGGCTCACGTCCTCCAGGAACGCACCCTGACGCACATAGGAGGTGCCGGGCTTGTCGGGGTCCGGATCGTAGAGCGCGTCCAGGTCCCAGCCCCGGTCGGAGGGGAACCCGGTCACCGCGTCGGTTCCGGAGGCCACCATGTCCCACAGCTCCTGCGGGGAGCCGACGCCTCCGGGATAGCGGCAGCCCATCGACACGATCGCGATCAGGTCCTCGTCCGCCTCCGTGTGCGCGGCGGGCCGCGAGACGACGACGGCGGACGACTCGGTACCGCTCCAGGTCTGCCACAGGTGCTCGGCGAGGGCCTGCGCCGTCGGGTGGTCGAAGATCGTCGTAGGGGACAACCGCAGGCCGGTGGCCTCGTTGAGGCGGTTGCGCAGTTCCACCGCCGTCAGTGAGTCGAAACCGAGCTCCTTGAAGACGCCGTCCGCGGGCACGGCCTCCGCCGTCTCGTGCCCGAGGGCGGTCGCCGCATGCGTCCGGACCAGGTCGAGCAGCGCCCGCCGTGCCTCCGGCTCCGGCAGTCGCGCGAGCCACTCCCCGGCGGCGCCCGCGTCCGAGGCGCCGCCCCCGGCCGCGGTACGCCTGACAGGAGTCCGCACCAGACCGCGCAGTACGGCGTGCACGCCACCGGGACGCCGGCGCAGGGCTGCGAAGTCGAAGCGCGCGGCCACGAAGGTGGCACTGTCGCGGGCGAGGGCGGCGTCGAACAGGGCCAGCCCGTGCTCGGCCGACAGGGGCTGTACGCCGTCCCGGGTGAGCCGACGCCGGTCGGTGTCGCCGAGATGTGCGGTCAGGCCGCCGTCCTCCCACAGGCCCCAGGCCACGGTGGTGGCCGGCAGGCCGCGGGCGCGGCGGTGCTCGGCGAGGGCGTCGAGGAACGCGTTGGCGGCCGCGTAGTTGGCCTGGCCCGGGCCGCCGAGGACGGCGGCGACCGAGGAGAACAGCACGAACTGTGCGAGATTCGCGTCGCGGGTCAGCTCGTGCAGGTGCACCGCCGCGTCCGCCTTGGGACGCATCACGGTCTCCAGTTGCTGCGGGGTGAGACCCGAGGTCGTGGCGTCGTCCAGCACGGCCGCCGAGTGCACCACGGCGGTCAGCGGACGGTCGAGCCCGCCGAGCACGGTGGCGAGCGCCTCCCGGTCGGCGACGTCGCAGGCCACGATCGAGGTGCTCGCGCCCAACTCGGCGAGGCGCGCCTCCAGTTCGGCGGCGCCGGGCGCCTCGGGGCCGCTCCTGCTGAGCAGCAGCAGATGGCGCGCCCGGTGCGCGGTGACCAGATGCTCGGCCAGCAGGGCGCCGATCCCGCCGGTGCCACCGGTGACCACGACGACGCCGTCGGGATCGAGGGTCTCCGCGTCGCGAACGGCCATGTCGAAGGCGCGCGTCAGGCGGGGTACGAGCACGGCACCGGCGCGTACGGCGAGTTGAGGCTCTCCGGAGCCGACCGCCGTGACGAGGGCGGCGCCGTGCTCGGCGGACAGGGCGGCTGTGGGCGCCGCCCCGGCGACGGACCTCGTCGCGGGAGGCTCGACGTCCAGCAGGACGATGCGTCCGGGATGCTCGGTCTGGGCCGACCGCACCAGCCCCCACAGCGGTGCCCCGGCCAGGTCCGCGTCACCGCTGTCGTCCGGGCCCGCCGTGACCGCACCGCGTGTGACCACCACCAGCCGGGCCGACTCGAAGCGCTCGTCGGCCAGCCATGTCTGAAGGTCGGCGAGCAGGTTCCGCGCGGCCGCGCGAGCGGCCACGGGCAGGGCCGCGTCGGATCGCGCCGACGGCGGGCAGGAGAGGAGCACCACGTCGGGGTCCGGCGCGTCGGCCGCCGCGGCCGTCAGGTCCTGAAGACGGCCGTACGTGCGTACGTCGACACCTGGTGTCCGTATCCCGCGCGCCAGATCCTCGGCGTCGGAGCCCACCACGCACCAGCGGCCCGGACCCGAAGTCGCCGGGCCGGGCGGGGACAGCGGTGTCCACTCCGTCCTGAGCAGGGAGTGCCGTACCGCTTCGGTGGTCGGCGCGGCCGTCGCGTCGGCCATCGGCCGGGTGGTCAGCGCGGCGACCGAGAGCACCGGGGTACCGGTCGGATCGGCGGCCAGCAGGGCCACGCCGTCGGTGTCCGACCAGGTCAGACGTACCCGCAGCGCGGTGGCGCCCGATGCGTGCAGGTGCACGTCGTGCCAGGAGAAGGGCAGGCGCAGCGGTTCGGAACCCGTGCGCCGCGCCAGTTCGTTGAGGACGTCGGGATGCAGCGCCGCGTCCAGCAGCCCTGGGTGTATGCCCCAGCCGTCCGCGGCGTCCCGGTCCGGGAGGACGACGTCGGCGAAGACCGCGTCGCCGAGACGCCACATGTCCCGCAGTCCTCGGAAGAGCGGCCCGTATCCGTAACCCACGGCCGCGAGTTGCTCGTAGACGTCGTCCGCGGACACCGGTTCGGCACCCCGCGGCGGCCAGTCGGCGAAGCCGTCCGCCGTGTCCGGCTCCTCCGCCGGGGCCGGCCGGAGGAATCCGCTCGCGTGCCGGACCCACACCGGTTCCGCCGCGGCACCGTCGGCGTGGTCCTGCCGTGCCGAGTGGACGCGCACCGCACGACGCCCGGACGAGTCCGGTGCCCCTACGGTCACCTGGAGGCTCACGCTCTCCTGCCCGGCCAGTTCGAGCGGGGCCTCCAGGACCAGTTCCTCCAGGAAGGAGCAGCCGGTCTCGTCTCCGGCACGAATCGCCACGTCGACGAAGGCCGTACCGGGGAAGATCACGGAGCCGCGCACCACGTGATCGGCGAGCCACGGATGCGTCGCCACGGACACCCGTCCGGTGAGCACCAGCGCGTCGGTGTCCGCCGAGTGGACCGCCGCGCCGAGCACCGGGTGGGTCACCGCCCGCTGCCCCACGGTCTTCGGGTCACCGCCGGCCGGCAGGCTGGTCAGCCAGTGGTGGTCGCCCTGGAAGGGATACGTCGGCA
>NZ_MLYO01000135.1 GCF_001866665.1 Streptomyces monashensis | reverse complement strand
TTGTCTTCCCGGCCCGCTGGGCCGTTCCGACGAGTGAGACTTTAGCGGATTCCCTGCCCCCGAGCTAATCGGGGGCCTTGTCCTTTCGAACGCGGATTCCTCATTTCGCAAATGCGCACGCCAAAACAGTCGGCGCCGAAGCGACGATGAGTGGCTGGGACTTGCGGAATGGCTGTCCGGGGACCGACCTAGATCGGCGCTCACGTCGGACAACTCGGAGAACACTACGGATCGAGGTGGGGCGTGTCAACTCGCTGCCGTGAGGTTCAGTCCTTCTTGCCGGAGGCGAGTTCGCGGCTGCGGTCGCGGGCGGCTTCGAGGGCGGCGATGAGGGCGGCGCGGACGCCGTGGTTCTCCAGCTCGCGAATGGCGTTGATGGTCGTACCCGCCGGGGAGGTGACGTTCTCGCGGAGCTTGACCGGGTGTTCGCCGCTGTCGCGGAGCATCACGGCGGCGCCGATCGCGGACTGGACGATGAGGTCGTGGGCCTTGTCGCGGGGCAGGCCGAGCAGGATGCCGGCGTCGGTCATGGCCTCGACCAGATAGAAGAAGTACGCCGGACCCGAGCCGGACAGGGCCGTGCAGGCGTCCTGCTGGGACTCGGGGACCTGGAGCGTCTTGCCGACGGCGCCGAAGATCTCCTCGGCCGTGGCGAGATGGGCGGAGGTGGCGTGGCTGCCCGGGGAGATGACCGACATGGCCTCGTCGACGAGGGCGGGGGTGTTGGTCATGACGCGCACGACCGGCGTGCCCGCGGCCAGGCGCTCCTCGAAGAAGGAGGTCGGGATGCCGGCGGCGCCGCTGATGATCAGGCGGTCGGCGGGGACGTGCGGGGCCAGTTCGTCCAGGAGGGTGCCCATGTCCTGGGGTTTGACCGTGAGGATCAGGGTGTCGGCGGTCTTGGCGGCCTCGGTGTTGGTGACCGCGTTGACTCCGTAGCGGGCGCGGAGTTCCTCGGCGCGCTCCGGGCGGCGGGCCGTGACCAGGAGGTCGGTGGGGGCCCAGCCGGCCCGGATCATTCCGCTGAGCAGGGCTTCACCGATCTTGCCGGTGCCGAGGACTGCGACTTTCTGGCTCATGGGGGCCAGTCTGGCACCGGGGGGTGGGGGGTGGGGCGGCCGTCCGGTGGGCGGAACAGCGGGTTCACGCCGTCCGTCGGCGCAGTGTCGCCGCCCCCAGGGCCAGGACCAGGAGTGCGCAGCCCGCGACGATCAGGACGTCCCGCACGAAGGTGGTCGTCATGTCGGTGTGGTGGAGGACCTGGTTCATGGCGTCGACGGCGTAGGACATGGGGAGGGCGTCGGAGACGGCCGTCAGGGCGGGGTGCATGTCGGAGCGGGGTGTGAACAGGCCGCAGAGGAGGAGCTGGGGGAAGATCACCGCCGGCATGAACTGGACCGCCTGGAACTCCGAGGCCGCGAACGCCGAGACGAAGAGGCCGAGGGCCGTGCCGAGCAGGGCGTCGAGGAGGGCCACCAGGAGGAGGAGCCAGGGCGAGCCCGTCACGTCCAGGCCGAGGAACCATTCCGCGAGGCCGGTGGCCAGGGCCGACTGGACGACCGCGAGGGCGCCGAAGGCGAGGGCGTAGCCGGCGATGAGGTCGGCCTTGCCCAGGGGCATGGCGAGGAGGCGTTCGAGGGTGCCGGAGGTGCGTTCGCGCAGGGTGGCGATGGACGTGACCAGGAACATCGTGATCAGCGGGAAGATGCCGAGCAGGGAGGCGCCGATGTCGTCGAAGGTGCGGGGGCTCGCGTCGAAGACGTAGCGCAGCAGGACCAGCATCAGACAGGGGACGAAAATCATCAGCGCGATCGTGCGCGGGTCGTGGCGGAGCTGGCGCAGGACCCGGGCCGCGGTGGCGGTGGTGCGGGAGGCGTTGAGCGCGCCGGTGGGGGCCGCGGAGGTGACGGGGGCGGTCGGGGCGGTCGTACTCATCGGGCTCGTCGGGTCCATCGGGCTCGTCTGGCTCATCGGGTCGGCTCCTGGGTGCGTGACGCTGCGGCGGCTTCGTCCACGAGGCGGAGGAAGGCCGCTTCGACGGTGTCCGTGCCGGTGCGGGTGCGCAGGGCGCCGGGGGTGTCGGCGGCGAGGATCTCGCCCTCCCGCATGAGCAGCAGGCGGTGGCAGCGCTCGGCCTCGTCCATGACGTGGGAGGAGACGAGGAGGGTGGTGCCGCGGGTGGCGGCGAGTTGGTGGAAGAGGTGCCACAGGTCCCGGCGGAGGACCGGGTCGAGGCCGACGGTCGGTTCGTCGAGGACGAGGAGTTCGGGGGCGCCGAGCAGGGCGACGGCGAGGGAGACCCGGCCGCGCTGGCCGCCGGAGAGGGTGCCGGCGAGCGCGTCGGCGTGGCTGCCGAGGTCGACGTCGGTGATGGCTTGGGTGACGTGTTCGTGGCGCCGTTCGGCGGCGGCCCGGCCGGGGTCGAGGATCGCGGCGAAGTACTCCAGGTTCTGCCGGACGGTCAGGTCGTCGTAGACGGAGGGGGCCTGGGTGACGTAGCCGACGCGGCTGCGCAGGGCGGGGTGGCCTGCCGCGTGGCCGAGGACGTCCAGGGTGCCGGTGACCCCGGCCTGGGTGCCGACGATGGCGCGCATGAGGGTGGATTTGCCGCAGCCGGAGGGGCCGAGGAGGCCCGTGATCCGGCCGGGCGGGACGGTGAAGCCGAGGTGGTGCAGGACGGTGCGCCGGCCGCGGACGACAGTGAGGTCGTCGGCCCGGACCGCGTTATTCATCATGCGATGAATAATTGGGCCGGGCGGGCCGTGGAGTCAAGGGGCGTGGAGTCAGGGGGTGGGGATGGGAGCGAGGGCGATGAGGAGAAGGACGTCGTACGTCTCCTCGACGATCCCGTCCGGGAAGACCTCCAGCAGATGGGCGCGCTCCTCCTCCAGGAAGGCGGCCCTGCGGTCCTCGGGCATCACCAGGAAGTCCGAGTGGCTGCCGACGTTGGCGACGTGCGTGTCGATCGGGACGCGGCGGCTCCAGCGGACCTCTTCGCGGACGAAGTCGAGGCGCCCGCTGGGGTCGGCCAGGTCGGTGTTTCCCTGGGCGCGGCGTTTCTTGGCGGCGAAGTCCACGCCGAGCAGGCGGCCCTTGCGGTCGGCGGCCTCGCCGATCCAGTCGACGTCCAGGGCCTCGGTGTTCCACCACAGCGCCAGCGCGCCGCCCGGCCGCAGTACGCGCAGGACCTCCGGCACCGACCGGGCGGTGTCCGTCCAGTGCCAGGCCTGGGCGTAGGTGACGAAGTCGGCGTGGGCGCCGGCGACGGGGAGGGCGTTGCCGTTGCCGCGCACGATCGGGATGTGCGGCAGCCTGCGGCGGAACTCGGCGGCCATGCCCTCGCCCGGCTCGACCGCGAGGACGTCGGCGCCGCGGTCGTGCAGGAGGGCGGTGGAGATGCCGGTGCCGGCACCGACGTCCACGACCGTGGCGCCGGTGAGCGACCGGCCGGCCAGTTCCTCGACGGCGTCGAAGAGGGCGGGCGGATAGGAGGGGCGGTGCGCGGCGTACTGGGCGGCCGCGGCGTTGAAGGAGTGAGCGCGGAGGGCGTGCGAGGGCGGGGTCCGGGGCGAGGGCGTCGTGGTCATACGGCCATGGTGGTCGACGCGAGGGGCGGGTGCAGGGGGTATTCGAGCCAGGGGGTCGGGTGCGACATCCGGTCCGGAGAGGACGCAGGGGCCCGGGGACACGTGCGGGTGCCGGGAGGCGGGCGTCGACATCCGGTCCGGGAGGACTGCCCGTGGCAAGCGCCCCGGCGCGGCCCCGCGCCCGGGGGATCTACTTGCGGCGCTTCTTCCTCGACGGATTGCCGGTGCGGCGGGCCGTGCGGCGGGCGTGGGCCTCGCGGGCCGTGTCGTACTCCTCGCGGTGGAGCTTCTCGCCGGGGGCCTCGGTGAGGGAGCGGAAGAAGTAGGCGAGGAGGGAGCCGACGAAGCCGATGGCGAGCAGGCCGCGCAGGGAGGCCTGGCGTTGCGGGTCGTGCCGCTTGCCGAAGCCCTCCCAGGTGTTGCGGAAGGCGAGCGCGCTGCAGATCGCGAACATGGCGATGATCAGCACGGTCACGAAGGCGCCGGTGTCGGCGATCCGGATGCCGTCGTAGGCGAAGCGGAGCACCAGGCAGGAGGCGACGGCCGCGGCGAGGGAGCCGGCGGCGACCCCGGCGCGGCGGGCCGCGTAACCGTCGTCGTGGTTCACCCAGGAGGTGCCGAAGAAGCGCAGGGGCTCGGGGCGGGGGCCGCCGCCGTCGGCTGCCGTACCGCCCGAGGAGCCCGCCGGGGTGTCCGGGGTGCCGGTTTCGTCGCTCACAGGAACGATTATGGCGAACGGGTGCGGCGCCGGGTGGGGGCGGGCTCCGGTGAGGGCGGCCGCAGCGGGGCGCTGCGCGGCCGTCGCTGCCTTGTCGAGGTCGGTCGGGTCGTTCCGGGTGTTCGTCGTCCGTACCGCCCGGAGGTCTCCCGTTCAGCCGCAGCGTGAGGCGATGTAGCCGTCGCTGCCGGTCTGGACGTAGGCGTCGGAGACGTACTGGCCGTTGTCGATGTTGTCCCAGATGTTCGTCGTGCCGTACGGGCCCGAGACATTCGTGCCCGGCGCCTGGCAGAAGATCGGGACGCTGACGCCCTCGGGCAGGACGCGCACGATTCCGTAGTCGGTACCCGGGCCGCTGCGGACGTTCAGGCGCAGGCCCGGTGCGACCGGATACGTGCGGACGGCCGCCTCCGCCGCCACCGCGTCGCCCCCGGCACCGGCCCCGATCTCCTCGGCACGGTCAACAGCCATGTGAAACCTCCCCGTTGAGCCCATGGTCGCCATGGGCGTCGGTCATCCCCGTGTGCGAGCCGCGGCGCAGGTGTGCGCGACTCGCGCGCGCAGGCTAGCAAGCCGCCTCTGTCTCGCACGAGTCATCGACTAGGCTCCGTGCGTCGCGCGCGCGGTCGAACAGCACGGGGGTGGTCCCATGGCGCCACGGAGAGACACGGGGGCCGGCGCGGAAGCGGAACGTCCCGAGTACGCCGGTCACTACCGCCTGGAGTCCTCCCTCGGGTCCGGTGGCATGGGTGTGGTCCATCTGGCGCGCAGCACCTCCGGGTTGAAGCTCGCGGTGAAGGTCGTACACGCCGAGTTCGCCAGGGATCCGGAGTTCAGGGGACGCTTCCGGCAGGAGGTGGCCGCGGCGCGGCGGGTGAGCGGTGCCTTCACCGCGCCTGTCGTCGATGCCGATCCGGAGGCGGAACGGCCGTGGATGGCCACCCTGTTCATCCCCGGTCCCACGCTCTCCGAGCATGTCAAGCAGAACGGACCGATGCCGGCGGCGCAGTTGCGGCGGCTGATGGCCGGGCTCGCCGAGGCGCTGCGCGACATCCACCGGGTCGGTGTCGTGCACCGGGATCTGAAGCCGAGCAACGTGCTGCTGGCCGAGGACGGGCCCAAGGTCATCGATTTCGGCATCTCCCGGCCGAAGGACAGTGAACTGCGCACCGAGACCGGCAAGTTGATCGGTACGCCGCCCTTCATGGCACCCGAGCAGTTCCGGCGGCCGCGGGAGGTGGGCCCGGCGGCGGACATCTTCGCGCTGGGGTCGGTGCTGGTGCACGCGGCCACCGGGCGCGGGCCGTTCGACTCCGACAGCCCGTACGTCGTCGCCTACCAGGTGGTGCACGACGAGCCCGATCTGACCGGGGTGCCGGAGGGGATCGCCGCGCTGGTGCTGCGCTGTCTGGCCAAGGAGCCCGAGGACCGGCCGACGCCCGACGAGCTGATGCGGGAACTGCGGTCGGTGGCGGCCTCGTACGACACACAGGCGTTCATACCGGCGCAGCGTACGGGCGACGAGGCGCCGGACCCGCGGTCGCCTGCCGGGGAACGGTCCGCTGCCGGGGAGCGGCCCGCGCCGGCGGTCGGGAGACGGGTCGGCCGGAGGGTGGCCGTGGTCGCCGGGGCGCTCGCGCTCGTCGTGGCCGCCGGGCTGGCCTCGGTCCGGCTGATCGGGGGCGGCGGTTCCGCGCCGGCCGGTACGAGCCCGCACACCAAGGCGGCCGCGTTCAGCTCGTGGCACACCGGGCCTGTGCCCGGGGCCACGGGGATGCCGCAGTGTGCGTACGGGGCGGGGCAGGTGTTCTGCGCGCGCGCCGGTGCCGCCTTCGCCCTCTCCGCGGCCGACGGAAAGCTCCTCTGGCACCGTTCCACCGCCGCCGGGCCCGTGTGCGGGCCGCCGGTCGCGGCGGACTCGCTCGTGCAGTTCTGCACCGGCCGCGGCTCCCTGCTGACCGCACGCGACCCGCGCTCGGGTGACGAGGTGTGGAAGCGGCCGCTGCCGGACGGGGCGGTGGTCCGACACGCCGGCGGTACGGCGCTGATCACGGGGGCCGACGGCACGGTCACCGGTGTGGACGGCAGGTCGGGCCGGACGAAGTGGCACCGGCGCCTGCCCGGCTACAGCACGCCCTCCCTCGCCTCGTTCGCCGGGGATCCGCTGGCCTACGCGGTCACCTCGTCCCAGGACGGGGCACACACGCATGTGGCCGCCGTGGATCCGGACACGGGCGCGGTGCGCTGGGAGGCGTCGCTCGGCGGGGTGCTGAACCCCGTGGGCAGCCAGGGCGGGTCCCTGTTCTTCCTGTCCGCCGACCAGTCCCTGGCCGCGAACGCCGTGGTCCGCTACACCCCGGCCTCGAAGGCGTCGCGCCGCGTGGCGCTGCCGGTCCCGCGCCTGTCACCACAGGCCACCGCGCACGGCGACACGGTGTATCTGCTGTCCGCGGGCGGCTCGCTGGAGGCCGTCGACCTGACCGCCGGCAAGCCGCTGTGGAATCTGGAGACGTCCGTCAGCCGCGGTTCGGTCCCCGTCGCCGACGGAGCGCATGTCTACTTCACCGCGGCCGACGGGCGCCTGCTGGCCGTCGACGCGCGCGGGGGACGCCTCGTCGGGCAGACTCCGGCGCGGCTCGGCACCGACGCGGGCGTGGTCACCGCGGACCTGCCGGCGCCTCTGGTCGTCGACGGTCACGTCTACGCCGGTGCCCCCGACGGAACCGTGTTCGGGGTGGCCGCGCGCGATCCGGCCGGGTGGTGAGCCGCGGCGGCGACGCGAAGGGGCCGCCCCCACCGGGGGCGGCCCCTTCTTCGTACGCGGGTCCGGCTTTCGCGGTACGCAGGCTCGGCCTTCTTGCGCCGGCTCAGCCCAGCTTGGTCACGTCGCGCACCGCGCCCCGGTCCGCGCTGGTCGCCATGGCGGCGTAGGCGCGCAGGGCCGCGGAGACCTTGCGGTCGCGGTTCCTGGGGGCGTAGGCGCCGTTCAGCGCCTGCTCGCGGCGGGCCAGTTCGGCCTCGTCGACCAGCAGCTCGATGGTGCGGTTCGGGATGTCGATGCGGATGCGGTCGCCGTCCTGGACCAGGGCGATGGTGCCCCCGGAGGCCGCCTCCGGGGAGGCGTGGCCGATCGACAGGCCCGAAGTGCCGCCGGAGAAGCGGCCGTCGGTGATCAGGGCGCAGGTCTTGCCGAGGCCGCGGCCCTTCAGGTACGAGGTCGGGTAGAGCATCTCCTGCATGCCGGGGCCGCCCTTGGGGCCCTCGTAGCGGATGACGACGACGTCGCCGTCCTTGACCTCCTGGGTGAGGATGCGCTGGACGGCCTCCTCCTGGGACTCGCAGACGACCGCCGGGCCCTCGAAGGTCCAGATAGACTCGTCCACACCGGCCGTCTTCACCACGCAGCCGTCGACCGCGAGGTTGCCCTTGAGGACCGCGAGGCCGCCGTCCTTGGAGTACGCGTGCGCGGCGGAGCGGATGCAGCCGCCCTCGGCGTCGTCGTCCAGGGCCTCCCAGCGCTCGGACTGGGAGAAGGCCTCGGCGGAGCGGACGCAGCCCGGGGCCGCGTGCCACAGGTCGACCGCCTCCGGGGAGGGCGAGCCGCCGCGGACGTCCCAGGTCTTCAGCCAGTCGCCCAGGGACGGGCTGTGGACCGCGTGCACGTCCTCGTTGAGCAGGCCCGCGCGGTGCAGTTCGCCGAGCAGGGCGGGGATGCCGCCGGCGCGGTGCACGTCCTCCATGTAGTACGTGCGGTTCTTCGCGACGTTGGGAGCCACCTTGGCCAGGCACGGCACCCGGCGCGAGACGGCGTCGATCTGCTCCAGGCCGAAGGGGACGCCCGCCTCCTGGGCGGCGGCCAGCAGGTGCAGGATCGTGTTGGTGGAGCCGCCCATCGCGATGTCCAGGGCCATGGCGTTCTCGAAGGCCTGGAAGGTGGCGATGTTGAGGGGGAGGACGGAGTCGTCGTCCTGCTCGTAGTAGCGGCGGGTGAGGTCCATGACCGTGCGCGCCGCGTCCTCGTAGAGCCGGCGGCGGGCGGTGTGGGTGGCGAGGACCGAGCCGTTGCCCGGGAGGGAGAGGCCGATGGCCTCGGTCAGGCAGTTCATCGAGTTGGCGGTGAACATGCCGGAACAGCTGCCGCAGGTCGGGCAGGCGTTCTCCTCGATCCGGAGGATGTCCTCGTCGGAGATCCTGTCGTTGACGGCGTCGGAGATCGCGTCGACCAGGTCGAGCGTGCGCACCGTGCCGTCGACCAGGGTGGCCCGGCCGGACTCCATCGGGCCGCCGGAGACGAAGACGGTCGGGATGTTGAGGCGCAGGGCGGCCATCAGCATGCCCGGGGTGATCTTGTCGCAGTTGGAGATGCAGACCAGGGCGTCGGCGCAGTGGGCCTCCACCATGTACTCCACCGAGTCCGCGATCAGGTCCCGGGAGGGCAGGGAGTACAGCATGCCGCCGTGGCCCATCGCGATGCCGTCGTCCACGGCGATGGTGTTGAACTCGCGCGGGATGCCGCCCGCCTGCGTGATCGCCTCGCTGACGATCCGGCCGACCGGCTGGAGGTGGGTGTGGCCCGGCACGAACTCGGTGAAGGAGTTCGCGACCGCGATGATCGGCTTCCGGCCGATGTCCGCACCGGGTACACCGGAGGCGCGCATCAGGGCGCGGGCGCCCGCCATGTTGCGGCCGTGGGTGACTGTGCGGGACCTCAGCTCGGGCATCGTCGCTCGCTCCTTCGGTGACCTTCTGGTTCTGCGTCCAGAGAGTGTCCAGAGAGTTCTGGCTGTCTACGAGCCTACGCCGACGCTCCAAGGGCTGGACACCGTTGTCCGCGATACGGGACGCGCGTTTCACCCGCCGGTGGATCTCACCGGTCCGTGAGGTGGTGCTGCACGACGGGGGCGACGCGGGCGACGATCTGCTCCAGGTCCGCCGACGCCAGCGGCTCCAGCTTGATCACGTAGCGCATCATCGCCACGCCCACCAGCTGCGCGGCGGCCAGCTCGGCGCGCAGTTCCCGGTCCGGCAGGTCCACCTGGACGGCGATCCGGCGCATCAGCTGGGCGGCGATCAGGCGGCGGAACACGGCGGCCGCGGTGTCGTTGTTGACGGCCGAGCGGAGGATGGCCAGCAGCGGGGTACGGGACGTGGGGTTCTCCCACACGCCGAAGACGAACCGGGTCAGCCGCTCCCCCATCCCGTCCAGGGAGCCGGCGGCCACCGCCTCGGGGGCGTTCAGCGCGGGCGCGAAGGCGACGGCGACGGCCGCCTCGAAGACCTGCTCCTTGGTGCCGAAGTAGTGGTGGACCAGCGCGGAGTCGACGCCGGCCGCCTTGGCGATGCCGCGGACCGAGGTCTTCTCGTAGCCGCGCTCGGAGAACTCCTCGCGGGCCGCGCCGAGAATGCGGTCGCGGGTGCCGGCGGATTCCGTGCGCGGGGGCCGGCCCCGTCGGCGGGCGGGCGCTTCGTCCGCCGCCGAGGATCCGGTGGGAGGCTCGGCGGAGGGTCCGGTGGGGGGCTCGGCCGGGGACCCGGCTGGGGGCCGCTTCTCGCTCATCGCCGGGGCACCCGTACCGCCGCGGCCAGGTGTTTGCGGGTGAAGGCCAGGGCCTCGGCGAGATCGGCCTCGCGCTCGGCGCCGGACATCGCGCGCCGGGTGTTGACCTCGATCACGACATGGCCGTCGAAACCGGACAGGACCAGGTGTTCCAGCAGCTCGGCGCAGGGCTGGGTGCCGCGGCCGGGCACCAGGTGCTCGTCCTTGGCGGAGCCCTTGCCGTCGGCCAGGTGGACATGGCCGAGCCGGTCGCCCATGCGGCCGATCATCTCCAGCGCGTCGGTGCGGGCCGTCGCCGTGTGGCTGAGGTCGACCGTGAAGTGCCGGTAGTCGTGCTGGGTGACGTCCCAGTCGGGGGCGTACGCGAGCATCTCGCGGTCGCGGTAGCGCCACGGGTACATGTTCTCGACCGCGAACCGTACGTCCGTCTCGTCCGCCATCCGCCAGATCCCGTCGACGAAGTCGCGCGCGTACTGCCGCTGCCAGCGGAAGGGCGGGTGGACGACGACGGTGGAGGCACCCAGCTTCTCGGCGGCCGACCGGGCCCGCTGGAGCTTGACCCAGGGGTCCGTCGACCAGACCCGCTGGGTGATCAGCAGACAGGGGGCGTGGACGGCAAGGACCGGGATGCCGTGGTAGTCCGACAGGCGGCGCAGCGCCTCGATGTCCTGGCTGACCGGGTCGGTCCACACCATGACCTCGACACCGTCGTACCCGAGGCGCGCGGCGATCTCGAAGGCCGTCGCCGTGGACTCCGGGTAGACGGAGGCAGTCGACAGTGCGACGGGGACGTCCCTTGGTTCGGCCACGTCCGTCACCTTACGGGGTGCGACCTTGAGGGTGCCGGGTGCCTGTTCGCCGGTGTGAGGTTTGCCATTCGGGCGGGTGCGGGTTCGTCGTGGTAAGTCGCGTCCACGCGGCGGAGCCGCATGTCGAGACAGCCCCGCGCTCCTTCGGGGCGCGCTATGCCGACCCCATGTGATCCAGGCGCCGCAGGATCACGCCCTCCCGCAGGGCCCACGGACAGACCTCCAGGCTCTCCACCCCGAAGAGATCCATCGCGCCCTCGGCCACCAGGGCGCCCGCCAGCAGCTGGCCGGCGCGGCCCTCCGAGACTCCCGGCAGTTCGCCGCGCTGTTCCGCGGTCATGGAGGCCAGCCGGGGGACCCAGGCCTCCAGGGACTCGCGCTTGAGCTCGCGCTGGACGTAGAGGCCCTCGGCGCTGCGGGCGGCACCGGCGATACGGGCGAGCTGCTTGAAGGTCTTGGAGGTGGCGACCACGTGGTCGGGGACGCCGAGGCGGCTGAATTCGCCGACCGAGCGGGCGATCTCCGTGCGCACATGGCGGCGCAGGGCGCGGATGTCCTCGGCGGCGGGCGGGTCGCCGGGCAGCCAGCCCGCGGTGAGCCGGCCGGCGCCGAGCGGCAGGGAGACGGCGGCGTCCGGCTCCTCGTCTATGCCGTAGGCGATCTCCAGGGAGCCCCCGCCGATGTCCAGCACCAGCAGCTTCCCGGCCGACCAGCCGAACCAGCGGCGTACGGCGAGGAAGGTGAGGCGGGCCTCCTCGGCGCCGCTGAGGACCTGGAGCCGTACGCCGGTCTCGGCCTCCACGCGCGTGAGGACGTCATCGGCGTTGACCGCCTCGCGGACGGCGGAGGTCGCGAACGGCAGCAGGTCCTCGACGCCCTTGTCCTCGGCGGCCTGGAGGGCGTCCTGTACGACGGCGACGAGCCGGTGGATGCCGTCGTCGCCGATGGCACCGCTGTCGTCGAGGAGTTGGGCGAGCCGAAGGTCGGCCTTGTGCGAATGCGCGGGCAGCGGGCGGGCGCCGGGGTGGGCGTCCACCACCAGCAGATGCACCGTGTTCGAACCCACGTCCAGGACACCGAGTCTCATATACGGAACGCTACTGCCAGATCCGCGGTCCACGGTCCCCGCAGCGGGCCCGGGCCACTTACCCTGGTCATGTGCCAAAGACGAAAAAGGCGAAGGACCCCAAATCCTCCAAGGGATCGAAGGACGGGGAGTCTGCGCAGGCGAAGGCGTCGTCCATGTCGAAGAAGTCCAAGAAGTCCGGTCAGGCCGCGAAGGCGAGCGACGAGAAGGGGCTCGACTTCGCGCGCGCGTGGGTGGAGTTTCCTGACCCGGCGGACGACGAGCAGGTCTTCCGCTGTGATCTGACATGGCTGACCTCTCGCTGGAACTGCATCTTCGGCAGCGGCTGCCAGGGCATCCAGGCGGGCCGCGCGGACGACGGGTGCTGCTCGCTGGGCGCGCACTTCTCCGACGAGGACGACGAGAAGCGGGTCGCCGGGCATGTGGCGCGGCTCACTCCGGACATCTGGCAGCACCACGCCGAGGGCACGCGGAACGGCTGGGTGTCGAAGGACGAGGAGGGGTCCCGGCAGACCCGGCCGTACCAGGGCTCGTGCATCTTCCAGAACCGGCCCGGGTTCGCGGGCGGCGCGGGCTGCTCGCTGCACATCCTGGCGCTGAAGGAGGGCCGGGAGCCGCTGGAGACCAAGCCGGACGTGTGCTGGCAGCTGCCGATCCGGCGGACGTACGACTGGATCGACCGGCCCGACGACACGCGCGTGCTCCAGGTGTCCATCGGCGAGTACGACCGCCGGGGCTGGGGTCCGGGCGGCCACGACCTGCACTGGTGGTGCACCTCGGCGACGTCGGCGCACGGCGCGGGCGACCCGGTGTACGTGTCCTACCGGCCCGAGCTGACCGAGCTGATGGGCAAGGCGGGGTACGACCGTCTCGTCGAGCTGTGCGAAGCGCGGCTGGCGTCGCAGTTGCCGCTGGTCGCACCCCACCCGGCCGACCCGGCCCCGTAAACCCCACCGCCGCTCCCCTCAGCTGCCCGACGGCCTCGGTGTGCCGCTGCCGGACGGGGTCGGGGGCGGTGACGGCGAGGCCGGGGGCGTCGGTGTGGGGCTCGGGCTGGGCGGAGGGGTGGACGGCGGAGTGCTCGGTGGAGTGGAGGGCGGGGTCGTGGGGGGTGTGC
>NZ_MLYO01000134.1 GCF_001866665.1 Streptomyces monashensis | reverse complement strand
AACTCCGACCTAAAACACGGCCTAGGCGCGAGGCGTGCCGTCCCAGCGCCAGGTCGTCAGACGGGAGCGGCCGGGCAGTTCGCCGCGTCCGGTGGCCCACAGCAGGGTGCGCCAGGGATCCATGGACTCGGGGGCGTCGGGGAAGAGCCGGGCGAGCACCCGCGCGCACAGGTCGGCGGGCGGGCTCCAGGCCAGGCCGAGCCCCTGGGCCAGGTCGTAGGTGTGCACCAGGGTCTCCGTGATCCCCATCGCCGCGAACCCCTCGGGATCGGAGATGCCGAAGACGTGGTGGGCGCGGACCCGCGAGGGCGTCGTGCGCACCATGGCGACCAGCAGCGCGCCGCTCGCCTCCAGCACCTGCAACAGCCCGGCGGACCCCGCCGTACGGTCGGCGTGGATGACGTTCGCCGGTCCACCGGGCCGTCGGCGCTGCCAGACGAAGGGGACTTCGCCCTCCAACGGCGGTGTCCTGGGGCCCAGTTGGGCGGCATAGGCGAAAAGGTCGTCGGCGAGATGCTCGACGGTCTCCCAGCAGTCCCACTCCAGCGAGCCGGCCGTGCCGTCCCAGGCGTCCGGGGGCGCCTCGCGCAGGAGGGCGACGGCGAGCCGAACGGCGAGGTCGAGGTCGTCCGCGGTGACGGAGGACGGGGAGTAGGCGGTCTTCGCCGGCAGGGGCATGGTCGGACCGTATCGCGACAGGACCGGGCCCCGCCCGCCGTTTGATCACGGGCCACAAGTCCTCGCGCGGAGAGCCTTTCGAGGACGAGGCCGACGACGGCCGCTGCGCCTCACGTCCGGCGTCCGCCGAACTCCCAGTCGTGGACCTCGACCGCCGCGTGCCCGTCCGCGGCGAGGACGGCTCGGGCCGCGTCCCGGTCCGGCGCGCGCACCAGTGCCGCCGTGCCCAGCCGGGCCGTACCGTCGTCCGACAGAAGAGGTCCGTACGCGATCAGCTCGTCCCGGCCGGCCGGTGGTGCGGCCTCGGCGGCGGGCTCCGCGCCGAGGCCGAGCACCAGGTAGCGGTTGCCGCCGGTCCGGCCGCCGGGGAAGTCCCACATGGTGCGTCCCAGCAGGTTGCGCCACCGGCGCAGCAGCACGTCCCGGTAGACACCGGCCTGGTAGTTGGGCTCGTCGAGGGCGAACGCACGCGCGGCGGCGGGGTCCGGCAGGTCCACGACGTGCACGCTGCCGGTGGGCGTCGTACCGTCGGCGGCGAAGGTCGGGCCGCGCGCGATCATCTCCCGTGCGTACCGGTCCATGTAGGACCAGTGTTCCTCCAGCAGTTCCTGGCGCAGTGGCAGGGAGCCGGGGCGGTCGCGGTGGTAGCAGAAGAACTCCATGACCCTGGAGCCTTCCCCACCACAGGGCGGCGTTTCAACCGGCTTTCGGCGTCGGCCGCCGGACACCGTGGCACAGGCGGCAGCAGGGGAACATGCCGCGTGTCGAGTGATTCTGGACGACCTCTTACCGGCGCTTACCTGCGTCTTCACGGCCGGGGCCGCGGCGCTGCGTACGGTGGCGGATTGGGGGAGACCGTCGGCTGCGGCGGCCTCCACCAGGTGTGTTCGATCAGTTCTACGGGTTCAGTTGCGTTGGTCCAGGTGCATTGGATCAGGTGTGGAGGAGTGGACGGATGACTGCCGGTCGTCGTGTGGTGCTCGCCGCGATGGCGGGCGGTCTGCTCGCCGGGTGCGCGGGCCGGGACAAGGGCGCTGACGCCTCCGCCGCTTCCCCCGGCTCGGCGCAGACGGCCCCGGCCCCGGTAACCTCCCGCGCCACCGGCCCGGCGTCGGGGGCCGCGAGCCGACCCGCCGTCACCCGCGCCCGGATCGTGGCCCGCTACGGGCACAGCGTGCCGCACTCCTGGGGCTTCGACGCGCCCGGAGTGGTGCACTCCCTGCCGCGCGCGAAGAACGAGATCGCCCTGACCTTCGACGCGTGCGGCGGCCGCGGTGGCAGCGGCTTCGACCGCGACCTGATCGACTTCCTTCGCAAGCGACAGGTCCCGGCGACCCTGTTCCTCAACTCCCGCTGGATCGACGAGAATCCGGCCGAGTTCCACCGGCTGGCCGGCGAGCCGCAGTTCGAGATCGCCAACCACGGCACCCGCCACCTCCCGCTGTCGGTCTCCGGGCGCTCCGCCTACGGCATCCCCGGCACCCGCAGCGCGGGAGAGGTGTACGACGAGGTCGCCGGGAACCGGGCCAAGCTGACCCGGCTGCTCGGCGCCCCGCCCCGGTTCTTCCGCTCCGGGACCGCCTACTGCGACGACGTCGCCGCGCACATCGTCCGTGACCTCGGGGAACGCTTCGCCAGCTTCTCCGTCAACGGTGACGGCGGCGCCACCTTCACCCACCGGCAGGTCCACGAGACCGTCGTGGCGGCGCCCGGCGGTTCCATCGTCATCTGCCACATGAACCACCCCGAGGGCGGCACGGCCGAGGGCATCGCGAGCGCCGTCCCGCAGTTGCTCGCCGCCGGCCACCGTTTCGTCCGCCTTTCGGACGCGGTCCCCGCCTGACGCCGGTAACGATCACGCGAACCCGCACCTCAGCACTCGTCAGCGGGCCCCTGCGGGAGAACAATGTCCCTCAGGGACGGACCGGGTTCGGGAGGCGGCATGAGTACTTCAGCGGAGCCGAGGGTGTCAGGCCTCGAAGTCCGGTCCATCGACTACGTCCCCCTGAACGAGCGGCACGGCAAGCTCTGGCATCTGGGCCCGCTGTGGTTCATGTCCAACGCCCAGATCGCCACCCTGGCCGTCGGCCTGATCAGCATCACCTCGGGCGGCAATCTGGTCTGGTCGCTGCTGGCCATCGTCGCCGGCACGGTCGTCGGCACGTTCTTCATGGCCTTCCACTCGGCGCAGGGGCCCCAGCTGGGCCTGCCGCAGATGATCCAGTCGCGCCCGCAGTTCGGCTACGTCGGCGCCCTCCTCGTATGGCTCTTCGCCTATGTGCAGTACGCGGGCTTCAACGTCTTCAACAGCATCCTCGCCGCCGACTCCCTGCACACCACCCTGCACGGCAGCGTGAAGCTGTGGGTCGTCGTGGTCACCGTGGTCGCGCTCGTCATCGCGCTGGTCGGCTACGACATCATCCACAAGGCCGAGCGGGTCCTGACGTACACCTTCCTCGTCATCTTCGGGATCTTCACCGTCGGTGTCCTGGCCACCCTGCACTACCCGGCGGGCTCCTTCGACCTCGGCGGCTTCAAGTGGACGCCGTTCCTCGCCCAGTTCGGCGTGGTCGCCGGCTACCAGATCAGCTGGGCCATCTACGTCTCCGACTACTCGCGCTACCTCCCGCCGAACGTCACGGTCCGCAAGACCTTCTACTGGACGTACTTCGGCTCCGCGCTCGGCGGCATCTGGCTGATGGTCCTCGGCACCCTGCTGGCGGCCTGGGCGGGCAAGGACTTCGACACCATCAAGTCGATCAACGCCGCGGGCGACAAGGTGTTCGACGGCTTCGGCACGATCGTCCTGCTCTTCGCCGCCCTGGGGCTGGTGTCCGTCACCGCCCTGAACATGTACGGCGGTTCGCTGACCCTCATCAGCGGCATCGACTCGTTCAAGCGGGTGCGGCCGACCCTGGGCGTACGCCTGCTGACCCTCGGCCTGACCGCGGCCCTCTCGCTGGTGGGCGCGCTGGCCGCGACCGCCAACTTCCTCGAGAACTTCAACAACTTCCTGCTGCTCGTGCTCTACCTCTTCATCCCGTGGACCGCGGTCAACCTCATGGACTACTACGTGGTCCGCCGCGGCCACTACGCCATCGCGGAGATCTTCAACCCCCATGGAATCTACGGCCGTTGGGGCTGGCACGGCATCATCGCCTACGTGGTCGGCTTCGCGGCCATGATCCCCTTCTTCTCCGTCGGCACCCTGTACGTCGGCCCCGCCGCCAAGGCGCTCGGCGGAGCAGACATCTCCCTGTTCATCGGCCTGCCGGTCTCGGCCCTGCTGTACTGGTGGCTGACCCGCTCGATCGACGTCGAGGGCGAGACCCGCCTGGCCCAGGAGGAGGCGGTGGCACTGGAACAGGCGGCCCACGAGCACCGCGAGCCCTGAGGGAAGCGACGGGCGGGGGCACTGCGGGGACCGGGTGTCGTCGCGGAGCTCGTACCCGCCGAGCAGCGGCACGCCGCCAAGGCGCTGCTGAAGGCCGGTCAGGTCCTGGGACAGACCGCGAAGCCCGGGGCTCGGCGGTGTCCTGCTCGCGTGCCCGCCGCCGAAGCGCTCGGCCTGCGTACTGTCCCGGCGGTGTCAGGCGTGCTGCATGATCACGATCGCCATCGTGCTGTGGTGCGTGCGGGGCCTGACCCTGGCCCCGGCGGAGCCGGTCGGGCCGACGTCCCGTGCGCGGGAGGTCGTCGGCATCGTGCCGTCGAGCAAAGGGAGTTGACGGATGGAAGCGTCACCGACCGCCCGTGTCACTCCCTGGCGTGATCTTCGCGCGCGCCGCCCGCCCCCGGACCCCGCCCGTCCGAAGACTGGCACCATGCGTGTACCGTCCTTCACTCCGCGCGTCCTGCGACGCGCCGTCGTCGTCCTGGCCACCGTGGCCGCCGCCACCCTGCCCACCGCGATCGCGGCAGCGCCCGCCCACTGCGCGGACCACTGCGGCGGCCCGGTCGTCGTGGCCCCGCTGTCCACGGCACCGCCGAGCGCCGGAGCCTGTACGAGCCCTGAGCCGGTGGTGTGCCAGATCCGCCGCGAGACCCCGCAGGAGCGGGTGCAGGCGCGGGACATCCGCATGCGGTACCTCGGGCTCATCGGCGAGATGGACCGTGTGCGCTGCGCGATGCGCGCCGCGGGAGCCGGCCCGGAGGAGATCGCCCGCCGGCTGGTGGACATGCGCAACGAGGCGAAGGAGATCACCCGGGCCGGCATGACGCCCGAGGAGGTCCGGCAGCTCGAGGAGCGCAACATGGCCAAGTACGGCAACCCGCTCGGCCCGACCGCCGACCAGCTCTACGCGAAGTACGGCTCCTGGGAGAAGGTCGCCGACGCCTCGACCCGTACCAGCCACGCCGTCGACAGCGAACTCGGTCTGGAATACCGGCCCTGCCCCTGCGACGTGGCGCCGGCCGCGTGAGAGGTCGGACACCGCCTCCTCGAACGTTCGGCATATCCGACGATTGTCGGTAGAAAACATTCGCTGGACCGATCGCATCAGGTCATCGGAGCCTGATCGCATGTCCGAGAACGTCTCTCCCCTCTGTGTGCCTCCGCCGCGACCGCGAGCCGGGGCGGAAGCATGCTGACTCATCTCGCCGCGGCCGTCGGTGTCCTCGCCCTGCTGACCATCGTGCCCGGACCGGACATGGCCGTCGTGACCCGGCGGGCCCTCACGTCCGGTACCGGGGACGCGCTGCGGACGGCGGGCGGGACAGCGGCCGGGTTGCTGCTCTGGGGCGCGCTGACCGTGGCCGGGCTCGCGGCAGTACTCGCGGGCTCGCCCAACGCCTACCTGGCCGTCAGGCTCCTCGGCGCCGGTTATCTGGTGTTCCTGGGCGCGCAGTCGCTGTGGCAGCACCGGCGGGGCGCGACCGTCCCGACGCGGACCGGCACACCCGCCCGCGACGGCAACCCGCGGCGGACCGGGCTCGTCAGCAACGCCCTCAACCCGGAGATCGCCGTCTTCTACACCGGACTGCTCCCTGCGCCGGCCCCGCCCCGGTTGCCGACCGCCTGGGCCATGACGCTGCTCGTCCTCCTGCACATCGGCCTCACCCTGATCTGGCTGGCCGGCTACGTGCTCCTGCTGGCCAAGGCCGGACTGCTCCTGCACACGCCACGAGTGCGCCGGGCGCTGGGCCGGGTGACGGGCGTCGTACTGATCGGGTTCGGGCTCGTCGTCGCGACGACGGCCGGCTGACCCGTGTCCCTCGGCCCTCCTCGCCCCCGTCCTCGGTGGCCGAGGCGTGTCCAGGCCGTGCATTCACCCAAACGAGACATGCCTAACGAATACGGCAAACGGGTACTTTTCGTAGAGGTGGATAACGGGAGACAAAGGAAACCGGTCATGAACGAGGACACGAGGACCTTGCACCCGGAGCAGCCGTCCGCGCACACCCCGCCCCCGGCGGCCTGCGGCGACCCGGCCCCGCTGGGCCTGGCCGGCTTCGCCCTCACCACCCTGCTGCTCTCGGTCATCAACACCAACCTGCTCAAGGAGGGCGCCGCGATCGTTCCGGTGCTGGGACTCGCCCTGTTCTACGGCGGTCTCGCCCAGTTCGCGGCGGGCCTGTTCGAGTTCCGGCGCGGCAACACGTTCGGCGCCACGGTGTTCGTCTCGTACGGCGCCTTCTGGCTGGGCTACTGGTGGATCGCGCCACGCCTGGCCCTCGCCGGTGACGCGCACAACGCCCTCGGCCTCTTCCTGCTCGGGTGGGCCGTCTTCACCGCCTACATGGCGGTCGCCGCGCTGCGGGTCAGCCTTGCCGTGCTGGCGGTGCTCGTGCTGCTGACGCTCACCTTTGTCTTCCTGGCCATCGGGGCGTTCCAGGCCGGGGCCGAGCCGCAGGCCCTGACCCAGATCGGCGGATGGCTCGGCATCCTCACGGGACTGGCCGCCTGGTACGCCTCGGCGGCGACCGTCATCAACGAGACACATGGGCGTACGGTCCTGCCCGTGGGCTCGCGCCGGCCCGATCCGGCTCCGGCGCGCGCGTCGAACATTCCGCCCGAGGCGTGAAGGGGGTCACGCCGGCAGGGGGCCGCCCGCGACAATCCTCTTCATGAACGACGGCATGCATGACGACACGGGCGGCGGGACGGGCGACGCCGAGAGCCGCCTCGCCAGGATCGAGCGGTTGCTGGAGAGCGGTCAGCGGGAACTCGTCCCCGCCTGGCAGCGAGTGACCCGGGGGGAGCCACGCTGGACGGTCACCCTCGTGATCCTCACGGCCGTCGGCCTCCAGCTCACGCTGCCGCACCGGCTCATCCTCCTGCACCCCGCCTGGGCCATGCCCGTGCTGGAACTGGTACTGCTGGCCGGCCTGGTCGCCGCCAACCCCCGCCGGGTGGAGCCCAGTACCCGGTGGCTGCGATGGCTGGGCCTCGCCCTGATCTGCGTCATCAGCCTGGCCAACGGCTGGGCGGCCGTCCGGCTCGTCGCGGACCTGGTGAACGGCCAGGGGGCCGACCAGGCGGTGCCGCTGCTGCTCACCGGCGGCGTCATCTGGGTCACGAACGTCATCGTGTTCGCCCTGTGGTACTGGGAGTGGGACCGGGGCGGCCCGATGGCCCGGGTCCAGGGGCAACACCGGTACGCGGACTTCCTCTTCGTCCAGATGCAGAGCCCGGAGATCGCCCCGTCGGACTGGGAACCGGCCTTCCTGGACTACCTCTACCTGTCCTTCACCAACGCCACCGCCTTCAGCCCGACCGACGTCATGCCCCTGTCCCGCTGGTCCAAGATGCTGATGATGCTCCAGTCGTCGGTGTCCCTGGTGACAGTGGTCCTCGTGGTCGCCCGAGCTGTGAACATCCTGAAGTAGCGGGAGCGTTCCCCGTCAGCCGCAGCGGGCGGCCCCGGCGGCCTGGGGTCGCACATCGGCGACCGCCGGGCTGTCCATGTAGTCGCGGACGCGGGACAGCAGTCCGTCATGGACGTGCAGGATCAGGAGGCCGGGGACGGTGAGGGCGGTGGGCCGGTCCGGCGGCGTTCCCACCGCGACGTGGACGACGTGCTCGGCGACGATCACCCGCGGATCGGCGGTCTCGTGGACCGCGACCTCACTGATCCCGGTCACCCGGGCGGGACTGGCGTCCCAGACCGCGCGGTATCCCGCGCGCACGGACTCGCGGCCCTCGAAGCGCGGCGGGAATCCGGGGGAGCTGAACGGGAACTCGTGCACCGCGTCCATGGCGTACAGGTCGGCGAGATCGTCGGCCGACTTGTCCCGCATGGCCTGGTAGTAGCGGGCCAGCACCTCACGCGGGGTGCGGGCGGCAGGTGTCGTCAGGTCCGGCACAGGGATCGCCCCATTCGCTCAACGCTTGTTGACTCACTGAGAGTAAAGGCGCGCCGGATGCTTGGTCAACGGTTGTAGAGTGAAGAGATGTCCATGCCGCACCGGTCGCGTGCCGAACGCCGTCGCGCCACCGAGGCGCGCATCCTCGCCAGCGCCCGCCGGCTGTTCGCCGAGAAGGGCTACGAACGCACCACCATCCGTGCCGTGGCGAGTGCGGCGGGCGTCGATCCGGCCCTGGTGATGCAGTACTTCGGCGCCAAGCGCGACCTGTTCACTCGGGCCGTGCAGGCCGTCCCGGAGCTGCCGACGGCCAGCGACGCCGACGCGCTCACGGATCAGCTGCTGACCACCCTCGGCCTCAAACTCGGCGGTCTTCCCGAGGGCGTGCTGGCGATGATGCGCTCCATGCTCACCGACCCGGCCGCCGCCGACCAGGTCCGGGATGCCCTGACCCGTCAGATCGAGGCGGTCACGGCGGCCATGCCCGCGGCCGAGGATCCCGAGCTGCGTGCCGCCCTGCTCGTCAGCGCCCTGCTCGGCATCACCATCGGCCACCAGCTCCTCGGCCTGCCTCCGCTGCGGGGCGCCGAGGCCGACCGCATCGTCGGCATCATCCGGCCGGCCGTCAAGTCCCTGACGGCGTCGGCGGACTGAGACCTGCCCGGAGCCGGTCCGGGCTCCGTGGGCGCGGTCAGTCGGTGATCGTGGCGAGGATCAGGGTCTGGAGCTGGTCCGCCGTGTGGTCCAGGGGCTGGGTGCTGCGCTTGGCGCGGCACATGGCGACCGTGCCCTCCACGGCCGCGACGGTGAGTGTCGCCAGCTGCACGGCCTGCGCGGGCTCGGCGCCGTGCGCGCGCACGGAGTCGGCCAGCAGGCGCTCCCAGGTGGTGAAGACGTCGGCGGCGGCCACCAGGGCGGCGGGTGTCTCGTCGCTCGGAGGTTCCTCGATGGCCACGGCGAGGACCGGACAGCCGGCCCGGAAGTCGCTGTCCACGACGATCCCGCGCCACAGGCCGAGGAAGGCCCGCAGTCCGGCGACCGGACCCGCCTCCAGTTCCTTGCGCAGGGTGCGGGCGACCCATTCGCCGGTGTAGCGGACGGCCTCGGTGGCCAACTGCTGCTTGCCGTCGGGGAAGTAGTGGTACGGATCGATCACGACCGAGGCGGACCCCGATGCCCGACTGGTCGCGGCCGACGCGGTGTTCGTCGCTCGGGACCCGCAACGGGCCCGCGCGCTGTTCCCCGGTCTGCGGGCGCAGCCGTAGTCGTCCTGCCGCCGGGTCAGAGGTCCGCAGCGGTGGCCTCCGCGGCGCTCAGCACGGCCGCGGTCTCGGGATGGCCGCAGTCGCGCGCCCACTCCAGGGCGGTGCGGCCGCTGCCGTCGTCCTCGCGCAGGCGGGGATCGGCACCGTGCGCCAACAGCTCACGCACCGTTTCCGTGTGCCCCCAGCACGCGGCCGCGCACAACGGGGTGCCCTCCGAGCCGAGTCCGCCGCTCTCGGTGTCGGGGCGGGCTCCGGCCGCCAGGAGCAGCCGGGCGATCGCGGCCTGTCCGTGCACGGAGGCGAGGTAGAGCGGGGTGGCACCGTCGCGGTCACCCCGCTCCGGGTCCGCCCCGGAGCGCAGGAGCGCTGCCACGCGGGAGATGTCGTCGTGCAGGATCGCGGTGAACAGACGCAGGGCGAGCTTCTTGCGTCGGCGGTGGTTCACCGGAGGTGTCCCGCGATGGTCCGTGCGCACTCCATCGACTCGGCGTGGGTGGTGTCCACCTCCAGGTCGTAGGTCACGCCCCGGTGGACGAGGTCCGCCTGGGCGGCGGCCATCCCGATGACGCGGTCACCCCGGGCGGTCTCCCGCCCCGCGGCGACACCGGCGTCGCAGCGGACCCCGACCCACAGCACCCGCAGGTCGGCCAGGGCCTTCTGCCAGCGCTGCTGTGACTCGGCCCCGCCGAGGAAGACCTCGTCGACGACGACCCGCGCGCCCGAGCGTGCCATCGCGGCGACCCCCTCGATCCATGCCGCCTCCAGCCGCCGGAACTCCGGCCCGACCGTGACCTCTCCGTCCGGGGCGAACCCGATCCCGGTGTCCGAGGCCCGCATGGCCGCCGGCATCGCGTCGACCAGTGTGTCCGTCCCGAGAGCCAGCCACGGATCCGGCAGGACGGCCTGGAGACACCGCACGATCCCGGACTTGCCGGAGCTGGAGCCACCGTTGAGCACGATCACCTGGGTCGTCACCGGGCCACAGTAAGGGAACCAGGGCCCGCGACAAAGTGGTATCCGACCGCCTTCACGGCGCCGTGAAGGCGGTCGCCCCACCCTGGCGCCACGGTCAACTCGCGTGCGGTGGACGGACGATCGGGCGTCGGCGTGGTGTCAGGCGTTCGGGTCGAAGGGGATGCCCGACGGCATGGAGTGTGCCAGGGCGTACGCGAAGTCGCCGTCCTTGATCTTGATGGTCGCCGCGCCGAAGTCGGCGCTCATGAGCTTGTCGCGGAACCCGGGCGGGTAGCCGTTCCAGCCCACCAGGCGCGGATAGAACCAGCCGCCGGTCACGTTCTCCGGGGGCTCGTCATTGGCGTTGGCGAAGCGGAAGTCGTGGGTCGAGATGCCGTCCTTGTGGTAGACGATCTTCGGATGGGTGCCGTCGAAGCGGACCGAGGAGCGGGCGGCCACCTGGTAGCCGGTGTGCTGGGACACCGACACGTACTGGACCTCGTTGTCGTTGATCCACACCACCACGTGCTCCCAGTCGTGGGTGTGCCCGATGGCCGCCGGACCCAGGGTCGCCTGGTCCTTCTCGAAGTAGCTGGCGTACACGACCGCACACCAGCCGTTGTCGCACTTCTCGCGTGAATAGGTGTTGGCGTTGGCGAGCTGCGCGTAGTCGTGGCAGTGGCCGTTGACGTCGCCGCCGAGCTTCAGGCCGGGGTTGATCCTGCCGTCCGCGCCGATGGCGGCCGTGGCGTAGCAGCCGTCGCCGTCGTAGTCGTAGGCGGGGGAGAAGGTCTGTTCCAGGCCGTCGGCGTTCTGCGGCAGCAGGGTCAGGACGTCGGCGTCGGCCCGCGCGGGGAGCGTCAGTACGAGAGCCAGCGCGGCGAGTGCGACGGCCGGGGCCGACCTGCGCGGTCGCGGCCGACGGCGGCCGTCGGATGCCGGACCGGCGGGAACTCGTGCGGGGAAAAGGGGGGTTCGCACCTCAACTCCTCATGCGTGAGCCTCGGACGGGGCGTGGTCGCGCCGCGAACCTAAAGGCGTGCATCACTTAAGTCAAGTGATGAAGTAAGCGGTGAGGCAATGGAGTTGAGGTTGGCCCTGTCACCAGGCCGCATTGCCGGCACCGGCACGACGCCCCGGCACCCCTCCTCCCCTCAGGCTGGTCAGGTCCCCGACCCCCAGATCTGGAGATCCGTGTTCCCGTGGCTACCTTGCTCGGTCGATGGGGCCGTACCGCCCTCCGGCGGCGCCGGCTCGTGACGTTGGTGTGGGCCGTGCTGCTCGGCGCCGTGGCTGTCGGCGCCGCCAAGGCTCCGGCCGCCTCCGGCGGCGGCGCGTCCTTCATGCCCGGCATCGAGGCACAGCAGGCCTTCGATCTCATCGGGCAGCGATTCCCCGGCTCGGACGCCGACGGCGCCACCGCGCGGATCGTGTTCGTCGCACCCCGTGGGGAGAGGGTGACCTCGTCCGGCCATCGCGCCGCCATCGACACCCTGGTGCCGGAGGCCGCCGGCGAACCGCAGGTCTCGGGCGCGGTGAGCAAGGACGGCTCCACCGCCTGCGCCACCGTGGACTCCAAGGTGAAGGCCGACGCTCTCACCACCTCCGACAAGGCGGCGCTGGAGCAGGCCATCGGCCAGGCCCGCGGCTCCGGCCTCACGGTCCAGGCCGGTGGCACCGCGCTCCCCTCGAAGACCGCGGCGGGCGGATCGTCGGAGGTCATCGGCATCGGCCTCGCTGCGATCGTCCTGCTGATCACCTTCGGCTCCTTCGCGGCCGCCGGACTTGCCCTGCTCGCGGCCGTCGTCGGGGTCGGGGTCGGCATGGCCGCGATCCTGGCCCTCGGCCACGCCCTCGCGCTACCGCGAGGAACGGGACGCCGGGCACGCTTCGGCCGACGCCGCGGGACTCGCCGTGGGTACGGCGGGCTCGGCTGTGGTCTTCACGGGGCTGACCGTGGTCATCGCGCTGGCCGGGCCGCCCGTCCTGTGGCTCAACGCGCGCCCGGACGTGTTCCTGTTCGGCATCGGCGACCCCGAGGGCCGCGTGGAGCACGTGCTCTTCCGGGCCAAGGCCTACGCCGAGACGGGCGCCGACGCCTGTTCGTCCCCGGGCTCGTGAACCCGGACACGGTGGCCGAACCGGGCCGTCGTGTCAGCGTGGGCACCGCGCTCGCCCAGACCGCGTACGGGGCGATGCGGCGCGCCGTTGCCGAACTGCTGGACTCGGGCACCTGTGCGGCGATGGAGCGCGCCGTGGACTCCGGCACCGTCAACAGCGCGGTCACCGCCGCACGCACGCGGCGCGGACCGTACCTGTGAGGCGACTTTGCGTGCGCCGATGGGTTTCTTGGGCTGAACCGGACATGCCGGTCCGCTGCCGTACACGTTCCTCCTCTCGGATGTCCGTGCACGGTTCGCATGATCTCGCTCGCTCAGCACCGTCCGAGGAGAACCCTTGTCCCGACGCTCGTCCCACCCCGCACGCACCGTCACGACGGCGGCCGCAGCGCTGGCCGCCGTCGGCGCGCTCACCGCGGCGGCCGCACCCGCCTCCGCGCACGCGCCCGCGCAGCGGCACCGGGCCGCCCGGCACGTCCTGCTGCTGTCCGTCGACGGACTGCACCAGTCCGACCTCGCCTGGTACACAGCCCGTCACCCGCACTCCGCGCTCGCTCAACTGGCGGGTGGCGGCGTGGAGTACACCCACGCGGCGACCACGAACCCGTCCGACTCCTTCCCCGGCATGGTCGGCCAGCTCACCGGCGGCGACCCGGGTGTCACGGGCGTCTACTACGACGACACCTACAGCTCCGCCCTCCTGCCGGCCGGCACCACCACGTGCACCGCCACCGGGCCCGGTGCCGAGGTCGACCTCACCGAGGACCTCGACAAGGACAAGACCGCCCTCGACGCCGGCCAGGGCCTCAAGGGCCTGCCCGGCAGCATCCTCCGGATGACCGGCGACCCCACCCGCCTCCTCGACCCCGCGAAGCTGCCCGTCGACCCGAAGACGTGCAGACCGGTCTACCCGCACTCCTACCTGCGCGTGAACACCGTCTTCGAGGTGGCCCGGAGCGCGGGGCTGCGCACCGCCTGGTCCGACAAGCACGCCGCCTACGACATCCTCAACGGCCCCTCCGGCCAGGGTGTCCAGGACCTCTTCACGCCCGAGATCAACAGCGACGCGATCGGCTACGCGGCGGGCGACGACTGGACGAAGGACAACGCCGCGACCCGGCAGTACGACGGCTACAAGGTGAGCGCCGTCCTCAACGAGATCGACGGCTACGACCACGGCCGGACCCGCAGGGTGGGCACGCCCGCGGTATTCGGCATGAACTTCCAGTCCGTCTCCACGGCCCAGAAGCTGCCCACGTCCGACGGCCTGACCGGCGGCTACCTGGCGAAGGGCGTACCCGGCCCGCTGCTGGCGAGGAACCTCGACTTCGTGGACCAGCAGGTCGGCGCACTCCTCGCCGAGCTGCGCAGGCAGCACCTCGCCGACAGCACCACGGTCATCCTGTCGTCCAAGCACGGCCAGTCGCCCACCGACCCCGCGGCCCTGACCCGTATCGACGACGGCCCCCTCCTCGACGGCCTGAACGCCGCCTGGAAGGCCGCTCACCCGGGCGCCGGTGACCTCGTCGCGCACGCGGTGGACGACGACGCCATGCTGATCTGGCTCACCGACCGGTCCACGGCCGCCACCGCCTTCGCCAAGGCCTACCTCCTCTCCCGGTCCGGAACCGGCAACGGCATCGACGGCACGGCCCGGCCCTTCACGGCGAGCGGGCTGAAGACCCTGTACGCGGGCGCGGCCGCGGCCGGCTACTTCCACGCCCGCCCGGGCGACTCCCGGGTGCCCGACCTGGTCGGCGTCACCCAGTACGGCGTCGTCTACACCGGTGGCAAGCGCAAGATCGCCGAGCACGGCGGCGCCCACGCCGACGACCTCGACGTCCCGCTCGTCGTCACCGGCGCCGCCACCCCGCACGGCGTCCGCGTCGACAGCCCGGTGCGCACCACGCAGATCGCCCCGACGATCCTGCGGCTGCTCGGCCTCGACCCGCGGAGCCTGGACGCCGTACGCGCCGAGCACACCCGGGCCCTCCCGGTGCGCTGAGCCCTCGCGCCCGTCACCCGGGCGGTTGATCCGGACGGAGTACGTGTCCGTTACTCACTTTCGGGTGACCGCCCGGGAGACCTTCCGCGGGCATGCCCGATATGCCGCAGAAATTCAGCATTCAGGACGTAAATGGTCATTGCATCCGAGAGTTATGGATTGCTGCGGGAAACGTAATGCTCTGCGCGTTTCCCTCATAAAGTCCGCCGCAGGCTGGAGGGTGTGCGTACGCGGCCGACCGGCCGCCGACCCGCGCCAACGCGCTCTCGCGAAGGGGGACCCCGTGTCCGTTTCTTCTTCCGTCCGTCGTGTGACGGCCGCCGCTTCCGTGGCCGCCGCCCTGGTGGGCGCGGCGGCCCTGCCGGCCGCGGCCGGCGGTCAGCACCTGGGCCGTCCGCACTCGGTGGTCTACATCAGCGGTGTTCGGCACGACGGGCAGAGCCGGGCTGACCACTCCAACCGCACGCTGAACAACCAGTGGGTGGCGGTCACCAACAGCTCACGCCGGGCAGTGAACCTGGACCGCTGGACGCTGTCCGACCGGAACGGCCACACGTACACCTTCCACCACGTCCGGCTCGCCGGCCGGGCCACCGTGCGCGTCCACACCGGAGTCGGCCGGAACACCAAGACCGACCTCTACCAGGACCGCCGCATCCGGGTGTGGGACAACAACGCCGACGCCGCGACGCTGCGCGACGACCGCGGCCGCGTGCTCGACGCCGTGTCCTGGGGCGGCCACGGCAAGCGCCACTGACCCCTTCCTCACCCGGCAGCCCCGGACGGCGTTCGCGCCGACCGGGGCTGCCCCCTTGCCCGGCCCTTTCCTCCGCCACGGCTCCGGGGCCTCACGGCGGGCTCACACGCGCCCGTCGGCGGCTGTGCGGCAGGCGTAACCGCTGATGATCAGGTGCGGAGACACCGGCGTAATGAGCCGTTCGTACCGTCACGGAGGGTGAGATCAGGTCGAGCACTGGACAGGGAGGCGCCCGTGGCCGCGCCGGGCTCGCGGAGCGAGGGCACGACGAAGGTGCGGACGGTCTGCTCGTACTGCGGAGTGGGCTGCGGCATGGTCCTCGACGTCGGCACGGGACCGGACGGACGGCGTACGGTCCTGAAGGCGAGCGGGGACAAGGGGCACCCCGCGAACTTCGGACGGCTGTGCACCAAGGGCGCGACCACGGCCGACATGCTCGCCGCCCCCGGCCGGCTCACCGGCGCCCTCGTCCGGCCGGACCGCGGTGCGGAGCCCCGGCCGGCGCCCCTGGCTGCAGCCGTCACCGAGACCGCCCGCCGGCTGCGCGCGATCATCGACGAGCACGGCCCCGACGCGGTCGCTCTCTACGTCTCCGGCCAGATGAGCCTGGAGGCGCAGTACCTGGCGAACAAGCTGGCCAAGGGCTTCATCCGCACCAACCAGATCGAGTCGAACTCCCGGCTGTGCATGGCCGGCGCCGGCACCGGCTACAAACTGTCCCTGGGCGCGGACGGACCGCCCGGCTCCTACCAGGACCTCGACCGGGCCGACGTCTTCCTCGTCATCGGCTCCAACATGGCCGACTGCCACCCCATCCTCTTCCTGCGGATGATGGACCGCGTGAAGTCGGCGGGCGCCAAGCTGATCGTCGTCGACCCGCGACGCACCGCCACCGCCGCCAAGGCCGACCTGTTCCTCCAGATCCGACCCGGCACCGACCTCGCGCTGCTCAACGGACTGCTGCACCTGCTGCACGAGAACGGACACACCGACCCCGCCTTCATCGCCGCGCACACCGAGGGCTGGGAGGCGATGCCCGGCTTCCTCGCCGACTACCCGCCCGCCGCCGTCGCCGAGATCACCGGCATACCCGAGGACGACATACGCGAGGCCGCCCGGCTGATCGGCGAGGCGGGGGAGTGGACGAGCTGCTGGACGATGGGCCTGAACCAGTCCACGCACGGCACCTGGAACACCAACGCCCTGGTCAACCTGCACCTCGCCACCGGCGCGATATGCCGCCCGGGCTCCGGCCCCTTCTCGCTGACCGGCCAGCCCAACGCCATGGGCGGCCGCGAGATGGGCTACATGGGGCCGGGACTGCCCGGCCAGCGCTCCGTGCTCGCCGACGCCGACCGGGCCTTCGTCGAGGAGCTGTGGCAGCTGGAGCCGGGCGCCCTGCGCGCCGACGGGGTCGGCAAGGGCACGGTCGAGATGTTCCGCAAGATGGCCGACGGGGACATCAGAGCCTGCTGGATCATCTGCACCAACCCGGTCGCCTCCGTCGCCAACCGCAAGACGGTCATCGAGGGCCTGGAAGCCGCCGAACTCGTCGTCACCCAGGACGTGTTCGCCGAGACGGAGACGAACGCCTACGCCGACGTCGTCCTGCCCGGCGCGCTGTGGACCGAGACCGAGGGCGTCCTGGTCAACAGCGAGCGCACCCTGACCCTCGCCCGACCTGCCGCCGACCCGCCCGGCGAGGCGACCGCGGACTGGCGGATCATCGCCGCCGTGGCCCGGGAGATGGGGTACGAGAAGGGCTTCGCCTACGACAGCGCGGAGGAGATCTTCGAGGAGATCAAGCGCGCCTGGAACCCGGTGACCGGCTGGGACCTGCGCGGGGTGAGCTACGAGCGGCTGCGGACCACACCGGTGCAGTGGCCGGCGGCCACGCCGCAGGGGCCCGACCGCAATCCGGTCCGCTACGTCGGCGAGGACGGCGCGCTGACCTTCCCGACGGCGAGCGGCCGCGCGGTCTTCCACGCCCGCCCGCACGTCCCGGCGGCCGAAATGCCCGACGACGACTACCCGTTCGTGCTCAACACCGGGCGGCTCCAGCACCAGTGGCACACCCTGACCAAGTCGGCGAAGGTGGCCAGGCTGAACAAGCTCGACCCCGGCCCGTTCGTGGAGGTGCACCCCGGGGACGCGGACCGCCTGGGCCTCGCCGAGGGGGACTCGGTGGAGGTCGCCTCGCGGCGCGGGCGGGCCGTGCTGCCCGCCGTCGTCACCGACCGGGTGCGGCCCGGCTGCTGCTTCGCGCCGTTCCACTGGAACGACCTGTTCGGGGAGTACCTGAGCGTCAACGCGGTGACCAACGACGCCGTCGACCCGCTGTCGTTCCAGCCCGAGTTCAAGATGTGCGCCGTGTCGCTGACCAAGGTCGCCACCGCGGTGACGGTGCGGACCCCGGTGCCGGCGGGCACACAGGCCGCGACCCCGGTCGCCCTGCCGCTCGCCGCGCCGTCCACGGTGTACGTTCCCGGCCCCTTCGGGCTGGATCCCGCGCCGCCTCCGCCGGTCCTCGCCGCACACGAACGCCGGTATCTGACCGGCTTCTTGGCGGGCATCCCGTCCGGCGCCCCGGGCGTCCCGGTCCTGCCGCCGGACGCCCCGTTCAGCCCGGAGCACGCCCTGTGGGTCAACGGCGTCCTGGCCGGCATGTACTCCAGGACCAGCGACGCGACACCCCTGGCCGCGACGGAGCCGCACGCTTCCCGCCGCCAGGTGGTGATCCTCTGGGCGTCGCAGACCGGGAACGCCGAGGAGTTCGCGTCCGCGGCGGCGGAGCGGGTCACCGCGGACGGTCACCGCGCCGCCCTGCTGCCCATGGCGGAGGCGGACCCCGCAACGTTGCCCTCCGATGCCGACCTGCTGCTCATCACGAGCACCTTCGGCGACGGCGACGCCCCGGACAACGGCGCCGGCTTCTGGGACGCCCTCGCGGCGCCCGACGCACCACGCCTCGACGGCAGGCGGTACGCCGTCCTGGCCTTCGGCGACTCCTCCTACGACGACTTCTGCGGCCACGGCCGGCGCCTCGACCGGCGCATGGCGGAGCTGGACGCGACACGGCTGGCACCGCGCACCGACTGCGAACCGGACTACGAGAGCGCGGCCGGAGACTGGCTCGACCGGATACTCGCCACGCTGAGCACCGCCGAACAGCCGCCCCCCGCCGAGCCCGGGACCCCTGCCACCCCACGGACCGCCCCGCAGGCCGCGCCCCGGTCGGCCCGCCCCGCCCCGGTCACCGCCCGTCTCACCGGCAACCGCCTGCTCAGCCTGCCCGGCGCCGGCAAGGAGGTCCGGCGCTTCACCTTCGACACCGGCGACAGCGACGCCCCCCTCGTCTACGAGGCCGGGGACGCCCTGTCCGTACAGCCGGTCAACCGGCCGGAACTGATGGCCGAATGGCTCGCCGTCACCGGCGTCGACGCGGACACGGCCGTACAGGTCAAGCACGCCGGAGAGGTGCCGTTCGGCGAAGCCCTGCTACGGCACCTCGACATCACCCGGGTCACCCCCGACCTGCTGCGCTTCGCCGCCGACCGCACCCGCGACCCGCGCGAGCTGCGCAAGCTGCTCCGGCCCGACAACAAGGGCGAGTTGGCGCAGTGGTCCTGGGGGCGCCAGGCCGTCGACGTCGTCGCCGAGTTCGGCGTCCGGGCCGCGGCGCAGGACTGGGCCGACGTGCTGGGGCGGCTGCAACCCCGGCTGTACTCCATATCGTCCAGCCCCCTGACCGACCCCCGCCTGGTGTCCCTGACGGTCTCCGTGGTCCGGTACGAGAATCCGGACGGGCGGCCCCGCCAGGGCGTGTGCTCCCCGTTCCTCGCGGACGCGGAGCCCGGCACCCCGGTGCCGGTCCGGGTCCAGCGGGCACCGCACTTCCGCCCGCCGGCCGACCCCGCCACCCCGGCCGTGATGGTGGGTCCCGGCACGGGCGTCGCGCCCTTCATCGGCTTCCTGGAGGAGCGGCGGGCCCGCGGCCACCGCGCTCCGAACTGGCTCTTCTTCGGCGAACAGCACCGCGCGACGGACTTCTACTACGAGCAGGAGCTGACCGCGTTCCTCGCCGAGGGCACGCTCACCCGCCTCGACACCGCCTTCTCCCGGGACCAGCGCGCCAAGGTCTACGTCCAGGACCGGATGCGCGAACACGGCCCGCTGCTGTGGTCCTGGCTCCAGGACGGCGCCCACTTCTACGTCTGCGGCGACGCCTCCCGCATGGCCAAGGACGTCGACCGGGCCCTGCGCGAGATCGCCGTCGTGCACGGCGGCCTGGACGAGGCCGAGGCCGCCACCTATGTGAAGCAACTCGGCGCCGACAAGCGGTACGTGCGGGACGTGTACTGATCCCGGTCTGGTCTCCGTTCCGTTGTGTGCAGGTCAAGGGCAGGTCATGGGTGCGGAAGGCGGGTTGCGGTACGCGTATCGTTGGTGCGGACAAACAAAAGGCACCTCGTTCGGTGAGGCGTCTTCACGGACACAGGCCACTGATCCCACCCGTCGAGAGACGCTCCGGATCAGGACAGGTCTCCCCGGCCCAAGGGGTGACCCCAAGTGGCTTCCCCGCACGGGGATCACGCCGTGGAGTGCCAAAGCTCTGACGAGAAGGGGTGTGCCGGGCCGAATCGGCTCCGGCTGCCCTCCACCACAGGACCGCGACACTCTCCGCGCGGCCGTGACCGGGAGGAGGCGACATGGACAGTAGTCCGGGCCATAGTCGGCCCCTCACCGTGTTGTCCGCGCCGTCCTTCCGCGGCCCGCAGCAGCCTCTTCGTCACTGATCCCCGACCGGCTCACCCGGCCGGCAGACCGTGCGCCGGTGCGCGCCCGGTGTGCCCGGTGCGCCGACGCGGGGACGTCGTGCGCTGTCACGGGCCGCCCGTAGCCCCGTCATACCGGGGCAAGGGGGTGTTCATCTTGGCTGCCCACACTCTGCTCATGTCCACTTCGGCCCGCCTGCGCGACCGCCGGGTCAACCTGGAGCGCCGTGCCACCACGTCCAAGGCGGTCCGTACCTCGCTGGTCTCCCTCGCCGGGCTGATCGGCGCACCGGCCACCAACCAGTCCGGCGACGAGGTCGGCCGCGTCGTCGACGTCGTCGCCCGGCTCTACGGCACCGACTCCTACCCGCCGGTCACCGGGCTCATCCTGCGCATCGGCCGGCGCCACACCTTCCTGCCCGCCGACGCCCTCGGCAAGGTGCACGCCGGGCACGTACGACTGCGCACCGCCCGCGTCGACCTGCGCGACTTCGTCCGCCGCCCCGGCGAGGCGCTGCTCGCCAAGGACGTGCTCGACCACCAGCTGGTCGACGTCGACGGTGTCCAGGTCACCCGCGCCGCCGACCTGTACCTCGCGCCCCTGGTCGACCAGGTCGTCCTCGTCGGCGTGGACGTCTCGCTGCCCACCCTGCTGCGCCGCCTCGGCCCGCGCCGCTGGCAGGCCCGCCCCACCCCGGAGCGGGTGCTGGACTGGCAGGCCATAGCCCCCTTCGCCGAGCAGGCCACCGAGGGCCCGCCGGAGGTCCGGCTGCGTGCCTCGAGGGCCGCGCTGCACCGGCTGCGCCCGGCCGACCTCGCCGACATCCTCGAAGACCTCGGCCGCGCCGAGCGCCAGCAGCTGCTCGACTGGCTGGAACCGGAACAGGCCGCCGACGCGCTGGAGGAGATGGAGCCCGCCGAGCTGCAGAACCTGCTGCGCGAGGCACAGCCGGAGCACGCCGCCCGCCTGGTCGACGAGATGGAGCCCGACGAGGCCACCGACGCCCTGCGCGACCTCACCCGAGAGGAGCGCGAGGCCCTGCTGACCCGGATGCCCAAGGACGAGGCCGCCGAGCTGCGCCGGCTGCTCGCCCACCGGGAGGGCACGGCGGGCGGTGCCATGACCACGCTGCTGATCACCGCCCGGCCGGACGAGACCGTCGCCGAGGTACGCGGCCGGCTGGCCGAGCAGCACGAGCACCGGACCGAGATCGACGCGGTCGCCGTGGTGGACGGCACGGACCGGCTGCTGTGCGACATCCCGCTGTTCGACGTCGCGGTGGCCGAGGACACCACCCCCATATCCGACCTCGTCACCTGGCTGGCCCAGTTCGGCCCGCCGGACACCGTCCGGGCCGACACCTCCCTGGCCGAGGCCGCCGACCAACTGGTCGCGGCCCGCGCCTCCTCACTCCTGGTGGTCGACGACAGCGGCCGCCCGCTCGGCCGGATCCTGGCCGACGACCTGCTCGACGCGATGCTGCCCGAACGCGGGCGGCTGCACTTCCGGAGGTTCCTGCAGTGACCCGCGACCTCGACACCGCCACCGCGGCACCGCAGGCCACCACGCCCGCACGCCGGACCGGCTGGCGGCGCATCACCATGATCGCGGCGGTCGCCGGACCCGGACTGGTCGCCGCGAACGCCGGCAACGACGCCGCCGGCATCGCCACCTACGCCTCGGCGGGCTCCCAGTTCACCTACGGCACCCTGTTCTTCATGGTGCTCGTCACCGTCGCCCTGGTGATGGTGCAGGAGATGGCGGTCCGCCTCGGCGCCTACACGGGCAAGGGCCTCGGCGCCCTGATCCGCGAGCAGTTCAGCCTCCGCCTGACCGCCCTCGCCGTGTTCTGCCTGCTGCTCGCCAACACCGGCCTGGTGGTGAGCGAGTTCGCCGGCATCGGTGCCGCCTTCGAGCTCCTCGGCGTCCCCAAGTGGGCGGTCATCCCGCCGGCCGCGATCCTGCTGTGGGCGCTGGTGCTGTTCGGCTCCTACCACTGGGCCGAGCGCATCTTCCTGATCATGTCGCTGGCCTTCTTCGCCTACCCGGTCGCGATGATCCTCGGCCACCCCGACTGGGGCAAGGTCGGCCACAACCTCGTCATCCCGCACATGGAGCCGAACAAGGCCTTCATCCTGCTGGCGGTCGCTCTCATCGGCACGACGGTCAGCCCGTACATGCAGTTCTACGCCGCCGCGGGCGTCGTCGACCGGGGTGCCAAGCCCGCCGACTACCCGCTGATCCGCGCCGACGCCATCCTCGGCGCCGTCTTCGCCTGCGTCATCAGCCTGACCATCATCATTGCCACCGCCTCCGCCATCGGCGGCACCGGCCCGCTGGACTCCGCCGCCCAGGCCGCCGAGGCCCTCAAACCGGTCGCGGGCCGCAACGCCGAGCTGCTGTTCGCGCTCGGTCTGCTCGGCGCCTCCGCCCTGGCCGGAGCCGTCGTCCCGCTCTCGGCGAGCTACGCCATAGGAGAGGCCGCCGGCGTGGAGCGCTCCGTCTCCCGCAGCTTCCGGGACGCCCCGCTCTTCCTCGGCCTGTTCACCGCCCAGATCGTGCTGGGCGCGGTGGTCGCGATGACCCCGGTCGACGTCATCCAGCTGCTGATCGGCACCCAGGTCCTCCAGGGCCTGATCAGCCCCATCGTCCTGGTCTACCTGCTGGTGCTGACCAACCGCCGCTCGGTCCTCGGCCCGGCCGCCAACGGCCCGCGCTACCGCGTCGCCGCCACCGCCGTGGTCGTCGGCGTCGCCGCGATGTCGACGATCCTCCTCGTCCAGACGGTCCTCGGCTGGGTCGGTCTCGGCTGATCCACGCCGTTCACCCCGGCGTGCCGCACCCCGATGCCGGGCCGCGGGCCGCCGGGGACTACCGTCCCGTGGTGGACCCGAGCCGGACTCTTCCGCGCCGAGGCCCCCGTACCGAGCCGAAGGAGGACGTTCCGCATGGATGGCCACGCGCCGACCGCACTGGCGGCCGGCCAGCTCCCCGAGCTGACCACAGGACGACTGCTGTCCACCTGGCAGCTGGACATCCCCGCCTTGCTGCTGGTCATCGCCCTGGGCGCGCTCTACGGCTGGGGACTCGCGCGGCTGCGCGAGCGGGGCGAGCCCTGGCCCCCGGTCCGCGTGGCCGCGTTCGTGCTGCTCGGCCTCGGTGCGCTGGTGGTGGCCACGATGTCCGCGCTGGCCGTCTACGACCATGTGCTGTTCTGGCCGGCCGCCGTGCAGAACGTGCTGCTGGACCTCGTCGCCCCCCTCGGCCTCGCCCTCGGCGACCCGCTGCGGCTCGCCGTCGAGGCCCTGCCGGAGGGTGCCGCCGGGCGGGTGCGCCGGGCGATGTCCGGCCGCCTGGTGCGCCTGCTCACCTTCCCCTTCATCAGCACCGCTCTCGTGCTCACCACGGAACTGACGGTCTACTTCACGCCGTACTTCGCCACCGCCCTGCGCGTGGGCTGGCTGCACGAGCTGATGTACCTCCACCTGCTCGTGGCCGGCTGTCTCTTCGTCGTACCGATGCTGACCCACGAGCAGACGCTGCCCCGCTGGTGCACCCACCCGGTCCGGGCCGCCCTGGTCTTCCTGGACGGCATCGTCGACGCGGTCCCGGGCGTCGTGGTGATGACGCACGGCACGCTGATCGCGGGCGCCTGGTACCTGCACCACGCGCCGAGCTGGTCCCCGGACGTCCAGCACGATCAGCAGATCGGCGGCGGGGCGATGCTCAGCATCGCCGAGCTGGTCGCCCTGCCCTTTCTGCTGGCCCTCCTCTACCAGTGGGCGCGCGCCGAGCGCGTCCAGAACGCCGCCCTGGACCGCCGCCTGGACGCGGAACTCACCCCCGCCGTCGTGCCCGCCCCCGCCGCGGACCACGCCCACCAGGCCCCGTCCCCCGAGGCCGAGCGGGTACGCCCCTGGTGGGAGACGGAACAGAACGAGGTGGCCCAGCGGATCCGGGGCCAGCACCGGGAGAAGTGATCGCCCGCGGACACGGTGGGGCCGGACGGAGCACGGACTCCGACCGGCCCCACTGCCGTGACCGGCCGGACCTCCTGCGACACGGTCGCGGTCGGCTACGGCGACCACCCGGCCCGCGGTCCCCTTCGCGCGCCGTCGGCGTCGGACAGGCCGGATCAGGTGTCGAGCGCGTCCAGGACGGCGTTCGCCATCGCGCGTTCCCCGGTGGCGTTCGGGTGCAGCGGCAGCGTGGGGGAGGCGGGGAACAGTCCCTCGATCCAGGGCGCCGCGGAACAGCTGTCGTGGCCCCGGGTCGGGGTGAGCGTGTCCACGTACGTGGCACCGGCGGCCCGGGCGGTGGCGGCGACCGCGTCGTCGAGATCGCCCAGCACGGACCGCAGGAAGGCGATGTCCCCGGTCGTGACCGGCAGCTTGCCGAGACACTTCCCGGGGTCGTCGGGAAGCACCGCCGGATAGCCGACGACCAGCACCCTGGCCTGCGGGGCCCGCTCGCGGATCAGCCGCAGGGCACTGCCCAGCCGCGCCGCCGCGGCGTCCAGACGCTCGTCAAGAGTGTGCTGGTAGTAGTCGTGGCAGGGGGTACCGAGGGGATCCGTCACCGAGAGCGCGGTGCAGGTGACGGCGAGGTCCCCGAAGCCGAAGTCCGAGGTGCCGAGGTCGTCGCCCGCGACGGTGAGCGTGACCAGGGTGGTGTCCGGCGCGACGGCGTCGAGTTGGGGCCCGTTGACCACGACTCCGGCGTCCGTCTGGGCCGTGGTGAGCGCACCGACCTTCGCGCCCGCACAGGTCACGTCCCGGTACGTGCGCGGGCCCAGGGACGCGGCGACGAGCCGGCCGTAGTCGTGGTCGGAGCGCATGCACAGGCCCGCGGACTGGGCGGGGATGCCGGCGCCGGCGGCGTACGAGTCCCCGAGCGCCACATAGGCGCCGCCGGTCGACGGCGCGGCGTGGGCGGTGGTGGTGGACACGGTCGCGAGGAGTAGGCCGCCGGCGAGGGCGGACGTCCAGCGCACGAGCGCCTTCGCGCCGCGGGCGGCCCGTGGGGCGCAGGGGGCCTCGGCGGTCGTCGTGCGTGGTGCGCGGTGGCTGCGGTGCGTGCTCGGCGATGCGGCTCTGGGCACGGTTGCTCCTGGGGAGACGGGACGACGGAAGCACAACTCCGGTACCGGCCGGTAACGTTGTGGACATCGTCGTAGCCCCCCGCCTCGCGGACCATGTGCCCGCGCACAGCGGCGCGACGCCCCTGTTGTGCCCGCGCACACCACCTTCGTGGACGCCGTCGCCCGTTTGTAACCTGCCGGACATGAGCCGCACACCGCCACCGCCCGCCGAGATCGCCCCCGTCGCGGCCGCGCTGCTCGGCCGCGCGCACGAACTGGGTGTCCGCATGGCCCGCCGTATCCGCGCCGAAGTCGGCTACTACGGCGACGAAGGCCCCGTCGCCTTCGAGGAGTTGACCGCCAGTTGTCGGCGCAACACCGAGCTGGTCTTCGGACAGCTGGCCCACGGCTGTGCGGCCGGCATGGATCCGGCGCAGGAGACGGGCCGCAGAGCGGCACGCGAGGGCGCGCCGCTGGGGGAGTTGCTGCACGCCTACCGGGTCGGCTCGGAGTTCCTGTGGTCCGAGCTGGCGTCCGCCGCCCGTGCCGCGGACGCCGTCACCACCGACATCCTCGTGGCCCTCGCGGCGTGGTGGGTGAACGAGGGCCTCGCGGCGGCGGCCAGCGACGCCTACCGCGAGACGGCCGCGGAACTGCTGCTCCAACGGGACCGCGAGCGCTCCGTACTGGTCGAGGCCCTGTTCACGGGCATGCTGACCGACCGCACCACCCTGTGGGAAGCCGCCGACGCGCTCGGCCTGCCGGCCGAGGGTCCCTTCGTGGTCGTGGCGGCCGCCGTCCCCGTGCCGGGCCGCGAGGCGCTGCCCGGCATCGAGCCCCGGCTGCTGGCCGAGCGGATCCGCTCGGCCTGGCGGCTCCTGCCCGACCTCCAGGTCGGCATCATGGCCGTGCGCGGCCCGGACGGCGAGGACGCCGCGCTGCGCGTCCTCGGCGGTGTGCCCGCGGCCCGGGTGGGTGCCAGTCCCGCGTACCGCGCCCTACGGGACACCCCCAGGGCCCTGCGACTGGCCCGCCTCGCGCTGGCCCGGGCGCCGCGGGAGGCCACGGGCGTCCTGCGGTTCGACGACAGCCCGGTCGCCATGCTGGTGGCCGCGTCCGTGGACGAGGCCACCCGGATCGCGCGCACCGTCTTCGCGCGCGTACTGGCCCTGCCCGACGAGGAGCGCGGCAGGCTGCTGGCGACCCTGGAGCAGTGGTACGCAGCGGGAGGCTCGGCGGTCGACGCGGCACGGCAGCTGTACTGCCACCGCAACACCGTCCGCTACCGGCTGCGCCGCCTCGAGGAGCTGACCGGCCGTTCCCTCCAGGACCCCCGCGCGATCGCGGAACTCTCCGTGGCCCTGCACGCCCTGCGGCTGCTCCCGCCATCTCCCGAGGCACCGTGACGTGAACCGCGTACCCTGCACGGGGAGTTGGCGACCGCCCTATCGCGTCGTCAGTTTCGCGTGGTCGACGTCGGGGAGCCAGTCGCGCCCCGGGGTGTACTCCAGCCAGCGGCGGGCGCGGCCGGTCTCGGCGAAGCCGCGCAGCAGGGTGTCGAGCAGCGGGTGACGGTAGGCGTCGTGCCAGGCCAGCGACCACGCGTACAACGGGGTCGGATCGACCAGCGGGATGCCGCGCAGCCCCGAGTGGTCCGGCAGCGGCGCGTCGGCCGGGAAGAGGGTGAAGCCTTCGGGGTCGGCGCGGACGTGCTGGAGGAGGTGATCGAGGCCCAGGTTGGGGCCGTCGTGCCGGCGCGTGATGCGGAACTCGTCGGCGAAACGGCACAGGAAGTCCAGGCGGCTGAGTTCCGCCGGGCTCCACAGCGCGCTGTCGCGCAGGTCGGCGGGGCGCAGGGCGTCGGCACCGGCCAGCGGGTGGGACGGACCGAGCACCACGTCGACGGGCTCCAGCCGTACCAGCCGCTGGGTCAGGGCCGCGTCCCGTCCCTCGGGCAGCGGATGCACCCGGCCGAAGCCGAGGTCCGCTTCACCGCGCACCAGGGCCTGGGCGACCGACGGCCAGTCACGTCCCGGACCCGGTTCCCACCGGACCGGGCCGTCCGCCCGGACGGCGGCGGCGACGGTGCGCATCGGCGTGTACAGGTGCCCCCAGATGTCGATCCGCACGGCCGCTCCCGCGCCGGTCACGGCCGCGACGGCGCGCTCGCCGGCCGCGAGCGCCTCGCGCGCGCCCGGCAGGAACCGCTCGCCCGCCTCGCTGAGCCGGACGCCGCCCTGGCGCTCGAAGAGCCGTACGCCGAGCAGCTCCTCCAGCCGGGCCACGCGCTTGGACAGCGCCTGCTGGCTGGTGTGCAGCTCCTCGGCGGCGCGCCCGAAGTGCAGTGTCCCGGCGGTGCCGACGAAGGCGCGGACCAGCGCGAGGTCGAGATCCATGCCGCTGACCATAGGCGACAACGCGGCGTTGTCGCCCGGCGGGTCCGGTTGTTGGCCGGGCCGGTGCCCGCGGCGGTCAGATGGTTCCCGAGGCCGCACCCACCGCCGTACCGGCCGCTGGTGCGGCAGGCCACCGAGGAGGACGACACCGATGAAAGCCTTTCTGCCGACCGGAGACCCCGCCGAGCCCGTCGTGCTCGCCGATGTCGCCGAGCCGACACCGCGCCCCGACGAGGCGCTGGTGAAGGTCGAGGCGTTCTCCGTGAACCGGGGCGAGACCTTCAAGCTGGAGAAGCCCCTGCCCGGTGACCGCCCCGGCAAGGACATCGCGGGGCTGGTGGTGCAGCCGGCCGCGGACGGGAGCGGGCCGAGCGGGATCACCCGGGTCGTCGGCCACCCCATGTCGGGCGGCTGGGCCGAGTACGTGGCGGTGCCGACCGGCGCCCTCGCCGAACTGCCCGACCGGGTCAGCACCCTTCAGGGCGCCGCCCTCCCCCTCGCCGGGCTCACCGCGCTGCGGCTGCTGCGCGCGGCCGGCCCCGTCGTGGGCCGTCGGATCCTGCTGACGGGTGCGTCCGGGGGCGTGGGCCACTACGTCACCGAGCTGGCGGCCGCCGCCGGGGCCCAGGTCACCGCCGTGACCCGGGACGCCGAGCGCGGCGCCCGGCTGGCCGAGCTCGGCGCCGCCGACATCGTCCACGACGTCGCCGACGCCCGGGGCCCGTACGACCTCGTGCTGGAGTCGACCGGTGGGCAGGCCCTCGCCGCCGCTCTGGCCCGGCTCGCCCGGCGCGGTACCCTCATCTGGTTCGGGCAGGCGGGCCGCAGGCCGGCGACGCTCGACTTCTTCGACTTCTTCGACGGTCCGGAATCGGCCGTCCTGCGTCACTTCCACTACCTCGACGCGGACACCCGCCTCGACGACGACCTGGCCGCGCTGGTCCGGCTGACCGCCGAGGGGCGGCTGCACCCGGAGATCGGCCGCGTCACGGACTGGGCCGGCACCGCTGCCACCCTCACCGACCTGCGCGACCGCCGCATCCGGGGCAAGGCCGTCCTCACGCTCACCTGAACAGCGTCGGCCAACCCGCCGCTTCCACCAGCCAGTTCACCCACCACCGAAGGAGTGCGACCATGACGACCGTCACCGACCCCAGGGCCGTGGTCATCCGCTACGTCGAGGCCGTCCGCGACGGCGACGCGGACGTCGTCCACGACAGCTTCGCCGAGGACGCCACCTGGCACTACCCGGGGAACCTGCCCATCTCCAGGGTGTGGCACGGGCGGGACCGCATCATCGGGGAGTTCCTCGGCAGCATGGGACCGGTCCTGGTGCCCGGCACCCTCGAGATCGAGCTGATCAGCACGATCGCCGAGGGCGACCGCGTGGTGGCCGAATGGACCTCCAGGGCCAGGACCGTGTACGGCGGTGTCTACGACAACCGCTGCCTCGGCATCTACACCGTCCGCGACGGCAAGATCACCTCGGTCGTCGAATACGCCGACACCCAGCACGTGGCAGCGGTCCTCTTCCCCGAGCACGACGCCCGGTAGGTCCCGCTCCGGCCGCGCCCCGGGCGGACGAGCCCGTGTGCCGAGCGCCGTCCGGCGGGCCCCGGGGCAGGGCCTCAGAGCTCCTTCCGCATGAGGACGCACATCGTCTCGTACCGGCGGAGCGACCCGTCCGGGCCCTCCTCGTCCCAGGCGTCCGGCTCGCGGCCGTACGCGACGTAGCCCAGCCGCTCGTACAGGGCGCGTGCTCGCCGGTTGTCCTCCTCCACGGCGAGTTCCGCCGTACGCAGCCCACGGCCGACGATGCGTCGCTCGGCGGCCCGGATCAGCAGCGTGCCCAGCCCGCAGGACTGGAGTGCCGGCAGCACGGCGAGCTGCCACACGGTCCCGGCGCCCGCGCGGGCCCGGTAGTCGACACCGCCGATCGCCACGGGCAGGTCGGCCGGGGTGCAGACGGCCAGATAGTCCACCTCACCGGCCGCCGCCCGCACCAACTCCCGCTCCACTTGGCGCAGATGGGTGGCCGAGCCGGACCATGTGCAGGCGGGCAGATCCCCGGGTGTCAGGTCGCGCACGGCGACCGGGAGGGCCAGGGTGGTACGGAGAGGGGCTCCGGCTGTGTCGGTCATGGACGCGAGCATGCCGACCGGGGCGACGGCGCGCCACCGCGTTTCCGCCGCGCCCCCCGTCCGGGCCCCGGCGCCGCGGCACGTCGGGGGTGGTCGCGAGGGAGGATCCCGTAGCGTGCCGGGATGGTGACTGTACGAGCGATGACGGAAGCCGACGTCGAGGCCGTGGCGTCGATACGCGTGACCGGCTGGAAGACCGCGTACGCCGGGATCGTGCCCCGCTCCTGCCTCGACCGGATGACCGTCGAGGCGGACGCGCGACGACACCGGGAGCGCCTCGCGCGGCCGGGAAGCGGCAGGACCGACCTGGTCGCGGTCGACACCGACGGGCGCGTGTCGGGGTGGGCCTGCCTCGGGCCCTGTCGTGACGCCGACACCACCGCGACCACCGGTGAGCTCTACGCCCTGTACGTCCGGCCCGCGCTCATCGGCTCCGGCATCGGCCGCACGCTGCTCGGCTCCGTGCACGCACACGCCCGCGCGTACGGTTTCGACCAGATGGTGCTCTGGGTCCTCACCGGCAACACTCCGGCACGCCGCTTCTACGCACGGGCCGGTTATGCCGCCGACGGCGCCGTCCAGACCGACGAGTACGACGGGGTGTGCGTGCCCGAACTCCGCTACCGGCTGGCCGCCGGTGCCCTCCAGCGGCCCGGTGGTGCTCGGTGATCCAGCGGGCCGCGACCAGGCCGGAGGCGGCGGTCAGGGCCGCGGCCGTGATCCCCGTGGTGTCGAGGCCGAAGGCGTCCGCCGGCAGCCCGGCGATCAGGGCGCGGGCGGCGTAGCCGATGTCGCGCCAGAAGCGGTACGTGCCCAGGGCGTTCGCGCGCCAGGCCGGGTGGGCGTGGTCGGAGACCGAGGCGATCAGCGCCGCACCAGCCCGCCGTGCCCGCCGCCCGCGACGCCTGAGCGCTCCGCTGGAAGTGCCGCACTGCGCCGTCGGTGCCGAGGAGGTCACCCGTGAAGAGCCCAACGCGCGCGTCGCCGCCGGTGGTGTCGTCGTGCTCGATGCGCGCCCGGCGGAGGAGCACCGGGCCGGACACATCCCCGGCGCACTCTCCATCCCGGCCGGCGAACTCGCCGACCGGGATGGAGAGTTGCCCGAGGAGGCCGGGAGCGTGGTCCGCTGCCGCGGCGGCATGCCGGAATGGCGCCTGGCCGAGCTGCCCGTCGACACGGCGGACCTCACGTGAGCGGGCGCACTACTGTGCCGGAAGACACATCGCAGCACGTCCGGTACCGCACCGAGGAGAACGACGATGGCTCCTGCCGAGGCCGAGGCCCAGGCCACCTACGCCGTCACCGGCGCCACCGGCCGGCTGGGCGGACGCGTCGCCCGCCGCCTGGCCGCCACGGGTACCCCGCAGACCCTGCTGTGCCGCACTCCGGCCCGCGCACCGGAACTGCCCGGCGCGACCGCCGTACCCGGAGCCTACGGTGACCACGACGCCGTCCTCCGCGCCCTGCGCGGCACCGACCGTGTGCTGATGGTCTCCGCCTCGGAGTCCCCGGACCGCGTCGCGCAGCACCGCACCTTCGTCGACGCAGCGGCCGAGGCGGGCGTCGCCCACCTGGTCTACGTCTCCTTCTACGGCGCCGCACCCGACGCGACCTTCACCCTGGCCCGGGACCACTGGCACACCGAGCAGCACATCCGTGCCAGCGGCGTGCCCTTCACCTTCCTGCGTGACAACCTCTACGCCGACTTCATGCCCGGCCTCGTGGGCGAGGACGACACGCTGCGCGGGCCCGCCGGTGACGGTCGGGCGGCCGTGGTCGCGCAGGACGACATCGCGGACGCGGCGGTCGCGGTCCTGCGCGATCCGGGCCCGCACACCGGTCGTGCCTACGAGCTGACCGGCCCCGAGGCGCTCACCCTCGCCGAGGTGGCGGCGACGATCGCGGCGGTCACCGGCCGCCCGGTCTCGTACGTGCCGGAGACCGTCGAGCAGGCCTACGCCTCCCGCGCGGGGTACGACGCCCCCGACTGGCAACTCGACGCCTGGGTCTCCACCTACACAGCGATCGCCGACGGCTCCCTCGCCGGGGTGACCACCGCCGTCCAGGACCTGACCGGCCACTCCGCCACCACGCTGGAACAGCTCCTGCGTGCGACGCCACGGCCCGCCGGCTAGGCCGTGTTTTAGGTCGGAGTT
>NZ_MLYO01000133.1 GCF_001866665.1 Streptomyces monashensis | reverse complement strand
CGTCGAACCGGGGCTGTTCACCGAGACCTTCTGGGCGTGTCTGCACGGACTGGCCACCCTGACCCGGGCCGGACGGCTGCCACCGGAATACACCCAGCAGAGGGTGAAACTGCTGGTGGACCGCCTCGCCATGCTCTGACACACCATCCCGGCAGGCGCACGGGGCCGCCGTCAACCGCACGTACCGGCTGACGGGCACCGTCATGCGATTCTCCGCAGGCGGTTCGCCCGCATGCGGAGAATCGGCCCTGTGAGAGGACCATGTCTCAGCAGACCGCTCTCTCGTCTCCGGTGCCGCTGTCGAGCAGTTGCTCGCGTACGGCACCGACTTCCGAGCCGTTTGCCGGCAGATCACCACAATCAAGCGCGGCGAAGCGCCCGCCCCCCGCCGCTTGGCTCGGTGCCCTCGACTGCACCGGCGTCCTGCCTGCTACCTCCGTCTGGTCGACTTCGTCGCGGCGGCGGATGGTGCGGTCCGCGCAGGCAGCGTCAGCCTCGCCCCGTGCAACGGCATCCTGGCCCAGCGCCGGAAGGTGGTGAACGCCCTGCCCGGTCGTCGTCCGGCAGCAGCCGGGCCGGGGACACGGCGCTCACTTCTCGGTCACCGGTCACCGGTCGGCGGTTCTCATGGATCCCGGCTGAGCCGGGGTGAGGCAGCGCGATGATCGTCCGACAGCGGTTACGTGGTAGTGACAATCGGGGGCCAACGACTTGGTGCGTCGACCGCTCTTCATCGGTGAAAGCGCACCAATTGCACGTCTGTGAAGCCCGGTTGATGCACGGGACTGAAGAGATCAAAGGAGATCCAGGCATGAAGCTCGGTCTGAAGCGCCTTGCGGTGGTCGGCGCGCTGGGTACGGCCTCGGCCGCATTGGCGGTGTCCCCGGCGTTCGCGAAGGGCGACATCTCGGTGCAGGCCACGCCTCACACCGTGCACGCCGGCCACGTCGTGAAGGTGCACGGCCAGGGTGACGACGATGCCGAGGGGTACACCACGCTCGTCATACAGGAGCGGTCCGGCAAACCCGGCCACTGGAGCCACTGGCGCGTCGTCAAGCGGAGCTACACCGGCGATGCGCGCATGAACGTCAAGGCCACGCACAGGGGCGATCTGCAGTTCCGTTCCGTGCTGTACTCGACCGACAGCCACCACCGCCACGCGAAGACGGACCGCACCTCCGCGCCGGTGACCGTCCACGTCGTCCGCTAGCCGAGACAACGTCAGCGGCCTCGCACACCGATCGGCCGC
>NZ_MLYO01000132.1 GCF_001866665.1 Streptomyces monashensis | reverse complement strand
ACAGGCCGCCCACCAGGCCCGGTTGACCGGAGGACGACGTGCCGCCGGAGCCGCCCGAGGACGTCGGGCCGCCGGTCGCCGTGCCACCGGTGCCGGTCGGGCCCGCGGTGCTGCTCGGGGTGCCGCCCGTCGGGGACGAGTGGTGCCGCGGGAGCTGGCCCGAGATGCCCTGGGTCTCGCTGGGCACCGTCGCACCGCCCGCGCTGCGCGTGGCGCCCGGGGTCGTCGCCGCACCGGAGGGGCTCGCACCGCCCGTGGCGCCGCCCGTGCGGTGCGTGGACGCCGACGGGGTGGTGCTGTGCCGCCGGCCCGGCTCCTGCGGGAGCGCAGAGCCCGGGAGGTTGTTGCGCGGGGCCTCGCCGGGGCCGGGGACGACGACGCGGCTGGAGTCGCGTACGGCGCCGCCCAGCAGGGAGCCGACGAGCAGGGTGAGGCCGGCCGTGACGGCCGTGATCAGAGCGCCCCGGCGCAGGACGTAGCGGCGCAGCTCCCAGATGTCGGAGCGGGGGCCGAGGCGCCGCCAGGCACCGGCCGCGAGCCGGCCGTCCACGGAGTAGACGGGGGCGCCGGCGATGATCAGCGGCGACCAGGCGGCGAGGTAGATGATGTCGGGCGCGTCGTAGGCGGGGACCGTCTTCCAGCTGACCGTGACGATCAGGGCGGCGGAGAGCAGGGCGCCGACGACCGCGGCCACCCGCTGCCAGCAGCCGAGGATCGTCAGGACGCCCACGACCACCTGGAGGAAGGCGATGACCAGGCCGGAGCCGACCGGGTGGTGCAGGGCGAACTGGCGCAGCGGCTCGGCCACGTCCCACGGGTGCAGGGTGTTGAGCCACTTGACCATGGAGCCGCGCTTGCCGCCGTCGAAGTAGACGGGGTCGCACAGCTTGCCCATGCCGGCGTAGATGGAGATGAAGCCGAGGAAGATGCGCAACGGGAGCAGGACGACGCCGAGGTTCATCCGGCGGCCCGGGTAGTAGGCGTGCCGGGCGGGGTCGTCGCCCTGGCGCCGTACGGGGCGCGCGAGGTCCTCGAGGGCGGGATCCCGGTGGCTCGGGTGGTCCGCGTACTCGTCGTAACCGTCGTGGTCGTCGTAGCCGTCGTAGCCGCGGGGGCGTCCGAAGTCGGCGTCCGGGTACGGGGGTTCGTCGTAGTCGCTGCCGACCGTGCGCATATGGGGCAGCAGGCGGGTGCCGTCGGTGTCCGGGGCGGTGCGCTGGTGGCCCACGACCGGGGTCTCGACCGTCTGGTCCAGCGCGTCGTAGCCGTCGTCGTAGCCGGTCCCGACGCGCGGGATGACCTGGGTGGCGCCGGCCTCGGGCTCCTCGGTCTGGCGGACGCTGCCCCGCACGGCCTGGAGGAGCCGGTGGGCGCCGGTGTCGTCCGGGGCGGACTTGCCGCTCCACACGACGGGGCGGCGGCGGCCGGCGGCGGCCGCGCGGCCCTCGGGGCTCATGGCGGGCATCCCGGCGGTGTGAGAGGCGGCACTCAGATGCCGGGCGATCCGCGGGGATTGGGTCCGCTTCGCCGACCCGCTCAGCTGCACGCGGAAGCTGGCGTGATTGACGATGACCTGCGCCGGATCGCTCGGCACCTTCACCATGCTCAGCGCGGGAGCGTCCTCGGGTCCGGACGAGAATCCGGCTTTGAATCCCGACGAGCGGCCCCCCGTGGGTGTGCGGGGTGTTCTGGTGTCCACACTCATCTAACCGAGTGACGTGGAGTTAGGACACTGCTTTGACCGCCTGGATGTGTCCGGACCCCGTCAAAGGGGCCCGGAGCACCGCAGGAACACCGGGATTAACACGAACAGGTGAGAATTCGGACGGCCGTTCAGGCTCGCCTGCGCGCCGCCTCGTACAGCACGATCCCCGCCGCCACACCGGCGTTCAGCGACTCGGCGCCGCCCGGCATCGGGATGCGGACACGGAAGTCGCAGGTCTCGCCGACCAGGCGGGACAGGCCCTTGCCCTCGCTGCCGACCACGATGACGACCGGGCCGTCCAGGGCCGCCAGCTCGCCGAGCTCGTCCTCGCCGTCCGCCGCCAGGCCCACGACCGCGACGCCGGCCTTCTTGTACTGCTCCAGGGTGCGGGTGAGGTTGGTGGCACGGGCGACCGGGGTACGGGCGGCCGTACCGGCGGAGGTCTTCCAGGCGCCGGCGGTCATGCCGGCCGAGCGGCGCTCGGGCACGATGACGCCGTGGCCGCCGAAGGCGGAGACGGAGCGGACGACCGCGCCGAGGTTGCGCGGGTCGGTGACCCCGTCGAGCGCGACGACGAGCGGGTCCTCGCCCCCGTCGGCCGCCGCGTCGAGCAGGTCCTCCGGGTGCGCGTACTCGTACGGCGGGACCTGCAGGACGAGGCCCTGGTGGTTGAGGCCGTTCGTCATGCGGTCCAGCTCGGGGCGCGGGGCCTCCATCAGGTTGATGCCACCGCGCTCGGCGGCGAGCTGGAGGGCCTCGCGGACGCGCTCGTCGTTGTCGATGAACTGCTGGACGTAGAGGGTGGTGGCGGGCACGCCCTCGCGCAGCGCCTCGACGACCGGGTTACGGCCGACGACCATCTCGGACGTCGACCTGCCGCCTCGGCCCCGGGCCACGGGACGGCGTGCGGCCTGCTTCGCCTTGGCGGTGGCGATGCGGTTCTTCTTGTGCCCCTTGCGCATCTCGGCGGGCGGGGTCGGGCCCTTGCCCTCCAGGCCCCGGCGCCGCTGGCCGCCACTGCCGACCTGCGCGCCCTTCTTGCCGGACATGCGGCGGTTGTTCGCGGCCATGAGTCACTCGTCTCCGTGAGCTTCGTACGTACGTCTTGTGTGTCTGCGTCGTCCGCGTCCTGTGCGTCCGCGTCCTATGCAGTGTGCCGCCCGGAAGGCCGGGCGGCACAGTCGATCTTCGGGTCCGGCTAGGCCTTGAGGGTCCAGCGGGGGCCCTGCGGGCTGTCCTCGACGGTGAGGCCGGAC
>NZ_MLYO01000131.1 GCF_001866665.1 Streptomyces monashensis | reverse complement strand
CACGCCACCGCCCAGCTCACCCACCACGCACTCGGCGACACCGGCGACCACGGGTTCCAGGAACTCCGGAACTGGCCGGTGGCCGATACCACGCCGGTGGATCTGGACGGGTTCTACGAGCGGTTGCGGGAGCGGGGACTCGACTACGGCCCCGCCTTCCAGGGTCTGGTGGAGCTCTCCCGCAGCGGCGACACCGCCTACGCCGTGGTCCGCCTGCCCGACGCCGAGGCCGAGAGCGCGGCCGTAGCCGACGGCTTCGCTCTGCACCCGGCACTGCTGGACGCGGCGTTGCACACGCTCTGCGTGCTGGAATCCGACCCTGGACGGGTGTCGCTTCCCTTCGAGTGGACCGGGGCGGAGCTGTACGCCACCGGTGCAACCGAACTCCGTGTCCGGATCGAACGGGATCCCTCGTCGGCCGAGGCCCGGCTGTGGCTGGCGGACGCCCAGGGCGAGCCGGTGGCCTCTGTGGATGCGCTCGTTCTGCGTACGGCGACCGAACGGCAGTTGCGGCAGAGCACCGGCGACCACCTCTACGGCGTCGAGTTCCAGCTTCCCCGCACGACGCGCGAGGCAGTGGCCGAAACCTGGGTTCTCGGCGGCTCCGGTGATCTCGCGCAGGTGATCGGCGGGCCGTCCGTCCTCGACGTGGCCGAGCTGCGCACGCGCCTCGACGCGGGCGACGAGCCCCCGGCACGGCTCGTCCTCGACTGCACCACGCGGGACCCGGGCGATCCGGCGGACACGGCGCGGCGGGTCACCGCCGCCGGACTGCACATGCTGCAGGGTCTGCTGGCCGAACCGCGGCTGGACGGGACCGAACTGGTCTGGGTGACCCGGGAGGCCGTGGCGGCCCGGCCGGGGGACGGTGTCGACGGCCTGGTGCATGCTCCGCTGTGGGGTCTGGTCCGTGCCGCGCGTGCCGAGTTCCCGCAACGGCCGCTGCGACTGGTGGACGTGGGTTCCGGGGCCGAGGACATCGCCGCGCTCGCCGGCGCCGTGTCCCTCGCGGACGAACCCGAGACCGCCGTACGGGAGGGAGAGATCCGGGTCGCGCGACTGGTCGCGGTCGAACCGGAACCGGAAGACGTCAGCGCGGCAACCCCGGCGCCGCGGGGAACGGCACTGATCACCGGAGGAACCGGTGAGCTGGGCAGGGAGATCGCCCGGCACCTGGTGCGCACCCGTGGAGTACGGCGTCTTGTGCTGGCCTCGCGTCAGGGCGACCAGGCCCCGGGGGCCGCCGACCTCGCCGCAGAACTCACCGAGGCCGGGGCCGACAGCGTGCGGATCTTGGCCTGTGACGTCGCCGTGCGGGAGGCCCTTGCCGATCTGATCGGTTCCATCGACGACCTGGACTCCGTCTGGCACCTGGCCGGCGTGCTCGACGACGGGCTGCTGGCCGACCAGACCGCGGAGCGGCTGGAACGCGTGCTCGCTCCGAAGCTGGACGCCGCCCTGCATCTGCACGAACTCACCCGCAAACACTCGCTGTCCGAGTTCGTCCTGTTCTCATCGCTCGCCGGGGTCTTCGGCAGCGCCGGTCAGAGTACGTACGCCGCGGCCAACGCGTTCCTCGACGCCTTCGCCGCATGGCGTGGGCACGCGGGCCTGCCCGCCAGGAGCCTGTCCTGGGGACTGTGGGAACAGGCGGGTGTCGGTCTCACCGCGCATCTCGGCCAGGCCGAGCTGACCCGGATCCGGCGCATGGGCATCCAGCCGCTGTCCGTGGACGAGGGGCTGCGGACACTGGACGCGGCGCTGGCGAGGGATGCGCACGGACACCTGGTCCCCGTCCGTCTCGAGCCGGCCGCACTGCGCCACGGCCAGGACGACGTGCCCGTGCTGCTTCGCGGCATGGCCCGGCCGCGCCTGAGGCGGGCGAACACGGGCGAGACTCCGTCGGACCTGCGCGGCAGGCTCACGGCGATGTCCCCCGACCAGCGACGCGAATCGGTGACGCTGCTGGTGCGGTCGGCGGCGGCGAGTGTGCTCGGCCTTCCGGACGAGGCCACGGTGTCCGCACAGCAGGTGCTCAGGGACCTCGGCCTCGACTCGCTGATGGCCGTGGAACTGCGGCGCCGGGTGTCGCGGGAGACCGAGGTCCCCCTGCCCGCGACGCTGGCGTTCGACCACCCCACCCCGGCCGCCATGGCGGAGTTCCTCCTGGCACGGATGGACCTGTCACAGGATTCGCGCCCCGCCGAGACCATCGTCCGGGATGTCCGGGACACGGACGAGGACGACGATCCGGTCGCGATCGTGTCGATGGCGTGCCGGCTGCCGGGCGGGGTGGGGACGCCGGAGGAGTTCTGGGAGTTGCTGTCCTCGGGCGGGGACGCGATCGAGGGGTTCCCGTCGCGGTGGGACGGCTGGGACGTGTACGACCCGGACCCGGAGGCCGTGGGCAAGAGTTACGTGCGGGAAGGCGGATTCCTGCGGGACGTGGAGAAGTTCGACGCGGCGTTCTTCGGGATTCCGCCGCGCGAGGCGCAGGCGATGGATCCGCAGCAACGGCTCGTCCTGGAAACCTCCTGGGAGGCCCTCGAACGCGCCGGAATCCGCCCCGAAGCCTTTGAGGACAGCAACACAGGTGTGTACCTGGGCGCGATGGGGTCGGACTACGACCGCTTCCACAACCATGACCTGAGTGCGCTCGACGCGTACGGCTCGATGGGCAGCGCCGGTAGCGTGTTGTCGGGTCGGGTGTCGTACGCGCTGGGGTTGCGGGGTCCGGCGGTGACGGTGGACACGGCGTGTTCGTCGTCGCTCGTGGCACTGCACCTGGCGGTCACGGCACTGCGCCAGCGCGAGTGCGGTGTCGCACTCGCGCTGGCGCAGTGCCGTGACGGCCAGGTGCAG
>NZ_MLYO01000130.1 GCF_001866665.1 Streptomyces monashensis | reverse complement strand
GTCACGGCACTGCGCCAGCGCGAGTGCGACACCGCCCTCGCCGGTGGCGTGACCGTGATGTCGACCCCCTCGGTCTTCGTCGAGTTCTCCCGACTGCGCGGCACAGCCGCCGACGGACGGTGCAAGAGCTTCTCCGCCGACGCCGACGGCGCCGGATGGTCCGAGGGCTGCGGAATCCTCCTCCTCAAACGACTGTCGACCGCACACGCCGACGGCGACCACGTCCTCGCCGTGATCCGCGGAACAGCGGTCAACCAGGACGGCCGCTCCCAGGGACTGACCGCCCCCCACGGCCCCTCCCAGCAACGCGTCATCCACCAGGCACTGACCCGCGCGGGACTCTCCCCCCGCGACATCGACGCCATCGAGGCACACGGCACCGGAACCCCCCTCGGCGACCCCATCGAAGCCGGCGCACTCGCCGAAGTCTTCGGCCCCGGACGCGACACCGACCACCCGCTCTACCTCGGCTCCTCCAAGTCGAACATCGGCCACGCCCAAGCCGCCGCCGGCGTCGCCGGCGTGATGAAAATGGTCCTCGCACTCCAACACGAAACCCTCCCCAAAACCCTCCACGCCGACGAACCCAGCCCACACATCGAATGGGACACCAGCGGCCTGCGCCTCCTCCACCAGCCACAGCCCTGGACCCACGACACCACACGCCCCCGCCGCGCCGGCATCTCCTCCTTCGGCCTCAGCGGCACCAACGCCCACCTCATCCTCGAAGAAGCACCACACCAGCCACAGTCCACACCGACACCGGCACAAGCCATCGGACCCAACACCGGTGCTTCCACCGAGAACGTGTTCCCGATCGTGCTCTCGGGCCGCGACGCCCACACCGTGCGGACACAGGCCCGCCGATGGGCCGCATGGTGGCGCCAACACCCCGAGATCCCCCTGGACCGAGTGGCATCCACCGCACTGTGGCACCGCACCTGGTTCGACCACCGAGCCGCCGTCCTGGCCACCACCCGCGACCAGGCCATCAACCGACTCGAAGCACTCGCCGAAAACACCGACACAACCGGCGTCATCACCCCCCTCCACACCCCCCACGACGAAACCCTCCACGAAACCGGCCCCCGCCACGTCTGGGTCTTCCCCGGACAAGGCTCGCAATGGGAAGGCATGGGCCGCCACCTCCTCCAACACTCCCCCGCATTCGCCCAGACCGTAGCCGCCTGCGACACCGCCCTCCAACCCTGGACCGGATGGCCCGTCACCCACGCCCTCACCGGACAACACCCCCTCACCAGCGTCGAAGACATACAACCCGCACTGTTCACCATGAGCCTCGCCCTCGCCGCCTGGTGGAAGTCCATGGGCATCACCCCCCACGCCGTCATCGGACACTCCCAGGGCGAGATCGCCGCCGCCGTCGTCGCCGGCATCCTCACCCTCGAACAAGGCGCCAAAATCGTCGCCACCCGCGCCCGCGCCGTCGCCACCCGCCAAGGACAAGGAGGCATGGCCGTCATCGAACGCGGCCACGAATGGGTCACCCAACGCCTCACCGACACCGGCCTGTCCATCGCCGCCGTCAACACCCCCACCTCCACCATCATCTCCGGCGACAACCACACCCTCGACACACTCCTGACCCAACTACAGACCGAAAACATCTTCGCCCGCCGCATCCAGGTCGACTACGCCTCCCACAGCACACACATGGACCCCCTCCTGCCCACCCTCGCCCAGGAACTCACCGACCTGCACCCACAGGCCGGACACACCCCCATGTACTCCACCGTCCACGGCCGCCTCATTCACGGCACCGAACTCGACGCCCACTACTGGTGCGCCAACCTGCGCCAACCCGTCCGCTTCGACCAAGCCGCCCAAGCCGCCACCACCGACGGCCACCACACCTGGACCGAGATCAGCCCCCACCCCGTCATGGCCATGGTCCTCGACCACATCACCCAACATCACGGCGGAACCACCACCCCCACCACCCACCGAAACCACGCCGACACCACCGACGCCCTCACCTCATGGGTCCGCACCGGACTCACCCACCCACACCACTGGCCCTGGCACCACACAACACCCCACACACCCACAGAACCCAACCTCCCCACCTACCCCTTCGACCGAAAACACCACTGGCTCACCAGTCATGCCAACACCCCTGCGGACACCTCGGGTTGGGGCGTGGACGAGGCCGGTCACCCCTGGCTCGCGCTGTCGACGCCACTGGCCACCGGCGACGGACTGATCCTCACCGGCACGATCGACGCCACCGGCAACGGACAGGACTGGCTCGGCGACCACCGCGTCTTCGGCACGCCCCTGCTGCCCGGCACCGGAATCCTGGACATGGTCCTCACCGCGGCCGAACGCGTCGGGGCCGGCCGGGTCGACACCCTGACCCTCACCACCCCACTGCTCCTCCCCGAGACCGGACCGCTGCGCATCCAGGTCGCCGTCACCGCCCCCGACGGCAACGGGCACCGCCAGGCCACCGTCCACAGCCACCCCGACCCCGACACCCACCCCGACACACCCTGGACCACCCACGCCACCGCCCAGCTCACCCACCAC
>NZ_MLYO01000013.1 GCF_001866665.1 Streptomyces monashensis | reverse complement strand
ATCGTGTTCCACACGCACGTCACCGACCACGGCCTCCACCAGATCGCCTGGATCATGGTCGGCATCAGTGCCGCCCTGATCATCATGAGTGTCGCCGATCGCTCGCCGTCCCCGCGACCCTGACGCTGACAGCGGCCACGTACAGCACCTGCCTCACGGAATCCAGCAAATCTCGGAGAGCCCAGTGCCTGTCACCGTCCTTGACCCCACCACCGCACTCATCGTCGTCGACCTGCAAGCAGGGCTGACCGGCCTGCCGACCGTGCACCCGCTCGGCGACATCGTCGCGAACACCGCGGCGCTGGCCGACGCCTTCCGTGCCAAGGGACTGCCGGTTGTGCTGGTCAACGTCGCCGGCACCGCCCCCGGCCGCACCGAGCAAGGCGACGACGCCCGCGACCTGCCCGACGGCTTCACCGACCTGCTCCCCGCACTCAACCAGCAGTCCGGCGACAAGACCGTCACCACATACACCTGGGGAGCGTTCCACAGCACCGACCTCGCCGACCATCTCGACGGGCTCGGCGTCACCCAGGTCCTCATCGCTGGCGTCGCCACCAGTTTCGGCGTCGAACCCACCGCCCGCCAAGCCCACGAACACGGTCGCCCACGCGCCCTCCGGCCAGCGCCTCGCAGAGCCGGTCCGTATGCGGCTCGTCGACCACCGAGGCGAGGGCGGGTGGGCTCCTCGATGAGTAGGCCGGGACCAGTATTTGAGGATGGTCGTCCGCGCTCAGGTTCGAGTCGATGACGGCAAAGCCGCGGCGGACTGGCGTACCGTGGCGGGATCTGCCCGCGCGGTTCGGAAATGGAAGACGTGCCACGATCGCCATCGCCAATGGTCAGCCGACGGTCACCAATCGGCGTCCCACCACCGGGCGTCCAGCCAGTCGGCGTGTATAGCGAGAGTGGATGCGACGCCCTGGACAACCACAGTCCGGACAAGATGGCGTCCAACCGCAGGCCGACGCCTCGATGACCACCCCCTCCGCGGCGACACGGACCGTCACGTTTCCCCTTGCGGACGACGGTCGCTGGCGGTGACCACTGATCCGGTTTCCTCGCTCCTGCTCGCCCTCGGCCTCACAGATGGCGCGGCGCGATGGAATCGGTGAGATCATCCGTTCGCCCGCTGCGCCACCACAGCAACACGCTGAGCACGACCAACCAGACGAAGCCGAGGAAGCGACCGACCGGGATGAAGACCGAGCCGCCTTCGGCGACGAGCGAGCTCATCGACAATACGCTGGCCACCCCGATCACCATGCCGCTCCACGTGACCCAGGTGGGCAAGGCGTGGCTGCCGCGTCCCGTCGCGGCGACCAGGAAGACCGCTACGCCAAGGCTTGCGATGGCCGGTCCGGCACCGGTGATGAAGGACAGGTCCGAGACGGCCCGATACGTGGACGACTCCGCCTTGGCGCTGATCTGGGCCAGAACCAGCTAGTGCTCGCGGAGAGCAGGAGGAGGGCTCCGGCGACGGTGGCCAGCGAGCGGACTACGCCCGCCCGGGCGTCGCTGCCGTGCCTGCGGACGAACGCGGCCAGACAGGGGACGAACGCCAGCAGAGCGAGGGCGGACAGCCCCTGCATCAGGCCGAGAATGCGGAAGAGATCCTCCAGCCTGGCTGGATCCTTCAGCCGATACGCCTGTACTTCGGCGTCGCTGGAGTACGGCGTTACCGTGCCGGACGGGCCCAGCGCCCCGGCGATGACGAGACTGGCCACGAAGAACAGGACGTACAGCACGCCGGTCAGAGCGCCAAGGTCCCGGCGCTGGGCTCTCGTGCGGGTGAGCGTGGCGGTGGTCACGGAGGCGACCCTCCTGAGGTAAGTGGAGGCGGCCGAGCGGAAGTCCCGGCCCTGGCGTCTTCACCATCACAGAGCGGCTCCTGTCGGGCGTCCCGCCGAGGAAGGCCGTGGGCGTACTCCCGGTGGCGTATAGATCCATCCGCTGAACTGCTCGGAGCGTCGACCGTACTCGCCTCGGAGCAGCGGGAGTTACTTCCGTCGGCAGATGCCCTGGACGGTCGGAAGGGAGAGTCTGGCCGCGTGCCTGTGCCCCCGACCTGATCGAGGTGTGTATGCCCCCCTCCGTTGAATCGTCGACGGTGACGGCGCCCGCCGGCGATGGAGTGCAACGGCGTTCAGGCCACTGGTTGCCTCAGAAGGCCCGTAAGAGCGTGGTCGTTGTGCATGTGGTCGTCTCTGTCGGCTGGTTGGCCTTGATGCTCTGCCTGCTCACTCTGGGCACGACGGCGCTTGCGACGAATAATGCCAACACCCTGCGGACCGCCTACCGGGCGATGGGGATGTCGGGGGACGTTCTGATCATCCCGCTGAGCCTGCTCACATTGGTCAGCGGTGTGGTGCTGGCGCTCGGCACGCAGTGGGGCCTGTTCCGGTACTACTGGGTCAGCGTCAAGTTCTGGTTGACCCTGGCGGCGACGGCGGCTTCGATTTTCGCGCTCACTGCCAGATTGCACGACGCGGTGGATGCGGTGGCCCGGCATCCCGTGGGCCCCATCTCAGCCATGGATCTTGGATTCATCCGCTACAACATGGTGATCGTCCCGGCCGTCGCGCTCCTGCTGTATCTCGCCAACGTCATCCTGTCCGTCTTCAAGCCATGGGGTCGACGGTCGGCCGCGCCGAGTGCAGGCCGACCTTAGCGTCTCCGTGATCAGCTGTGAGGCGTCGTGGTTCTACGGAACATGCCAACTGATCTGTGGGGCGCCCGGGGAATTACGTAACCGTAGGCATGGGGAATTTCGTAGTTCTGGCTGGAATTCCGGATGCTGGGGAAGGCCTTTACGTGCCCTGCCTGTTGCCGGGGGTGTCGCACAGCGCGTGGCCGACGAGGTTGCTGGCGGCTTGCTCCTGTCGGAGTGTGTTGTCGGGCGAGTCGCCCAAAGCTGTGGACATGGAGACGGTGACGGTGCGGCTGCCGTTATCGGTGGCGCCGTTCAGGGTGATGTAGCCACCGTTGCCGCCTTCGTGACTCCAGTAGCTTCCGCCGCAGGACAGAGGCCGTTCGACTAGGCCGAGGCCGTAGCGTCCGTGTGGCCAGAACGCCTGGATGTCCTGGTTGACCGGGACGGTGTCCTGCCTCTCGGTCAGCCGTGCCCGGGGCAGCAGTTTGCCGCCGAGCAGGGCGCTGCCGATCGGGCCGGTCGTAGAGCTCGGGCTTGTGGATGTCATGCCGCCACGCTGGGTAAGCGTGGGTTTGCGGGTCGCTACCGCTGGCCGCGGGACGAAAGGTGCAGCTGCCTGTAGTGCTGCGGGGTCGCCTGGCTATCTCGGGTGATCCGCGTGGGGCCTCCCACGATCCTCCTGGACAGTCGGTCGAGCCGCGCCCGCGCGCTGCCCGCCGCAACCTGATGTGGCTCGTGACGCAGGTGGTCACTGGCCTGCCGGCGGGTGCCCTTGCCATGCTTTGCCTGGGTAGCTTGTTGATCACTCCCGTCATCACGCTGTTGTGGTGGGCGGGTCTGCTGCAGGGTCGGGTGACAGGTTGTCACCCGATCGTGCAGCAGACCCTGTTGTCGTGCTGCTCAGTACGGTGATGCGGTGCTTGCAACAGTTACAGCTGACTGCGTCTCCCCGGCGTGGGATCGTGACGGTGAGTGCCTGCTCTACTGGACCGATCGTGAGGTAGCCGCACCATCAGGGTTCCTCCCGCTCCTGGACTCCTGGGCAGATATCGATGGTCGGGAATGGTCGTTAAGTATCGAGCTGATGGCACCAACGTCATGACATGACACACCTAGCCCAGACCGACGCCGCTGAGCAGCGGGTCAGTCCTCGTCGAGGTCTTGGTCGGCGTGGAGTCGGGTGGCGAGGTCGTCGGCCCAGGTCGGCGCCCATGTACGCAGGTCCTCTACCTGCTCAGGACTCAGGCCGTAGTCGGTGAAGTCCTGGTCGTCCCACCACTCGGCGCCGGCGAGGCGGTCGTGCAGGTCGTGGAGGCTGAACTCGAAGCGGGCGTGGCGGCGGCCGAGGTTTTCAAGGTCGGCAGTGGTGGGATGCCGGGTCGCGGCGTGGACGTCGATGAGGTCGCGGACCGCGCCGCGGTCGGCGAGTGCGCGGACCTTGGTGCCGATCACGTCGTCCAGGGCGAGAACTGGACCGTACTCCGTGGCCATGGGTGGGGCCCAGAACGCCTCCTTGAGGACGTCGACCTCGCACTCCTCGCCCGTGGTGAGGTCGGTGGCGATGAGCCGGCCCGAGAGCGGACTCGACTCGATGTGCTGGACGCCCCAGCCACGCTCGGCCAGGCCGTCGCCGACTGTGCGGATGATCTCGTCGACAGGAGCCGGGTTCTCGGTGGCCACGTCCAGATCCTGGGAGAGCCGGTCGTCCAAGCCATTGGCTTGGACGGCGTACCCGCCGGTGATCACCAGCGGGTAGGGCGTGCCGATAGCGAGGACGTCGGCCAGGAGCCGGCGGTGCAGACCTGTCAGGTTCACGCGGCTGTCGCGACCGTCGCGGTGGTGAGCTCGGGGAAAGCGGCTTCCCACACGTCCCTGATCGGGCGGCTGATCAGCGTGCGCAGCACGGGCCACTGCTCGATGAGCAGATCGCGGTTCAAGAAGTCGATCAGGTCCTGGCGCTGTCCTTCGGCCAGAACGGTGCGGTACAGGCCCATCCGAGAGCGAGGCTGCTCCAGCGTGTAGGAGCGGCGGCCCGACCAGGCCACATGCAGCGGCAGGTCGACGGTGCCGTGGGCCGGACCGGTCAGGTCCTCCAGCTGAGCGGGCAGCCGCTTCACGTACTGCTCACACAACAGCTCGAACGCGTTCGGCACCGGAAACGAGGGAGACCGCACGGTCATGCCGCCAGTATCGCCCGGCGGGCGGCGCGGTTGCCAGGCCCCCGCCCGGTCGAAGCTCCGTGCGGGGCCGGTCGAACGGGGCGTTCCACCGCACCGGAGACCCGCCAGGATTCAGTGCGACCAGATAGCTCTTCGTCTCACCTCGTCTCACGTATCTCTCACACACGAGAGCACACGGAAGCACGCGAGAGCCTCTGACCTGCATATCTGCTGTCGCCACGGACCACGGTGGACCAGGTGGACAGTTACATAGACTAGGGACCGGATTCTAGTGATCCACTGAAAGTCCCAGGTCAGAGGCTGTTTTTACTGTTCACCGAGGGCGGGCATCTCACAAATTTCTCTCCGAACCTTCGTTTGGATCGCCGAGCGGACCAGGGTGAAATGCCTGCAATGTGAAGTTCGGCCGGGTGGATGGTTGCGGTCTTCTCGTGACGGGTGGCGATGCCTTGCCCCTGCTCGATGACCGGGCTCAACAACGGCCTCAAGGCGGCCGGCTGCCCGACGGTCTGACACGCACAGTCCGACAGGAGCGGTCCGTCCGATCGCAGGGGTGGATCCGAGGCGACTGCGTACACAGTGAGGGGCCGGTGGAAGAATCCACCGGCCCCTCACATCAAGTAGCGGGGACAGGATTTGAACCTGCGACCTCTGGGTTATGAGCCCAGCGAGCTACCGAGCTGCTCCACCCCGCGACGGCACGCTGAACTCTACGGCAGAGTCCTGGTCCAGCCGAATCGGTTGTCGTTCCAGCTCGCCAGCGCCCCCTCTGCGCCACCGCATCCACGCCCAGCCGGTGAGACGAACCGTGAAGGCTCTGGCTCTGCGCGGCGTAAGTCAGGGTCGGGACCGCGCGATAATGGTCGGTGCTTCCCCGGCGGGCTGACCTTTCACCCAGCATTCCTTCGCGTCCGTGCCAGCGACGGCCGTGTCGCCTCTCGCGGTGCTCGACGTCGGTGCTGCGTGTGATGGCCGCTTCGGCTCGGCCTGGTGATGCCTCTCGACGACCTGCCGGCTGAAGTGCCGCCGACACCGAGGAAGAGGTCCAGGCGGTGGCGATCGAGGCCGCGCTTGACGGGATGGAGCCGGTCATGGCGGCCAGGCTCCTCAAGGCGTTCGGCTCTTCCGTAGCCGATCTCGGGAGTGCATCTCGGTGGGCCGAGAGCTCGCTCACCGAGAGCCGGGCCCATGGCAGCACGGGAATGCACGGGGCGGGGAGGAAGACACTGGCTGTCGGAGTAGGCCAGACTGTCAGTACGTGATGGAGGTGAAGGGATGAGCGTTGCCAGCTTTACGCACCACGGGCCCTGGAGCGTCGAGGACGTCCTGGCCCTGCCCGAAGACCGGACCGTCCGCTACGAGCTGCTGGGGGAGTCGCTCGTGATGTCCCCCGCCCCCGGCCTGCGCCATCAGCGTGCGAGCTTCCGGCTCCACGTCGCCCTGGACGCGGCCTCCGAGGCTGCCGGCGCCCCGGTCGAAGTGCTGGAGGCCATCAACGTGATCCTGCCGTCCGGGCTGGTAGTGCCGGACATCGTCGTCGCCGACGCGGGCGCGACCGCCGAGGACGGCGTCAGCCTCGACGCCGACGCGGTTCAGCTGGTCGTCGAGCTCGTCTCGCCCGGCAACAAGACCATGGACCGCAAGCTCAAGCCCTTGCTGTACGCGGAGGCTGCGATCCCGCACTACTGGCGCCTGGAGTTCGACCCAGCCCCGCGCCTGATCGTCAGCGAGCTGGACGGCGGCCGGTACGTCGAAACGGCGATCGCCCTACCGGGCACCGTTACCCGCATCGACGAGCCGTTCCCCTTCGAGATCGACCCGGCAGGACTCGCCCAGCCGCAGCATAGGGGCTGAGCCCGCCGAGGCGAGCTCACCTGCTCCTGCCGCGGCTCCGGGCCCGTCGCTTGCCGGACCGTTATGCGGTGAGAAGGGCAACGGCGAACTCAACGTGCTCCGTCTTAGCGGCAATCGCCATCTGGGTGCCGCAGGAAGTGAAGCGGCAGTGGACTGCGACTTCCTCGATATCCGGGATCAGGTCCGCCAGCTCGGGAGGGATGTCGTGGGGGTCGAGGCCCAGCGCAGAGGTCAGGTGCGGCAGGTCGACGGGACGGTGTCGAACCGGGCGGGGTACTTCCCGTCGCGGTCGCGGATCATGAACCGGGCCCGGCAGCGGGCATTCTCGAGATCCATGACGAGGTTCCTGGCGGCCTGTGCCACCCAGGAGGCGGTGGGGTGCGCCGTCGTGCCCAGGATGCGGATGCGCCGGCCGGCGTGCCCGATCACCGCGAACACGTACAGCCGCGCCCCGGACAGGGTGACCGCTTCGAAGAAGTCACATGCCGGCAGGGCATCGGCCTGGGAGCGCAGAAAGTCCGTCCAGGTGCTGGAACCCCGCTCGGGTGCAGGGTCGGTCCCCGCCTCCTGCAGGATCTCCCACACCGTGGAGGCGGCGACCTGCACGCCCAGAACCAGCAGCTCGCCGTGGATTGCGCCGGTAGCCCCGGCCGGGATTCTCCCGCGCCGGACGCGGCACGAGAACGCGGATCGCGCGCACGGTACGCGGCCGACCCGCACGCCCCGTCCGGGAACGGGCCACGCGGCGGCGCGAGACCGGGTCACGGTGCCAGTGCAGCACAGTGTCCGGGCGCACCGGCAGCCGTGCCCGGCGCAGCACACCGCGCGGGAGCCGGCGCAGTGGCGCGGCCAGGAACACCCGGTCACGCGGGGCGAACCGCACCCGATCCCGGCCGGGCCGGCGTTCCAGCACGGTGATCTGATGACGCAGCGCGAGGATCTCCGCGTCCGTGTCCTGGTTGCTCACCGGCAGCAGCCGCAGCAGGGTGAACACGTTCGCCACACCCGGACAGGCAAGTCAAAGCAGCCCGACAGATCATCCTGCCGGGGCACTCACCAGGTGCCCAGAGCACCCGCCCAAGCGCCCGCGCTCGACACCACCCGTACACCAGCCCCCACCAGGACGGATGAGTGTTTGGGTAGGCGCAGCGTTGCTGTTGAGCTTCGGTTCCGAGTGCCGTGCATGTTTGCGAGGTCGGCGGGGCATGTCGCAGTTCCGATGCTGCGCTTGCCGAATACCTCATCCGTAGAGGTCAGGCGGCATGTCGGTACTCGTGGAGGATGCCGCCCAGATGTTCACGTTTTCGTATGTCGAGGTGGGCGATGTCCTCGGGGTGGGTGATCGGTTGGGGGAGTGGGTGTAGCGGCCGCGCGTTGGCGAGGGCCTGGTGCGGTCGGTGCTCGTTGTAGAAGTGCTCGAACTCGCGCAATGTGTGGAGCAGGTGGCGCGGGTTCCAGATGAGCGTGCGGTCCAGCAGCTTGCGTCGGCAGGTCTGTACCCACCTTTCCATGATGGAGTTCATGCGGGGGGCGCGGACCCCGGTGAGCACGGCCTCGATGCCCGCGTCCTGCAGGACGGCGTCGAACAGCGCGGGGAGTTTCCCGTCCCGATCCCTGATCAGATAGCGGGCGCGGTTGCCGGCGTCCTCGAGGTCCATGACCGGATTCTTCGCGGCCTGGGTCACCCAGGACGCGGTCGGACGCTCGGTGGCGCCCAGGATCCGGATCCGCCGGTTCGTGTGCTCGATCACCGCGAGTACGTACAGGCGGGCTCCGGACAGGGTGATGGTCTCGAAGAAGTCGCACGCGAGGAGTGCATCGGCCGGGGAGCGCAGGAAGTTCGCCCAGGTGGTGGAGGTGCGCTCGGGCGATGGGGGGGATGCCGGCGTCCTTGAGGATTTCCCGGACCGTGGAGGCGGCCACCTTGACGCCGAGGACGAGCAGCTCTCCGTGCAGGCGCCGGTACCCCCATGCCGGGTTTTCGGCGGCCAGGCGCAGGACCAGGGCTCGGATGGAGCGCACGGTGCGCGGTCGGCCGCCGGGCTTGGGCCGGGCCGAGGATCTCCGTGACCGTCTCCCGAGTGATCACAAGACGCGACAGCGTCGCTTCCTCATGCTCGATCGCCTGTGTCAACTCGGCGACCTGCCGCCGCAGTTCCTCGATCCGTGCACGGGATGCTGCCTCCCGCGCGTCCAGTTCCTCGAACAACGAACCCATCGCCGCCCCCCCAGGTCGTGACCACACCGTAGAAGCAGCATTCCCAAGACCACAGCCCCAGCGCCGAACTCCCAGCTCACCCCCTCCCTACGGAAGAGCCGCACCCTTCCCCGGAAGGTGGCCCATGGCGCTGCTCGACTACTTCACACTCGGCGGCGTCGAGATCGCCAACCATGTCAGGCACTGGCTGTCCGACTCGCTGCGTCAGACGATGCCGCAGCACAACGAGCCCTTCCGGCAGCAGTTGAGCCGGGAGCATCCGCTGTCGCCCGCCGACCGCGTCCCGCCGAGCCTGCACGAGGCCGGGCTGAGCGGGCTGGGCTGGCACCAGCTGGTGTGCGCTGTGCGACCTGCACGGACCCGGCCGGCACCTGGTGAAGGAGACGAACCTGTTCTTCGCGGTCGACACGGTGCTCGGGCTCCTGCCTCGGTCGCCGGCCATCGTCCTGACCCGGGCCCCCGTCGGGATCGCGTCGTCGTTCGCGCGCGGGGGGCTGTGGGAGCGCTGGCGGTACGACGACCGGTACGCGCAGGTGTCGGCGCCGGCCCGTGCCCCGCGCTGGCGTGCGTCGTTCGCGGCACTGCTGCCGGACGACGGCCCGGACCCGTTCACTGCCTTGGGGCGGCTGATCGCGGTCAAGGCGCTGCTGCTGGCCAGATCGTTGCACGGCCCGGCCAACGAGGCTCGGCCTCGGCTGGTCATCCCGTACGAGCGGCATGTCGCCGACCGTGCGGCCACACTGTCCGGCCTGGCCCGATTCCTGGACGTTCCGGTGCCTGCTCTTGAGGCGCCGCAGCCGGACCAGGGCCAGGAGGCGGCGGATGCCACGTTCGCGACCACCGGGCACAAGGACCGGTTGACCGCCAGGCTCTCTCCCGGTGACGCGGCCGGGGTCAGCGAGTCGGTCGCCGCGACGTTCGAGGCGGCCCTGCAGACGCTCGGGCCGCACGTCACGGGCACGACTCGGGAATGGGTGGCCGGTGACGATCTGTACGAGCTCCAGCCCCCGTCGCGCGGGCGTCCAGGCTCCGACCGCCGCCCGCCCCTACCGTGGTGCCCAGGCCCGACTATGCGCCGGTGTCCGGGGTTCGGTGGCGCAACCTGCTGGTCACCAACTCGGGGATGAAGAACGCATCACCGTCTGCCCCTCCCTCGGCGCCGGCAACGACCCGAGCCGCCCGTACGACCTGGAGACAGACCAGCGCATCGCGGAGTTCAAGCTCGCTCGTTGGCGCGGCGCGGACGCCATGCGCAAGCGTCAAACCTTCAACGACCTCGTGATGCTCGCCGCCGACACCTCCGGCCGCCGGGCAGAGCTGTTCGTGATCGGCCCCGAGCCCTGCCGCTTCCTGACCACCAGCACTTCAACCGCGGCCTGGGCCCTGGACCGCACCCCAGGGGCACTGCGGACCTTCACCACCGTCTTCGGCGCGTCGGTTACAGGCGCTTCGCTGTGCGGTCGCGCGGCAGCAGCCTCTGATTCGCGTCGGCGCCGCCTGGGCGCGCGGCCGGTCCGTGCAGTGAGAGACGATCTTCAGTCTAGGGTGTGATATAGCCTCTGAGCTGGACGTTCTCCTTGCTTGATAAAACCCCGTGTGGGTATTGCCACACCCTGGGCTGCTGGTCGTGCCGCTAGTGTCTGTCCGCTACCTACAAAAGCCCCGGAGGACCCATGGCGTTCGGCTGGATCGACGACCAGGCCGAGGCGCGCCGCCGCGCCGGACTCGTCCGCACCCTGCGCCCGCGCCCCGCCGACTCGCCCCTGCTGGACCTGGCGAGCAACGACTACCTGGGCCTCGCCCACCATCGCGAGGTCGTCGAGGGCGCGGCCGGGGCGGCCCGGACCTGGGGCGGCGGCTCCACCGGTTCCCGGCTGGTCACCGGCACCACCGAGCTGCACACCCGGCTGGAACGAGAGCTGGCCGCCTTCTGCGGCTTCGAGGCGGCCCTGGTCTTCTCCTCCGGGTACGCCGCGAACCTGGCCGCGGTCACGGCGCTCGGCCCGCACGGCTCGCTGATCGTCTCCGACGCGGGCAACCACGCCTCGCTCATCGACGGCTGCCGGCTCGCCCGGGGCACCCGGCAGGTCGTCGGGCACGCCGACCCCGAGGCGGTGCGCAAGGCGCTGAGCACGCACGAGGGTGCGGCGATCGTCGTCTCCGACACGGTGTTCTCCGTGGACGGCGACGCGGCACCCCTGGCCGAGCTGGCCGCGGCCTGCCGCGAGCACGGGGCCGGACTGGTCGTGGACGACGCGCACGGGCTCGGGGTGCTGGGCGACGGCGGCCGGGGCGCGCCGTACGCGGCGGGGCTCGCGGGCGCGGCGGACGTGGTGGTCACGGCCACCCTGTCCAAGTCGCTGGGCAGTCAGGGCGGGGTGGTGCTGGGACCGGCGCGGGTGATCGACCATCTGGTCAACGCGGCGCGGACGTTCATCTTCGACACGGGGCTGGCCCCGGCGGCGGCCGGTGCGGCGCTGGCGGCCCTGCGGCTGCTCGTGCGTGAGCCGGATCGGGCGGCGCGCGCCCGCGACGTGGCCGCGGAGTTGCACGCACGACTGACCGCCGCGGGTCTGGACGCGGTGCGTCCGGACGCCGCGGTGGTCTCCGTGCGGGCTCCGTCCCCGGAGCAGGCGGTGCGCTGGGCGGCCGACTGCCGTACGGCAGGGCTGGCCGTGGGCTGCTTCCGTCCTCCTTCCGTGCCCGACGGCATCTCGCGGCTGCGACTGACCGCGCGGGCGGACCTGTCCGGGGCGGAGATCGAACGCGCTGTACGGGTGATCGGCGAAACGCGGCCATGAGTCGGCGTGACACGGCCGTGCCTCACGCGTGGCTGACTGCCTGGCTGACTACCTGACTGGCTCCGTGCGATCGGCTCTGATCAGAGAGTGGCGAGGAACCCGGCCCAGCTGCCGGCGGAGAAGAGCAGCGCGGGTCCGGCCGGGCTCTTCGAGTCCCGCACGGCGAGTGCTCCGGCCCAGGGGCCGGAGCGCGGCCGGGCCGTCTCCACGCAGTTGTTGGCTCCCGTGCTGTAGCTGCTGCGCAGCCAGCGCACGTCGTGCAGGTCGGTACTGGCAGGGACGTTCCGAGGCGGTGCTGACATGGGGGGCGTGCCTCCTTACGCGCCGTCACCTATCCCGGCGATGTAATCCAACGAGTCCTCGGGGGAAAGGGCGTGGATCCGAAGGGTGTCGAAGGCCTCCGAGTAAGCCTTGAGGTCTTCTTTCCGTTCGAGGTAGAGGCTACTCGTCAATTGGTCGAGAACAACCACGTCCAGATCAGAAGTGCTCGGAAATGAGAAGATAACGAAAGGTCCGGTGAGTCCCACATGGGCTCCGGCGCCGAACGGCAGTACCTGCAGCCGCACTTGGGGCAGCCGGGCGGCCTCCGTGAGCCGCTCGAGCTGGCGGGCCATCACCCCGGGGCCGCCGACCTCGCGCCGCAGCACCGCCTCGTCCAGCACCGCGCACAGCTCCAGCGGCGGGTCGGAGCGCAGCACGTCCTGCCGGGCCAGCCGCACCTCCACCAGCGTGTCCAGCCGTTGCTCGTCCAGGTCGGGCACGGCCGCCCGGGTCACCGCACGGGCGTACTCGGGTGTCTGGAGCAGCCCCGGCACGACCGTGGTCTCCAGAGTGCGCATCGCGCTCGCCTGCGACTCCAGACTGATGAAATCCCGGTACGTCGGCGGCAGCACCCCGCGGTAGGCGTGCCACCAGCGGTGCCGGTCGCCCGCCCCGTCGGAGCCCGCCAGCATCAGCAGCAACTCGCGCAGATGCCCGTCCCGCACCCCGTAGGCGTCGAGCAGCGAGCGCACATCGGCTGGTTTCACCCCGCTGGCACCGGTCTCGATCCGGCTCACCTTCGACTGGTGCCAGCCGACCAGCCGGGCCGCGTCACCGCTCGTGAGCCCAGCGCCGGTACGCAGCATGCGCAGTTCGGCGCCCAGTTTGCGACGCCGTACCGCCGGCCCGTTCTGCATGGGCTCCTCCTTACTCCTTCCGGACCGCCCAAATACGGTATTCCGTCGTAGAGTTCACCGCTTCGGGCGACAGATATATGCATATCTTGGTGGATCGCTCCCCGTGACCGCTTCGGTGATGGCAGTCTGACGAAGAAGCACCAGTCCGGGACCGTACTCGAACCAACCGCTCCTTGTCGGTGCGATCCCGCGGGAAAGGGACGACGTCGCCATGGCAGACCACCTGGAAGCATCCGTCACTCTGCCGAGCGATCCCGCCTCGGTCTCCGCCGCCCGCTCCTACGTCGTCGGCACCCTCGTGGAGTGGGGTCTGCCGTCGGACACCGAAGCGGCCGACACCGTCCGGCTCATCGTCTCCGAACTCGCCACCAACGCGGTACAGCACACCTTCGGCCAGTCACCCACCTTCACGGTCGACATCGCGCTGGACCGTGACGAACAACTGCGCATCGGCGTCACGGACAGTCATCCCCGCTTCCCGAAGAGACTGCCCGCCGCCGTGCAGCAGGACAACGGCCGCGGCATGGTCATCATCCGCTGGCTCACCGCCGAGTGCGGCGGCAGGCTCCGCATCCGGCCCACGAGGGAGGGCGGCAAGACGGTGTCCATCGAACTGCCGTGGGCGGTGCCGACGCCGTCCTGAAGGGGCGTCAGCGCCCCGGTCTGCCAAACGCTCCCCGCAGCAGCGCCCGGAACGCGTCCGCCGCCGGGGCCGGCTCGTCCGGGCGGTAGGCCACCGAGGTCGTGCGGTGCAGCCGTCCCGCCTCCATGAGCCGCATCCCGACCGGCGTGGCCGCCGTGCGCGCCACCATCTTCGGTACGACGGCCACCCCGAGCCCGGCACTGGCCGGCGCGCACACCACCGTGTACCCGGGCGTCGGCACCAGCAGCGCAGGGGTCGCGCCCGAGCGGGCCGGCAACGCCTCGATCTCCCGCCGGGCCGGATGCCGCGGGGCCACGCTGATGAGCGGCTGCCCGGCCGGCTCCGCCGGCGGGAGTAGGGAGGTGACGCCGCTCAACGCGTGCCCCGGGGCGGTGACCAGCACCAGTTCCCCCGTCAGCACGGGCTCCGGCCGCACCGACGACGGCACCGGCGTCGGCTCCGCCGGGTGGTGGGCGTGGGTCAGCGCCAGGTCCACCTCGCCGGCCGCCACCGCCGTGACCCCCGTCGGCGGGTCGTAGTCCGCCACCGACAGGGTCACGTCCGGATGCGCCCGGCGGAACGCGCTCAGCGGGGGCGGCAGCAGATGCACCCCGGCGGTCGGCAACGTGCCGAGCAGCAGGGAGCCACCGGTGAGCCCGGTCAGCCGGGCCAGCTCGTGCCGGGCCTGCTCCAGCTCGTCGAGCAGAGCCGGTCGGCGGCCCGGGTGATCGAGTCGGCTACCCGCTGAAGGCCCTGCCGGGGCACGCTGGTGGTCGGCGTCGCGGCCGTCCTGGTGGCCGTGCCCGCGCTCTTTCGGGCACTGCAGCTGCTGGGCGGCGCCTATGTGCTCCACCTCGGGGTGCGCGCCCTGGCGTCGCTGCCGCGGCCCGCCGAGGAGCTGGCGGGCGTGGCCGCGCACCCGCTGCGGCAGGGCTTCGTCACCATCGTCCTCAACCCCAAGGCCTCGCTGACCTTCCTCAGCCTGCTGCCGCAGTTCGTGCCGGCGAGGCAGCACGCGCTGCCCAGGACGCTGCTGCTCGCCCTGATCGTCTTCACGCCGGCGCTGCTGTGGTTCCAGGCGGTCGCCGTGCTCGTGGACCGGCTGGGCCGGTGGCTGCGCCGGCCCCGGGCCGCCCGTGGGCTCCAGGCGGCCACCGGGGTGGCACTGACGGTGCTGGGAGCGGCCCTGCTGCTGGAGCCGCTCCTGGCCTGATGCCGGATCAGCTGACCCGGCCGTACCAGACGCTCCTGGTCCAGATCTTCTGGAGCCGCACCACGTCCCCGGTCCTCGGCGCGTGCCAGATCTTGTTGTGGCCGGCGTAGATGCCGACGTGGTAGACGTTCGAGCCGTAGTGGAAGAACACCAGGTCACCGGCCCTGCGGCTGCCGGCCGAGATGTGGTGCGACGTGTTGTACTGCGCGGCGGCGGTACGCGGCAGGGTCTTGCCCGCCTTCTTGAACGAGTAGAGCGTCAGCCCCGAGCAGTCGAACCGGCGTGGCCCGGTGGCCCCGTACTGGTACGGGGCGCCCTTCTTGGAGGCCGCGACCTGGAGCGCCTTGGTCGCGAGGGCCGCGGCCGAGGCGTCGGTGGCGAGCCCCGGGACCACGATCGAGCCGCCCACGGCGGCGAGGGTGAGGGCCGAGGCCGTACCGGCCCGGGCCATGAGCGACGGGACACGATTGAGCGCAGTCATGCGCAACCCTTCGTCAGCCGCCTGTGAAGGATGACCTGTCGGATTCGGGCTGGCGAAGGTGCCCGGCCGCGTTGCCGCGGCTTCACCCCAAGGGCTGCTCGGAGCCTCGGCCGTCTGCCCGTGACGCACAGACAACGTCCGCTCCGGCGACCCGTCTTGCTCGGGTCCTCCACTCCTGCCGATCCACTCCTGTCGACCGGGCACCCGGGCGACGGCAGGACTCGGCGTCCGCCCGGATCGCCCCGCCGCTGCGGCGGGGGCTTGTCGTCAGTCAGGGATCTTCACCTATGACAGTCGGAAAATCCCAACGGAACCGGGGATTTGTGGCGTTACTCACCACCCACCCGTTCGGGTGGACAGGGTGGCGTTCGCGACACCGTCAGAATCCGTACGTAGCCCCGGACCTGGGAAGACGTCAGCACGCACGATCTGTTGACGCGCGCCGTGCGCGGGTCGCGGGCACCGGAAAACGATCGGGATATACACCGGTCGGCGGTACGTCGTTCGGGCCGTTTGACACCCCGTCCGCACCAATCCTGTCGACATGTCGACCCCGCCGGGTCGCCCCGGCGTCCGGATCAGCCGACTCCGTCCGGCGGGAGCGCGACGCGCGCAGTACGGCGTTCACCGTCCAGCACCCGCAACGCCCGTGCCAGCGTGTCCCCGTGCAGCTCCGTCTCGCCCCGCCGGTGCATCAACGCGAGGGCGTCGCGCAGCTCTGCGGCCTTGCGCACCAGCGCCTGGGCCGCACGCAGGCCTCGGTAGGTGTCCCCGCCGACGGCCGGGTTGACCCTGCCCAGCAGGTCGGCCGCCTCCAGGTACCGGTCGATCACTTCGCCCTCGGCGCGCGTGAGTGCGGGCAGCGGCGGCAGCTCGGGAACCATCCGCGGCTCACCTCGCGTCCTGTGCGCCGGGCGTGCCGCGCCGGCTGGGCACGATGCCGTCCACCAGACCGTAGGCGAGAGCCGCCGGGGCGTCCAGGACCATCTGCCGTTCCAGATCGGCGTGCACCTGCTCCGCCGTGCGCCCGGTGTGCCGCACGAGCATCTCCTCCGTCAGCGCCCGCGTCCGCGTCAACTCCTCGGCCTGGATGAGGAGGTCGCTGGGCTGCCCCTGCACCGGTTCGGCCAGCTGGGGCTGTTCGAGCACCATGCGCGCCCCGGGCAGCGCAAACCGCTTGCCCGGGGTGCCGGCCGCGAGCAGCAGCGCGGGGTAGGAGGCGGCCTGGCCCAGGCAGTACGTGGCCACGTCGCAGCTGACGTAGCGCAGCGTGTCGTAGATCGCGGTCAGCGCCTGGAAGGTGCCGCCGGGGGAGTTGATGTAGAGCGTGATGTCCCGCTCGGGGGCCGCGTGTTCGAGGTACATCAGCTGCGCCATCACGTCATTGGCCGCGACGTCGTCGAGCGGGGTGCCGAGGAAGACGATCCGGTCCTCGAAGAGCTTGCCGTAGGGATCGAGCGTGCGCGCTCCGCTGCTGGTGCGCTCCGTGAACTCCGGCAGGACGTGACGGGCGAATGCGCGGGACATGGGAGTACCCCTTCGTGTGGCGTGGCCGCCGGTGCGGCTCGACATCTGTAAAAAATGTACAGGACGTACGTGACGTTAGAATGGGGTCATGGCCTACGAGATTCCGGTGACGCAAGCCAGGGCTGAGCTCGCCGACCTGATCAACCGGGTGGTGTACGGCGGTGAGCGCGTCGTCGTGACGCGGCATGGAAAGCCGCTGGTCGCGCTGGTCTCGGCCGGTGACCTGGAGCGGCTGGACGCGCTGGACGAGCCGGCCGGGGAGGAGCAGGTCGTCAGCACCGTGTCGGGGCTGCGCGAGAGCGGTTCCGCTCCGCGCGAACAGCGACAGCGGTTCGGACTCGCCGCCGAGCATCGCGGAACCGGCATGGCCGCCGAGCACCGGCGGCCCGGCGTCTCCTGACCCGTGCGATGAACGGGTAAGGCCCCTGCCATCCCGCGGTCATCGGGCGATCAAGGTCTGGTTAACGTCGTTGAAACTCCCACGAACTAACCTGCCGATCCACGTCACCAGCGGTTTTTCTGCCCGGATTGCTGGCAATCCTGGTATTTGTCGGTGTGTTAGACCTGTCCCCGTCGTGGTGGCTGCGGCAACCGGACCCCGCCTGGTCCGGAGCGAGGACTGTGAGGTGGGACGTGCAACTGACCCCGCATGAGCAAGAGAGGCTGCTCATCCACGTGGCGGCCGACGTGGCCGAGAAGCGCCGGGCCCGCGGGCTCAGGCTCAACCACCCCGAGGCCGTCGCCCTCATCACGTCGCACATCCTCGAAGGCGCCCGGGACGGCCGTACGGTCACCGAGTTGATGTCCTCCGGTCGCAAGATCCTCACCAGGGACGACGTCATGGAGGGCATCCCCGAGATGATCCACGACGTGCAGGTGGAGGCCACCTTCCCGGACGGCACCAAGCTCGTCACCGTGCACGAGCCGATCATCTGAGGGGCGCCGCGATGATTCCCGGAGAGGTTCTTTTCGCGGACGGCACGGTCGCCTTCAACGCGGGTCGCGAGACCACCCGTGTGACCGTACTCAACGCCGCCGACCGGCCCGTCCAGGTCGGCTCCCACTACCACTTCGCCGAGGCCAACCCGGGCCTGGAGTTCGACCGCGCCGCGGCCCGCGGCAAGCGGCTGAACATCGCCGCGGGCACCGCCGTGCGCTTCGAGCCCGGCATCCCCGTCGACGTCGAACTCGTCCCCCTCGCCGGCGCCCGGATCGTCCCGGGGCTGCGCGGCGAGACCGGAGGCCCCCTCGATGCCTGAGATCTCCCGCGGCGCCTACGCCGACCTGTTCGGCCCCACCACCGGTGACCGGATCCGGCTCGCCGACACCGATCTGCTGATCGAGATCGAGGAGGACCGCTCCGGCGGCCCCGGTACCTCCGGGGACGAGGCGGTCTTCGGCGGTGGCAAGGTCATCCGCGAGTCCATGGGCCAGTCCCGGGCCACCCGCGCCGACGGCACCCCCGACACCGTGATCACCGGCGTCGTCGTCGTGGACCACTGGGGCGTCGTCAAGGTCGACGTCGGCATCCGCGACGGCCGGATCACCGCGCTCGGCAAGGCCGGCAACCCCGACACCATGGACGGCGTCCACCCCGACCTGGTCATCGGCCCCGAGACCGAGATCATCGCGGGCAACGGGCGGATCCTGACCGCCGGTGCGATCGACGCGCACGTCCACTTCATCTGCCCGCAGATCGCCGACGAGGCGCTGGCCTCCGGCATCACCACCCTGGTCGGCGGCGGCACCGGTCCGGCCGAGGGTTCCAAGGCGACCACCGTGACACCCGGTCCCTGGCACCTGGCCCGGATGCTGGAGGCGATGGAGGCCTACCCCGTCAACGTGGGCTTCCTCGGCAAGGGCAACACCGTCAGCCACGAGGCGATGCTCTCCCAGATCCGCGGCGGCGCCGCCGGCCTGAAGCTGCACGAGGACTGGGGCTCCACCCCGGCCGTCATCGACGCCGCGCTCACCGTGGCCGACCGGACGGGCATTCAGGTCGCCATCCACACGGACACCTTGAACGAGGCCGGGTTCGTCGGTGACACCCTCGCCGCGATCGCGGGCCGGGGCATCCACTCGTACCACACCGAGGGCGCCGGCGGCGGGCACGCGCCGGACATCATGACCGTGGTCTCGCAGGCCAACGTGCTGCCCAGCTCCACCAACCCGACCAGGCCGTACACCCTCAACACCGCCGAGGAACACCTCGACATGCTGATGGTGTGCCACCACCTGAACCCGGCGGTCCCCGAGGACCTGGCGTTCGCCGAGTCCCGGATCCGGCCGTCCACCATCGGCGCCGAGGACGTGCTGCACGACCTCGGCGCGATCTCGATCATCTCCTCCGACTCGCAGGCCATGGGTCGGGTCGGCGAGGTGATCCTGCGGACCTGGCAGACGGCGCACGTCATGAAGCGCCGGCGGGGCGCACTGCCCGGCGACGGCCGCGCGGACAACCACCGGGTACGGCGCTACGTCGCCAAGTACACGATCAACCCGGCGCTCGCCCAGGGCCTCGCCGCCGAGATCGGCTCCGTCGAGACCGGCAAACTCGCCGACCTCGTGCTGTGGGAGCCCGCGTTCTTCGGGGTCAAGCCGCTCCTCGTGCTCAAGGGCGGGCAGATCGCGTACGCGCAGATGGGCGACGCCAACGCCTCCATCCCCACCCCGCAGCCGATCCTGCCCCGCCCGATGTACGGCGCGATCGGCCGCGCCCCGGCCGCCAACTCGGTCAATTTCGTTGCGCCGTTGGCGATCGAGGACGGACTGCCGGACCGGCTCCGGCTCGGCAAGCGGTTCGTCGCGATCGAGTCCACGCGGCAGGTCACCAAGGCCGACATGCGCGAGAACGACGCCCGGCCCGACGTGCGGATCGACCCCGACAGCTTCGCCGTGCACATCGACGGCGAACTGGTCGAGGCGACCCCTGCGACCGAACTGCCCATGGCCCAGCGCTACTTCCTCTTCTGATGAGCAGGGCTGCACTGCTGGTCCTGGCCGACGGCCGCTTTCCTGCCGGAGGGCACGCGCACTCCGGCGGGGCGGAGGCCGCCGTCAGGGCGGGCCGGATCACCGACGCCGCGCACCTGGAGGACTTCTGCCGGGGTCGGCTGCACACCGCCGGGCTGGTGGCGGGCGCGCTCGCGGCGGCCGCCGTGCTCGGCGTGGACGTACGGGAACTGGACGCGGCGGCGGACGCCCGCACCCCCTCCCCGGCGCTGCGCACCGCCGCGCGCCGGCTCGGGCGGCAGCTGCTGCGCGCCGCCCGCGCGAGCTGGCCCGCATCCGAACTCGACGCGCTGGCCCGGGAGTTCCCCAAGGGCGCCCATCAGCCGGTCGTCCTCGGACTGGCCGCACGGGCGGCCGGACTGGGCCCGGACGACGCGGCGTACTGCGCGGCGTACGAGAGCGTGAGCGGGCCGGCGACGGCGACCGTGCGCCTGCTGAGCCTGGACCCGTTCGACGCGACCGGTGTACTGGCCCGGCTGGCACCGGCGATGGACAGCGTGGCGGACCGGGCGGTGGCGGCGGCACGGCGAGCCGCCGCCGAAGGCGTCGACGCGCTGCCCGCGGCGTCCGGCCCCCTGCTGGAGGTCGGCGCGGAGTGGCACGCGGCCTGGCCGGTCCGGCTGTTCGCGTCATGACCCGCCCACCTGCCCGACCCCCCGGTCCCTAGGAGCCGTACCCATGCACCTCGATCACACCCACTCCGGTCCCGCCGCCGTCAGCGCGGACGCGCACCGGCCCGACGGCGCGCGCCGCGCGCTGCGCATCGGGCTCGGCGGGCCCGTCGGGTCCGGGAAGACCGCGACCGTCGCCGCACTGTGCCGGGCGCTGCGCGACGAGCTGTCCCTCGCCGTGGTCACCAACGACATCTACACCCGCGAGGACGCCGCGTTCCTGCTCCGCGAGGCCGTGCTGCCGCCCGAGCGGATCACCGCCGTGGAGACCGGAGCCTGCCCGCACACCGCGATCCGCGACGACATCTCCGCCAACCTCGAAGCCGTGGAGGACCTGGAGGACGAGGTCGGCCCGCTGGACCTGATCCTCGTCGAGTCCGGCGGCGACAACCTCACCGCGACCTTCTCCAAGGGGCTCGTGGACGCGCAGATCTTCGTGATCGACGTGGCCGGCGGCGACGACATCCCGCGCAAGGGCGGCCCGGGCGTCACCACCGCCGACCTGCTCGTCGTCAACAAGACCGACCTCGCCCCGTACGTCGGCTCCGACCTCACCCGGATGGCCGCCGACGCCAAGGCCCAGCGGGCCGAACTCCCCGTCGTCTTCCAGTCGTTGCGCACCGAGGACGGGGTCGCGGACGTCGCCGCCTGGGTCCGGGAACGGCTCGCCGCGTGGACGGTGTGACCACCACCGGCGTCCGGGCCCACGCGCGGATCGCCGCCCGGGCCGACGGCCGCGGCGGCACGCTCCTGCCCGTGCTCGACGGCGCGGGCCCGCTGGCCCTGCGCCGCGTCCGGTCCACCGGCGCCGAGGCCAGGGTCATGGTCGTCGGCGCGATGAGCGGTCCGCTCGGCGGCGACCGCCTGGCGCTCTCGGCGTCCGTCGCCGAGGGCGCCCGACTGCACGTCGGGTCGGCCGCCGCCACCATCGCGCTGCCGGGCCAGACCGGGGACGAGGCCCGCTACGACGTCCGGCTCGACGTGGCCGAGGGCGCCGAACTGCACTGGCTGCCCGAGCAGTTGATCTCGGCGGGCGGCAGCGATCTGTACGTCACCACCCGCGCCGAACTCGCCGCCGGAGCCGGGCTCGTCCTGCGCGAGGAACAGGTGCTCGGCCGGGCCGGAGAGGAACCCGGCCGGCTCACCAGTCGGCTGACCGTACGCGTCGCGGGGCGGACCGTGCTGGACCAGGAGCTGTCCTGCGGCCCCGGAGCCCCGGGCGGCTGGGACGGCCCGGCGGTCCTGGCGGGACACCGCGCCGTCGGCCAACTCGTCGTCGTACGACCGGAGTTCGCCGAGCGCCCGGTTCAGGCCCAGGCGCTGGGGGAGTGCGCCGTGCTGATACCGCTGGCGGGCCCCGCGGCCCTGGTCAGCGCCGTCGCCCCCGACGCGCTGCGGCTGAGGGGGCTGCTGGACGAGGCCCGGTCGCTGCTCGCCGCGTGAGGTGTGTACCGGTCAACGGGACATGATCGTCCGGTTATCGGATTGGTAAAGATGGCGGACGCCCCCTGTTCACAGTCGGCTCACAGCCGAGAGGATCCCCGCTTGACGACTCGCAGCGATGCATATGTAGGGGGAGGAGCCCACTTGAGGGACAACAGACCGAAGAGCCGCCTGCTGGCGCTCGGTTCGGCCGGAGCACTCGTCACCGCCACCCTGGTCGCCGGCGCCGTGTCGGCACCCGCCGCCAGCGCCGCGGGCGCGGCCAGTGCCGCCGGCCGGCCCAGCCAGGACCGCGAGGCCAAGGGCGCCGAGGTCGCCGCCGCCCGCGCCGCCAGAGCGGGCATCAACTGGCAGGACTGCCCTGCCGCTTGGGGTCTGGCCAAGCCGATCCAGTGCGGCTGGGTCAGCGTGCCCGTCGACTACGCGCACCCGTACGGAAAGCAGATCAAGCTCGCCGTCGACCGCATCGGCAACACCGGAACCAAGGCCGAGCGCCAGGGCGCGCTGGTCTACAACCCGGGCGGGCCCGGGGGTTCCGGGATGCGCTTCCCGACGCGGGTCACCAACAAGAACCCGGTCTGGGCGAACGTCGCCAAGGCCTACGACTTCGTCGGTTTCGACCCGCGCGGCGTCGGCCGCTCCGCGCCCATCTCCTGCGAGGACCCGCAGGAGTTCGTCAAGGCGCCGAAGATGGACCCGGTGCCCGGCTCCGAGGCGGACAAGCTGGCCCAGCGCAAGCTGGCCCGCCAGTACGCGGACGGCTGCCTGGACCGCACCGGCCGTGCGATGCTCCAGCAGATGACCACGCCCAACACCGCCCGTGACCTGGACGTCATCCGCGCGGCGCTCGGCGAGAAGAAGCTCAACTACCTCGGTGTCTCCTACGGCACCTACCTCGGCGCCGTCTACGGCACCCTCTTCCCGGGCCACCTGCGCCGCATGATCGTGGACAGTGTGGTCAACCCGGCCCGCGAGAACATCTGGTACCAGGCCAACCTGAACCAGGACATCGCCTTCGAGGGCCGCTGGAAGGACTGGGAGGACTGGGTCGCGAAGAACGACGCCTCCTTCCACCTCGGCACCACCCGCGCGGCCGTCCAGGCCAAGTGGCTCGAACTGCGCGCCACCGCCAAGAAGAACCCCATCGGCGGGGTCGTCGGCCCGGCCGAGCTGATCTCCTTCTTCCAGAACGCCCCGTACTACGACTCCTCGTGGGTGCCGGTCGCGACGGTGTTCAGCAAGTACGTCGCCGGTGACACCCAGGCGCTGGTCACCGCGGCCGCCCCGAACCTGTCCGACACGGCGGGCAACATCGGCGCGGAGAACGGCAACGCCGTCTACACGGCCGTCGAGTGCACCGACGCCAAGTGGCCCACCAACTGGCGGAAGTGGGACCGGGACAACACCCGGCTCAACCAGGACTACCCGTTCATGACCTGGGCCAACGCCTGGATGAACCTGCCGTGTGCCACCTGGCCGGTCAAGCAGCGGACGCCGGTCCACGTCACGACCCACCAGGGCCTGCCGCAGGTGCTGATCGTGCAGTCCACGCGCGACGCCGCCACCCCGTACGAGGGCGCCGTCACCCTGCACCAGCGCTTCGCGGGCTCCCGTCTGATCACCGAGAAGGACGCGGGTTCCCACGGTGTGACGGGCCTGGTGAACCCCTGCATCAACCAGCGCGTCGACGCCTACCTGCTCGACGGCAAGCTGGACGGCGCGGACGTGACCTGCGGCCCGCACGCCACGCCCAAGCCGTAACCGGCACCGTACGGTGACGAGGGGCGGCCGGAGCACCATCGTCCGGCCGCCCCTCACTCATGCCGCCCGCTCCCCGAACCAGGCGTCCTCGGCCGCGTAGTCGAAGAGGTCCGGGTACGCCTGGGCGAGCAACGGGAAGGACTCCCGCCAGTCCCGTGCGGCGAGCGTGTCCGTCAGCCACGCCACCGTCTCCGGCAGGCTGTCGGCGTACGACACCACCGGCCGGTACCCCAACTCCCGCTCGGCGGCGGACATGTCGAAGACGACCGGCAGCGGGATCGACCACGGCGTGCTGCCGACGGAGCCCTCGGGGGGACCGTCGAGGAAGTCCGTCTGCGTCGTCACGCCCATCACCGCGTCGACCGCCGCGCCGATCTCGGCCGGCGTCGGCGTCTCGCCGTCACAGGCGTTCAGCACCCGGGTGCCGGGCCGCGCCGCCGCCAGCCGCACCAGTTCGGCGATGTTCCGGGCGCTCGACGGATGGAACAGGCTCTCGCCCCGGTACGCCACCACGCGCCTGCGCCTGCCGTCGAGGTTCCGCTTCACGAAGTACAGCTCACGCGGCAGCGGGCTGTACGGCCCGTGCACCGCGGCCGGCCGCAGCACGGTGACCGGGAACTCGGCACCACCGACGAGGAGTTCACGCTCCAGCGCCGCCTTCCTGGTGCTGTACGACGTGTCGCCCGGGTCGATCGTCCGCAGGCTCTCGGGAACCGGCACCGGGAAGGCCGGGAAGCCCTCCGGATCGCGCAGAGTGTCGAAGTTCCGCCCGGAGTCGTCCTCGTACACCGACACGGTGGAGACCACCACGGCCGCGCCGACGCGGTCCGTGAGGGAGGTCAACTGCCGGGCGTGCGACGCGTCGTAGGCCACCACGTCGACCAGCAGGTCACAGCCGTCGCCGACCAGTGCGGAAAGGGCGGAAGGCGCCGTGTCGGCGGAGCGGTCCAGCCGGACCGTCCGTACCCCCTCGTCCCACGCGAGGTCACGGCCGCCACTGCGCGATACGGCCGTCACCTCCCAGCCGTCCCGCACCAGCGCGTCCACCGTCGGACGGCCGATCTGCCCGCCCGCCCCGATCACCACAGCCTTCTTCATACGGTGAGCCTAGGCGGGCGGGCGGTGCGGGGCGCGGACGTTCTGCCGACGGCAGAGGCGTGTTCAGCGGATTCGGCCGGTCGCTCAACTGAGCGGCGCACGCGGGAACCTGCGTTCCCTCCCGGCCCTCTCCGCGGTCTGCCGGGTCTTGGCGACGGCGGCGTACTCGTCGACGTACTCCTGCTCGGACAGGGTCAGGATCGCGTACATGATCTCGTCCGTGACGGCCCGCAGGATCGCCCTCTCCCGCTCCATGCCGGCGTAGCGGGAGAAGTCGAGGGGCTTGCCGAAGCGGATGGTGACGGGGTGGAAGTGCGGGACGACCCTGCCCGGCGGCTGGGCCTCGAACGTGCCGATCATCGCGCACGGCACGACCGGCACGCCCGCCGTCAGCGCCATGACCGCGACGCCGACCTTGCCCTTGTACAGCCGCCCGTCGTGCGAGCGCGTGCCCTCGGGATAGATCCCGAGCAACTCGCCCTTGCCCAGCACCCCGAGACCCTCCCGGATCGCCGCCTGGCCGGCCTCCTTGCCCGAACGGTCCACCGGGATCTGCCCCGCGCTGCGGAAGAAGAACGCGGTGAGCCGGCCCTTGAGCCCCGGTCCGGTGAAGTACTCCGCCTTGGCGAGGAAGGTGATGCGGCGCCTCAGGATCGCCGGCATCAGGAAGTGGTCGGAGAAGGAGAGATGGTTCCCGGCGACGATCGCGGGCCCCGACGCCGGCACGTTCTCCAGGCCCTCGGTCCGGGGCCGGAACAGCAGCCTCAGCAGGGGGCCCAGCAGCACGTACTTCAGCAGGTGGTAGAACACGGCTCGCCCCTCATTCCGCCGGGCCCGGCGGCACCGACGTCGTCCCGGCATGATCCCGCTGCCGGCCCGCACACGTCCGTAGTGATACGTACGTCATACGTAACCGCCTCGCAACCCCCTCATACCCAGCACGCCCGCCGTTTCTCCGCCTCCTCCGGGGGCAGGTGGTGCCGTCATCCGTCCGGCGGGGCCTGTGGTGCCCGGTATACCCCCTCCCCGTACGATGGCTCCGATGCACAGCACCGGACCGCACCCCCCGCGCCCGCCCCACCGGCGGCGGCGCGCGCTGCTCGTGCTGCTGGTACTGGTGGGACTGCTGGGGATGCACGCGCTGGGGCCCGGCGGGAGTGCGGGGCATGTGGCGCGTGCCTGGAGCGCCCATGCCGTCGCGCTCACCTCCCCTGACGCGTGTGCCGGTGACGACGGGCACTGCGGTGGCGGCATGCCGCATCACGCCGACCCCACCTGCGCCTCGGGGGCGGTGACCGGCGGGCCTCAGCTGCCGGCCCTGGTCCCCGACCCCGTGGCCGCCCCTGCCGCGGATGTCCGCCCGCGCCCCCGCGCGGTGGCGGAGCCGGCAGGCGCCCGCGCCCCGCCCTCCCTGGCCGAACTCCAGTTGCTGCGGATATAGGACGACCCGTCGGCCGTGGCGCCCGCCCCTCACGGCGGAGCCCGCGGTCGTGCTCACGCGTGTCCCATATCCCTTGAGAGTCACAGGAGTTGATCCCGCATGACCACCCGTTTCCGCATGCGCCGTACCGCACAGGTCACCGTCGCCGCGGCTGCCGCCCTCGTCCTCGCCGCCTGTGGCGGCGGCAACGGCGACAGCGCCGCGCACGACACCTCCGCGGCCCCTGGCGCGAGCGCCTCCGCCTCCGCCCACAACGCCCAGGACGTCGCCTTCGCGCAGGGCATGATCCCGCACCACCAGCAGGCCCTGGAGATGGCCCGGCTGGCGGCAGGCCGGGCCTCCTCGGCGCAGGTGAAGGACCTCGCCGCCCGCATCGAGAAGGCGCAGGACCCCGAGATCAGCACGATGACCGGCTGGCTCAGGACCTGGGGCGAGCAGGTGCCCATGGCCGGCATGGACCACTCGGACCACTCCGGGATGCCCGGCATGTCCGGGATGATGAGCGACGCCGACATGGCCGCCCTGAAGAAGAAGCGGGGCACGGACTTCGACACGTCGTTCCTGTCCATGATGGTCGAACACCACCAGGGCGCCGTGGAGATGGCCGGCACCGAGAAGACCAAGGGCGCCTACGGTCCTGCCAGGACCCTGGCGGACGCCATCGTCACCGGGCAGACCGCCGAGATCAAGGAGATGAACAAGCTTCTCGGCAAGGGCTGACGCAGGCGAAGGCGGAGGCCGGGCGTCATCCCTCGGCACCGGCCTCCGCCCCGGTCCGCCACGGCCGCACCGCACGGTCACAGCCGCACGATGACCAACGCCGTGTCGTCCGTGGCGCCCCCCGGAGGCAGCAGCTCCAGCAGCACGTGGTCCGCGAGGCGCTCGGGATCCTCGTCGCGGTGCCGGTCGAGGGAGTCGGCGAGGCGGGCCAGACCGGTGTCGATGTCCTCGCCGCGGCGCTCCACGAGTCCGTCGGTGTAGAGGACGAGCGTGGCGCCCTCGGTGTACGACGTCCAGGCCTGCGGCCGGGGGAACGGGTCGGGGCGGGCGTCGAGCGGCGGGTCGGTGGCCTGGTCGAGGAACTCCACCCCGCCTTCGGGGCGGATGAGGACGGGCGGCGGGTGCCCCGCACTGCTGTAGCTGATCGTGTGGTGGTCGAAGTCGATGAACGTCGAGACGGCGGTCGCCGATTCGGCGCCGTCGACGACGTGCGCGTACCGCCCCAGGACGTTCAGGGCCTCGCCCGGTCCCACGGCGACCCGGGAGGCCGCGCTGAGCGCGCTGCGCAGCTGGCCCATGACCCCGGCGGCCTCCAGTCCGTGCCCGACCACGTCGCCCACGGCCACGGCCATGCGGTGGCCGCCCACCAGGTCGACGATGTCGTACCAGTCCCCGCACACGTTCAGCGCGCCGACCGCGGGGCGGTAGCGCACGGCGGCGTGATGGCGGCCGACCTGCCGGCGGGCGGGCAGCATCGCCTTCTGCAGGGCGAGGGCCACCTCGCGCTCGCGGGCGTGGGCCAGGCGCAGCCGTTCGTTGACCTCCTGGAGTTCACGGGCGCGCGTGTAGAGCTCGGCCTCCAGGACGCGGGCCCGGCCGCCGGTGGGGCCGCCCCGGGCCCGGATCAGCTCGGTGACCTCCTCGACCCGGTGCACGAGCAGTGCCACCTTTCCCTCCGCGTCGAGCACCGGCGCGTTGATCGGGCTCCAGTAGCGCTCCTCCCACTCCCCGGGCCGCTCGGAGTCCTCGACGTCGTACCGCTGGAGTGCCATGGCATCACGCTCACCGGTGGCGGCGACCCGGGTCAGCGAGGCGGCCAGGTTGCGCATGCCCGACGCGCCCTCGTTGTTCGGGTTGTCCGGGAAGACGTCGAAGAGGTGCCGCCCCACCACCTGCTCACGGGTGCGCCCGGCCATGCGCAGGAACTCCGCGTTGGCGTCCGCGTAGACCAGCTCGGGCGTCAGCAGCGCCACCATGCCGGGCAGCGCCTGGAACACCGCCGCGTAGTCGATGGCCGTGTCGTCCATGGCTGCCGCCCATCCGCCGGATCGCACCTGTTCCCACCGAGACCCTCGTCCGGCCGTGTCCCGCGTCCGTCCGTGTCCCTCTGTCATACGACGGACACGGGCGCCACGCACGTCAGGCCGGTGGCTCCATCAGGTTCTGCTCGGCCCAGATGACCTTTCCGGCGGGCACGAACCGGGTTCCCCAGCGCTCGGTGAACTGGGAGACCAGCAGCAGCCCACGGCCCCCCTCGTCGGTGGTGCGCGGATGACGCAGATGAGGTGCGGTGGCGCCGCCGTCGGAGACCTCGCAGATCAGCGACCGGTTCCTGATCAGCCGCAGCTGGATCGGGCCCTGCGCGTGCCGCATGGCGTTGGTGACCAGCTCGCTCACGATCAGTTCGGTGGTGAAGGCGAGTTCCTCCAGCCCCCACTCGTCCAGCTGCCGGACGGCCTCCTTGCGGGCGTCCGCGACCATGGCCGGGTCGGCGGGCAGGTCCCAGTCGGCGACCCGGCCGGCGCCGAGCAGCCTGGTCCGGGCCATCAGCAGGACCACGTCGTCGCGGGGCCGGTCCGGCACCAGGGCGTCGACCACGGCCCGGCAGCGCCGGTCCAGCGAGGACGCGGGGCGGGCCAGGGCGGTGCGCAGCCGGTCGCGGTCCGTGTCGTCCGTCCCGCCGCCGTCCCGGTGGGCCAGCAGCCCGTCGGTGTGCAGCGCCAGCGTGCTGCCCTCGGCCAGGGCCAGCTCGACCGACTCGAAGGGCGGGCCGCCCACCCCGAGCGGCGGGCCCTGCGGGACGTCGACGCGGACGACGGTCGAGTCGGGCAGCACGACGACGGGCGCGGGATGGTCCGCGGCGGCCATCGTGCACTGCCCGTCGACGGGGTCGTAGACGACGTACACGCACCCGGGCCCCACCGCCCGGGCGTCGACGGCCTGCGCGGCCGAGGGCCGCTGCTCCTCCTCGCGGACCGTGCGCGCGACGACGTCGAGGTGCGCGAGGACCTCCTCGGGCGGCAGATCCAGCGCGGCGAGGGTGCGTACGGCGGTGCGCAGCCGGCCCATGGCCGCGGCGGCGTCGATCCCGTGCCCCGGCACCTCGCCCACGACCAGGGCCACGCGCGCGCCGGACAGCGGGATCAGGTCGTACCAGTCGCCGCCGAGGCCGGTCAGCTCGTCGGCCGGCCGGTAGCAGGCGGCCACCTCCACGGCGTCCTGCTCGGGCAGCCGGCGCGGCAGCAGGCTGCGCTGGAGGACCAGCGCGGCGTCCCGCTCGCGGGTGTAGCGCCGGGCGTTGTCCACGCAGACCGCCGCCCGGGACACCAGGTCCTCGGCGAGGCTGAGGTCGTCCGCGTCGAACGGCTCCTGGCGGCGGCGCCGGAAGAACGACGTGACGCCCAGCGTGACACCGCGCGCGCGGACCGGCACGACCATCACGCTGTGCAGGCCCAGCTCCAGGAACGTCGCCCGGTGGCCGCCCGGGAGGTCCGCGGCCCACTCCTCGCCCAGCGGGTCGAGCCGCTCCTCGCGCCAGGAGGAGCCCGTGGCCAGGCAGTGGACGGGCGGTGATCCCACGAGGTAGGCGGCCACCTGGCCGATCCCGACGACGGCCTCCGGGACCCCCGGGTCCACCGACTGGTGCCCGGCCCGCCGCAGCGGCACCCCGCCGGTGCCGTACGGCGGCTCCGGCTCCGGCTCCGCGCCCCGCAGCACGGAGTCCAGCAGGTCCACGCAGACGAAGTCGGCGAAGTCCTGCACGGCCACGTCGGCCAGTTCCTGCGCGGTCCGCACGATGTCCAGGGTGCGGCCGATCTGCTCACCGGCCCGGTCGAGCAGGGCGAGACGCTGCCGGGCGCGGTGCCGGTCGGTGATGTCGACGACGGTGTAGTACACGCCCATGGGGTGGCCCTGGTCGTCGTCGAGGCGGGTGAACGACATCATGTGCGCCGTCTCCCGGAGCGGCGCGGAACGCACCCGGCCCACATGCTCGTACCCGACCACCGGGCGGCCGGTCCCCAGCACGCGCCGCATCTGCGCCTCGATGCCCTCGGCGTCGACGCCCGGCTGGATCTCCGCCAGCCGCCGCCCCAGCCGCTCCCCGGGGGAGCCCCCGCCGAACCGTTCCAGCGCGGCGTTCGACCAGACGCACCGCAGATCGGTGTCCACGATCGCTATGCCGACGGGGGAGTCGGTCACCATCTGCTCCAGGACCGCACGGCTCATGTCCCAGCCGCGGGCCCCGGACATGTCGCAGAGCAGGACCAGCCAGTGCGGCGCGCCGCCCGGTTCCATCGCCGGAGTGATCCGGACCATCACGCGGACCGGCCGCCCGTCCTTGCGCACTGCGGTCAGCAGCCCCGCCCAGCCGCCGTTCCTGCGGCACCGCTCGCCCAGCTCGGGCACCCGCGCCGCGTCCTCGGCGGACAGGAGGCCGGTCACCCTGGTGCCCACCACCTCGGTGGCCGTGTACTCCAGCAGCCGCTGGGCGTCGCGGGTCCAGCTCGTCACCACGCCCTGTGCGTCGAGCAGGAGGGGCGCGGCATCGGCAACGTCGAACCGCTGCCGGGCGACGTCCTGCTTCTCGTGCATGCCCACGGCCGACCTCTCTGTCGCTGAGAGTGGTCTACCCCTTCATGACTCAATCTTCACCCTTCGGGCATCGGATGCGGCGTCGCGAAACGAGCCGGGGGCGACCGCGTACGGCCGCCCCCGTCCACGTCACGCCGACGTCACGCGGCCAGGACCCGCTTCAGCGCCGCCAGCGCGGAGCGCAACTCCTCCTCCGTGACGGTCAGCGGGGGAGCCAGCCGGATCGTGGAGCCATGGGTGTCCTTCACCAGGATCCCCTCCCGCATCAGCCGTTCGCTGATCTCGCGGCCGGTGCCGATCGTCGGGTCGATGTCGACGCCCGCCCACAGCCCGCGCGCCCGGAAGCCGACCACGCCGTCGCCGACCAGCTCGGCCAGTCCGTCCCGCAGCACCACGCCCAGCGCGGCGGCCCGGCGCTGGAACTCGCCGGTCCGCAGCAGGTCGATCACGGCCGTGCCGACCGCCGCCGCGAGCGGGTTGCCGCCGAACGTCGAGCCGTGCTCGCCGGGGTGCAGCACGCCCAGCACCTCGCGCCGGGCCACCACGGCCGACACCGGCACGATGCCGCCGCCGAGCGCCTTGCCGAGCAACAGCATGTCCGGCACGACGTCCTCGTGCTCGACGGCGAAGGTGCGGCCGGTGCGGCCGAGGCCCGACTGGATCTCGTCCGCGATGAACAGACAGCCCTCGCGCCGGGTCAGCTCGCGCACCCCGGCGAGATAGCCCGGGGCGGGGATGACGACCCCGGCCTCGCCCTGGACGGGCTCGATCAGCACCGCGGCCGTCGTCTCGTCGACGGCCGCCTCCAGCGCGGCGAGGTCGTCGTACGGCACGATCCGGAAGCCGGGCGTGAACGGGCCGAAGCCGCTGCGGGCCGTCTCGTCGGTGGAGAAGCTGACGATGGTCGTCGTACGGCCGTGGAAGTTCTCCGCCGCGACGACGATCGTCGCCTGTCCGTCCGGTACGCCCTTGACGTCGTAGGCCCACTTGCGGGCCACCTTGACGGCGCTCTCCACGGCCTCCGCGCCGGTGTTCATCGGCAGCACCATGTCGAGGCCGGTCAGCTCCGCGAGCCGTTCGGCGAACTCGGCGAGCCGGTCGTTGTGGAAGGCGCGGGAGGTCAGGGTGAGCTGGTCGAGCTGGCGGTGCGCGGCCTCGATCAGCGCCGGGTGGCGGTGGCCGAAGTTCAGCGCCGAGTAGCCGGCGAGCATGTCGAGGTAGCGCCGCCCCTCGACGTCCTCGACCCAGGTGCCCTCGGCCCGGGCGACGACCACGGGCAGTGGGTGGTAGTTGTGCGCGACGACCGGCTCCTCCGCACGGATCAGGTCGGCGGACGTACGCGTCGGCACGGATACACGGGTGGGCGCGGTCATCAGCGGATCTCCTGGGTGCAGCACTTGATGCCACCGCCGGCCTTGTGGAACTCCGACAGGTCGACGGGGACGGGGACGTAGCCGTGGCCGGCGAGGTTCTCGGCCAGGGCCTCGGCCTGGGGGGCGATGAAGACGTTGCGGCCGTCGGACACGGAGTTCAGGCCGAACGCGAGGGCGTCGTCGCGGGTGGCGAGCACCGCGTCCGGGTAGAGCCGCCGCAGCACCTCGCGGCTGCCCGCCGAGAACGCCTCGGGGTAGTAGCAGATGTTGTCGTCGTCGAGGACGAACAGCGCGGTGTCCAGGTGGTAGAAGTACGGGTCCACCAGGGTCAGGCCGATCACCGGGTGGCCGAGGAACTCCTGGGCCTCCCGGTGCGCCTCGCGGGTGGTGCGGAACCCGGTGCCGGCCAGCACGTACCGGCCCGTCCACACCAGGTCGCCCTCGCCCTCGGTGACCGCCTCGGGGCGGTAGACGTCGTAGCCCGCCGCCTTGAACCAGGTGTCGTAGTGCTGGGACTCGGGGCGCCGCTCGGGTGCGTGGAACAGGGAGCCGAAGACGCGGCCGCCGACCACGCACGCCGCGTTGGCGGCGAAGACCATGTCGGGCAGACCGGGCACCGGCTCGACCGAGTCGACGGTGTGACCGAGGGAGCGGTAGGTGCGGATCAGCTCCTGCCACTGCTCCTGGGCGAGGTCCACGTCGACTGGCCGGTCGGGATGCATCCAGGGATTGATCGCGTACTGGACGGCGAAGTGTCTGGGTTCGCAGACGAGGAAGCGCCGGGAGCGCGGCACACGGCTTTCGGCCACAGAGGGTCTCCTCCGGTTCCTGTGTGTCACTGGGGGGTGTCACAACGGTAGAAACGGAGATCCACGGCCGACAAGTGCGAAGAGCTGCGTGCATACGCAGTATCGATGCGTTCTTGCGGATATTCACGCACGAGTGCTGCGCATAACCGTACTCACTCCGGTCCGTCCGGGGCCGGCTGGGTGGCGCCCGCCTCCGGGCTCTCCGGGAGGAGGTGGGACAGCACCATCACACTGATCGTCTTCCGGATGAACGGCTCGGTGCGGATCCGCTCCAGCACCTCCTCGAAGTGCTCCACGTCCCGCGCCCGGACATGCAGCAGGGCGTCCGCGGCACCGGTCACCGTCATGGCCGCGGTGATCTCCGGGTAGGCCTGGACGACCTCCGCCAGCCGCCGGGGCGGCGCCGCGCCCTCGCAGTACACCTCGACGTACGCCTCGGTGCGCCAGCCCAGCGCGGACGGCTGCACCGTGGCCGTGAACCCGGTGATCACCCCGGTCTCCCGCAACCGGTCCACGCGCCGCTTGACCGCGGTGGCCGACAGCCCCACGCCCGCGCCGATCTCGGCGAAGCTGGTCCGGGCGTTCGCCATCAGCGCGGTGATGATCTGGCGGTCGAGGTCGTCGAAGGAGGCGGTCCTGCTGTTCATGCGGGCACTGTAATCAGCCCGACCGCACGGAGCCGAGCTAGGACTGGGTGACCACCATGGCGAGTGTCAGCAGGCCCAGCACCACCCAGCCGAACCACAGCCAGCCGTTGCTGCCGAGCGCGACCGTGTAGGCGGTCACGACGACGAGCCCGCCGACCGTGAGAGCCCCCATCGCCTTGGTGGAACCGTTCATGGAACCGGGCATCGCGACACCCTTCTCTTGGTCCGTCCTTGACCATGGTGCCTCGAAACCCGGCCCGACGGGACCGGACGGGATGCCTCCGGCTAGCTCTTGTGGGTGTTGAGCGAGGCCAGATAGGCGTTGTACGCCGCCAGTTCCTTGTCGCCGTCGCGGTCCGCGAGGCGGTCCATGCGCTTGGCCTGGCGCTGTTCCGAGCGGTACCACTGGAAGAGCAGGGCGATCAGCACCAGCACCGACGGGATCTCGCTGAACGCCCAGGCGATGCCGCCGGCCGCGTTCTGGTCGGACAGCGCGTCGATGCCGAGCGAGGCGGCCGGGTGCCGGAAGGTGCTCACCATCGGCTCCGACGCCATCATCAACGCGATGCCGAAGAACGCGTGGAACGGCATGCCCGCGAACAGCTCCAGCATCCGCATCACGTACCCCGGCCGGTGCGGGCCCGGGTCCACGCCCATGATCGGCCAGAAGAACACCACGCCCACGGCGAAGAAGTGCACCATCATCCCGATGTGCCCGGCCCTCGACTCCATCAGGGTGTCGAAGAGCGGGGTGAAGTACAGCACGTACAGGCTCGCGATGAACATCGGGATCGTGAACGCCGGGTGCGTGATGATCCGCATGTAGCGGCTGTGCAGCAGCACCAGCAGCAGCTCGCGCGGCCCCCTGCGGCCCTTGCCGGCCACGGGCAGCGCGCGCAGCGCCAGCGTGACCGGGGCGCCGAGCAGGATCAGGATCGGCGACAGCATGCTGATGATCATGTGCTGCACCATGTGCACGCTGAACACGACCATGCCGTAGTCGTTCAGCTTGGTGCACATCACCAGTGCGACGGTCAGCACCCCGACGACGTACGCCACCGTACGGCCGGCGGACCACTGGTCCCCGCGCCGCCGCAGCCGTGCGACACCCCAGCCGTACAGTCCGAGCCCGAGCAGGCAGGCGACGAGGAAGAACGGGTCCGTGGACCACTGAAGCCCCCGTCCCAGCGTGAACGGCGGCAGATCCATCATCATGCCGTGCCCGCTGTGGTCCATCCTGCGGCTCCTGATTCGTGGGGGTTGTACGAGTTGTCCGCCCCAAGACTAGAACCGCCCCCGGCCACGACCGTGACCGGGGGCGGCTTGTTCTCGGGTGAACTACAGAACGAGGTGGGACTACAGGACGCACTCCGCCTCGTCGTACCGCGCCACCGGCACCGTCTTCAGCGTCTCCACGGCCTCCGCCAGCGACACCATCACGATGTCGGTCCCGCGCAGGGCGGTCATCCGGCCGAACTCGCCCCGGTGCACGGCTTCCACCGCGTGCCAGCCGAAGCGCGTGGCGAGCACCCGGTCGTAGGCCGTCGGCGTGCCGCCGCGCTGGACGTGCCCGAGGATGACCGGCCGGGCCTCCTTGCCGAGCCGGTGCTCCAGCTCGACCGACAGCTGCCGGGCGATGCCGGCGAAGCGCTCGTGGCCGTAGATGTCCTTGCCGCCCTCGTCGAACGCCATCGAGCCGGCCCTGGGCTTGGCGCCCTCCGCCGCGACGACGATGGCGAACCGCTTGCCCGCCTCGAACCGCGCGCCGACCTTCCGCGTCAACTCGTCGATGTCGAAGGGCCGTTCCGGTACGACGACGGCGTGGGCGCCGGCCGCCATGCCGGAGTGCAGCGCGATCCAGCCGGTGTGCCGGCCCATGACCTCCACGATCAGCACGCGCTGGTGCGACTCGGCGGTGGTCTTCAGCCGGTCCAGGGCCTCGGTGGCCACGGTGACGGCCGTGTCGAAGCCGAAGGTGACGTCCGTGACGGCGATGTCGTTGTCGATCGTCTTGGGCACGCCCACGATCGGCAGTCCGCCCGCCGACAGCAGCTGGGCCGCCTTCAGGGTGCCCTCACCGCCGATCGGGATGATCGCGTCCAGGCCGAGCTCCTCGACATGGCCCTTCGCCCGCGCCACGCCGTCGCGCAGATGCTCGGGGCGGACCCGGGAGGAGCCGAGGATGGTGCCGCCGAGGGCGAGGATGCCGCCCACGGCGTCGAGGTCGAGCTTCGTGTAGTCGCACTCCAGGAGGCCTTTCCAACCGTCCCGGAAACCGATGACCTCGTCGCCGTGGTCGGCGACGGCACGGTGCACGACGGACCGGATGACGGCGTTCAGGCCGGGGCAGTCGCCGCCTGACGTGAGGACACCAATGCGCATAGCCCGAAATACCTTCTCAACGTGGGCCGGGAGACCGGACCACGTCGTCCGGCGGATTCCCGGCCAGCCTACCGGCGTGAGGGGGTCGCTCCGTAGCGGGCGTCCGCCTGCTGGACGCGCCCGCGCATATGAGCGGACGGGCCGTCAGGCGGGCCCGTCACGGAGTCTGCCGGACCACGCTGAAGGCGCGCTGACGTGCGGCTTACGCGGGCTGCTGCGCGGCCGCGATGCGCTCGCCCCGGAGTGCCTCGTACCAGCGGTCGTCGATCGGCGGGAGCGCGTTGACGTCGAGCGCCAGCTTCAGCAGCAGGTCGGCGATCTGCGGGTTGCGGGCGAGGACCGGGCCGTGCATGTACGTCCCGAAGACGGTCCCGTTGTACGCGCCCTCCGTGCCGTCCCCGGTGCCGTTGCCCTTGCCGATCTGTACCCGGGCGAACGGGCGGGCGTTCGGGCCGACGTGGGTGACGCCCTGGTGGTTCTCGAAGCCGGTCAGCTGGGGCAGGCCGAGCTGCGGGTCGATGTCGCCGAGCACGTCGCCGACGCACCGCTCGCCCTCGCCGCGCACCGAGACCACGTCGAGCAGGCCGAGGCCGGGCTCGCGCTGGCCGAGGTCGTTGATGAACTCGTGCCCGAGGATCTGGTAGCCGGCGCAGACGGAGAACACGATCGCGCCGTTCTGCACCGCCCGCTGCAAATGACCGTCGCGGCGCAGTCGCTCGGCCGCGAGCCGCTGCGGGCGGTCCTCGCCGCCGCCGATCAGGTAGATGTCGCCGGAGGTCGGGATCGGCTGGTCGCTGCGCACGTCGAGACGGGCCACGTCCAGGCCGCGCTGGCGGGCCCGGCGCTCCACGACGAGCGCGTTGCCCTGGTCGCCGTAGGTGCTCAGCAGGTCCGGGTAGATCCACACCAGCCGCAGTTGGTTGTCGCTCATGAGGTGATCGCCCTTCGCGGATCAGAGGATCGGAAGATCAGTTGCCGACGCGGCGGCGCAGGTCCTGGAACGCGGTGTAGTTCGCGATGACCTCGATCCGGCCGGGCGGGCACGCCTGCACGGCCTGGTCGAGCGTGTCGCAGACCTGGAAGTGCTGGTTCGCGACCTCCAGACGGACGGCGAGGTCCAGCTTCCGGTCGCCGATCACGAAGATCGGGTGGCCGGTGAGCCGGGTGTAGTCGACGTCCCACAGCCAGGAGGTGTCGGTGCCGTCGGCGCCGCGGGCGTTCACGGAGAGGATCACCGGCGCGGGCGGCTGGTCGATCAGGGAGAACGTCTCCAGCCAGCCGGCCGGGTTCTTGGCCAGCAGCAGCCGCAGATCACGGCTGAGGAACTGGACGACGTCGTACCGCCCGGCCACGGCCTGCACCTGGTACATCCGCTCCAGGGCGACCTGCGGCGGCACCCCGAAGACGGCGGCCACGGCGGCGGAGCTGGCCGCGTTCGCCTTGTTGGCGCGGCCCGGCAGCTGGAGATGGATCGGCCAGGCGGACCCGTGCGGGTCCAGCACGTGGTCGCCGGAGAGCGCCCACGTCGGCTGGGGCCGGCGGAAGCCGCACTCGTTGCAGTACCAGTCCTCTCCGGGGCGCTGCATCACGCCACCGCAGGACGGGCAGGACCAGGCGTCGTCCTTCCACATCTGCCCGGCGGCGACCCAGACCACGTTCGGCGAGGACGAGGCGGCCCACACGACCAGCGGGTCGTCGCAGTTGGCGACGATGACGGCCTTGGAGCCGGACAGGCCCTCGCGCCAGTTCTCGGCCAGCATCCGCGTCTCGGCGGCGCGGTCGAGCTGGTCGCGGGAGAGGTTGAGCAGCGCGATGCACTTCGGGCTGGTGTCCCGGGCCACACCGGCCAGGTACTTCTCGTCGACCTCGATGACGCCGAACTTCGCCTCCGAGCCGCCCGCGAGGGCGGAGGTGATGCCGGCCGGCATGTTGGCGCCGAGCGCGTTCGAGACGACCGGGCCCGCGGCGCGCAGCGCCTCGGCGATCAGCCGGGTCGTCGTGGTCTTGCCGTTGGTCGCCGACACCAGGACGACGTCCAGGTTCTGCGCGAGCCGGGCGAGCAGGTCGGGGTCGAGTTTCAGCGCGACCCGGCCACCGATCACCGACCCGCTGCCGCGCCCCGCGGCGCGAGATGCCGCAGCGACCGCCTTGCCCGCCGTCACGGCCAGCTTGGCCCGCGGCGTGAGCGGGTCCGAGTTGCCTGCCATCAGTTCTCGATCCTCCTTGCGTACGCGCCGCGCCTGGGGCCATCCGGCAACGTGGTGTGGACCTCAGCCTATCGAGATCCGTTCGCACTCCCGAATCCTGCCCATCCCTGCGCGACGGGCGTGGGTCGAACGAACCGTACCCTTGCGGCCATGCGACACGGTTCCATTGCGGGCGCCCACGGGCGAGTCCGGCCTCTCACCCTGCTCGGCGACGCGGCGTTGCGCGAGCCCTGCCGGGACGTCACGGACTTCGGCCCGGAACTGGCCGATCTCGTGGAGGACTTGTTCGCCACGATGTACGCGGCACAGGGGGTGGGTCTGGCCGCGAATCAGATCGGGGTGCCTTTGCGGGTGTTCGTCTATGACTGTCCGGATGACGAGGATGTGCGGCATTTGGGACATGTGGTCAACCCCCGCCTGGTGGAGGCGGACGGCATCGTGCTCCGGGGCCCCGAGGGCTGCCTGTCCCTGCCGGGGCTGGAGGCGGGGACGGAGCGGTACGACCACGCGGTGGTCGAGGGCCGCACGGTGACGGGGGAGCCGGTCACCGTGCACGGCACGGGTTTCTTCGCCCGGTGCCTGCAGCACGAGTGCGACCACCTGGAGGGCCGGGTGTACGCGGACCGCGTCGAAGGCTGGCGCAGGCGAAGACTGCTGAGGCAGATCTCCCGGGCCCCCTGGAGCGGCTAGGCCCGGCAGGCCCTAGAACCCCGGGCCGCCGATCCTGTCCCCCGCCGCCGCGAGCCGGCCCCACAGCAGGTCGGCCAGCGAGCGGACCAACTCGGCGCGGGAACACGGTCGTTCCCCCAGCCACCAGTCCCCGGCCGCATGCATCATCCCGACGATCCCGTGCCCCCACACCCGTGCGAGCTGCTGGCTGCCGGGGCCCAGGTCGACCCGCTCCTCGATGACCTGTGCCAGCTCCTCGCCCATCCTGCGCAGCAGCGGTGCGCTGTGCTTGCCGACGTCGAAGCCCTGGTCGGTCCCGGTGCTCCCCTCGGCCGGGTGCATCAGGAACCGGTACACCTGGGGGCGTGCCTCGATCGCGGCGAGGTAGGTGTCCAGCGTGGACTCGACCCGCTCGCGCCGGTCCGCGGGGGCGTCCAGCGCCGCCCGCAGCGACGCGAGGAGCGCGTCGGTGTGCCGCTTGGCGAGCGCCGCGTAGAGCCCGCCCTTGTCGCCGAAGTGGCGGTACAGGATCGGCTTCGTGATGCCGGCCTCCGCCGCGATCGCGTTCATCGACGCCTGCGGGCCGTCGCGGAGCACCACCCGGTCCGCGGCCTCCAGCAGCTCGCGCCGTCTGCGGTCGGCGGACCGCTGCTGCTCGGTCCGCTGTGTGGTGTCCATGTGCTCTCCCCACCCGTGCTGATTCGGTGACGCCTGCGCAAACTAACACTGACTGTGCCCCTGACATCGAACGGGATGCCGAGGAGCCCTTGGCGGTTGACTTTTCCTACTGGCGGGTAACAGACTTGGGTTACCGCAAGTAACATGCACTGCCGCCGCTGGAGGGGACATGGCCGAGTTCACCATGGAGCTGAACGACGAACAGAAGGAAGTCCGGGACTGGCTCCATGGCTTCGCCGCCGACGTGATCCGCCCCGCGGCCGCCGAGTGGGACGAGCGCGAGGAGACTCCCTGGCCGGTGATCCAGGAGGCGGCGAAGGTCGGCATCTACTCCCTCGACTTCTACGCACAGCAGTACTTCGACTCCACCGGGCTCGGCATCCCGATGGCGATGGAGGAGCTGTTCTGGGGCGACGCGGGCATCGCCCTCTCCATTGTGGGCACCGGCCTCGCCGCCGTGGGCGTTCTCGCCAACGGGACCGAGGAGCAGATCGGCACCTGGATCCCGCAGATGTACGGTGACCCGAACGATGTCAAGGTCGCCGCGTTCTGCTCCTCCGAACCCGACGCCGGCTCCGACGTCGCCTCCCTGCGCACGCGTGCCGTGTACGACGAGGCCAAGGACGAGTGGGTGATCAACGGCACGAAGACCTGGGCGACCAACGGCGGCATCGCCAACGTCCACGTCGTCGTCGCCAGCGTCGACCCGGAGCTGGGCTCGAAGGGCCACGCCTCCTTCATCGTCCCGCCGGGCACGGAGGGCCTCTCCCAGGGCCAGAAGTTCAAGAAGCACGGCATCCGCGCCTCGCACACCGCCGAGGTCGTCCTCGACGACGTCCGCGTCCCCGGCTCCTGCCTGCTGGGCGGCAAGGAGAAGCTCGACGAGCGCCTCGCCCGGGCGCGCGAGAAGGCGAAGTCCGGCGGGGAGCGGGTGAAGAACGCGGCGATGGCGACGTTCGAGGCGTCCCGGCCCGCCGTGGGAGCGATGGCGGTCGGCACGGCCCGTGCCGCGTACGAGGTCGCCCTCGACTACGCCAGGACCCGCGAGCAGTTCGGGCGGCCGATCATCGACAACCAGGGCGTCGCCTTCCAACTGGCGGACATGCGGACGCAGATCGACGCCGCGCGGCTGCTGGTGTGGCGGGCGTCGTGGATGGCGGTCAACGGCAGGCCGTTCACCGCCGCCGAGGGGTCCATGTCGAAGCTGTTCGCCAGCGAGACGGCCAAGAAGGTCACGGCCCAGGCGATCCAGATCCTCGGCGGCAACGGCTACACCAGGGAGTACCCCGTCGAGCGCATGCACAGGGACTCCGCCATCTACACCATCTTCGAGGGGACGAGCGAGATCCAGCGGCTGGTGATCTCCCGCACCCTCGCGGGCATGCCCATCCGCTAACGGTGCCGGAGCGGCGTGAGCTGCTCGATGTCGTACTTGGCCCGCAGCGCCTCGATCGCCTCCTGGTCCGGCGGGCCGCCGTTGCCGAGGATCTCCAGCAGCTCCTCGAAGTAGCGCTCGTGATCCGGCGGGGGGCTCGCCTGGAAGAACATCTTCGCCGGGGTGTCCGTCGGGTTGGCGAACGCGTGCGGGCACCCCGGTGGCACGACGATCAGCGTGCCCGGGGTCGCCCGGACCACCCGGCTGCCCGAACTCGACTCCCACCCCTTCCAGTTGTCGGGGGTACGGATGCGGGGCTCGAAGGCGAGGACGTCGAGTTCGCCCTCCAGGACGTAGAACAGCTCCTCGCTGCGGGTGTGCACATGCGCACCCACGTCGAAGCCCGGCGGGACCTCCACCTCGAAGGTGGAGGCCATCCGCGAATGCATGCCGGTGACCTTGAACGTCACACGCTGAGCCGGTGTCTCGACGACACGGCCGTGGCCCGGCGGCACGTAGAGTCCCTCGGTCCAGGTCATCCGGCGCTCACCAGGTCACCGGAACGGCCTCGGGACCCCGGATCAGCGCGCCCTTCTTGAAGGGCACCTGGTCCGGCGGTACGGCCAGGCGCAGGCCCGGCACCCGGTCCAGCAGGGTGTCCACCAGCAGTTCCTCCTCCAGCCGGGCCAGCTGGCCGCCGGGGCAGTAGTGCGGGCCGAAGCCGAAGGAGACATGCGGGTTGGGACTGCGCGAGAAGTCGATCGTCTCCGGGTCCGGGAAGACATCCGGGTCGCGGTTCGCGGCCAGGTAGGAGACGTACACCGGGTCGCCCGCGCTGATCCGCACGCCCCGGATCTCCACGTCCACCATGGCGATGCGGGACAGGCCGACCGCGTTGCGGTGCGGGATGTAGCGCAGGAGCTCGTCGATCGCCCGCGGGCGGATCTCCGGGCGCTCGCGCAGCAGGTTCACCAGGTCGGGGCGGGTCAGCAGCAGATAGAACATCTGTCCGCTGTTGTTGGTGACCGCCTCGCCGCCGATCTGGAGCAGCACGGCGAGCCCGACGGCCTCGCCCAGCGTCACCTCGCGCCGGCCCACCGCGGCGCCGAGCAGCGAGGTGACGTCCTCGGCCGTGCTGTTCTCGCGCAGCCCGATCAGGTCGGAGAAGTACGCGGCCATCTCCCGCTTGGCCTTCTCGCTGACCTCCTTGCCGTGCGCGGAGGACAGGATGAGCTGTGTCCAGGTGTGCATGACGTGCCGGTCGGCGGCCGGGACGCCCATCATCTCGCAGATCACCGCGATCGGGAACGGGCTGAGGATGCTCGCCGTCAGGTCCGTGGGCGGCCCGTCCTGGAGGAGTTCGTCGACCAGCTCGTCCAGCATGGTCTGCGCCTTCTCCCGGACCCGTTCCACGCCCTTCGCGGTGAACGCGGCCGCCACCGAGCGGCGCAGCCGGGTGTGGTCGGGCGGGTCGAGGAAGCCGACCGCGCCCGGGTCCGGGATGAAGTGCGGGGCCAGCCGGGTGACCGGCTGGTCCATGACCGCCTCGCGGCTGAAGCGGGCGTCGTTGGTCACCATGCGCACGTCGTCGTACCGGGTGACCAGCCAGGCCCAGCCCTCGCCGTTGGGCAGCTGGATGCGGGTGACCGGTCCCTCGCGCATCAGCTCTCTGAGCACCGGGTCGAAGTCCGTCCCGGTCAGATCGAGCGCCGGCCAGTGCCGGATCGGGGGCAGGGTCTCGGTGAGTGTCTCTTCCGTCATGCCGTACTCATGCCGTTTCTCGGTCGGAGCCGCGCCAGCGGCCCAGCGCCATTTCCGCGGTGATGCCGGGCCCGAACCCGGCGAGCAGCCCGCGCGCCCGGTGCTCGGTGCCGCCCTCGTCGAACATCCGGCGCAGCGCGTCCAGTACGACGGCGGAGGCGATGTTGCCGTACTCGGTGAGCGTGGACCGGCTGAACCGGAACGCGTGCGGGTCGACCTGGAGGAACTTGCTCAGGTCGTCGAGGATGCGCGGCCCACCGGCGTGGACGATGTAGAAGTCCAGGTCGGACGCGTCCCAGCCGTGCAGACCCGCGAGGTCCTGCAGCGCCGGGGCGAGCGGCTCCATGGTGGCCGGCACCCGCTTGTCGAGCAGGAAGTGGAATCCGGTCGCGCGGACGTCGTACATGATCCACTCTTCGGTCTTCGGGATCAGGTACGAGCCGTTGCGCTCCAGTTCGATGCCGGTGCCACCCCTGCCGCGCACCACGGCGGCGGCTATGCCGTCGCCGAACAGGCCGTTGGAGAGCAGCGAGCCGACGCCGAGGTCGGTGGGCTGGTAGCACAGCGAGCAGAACTCGCAGGCCACGATCAGCGCGTTGGCCTTGGGGTAGGCCGAGCAGAAGTCGTGGGCCCGGTTGATCGCGGCACCACCGGCCGCGCAGCCCAGCTGGGCTATGGGGAGCTGCCGCGTCGTGGGGTCGAAGTCCATCTCGTTGATCAGCCACGCCGTGAGCGAGGGCATCATGAAGCCCGTGCACGAGACGTAGATGATCACGTCGATGTCGGTGGTGAGGAGTTCCGCGTCGTCGAGCGCCCGCTGGATCACCGCGGGGACCCTGGCCTTGGCCTCGGCCTCGTAGAGCTTGTTGCGCTCCTCGAAGCCGGGGTGCTTCAGGGTCTCCTCGATGGGCTGCACGATGTGCCGGGTCTTGACGCCCGTGTTCTCGATCAGCCGCAGGGCGAGCGGGAGTTGTGGGTGGTCCGCGTGACGGGAGCGCGCCAGCTCCAGCGTCTCCTCCATCGTGATCACGTGTTCCGGAACCGACACTGCCGGTCTGCACAAAGTCGCCATGAACCGCGCCTGCTTTCAGCCTTCCGGAAGGCCTTCGCCCGCCGGTCAGAAGGTGGTTCACCTCAGGAGGTGGTCCACCCACGATCACCCGTGAGGGCGGCGATCTCGCGCCGGACTACTCCAGACCGGGGACACCGTGTCAGGGTCTGAGACGAAGCCGCACGTCGCGCGAGGGAGGAAAGACCATGACGGACACGGCCGCAGAGCTGCTCCGGACGGCCACCCGGGCACTGGCCCCGGACCCGGCGGCCAACCGCTTCGTGCCGCTCGTGGAGCGCGGCGCTGCACCCCGCGAGGCCCTGGCCCGCCTCGCCCTGGAACAGCGGTGGGTGATCCCGGCCGACCGCCGCGCCTTCCAGCACCTGGCCGAGCGCGCGGACCCGGCGGCCGCGGCCTACTTCACCACCCTCGCGACGGGCGAGGAACTGGCCGCGGCGCATCTGACGGCCTTCACCCGGGCCTGCGGCGTGACACAGGAGCGCGCACGCGCGTACGTCCCGCTGCCGGGCTGCCAGGCCTACCCCGCCTACGTCTCCTGGCTGGCACTCAACGCGTCCCCCACGGACACGGTCCTCGCCCTGACCGCCAACTTCTCGGCCTGGGGCGGCTACTGCGCCCGCATCGCCGAGGGCCTGCGCACGCGCTACGGCTTCACGGACGACGCCTGCGCCTTCTTCGACTTCTTCGCGGCACCGGCGCCGGACCTGGACGGACAGGCGAGGGCCGCGGTGCAGGCGGGCCTGGACCAGGGCGCGTTGAGCACGGCCGACGCGCACACGTACGGAACGCTGTTGCAAACGTACGAGAGCATGTTCTGGGAATCGCTCGGGCGACCTGCCTGAGAATCCCTACGGCGCCCCGCTGCTGTGCGCGATGCACGCGACGTCGATACGGTCCGCGAGTTTCGCCAGCTCGATGGTCAGCGCCGCCACTGTGTCCTCGTCCAACTGCTCCCCGGCCTCGACCAGTCGCAGCCAGCGCCCGCCCACGGTCCGCAAGAGCTTGCTCACATCGGCGGCAGCCACCTGCAGGGTCCCGCGGTCGTCGACGATCAGCGGCAGAGTCACTTCGCGGTTCACAAACGGGATGGTAGCCCCGCCGTCGTCACGCCCCCTGCCAAACCGTGGTGATGTTGCAGAACTCCCGGATTCCGTGCCCGGACAGCTCACGCCCGTACCCCGAGCGTTTCTCCCCGCCGAACGGGAATGCGGGGTGAGAGGCGGTCATCCCGTTGACGAACACGGAACCGGCCTCCAGATCGCGGGCGCACCGCTCCACCTCGTCCGCGTCCCGCGTCCACACGTTGGAACTCAGCCCGAACGGCGAGTCGTTGGCGATGAGCAGTGCCTCGTCCAGGTCACCGGCCCGGTACAGCGTGGCCACCGGGCCGAACGCCTCCTCGCGGTGGATGCGCATGTCCCGGTGGATCCCGGCGAGCACGGTCGGCGGGTAGTACCAGCCCGGCCCGTCCGGCCGCTGCCCGCCGCACAGCACCTCGGCGCCGCTGCGCCGCGCGTCGTCGACCAGTTCCTCCAGATCGGCGCGACCCTGCTCGGTGGCGAGGGGGCCGACGTCGGTGTCCTCCGCCATCGGGTCGCCGATCCTGAGCGCCTCCATGCCCGCGACGAACTTCCCGGCGAAGGCGTCGTAGACGTCGCCGTGCACGATGAACCGCTTCGCGGCGATACAGGACTGCCCGTTGTTCTGCACGCGCGCGGTCACCGCGACCTCGGCCGCGCGGTCGAGGTCGGCGGACGGCAGCACCACGTACGGGTCGCTGCCGCCCAGTTCCAGCACCGTCTTCTTGATCATCTCGCCGGCGGTGGCGGCGACGGCCCGGCCCGCCGGCTCGCTGCCCGTCAGCGTGGCCGCCTTCACCCGCTCGTCGCGCAGGACGCCGTCCACCGCGCCCGCCCCGATCAGCAGCGTCTGGAAACAGCCCTCCTTGAATCCCGCCCGGTGGAACAGGTCCTCCAGGTACAGGGCCGTCTGGGGGACGTTGGAGGCGTGTTTGAGCAGGCCCACGTTGCCGGCCATCAGCGCGGGCGCGGCGAACCGCACGACCTGCCACAGGGGGAAGTTCCACGGCATGACCGCGAGCACCGGGCCGAGCGGCCGGTAGCGCACCCGCACCCGCGACGCCCCCGAGTCCGTCACGTCCGACGCGGCGGGCTCCTCGTCGGCCAGCAGCGCCTCGGCACGCTCGGCGTACCAGCGCATCGCCTTCGCGCACTTCGCGGCCTCCGCGCGCGCCTGCTTGAGGGGTTTGCCCATCTCCAGGGTCATGACCCGGCCGATCTCCGGCTGGTCCTCGTCCAGCAGGTCGGCGGCCTGCTGCAGCAGGCGGGCGCGCTCGGCGAACGTGGTCGTCCGGTACGTGCGGAACGTGGCCTCGGCGAGCTGGAGCCGGCGTTCCAGCTCCTCCTCGCCCATGGGCTCGTACGCCTTGAGCGTCTCGCCGTTCGCCGGGTTCACCGTGGCGATGGGCATGGCTGACCTCCCTGGGAGCGGGCTTGTCTCGACCTTCGCGCGCGGGCGCGGCGTCCGCAACGCGTACGGTCCGGTTCAGCCCGTGTGTTCGGCCAAGCGGTCGAGGAACGCGGCCTGCGCCGTGACGAGCACCTCGCGGGCGCGGTCCACGCCCACCCACTCCACCCGGTCCAGCTCGGGGAACTCCTGCACCCGGCCGGACCTCGGCGGCCACTCCAGGGCGAAGCTGCCGGGGCTGAACCCCGACAGATCCGGGTCCGCCGCCACCGCCCACGCCGTGACGATCTTGCCGTTCCTCTGCACCACCTCGCCGAGCGCCAGGGCCTCGCCGTCGGGCGGCGCGATCCCCAGCTCCTCCCGGAACTCGCGCCGGGCCGCCTCCCACGCGGGCTCGTCGCCTTCGTACTCGCCCTTGGGGACGGTCCACGCTCCCGCGTCCTTCTTCGCCCACAGGGGGCCGCCCATATGGCCGAGCAACACCTGAAGTCCCTCATCGGTGTGCCGGAACAACAGCAGTCCCGCGCTCCGCTTCGTCGCACGCACCGTCACGGTGTGACCTCCGGGTGGGCCGCCAGCAGGGCCTCCACCGTATCGGCCTCCTCGGGGCGTTTGTCCTCGCGGTAGCGGACCACGCGGGCGAAGCGCAGGGTGACGCCGGCCGGGTAGCGGGAGGAGCGCTGGAGGCCGTCGTAGGCGATCTCCACGACGAGTTCGGGGCGGACGCGGACCACCCAGCCGTCGTCGGCGTCGTCGACCGCCAGTTCGCGCAGCCGCTTCGTCTGCCAGGCGAGCATCACGTCCGTCATGCCCTTGAACGTCTTGCCCAGCATCGCGAAGCCGCCGTCGGCGGTGCGCGCGCCCAGGTGCAGGTTCGAGAGTCTGCCGGTGCGACGGCCGTGGCCCCACTCGGCGGCCAGCACCACCAGGTCGAGGGTGTGCACGGGCTTGACCTTCAGCCAGGCGGCGCCGCGCCGGCCCGCGCTGTACGGCGCGTCCAGCGCCTTCACCACCACGCCCTCGTGTCCCCGGGCCAGGGTGTCGGCGAGGAAGCGTTCCGCCGCCGGGATGTCCTCGGGGCCGGCGGCGAGGGTGCGGCGCACCCGCATCGGCTCGGGCACCAGCCGTGCCAGCTCCGCGTGCCGCTCGGCGAACGGCAGATCGAGCAGATCACGGCCGTCGACCGACAGGACGTCGAAGCAGACGGGCGAGACCGGGACCGCCCCGGCCGCCTTCGCCACGTCCGTCCGGGAGCCGACGCGCCCCGCGGTCTCCTGGAACGAACGCGGGCGGCCGTCGCGGCCGAACGAGATCACCTCGCCGTCCAGGACGAACCGCTCACCCGCCAACTCCCGTGCAGCAGAAGTCACTTCGGGCAGCCGGTCGGTGATGTCGTCCAGGGTGCGGGTGTGCACGCGGACCGTGTCGCCGTCCCGGTGGACCTGCACCCGGATGCCGTCCAGCTTCTCCTCCACCGCGCAGGCGCCGAGCCCCCGCACCGCCTCCGCGACCGACGACGCGCTCCGCGCCAGCATCGGCAGCACCGGCCGGCCGACGGTGAGCCGGAACCGTTCCAGCGCCCCGGGCCCCTCCGCGAGCAACGCCCGGGCGACCGTCTGCAAGGACCCCGCCAGCATCACCGCCCGCCGTACGTCGGCCGGATCCGCGCCGGTCGCCCGGGCCAGCCCCTCCGTCGCGACCGCGTCCAGTGCGCCCTGCCGGACCTCGCCGGTGAGCAGCCCGCGCAGGAATCCCTGCTCGTCCGCCGTGGCCGCGCCCATCAGCGCGCCGACGATCCGGGCCCGTTCCGCCTGCGCGCCCGGCCCGGAGACCTTGCCCAGCTCGGTGAGGCGGGCGTCGGTCTCGCGGACCGTGAGCGTGGGAGCGGCGGCGGGCGGCACCGGGTGGCCCAGCACCTTCCAGCCGACGCCGAGCCGGCCCTGCGGCAGCCGTCCGGCAAGATACGGGATGACGATCGGCACGTCGTCCGCCGCTGTCTCCCGGAACAGCTCCGCGAGCAGCTCGGTCTTGCGGGACCGCGCCGTCGTCGCGGCGACGTCCCGGGACACCTGGGCGAGCCGGGCCAGCAGCATGCAGCCATGGTGGCGCAGAGACCCGCCGACCACACCCGCACCGTTGCGTCGACTACGTCCGCACTGTCGCGTCCAGGTCCGCCATCAGCAGTTCCCCGTTGATCGCGGCCCCCGCCCGGTACCCCCGGCTCGCCGCGTTGACCACCTGCTCGGCGAAGCCGCTCGCGTTGCCCGCCGCCCAGAGGCCGGGGACGGTGGTCAGGCCGCGTTCGTCGATCACGGGGTAGCTGCCGAACGGGGTCTCGCGCAGTTCGGCGCCCAGCGTGATCAGCAGGTCGTTGCGGGGGACGGCGCGCGGGGCGGCGTAGAGCACCGCACGGTCGTGGACCGTGCCGTCCACGAGCCGGACCCCGGTGAGCCGGTCGTCGTCGACGACCAGCCCGGTCACCCGGCCGGGGACGACCGCCACCCGGGCGGCGGCCAGCCGGCGCAGGTCGACGTCGGTCAGCTCCGGCTCGGCGACCTCGTGCAGGAAGAGCCGCACGTCGTCGGACCACTGGGTGACCATCAGCGCCTGGTGCACGCTCAGCGGGGAGGTCGCGAGCACCCCGGTCGGCCGGTCGCGGACCTCCCAGCCGTGGCAGTACGGGCAGTGCACCACGTCCCGGCCGAACCGCTCCGCCAGCCCCGGCACCCCGGGCAGTTCGTCCCGCAGGCCGGCGGCGATCACCAGGTGCCGGGCGTGCACCGTCCGGCCCCGCGCGAGCCGGACGGTGAAGCCCTCGCCGTCCCGGCAGGCGTCCGTCGCCCGGTCCCGGACCAGTTCCACGCCGTACCGGGCGATCTCCTCGCGCCCCACCGCCAGGAAGTTGGCCGGGGACATGCCGTCGCGGGACAGATAGCCCTGCATGTGCGCGCTCGGCGCGTTGCGCGGCTCGCCCGCGTCGACGACCAGCGTGCGGCGCCGGGCCCGGCCGAGGACCAGCGCGGCGGACAGCCCGGCGGCCCCGCCTCCGACGACGACCACTTCGTACCTGCTGTTGTCGGTCATGGCACGACCGTGACCCGGGGCCTGCCGTATTGACAAATGCCTTTGCCGATTCTGCAATACGAGCATGAGTACCGACGACGTTCTCTCCGGGGTGGGCCCCCGGCTGCGGCGCCTGCGCAAGGAGCGCGAGGTGACCCTGGCCGGGCTGTCGGAGGCGACCGGGATCTCCGTGAGCACCCTGTCCCGGCTGGAGTCCGGCCTGCGCAAGCCCAGCCTGGAACTGCTGCTGCCGATCGCCCAGGCCCATCAGGTGCCGCTGGACGAACTGGTCGGCGCGCCCCCGGTGGGGGATCCGCGGGTGCGGGCCGAGCCGATCGTCCGGGGCGGGCGCACGCACTGGCCGCTGACCCGCCAGCCCGGCGGGCTCCAGGCCTTCAAGGTCCTCGAACCGCGGCGGAAGCAGGAGCCGGATCCGCGCACCCACGAGGGGTACGAGTGGCTGTACGTTCTGTCGGGCCGGCTCCGGCTGGTCCTCGGCGAGCACGACGTGGTGCTGTCGGCCGGGGAGGCCGCCGAGTTCGACACCCGGGTGCCGCACTGGTTCGGCTCGACGGGGGAGGGGCCGGTGGAGTTCCTGAGTCTGTTCGGGCCACAGGGGGAGCGGATGCACGTACGGGCGCGGCCGACGCGGAAGTGATCCGGTCGACATGTAGGTGACGCGGCTTCCCGGCGGCCGGCTGTTCCCTGATCGGCAAGCGACCGCTTAGTATGCCCTCGGACCCGGTCAGACGAAGCAGTCCCGTGGAGGCCCCGCATGCAGGCATGGCAAGTGCACGAGAACGGCGAGCCGAGCGAGGTGATGCGCCTCGCGGAGGTGGAGCCGCCCACGCCCGGCGACGGCCAGGTGCTGCTGCGGGTGCGCGCCGCCGACATCAACTTCCCGGACGCCCTGCTGTGCCGGGGCCAGTACCAGGTACGGCCGCCGCTGCCGTTCACGCCCGGCGTGGAGATCTGCGCCGAGACCGAGGACGGCCGCCGGGTGATCGCCAACCCCGTGCTGCCGTACGGCGGTTTCGCCGAGTACGCCGTCGCCGACGCCCGCGCGCTGCTGCCCGCCCCCGACGCGCTGGACGACGCCGAGGCGGCCGCGCTGCACATCGGCTACCAGACGGGCTGGTTCGGCCTGCACCGCCGGGCGCACCTGGAGGCGGGCGAGACCCTGCTCGTGCACGCCGCCGCCGGCGGTGTCGGCAGCGCCGCCGTCCAGCTCGGCAAGGCGGCCGGCGCCACCGTGATCGGTGTCGTCGGCGGCGCGGACAAGGCCGCCGTCGCCCGTGAGCTGGGCTGTGACGTGGTCGTCGACCGCCGCAGCGAGGACGTGATCGCCGCCGTGAAGGAGGCCACCGGCGGCCGGGGCGCCGACGTGATCTACGACCCCGTCGGCGGCGAGGCCTACGCCCAGTCCGCCAAGCTCGTCGCCTTCGAGGGCCGGATCGTCGTCGTCGGCTTCGCCAGTGGCGGCATCCCGAGCCCGGCCCTCAACCACGCCCTGGTGAAGAACTACTCGATCCTCGGCCTGCACTGGGGCCTGTACGCCACCAAGAACCCGGGGCTCATCGGGCACTGCCACAAGGAACTGACCGCGCTGGCCGCCCGCGGCGCGATCAAACCGCTGGTGAGCGAGCGGGTGCCGCTGAGCGGGGCCGCCACGGCCGTGCAGAAGGTGGCGGACGGCCGCTCCATCGGCCGGATCGCCGTGGTGATGGAGGGAGCAGCATGACCGACGCCGATGAACTGGTGCGCCGCACACGGGAGTTGCTGGACCGGTATCCGGTCGCGAGCACCGACCGGCTGGAGTTCCTGCGAGCCCGCTTCGACGCCGGCCTCGCCTGGGTGCACTACCCGGAGGGCCTCGGCGGACTGGGCGCGCCCCGCCATCTCCAGGCCGCCGTGGACGCCGAGCTGGAGGCCGCCGGCGCCCCCGACAACGACGCGCGCCGCAACGGCATCGGGCTCGGCATGGCCGCGCCGACCATCCTCAAGTACGGCACGGACGAGCAGAAGCAGCGCTATCTGCGGCCGCTGTGGACCGGCGAGGAGGTCTGGTGCCAGCTGTTCAGCGAGCCCGGTGCCGGCTCCGACCTCGCCGCGCTCGGCACCCGGGCCGTACGGGAAGGTGGGGGCACCTCCCGCTCGAGCGAAGCCGAGAGCGGGGGAGACTGGGTCGTCAACGGGCAGAAGGTGTGGACGTCCGGCGCGCACAACGCCCGCTGGGCCATCCTCATCGCCCGCACCGACCCGGACGTGCCCAAGCACGCGGGCATCACCTACTTCCTGTGCGACATGACCGACCCGGGCGTCGACGTCCGGCCGCTGCGCCAGATCACCGGCGAGGCCGAGTTCAACGAGGTCTTCCTCACCGACGTCCGCATCCCCGACTCCCGCCGCCTCGGCGAGGTCGGTGACGGCTGGCGGGTCGCGCAGACCACGCTCAACAACGAGCGTGTGGCCATCGGCGGCATGCAGCTGCCCCGCGAGGGCGGCATGATCGGCCCGGTCGCGAAGACCTGGCGCGAGCGCCCCGAACTGCGCACCCACGACCTCCACCAGCGGCTGCTGAAACTGTGGGTCGAGGCCGAGGTCTCCCGCCTCACCGCCGAGCGGCTGCGCCAGCAGCTCGTCGCCGGTCAGCCCGGCCCCGAGGGCGCCGGCATGAAGCTCGGCTTCGCCCGCCTCAACCAGGAGATCAGCGGCCTGGAGGTCGAACTCCGCGGTGAGGAGGGCCTGTTGTACGACGACTGGACCATGCGCCGCCCCGAACTCGTCGACTTCACCGGCCGCGACGCCGGCTACCGCTATCTGCGCGCCAAGGGCAACAGCATCGAGGGCGGGACCAGCGAGGTCCTGCTGAACATCGTCGCCGAGCGCGTCCTCGGCCTGCCCGCCGAGCCGCGCACCGACAAGGACGTCGCGTGGAAGGACCTGTCCCGATGACAACGCAGCCGACACAGCGCACACAGCAGGATCTCCTCTACTCCGAGGAGGAAGAGGCGCTGCGGGCCGCCGTACGGGACCTGCTCACCGACCACTGCGCCCCGGCCGGCGTCATCGCCCGCACCGAGTCGGACGCCCCGCACGACCTCGCCCTGTGGAAGCTGCTCGCCGACGGCATGGGCCTGGCCGGCCTCCTGGTGCCCGAGGCGCAGGGCGGCCAGGGCGCCTCGCACCGCGAAGTGGCCGTCGTGCTCGAGGAGTTGGGCCGGGCCGTGGCGCCCGTTCCCTACCTCGCCAGCGCGGTCGTGGCCACCGAGGCCCTGCTCGCCTGCGGCGACGGGGACCTGCTGGAGCGGCTGGCCTCCGGCCGCACCATCGGCGCCCTCGCGGTCGCCCTGCACACGGCTCCGGGCGCCGCCACCAAGGCCGTACGCGTCGAGAACGGCACCCTGTACGGCGAGTTGACCGGCATCGCCGACGCGGCCGCGGCCGATGTGCTGCTGGTCCCGGCCGACGACGGCGGCCTGTACGCCGTGCCCGCCGACGCCGTGACCGTCACCCCGCAGGTCGCCCTGGACCTGACCCGGCCGCTCGCCACGGTGACCCTCGACGCCGCCCCCGGCCGCCGTGTCGGCGACGCGGAACCCGCCGTACGGCGTGCCCTGCGCGCTGCCGCCGGACTGCTCGCCTCCGAGCAACTGGGCGTCGCCGACTGGCTGTTGACCGAGACGGTCCGCTATCTCAAGGAGCGCAAGCAGTTCAACCGGCCGGTCGGCGGCTTCCAGGCGCTCAAGCACCGGCTCGCCCAGCTGTGGCTGGAGACGGTCAACCTCCGGGCCGCGGCCCGCGCCGCCGCCGACGCGCTGGCCTCCGGTGAGGACACGGACATCGCGGTCGCGGTCGCGCAGGCGTACGCCGCCCCCGTCGCCGTCCACGCCGCCGAGGAGGCGCTGCAGCTGCACGCCGGGATCGGGATGACCTGGGAGCACCCGATCCACCTGTACCTCAAGCGGGCCAAGACGGACTCGATCGCGTACGGCACGGCGGGCGCGCATCGCTCGGCGCTGGCCGGGCTGGTCGACCTCCAGGCACCCTGACGTCACCCGGCTGAAGCCCGCCCCACCGGGGCGGGCTTCTTTCGCGTGGCTGCTCCGGAGAGCACCCGCACCCGCTTTTCGACGCGCTCGGCCACCGCTTCAACGGCGTCGAGGCCGACATCCTCCTCGTCGGCGACCGGCTCCTCATCGGTCCCGACAGCTCCGAGCCGGACCCGACCCGCACCCTCGAATCCCGCTGCCTCGACCCACTCGCCGCGACGCGCTGTGGACCGCACTGCCGGCCGCCGGTGTCGACTACCTCAACACCGACGACCTCGCCGGCCTGGAGGCCTTCCTCGACGCCCGTCCCACGGCGTAACACCACTCGATCGGGGGACATGTCAGCCGCCCGGACCAACCCTCCGCTACGCCACACTTGCGGCCGAAACGCCACTCAAGGGGCGTGGCGGAGGAGGTTCCCGATGGCCGTTTCCATCTCAGTGGTGCTGTTGCTCATGATTCTGGCCGTGATCTTCATGCGCAACGGCGGGCTGAAGGTCTCGCACGCCCTGGTCTGCATGGTGCTCGGGTTCTTCATGGCCGGCTCCAGCATGGGTCCCACCATCAACACCGGGCTCACGGCGACCGCCGAGCTGGTCAGCAGCCTGCACCCCTGAGGCGCGGGGCGGATCAGGGGGCGGCGAAGACGCCGATGCCGTTCGCGACGGGCCGCTCGGCGCCACCGCTCGGATGGTTGCGGACCGTCACCGTACGGGCGCCGGCGTCCCGGGTGACCATCTCCGCCGAGCCGCCGCCGTCGAGGTTGAACGCGTCGGAGGCGCCCAGCGAACGCATGGTGGCCGCCTCCTCGGCGACCGTCATCCCGGACCGGTAGGCGGCGGCGCCGTCCAGCGCCAGGATCAGCATCCGCCGTCCGCCGTCGGTGAGGCCGACGACCGTGCGCACCGCCGAGGCGACGTCGTTCAGCCCGGACAGCTCCCGGCCGTCCCGCAGCACCGGGAACCCGCCGATGGCGAACGCGTACGGCACTCCGGACGAGGCCGCCGCCAGGGCGTGCGTCACGGTCACCCGCTCGCCGACGGAGAGCTTGCGCAGCTGCCGCGCGCCCTCCTCGCGGCCGACCAGGACCGTGGTGTCGGCCGGGATCGCGCCGCTGCCCGGGGTGTCGGAGGCGGAGACGACCCGGCCGGAGCGGATCCGCACCTCGTGGGTGTCGGTGCTGCACGGCGCCGAGCGCTCGGTGTCCGATCCGCAGACCGCGCGCTCGCGCGAGGCGCTGCCCCAGCGCGAGGTGAAGGCGCCGACGGAGTTCTCGGGGAGGGCGTACTGGTTCAGGCCCTTCAGCGGGAACCGGCCCGCCGGGGTGCGGACGGAGCCGGTGAGGGAGAGGCGGTCCATCCGGGCCCGCCGGTCGACACCGACACCGAAGACGTCCCGGGTGTTCGTGCCCGGCGGCAGCGCGGGCCCGAACCGCTGGCCGTCCGGCACCGCCGCCTTGAGTACGAGCCCGTGGGCGATCGCCGGTCCGACACTCGCGCCGGTGGCGGGCACGCCCGGGTGCTGGGTCTCGGTGATGTTGAAGAAGTCACCGTTGACCCCCGCGACCGCCCCGGCCGCGTCCGCCATCCCGGAGACGGTGGCCCGCGCCGCCACCGCGCCCGGATACAGCAGGTCCACGCGGACGCGCGGATCGCCCAGGTCGACCGTGAGCAGATGGACGTGCGTCGGACCCGCGGCCGCCCGGACGTCGAACTGCCGGTAGGTGACCCCGGGCGCGATCCGTGTGCCCGCCGGTACGGCAGCGGCCGGTGCCGCCCCCGTCAGGGCCGCACCGGCCAGCACACCGAACGCGGTGACCACCGTGAGAACCGCTCTCGCCGTTGTCGTACGCCTGTCTCGTCCTGCCACCGTGCCCCCTGATGCCTCGTCAACTGGCCTTGTGGGTCCCCGTGTTCCAAGGGATTCAGGGGCAGTTGAGCAGAAGCGGGGGGACGGCGGGCCGACTAGGCCTCGACTACGCGAGAACGGGTGAGAAAACGCACCCCCTCGGGTGCCTCCAGCGAGAAGCCGCTACCCCGTCCGGGCACGACGTCGACGATCAGCCGGGTGTGGCTCCACGCCTGGTACTGGCTGCGGGACATCCAGAAGGTGACGGGCTCCGCCACGCCGTCCACCGACAGCTCCGCCAGCAGCACGTCCGAGTCGCCGGTGCGGAACTCGCCGTCCGGGTAGCACATGGGCGCGCTTCCGTCGCAGCAGCCGCCTGACTGATGGAACATCAGCGGTCCGTGCATGGCGCGCAGTTGGCGCACCAGCTCTGCGGCCCGCTGGGTGAGTTCGACGCGGGGGACTTCCTCTTCCATGGTCACCGTCCTGAAGAGCGGGGCGCCGGGGCGCCGTTCCCGGCCCAGTCTCACGGCTCGTCACAGGGGCGTCCAGAAGGCGGCGTTCGCTTCCTCGAACGGGTTCGATTCGGCCGGGACAGCGGTCTGGGAGGATGCACGTATGTGCCCTTCCCTCCGGCCGCCCGAGCCGCGCCAGGTGCCCGTCGGCCGATACCCGCTGTGGGACGAGGCGCTGGCGGCCGTCAACCGGGATCTGGCGGCGACGGTCCCCGAGCAGCGCCCGCTGCGGCTGACGGTCCACCCGGAGAGGGCGGACCTGGACGAGCAGGTTTACGTGGCTCTCTCCGACGGCGAGGCGCACGGCAACCCTCTGCTGCCGAACGAGACGGCCGCCGAGGCCCTGACGGCCGTCGCCGACGCCGCCCAGGAGACGGTGAGCGAGCTGCTGTGGCGGGCGTGGCCGGTCTGCACCGTCCACGACCTGGGCATGCACCCGAGGGACGTCGACGGGCGGCCGTCCTGGTGGTGCGCGGGAGGTTCCCGCAGGGGCGACCCGGCCCATGTCCGCGCCGCCATCGGGGAGCTGGCCACCGTCCACCGCCCCCACCGCCCGAACCGCAAGCGCCGCAAGGGCGGCACCCCGCACTGAACCGCCCGGCGAACGGCAGCGGCCCGCCTGGCGCCTGCTCGGTGTCCGGGGCGCCGGCCCCGCGCGGGGTGTGTGGCTCTGAGTGGGCTGGCGGATTTCCCGCGCGTGTCGATGCTGTCCGGTATCCGGTATCCGGTCCGCGTGCTGGTCGTCGGCCGCGGTGTGCTCGGCGGCCGGGCGCGGGTGGTCCCGGCTCTCCCGGAGGGCCGTGGCGGGGACCTCAGCCGGTGACGCGAAGTGTGCGCATCAGCGGCGCGTACGCCGCCGCGGACACCGCCGGGCCGGCCGGCAGGGCCAGGTCGATGCCGCCGAGGGCGGCGGCCACGGGGCCGCGGCCGGTGAACTCGACCGGCTCCTGCCGGCCGAACGCCCCGAGGGCGGCCCCACCGAGCCACCTCGCCCGCTTTCTCGCCCGCACCTCCGGCGCAGCCTACGACGCGATCAGCCGACTGTGGATCAACGCCCGCCACCTCAGCCGCCACCGGCCGGTCCTGCGCGAGCAGGTCCTCGTCGTCCTCGACGGCCTGGGCGCCCACGCCAACACCGCGCTCGCCGCGTTCGCCGTGCTCGCCGCGCGGGACGGGCGGATCAGCCCGCGCCCGTTCGGACTGGGCTCCGAGATCGTCTGCGACGCCGACGGCCGCCCCACCGGACTGCTGCTGGAGGACGCGGCCTGCGCACTCGTCGAGGCCGTCGCGCCCCGGCTCACCGAGGCCGAGGTGCGCGCCCGGACTGCGGAGGTGCTGCACGCCATGGCGGCGTCCGGCCTCAGCCGCGGCCACGCGATGGACGCGAACGGGGACAGCCTCGCCGTCTACGCGGCACTGGAGTCCGAGGCCGCACTGCCGCTGCGGCTGCGCGTCGCGCCCTGGTGCCGGCCGGAGGCGGACGGCGACGCCGTCGCCGGCCTCGTCCGGCTCCAGGGCACCGGCGGCGCCCTGTGGCGGGTGGCCGGGGTGAAGCTCTTCATGGACGGCACGATCGACAACGGCACCGCCTGGCTGGAGACGCCCCACTGCCACCGCGGGCTCCAGGGACCTGCGGGAGGCCGGGGCGCGGATCGTGCTCGGCTCCGACCGGCCCATCGCGCCGTACCCGCCGCCGGAGGTCGTGGCCGGCGCCCGCCACCGCCGCCCCGCCGATCTCCCGCTGCCCCCGCGCGGCCCGGCCCAGGCCCTCACTCCCCGCTGCAGGCGCTCCAGGGCATGACGGTCAACGCGGCCTGGGCGGCGGGGGAGGAGGCACGGGCGGGGGAGATCTCCGCGGGGCACCGCGCCGACCTCACGGTCCTGGCCGACGATCCGCCGGCGGCGGCCGACACGGATCTGGCGGATCCGCCGGTCCTGCTGGCGGCGGTCGGGGGCCGGGCCACGTATCGGGGTACGGACGTCTGAAGCGCCCTGAAGGGGCGCGGGGTCGTCGGCGATCCACGGCTGCGCCGTGCGGCCCGGCCCTATCGGTTCTCACGCCGCCGGCGGTACGTCTCGATCAGCAACGGCACCATCGACACGACGACGACCACCGCGACCAGCGGCAGCAGATAGTCGTCGATGCGCGGGACCGACGCCCCCAGGCTGTAACCGGCGAGGACCAGCGTCTGCGACCACAGCACCCCGCCCACGGTCTGCCACAGCGTGAAGGTGCGGACAGGCACCCCGAGCGCACCGGCCACGGGGTGCACAACCGTTCGCAGCAACGGCACGAACCGGCCGATGACCAGCGCCTTCCCATAGCCGTACCGGGCGAGCAGCTCCTCGGCGCGGGCGGCCGTCGCCTTCACCCGGCGGCTGGAGGTGCGGGCCAGGAGCGCCTGTCCGCCGCGGCGGCCGATCAGATAGCCGGCCTGCCCGCCGGCCACCGCCCCGACGGCGGCGCACACCAGCACCTGCCACAGGGCCAGCCGCGGCGGCTGGTGCGCGCCGCCGGCGCACAGCACCCCGGCCGGGAACAGCAACGTGTCACCGGGCAGGACGAAGCCGACGACCAGCAGCCCGGACTCCGCGAAGAGCACCACCAGGACGCCCAGCGCGCCGAAGGCGGCCAGCACCGAGGCACTGTTCAACGGGTTGACGGCGATCACCGGGGCGCGCCTCCTGGCCTTCGCGCAGCGCCGCCTCCGCGCAGCACCGCTCGCTCACCAGGATCGCCCGCCCGCCGTGAATCCGCCCGCGTCGAGCGTGCCGTCCTCGTGACGGTGGCAGTGCCGGACGCAACCCCGCCACCTGTACGGGAGGCGGGCTGCGCGGCAGGCACGGCACCACCTGCAGAGGCGGCCCTCACGGGGTCCCTCTCCAGGCCGCGACCGCCTCCGGCCGCCGTGCCGTCAGCCGCCCGCTTCGCGCGAGCGCGGCCACCGCGGCGGCGCAGGCCGTCCCCGTCGCCGTCAGTGCCGCCCAGGTCAGCCAGAGGGCGCCGTGGCGCAGCGCGTGGTCCCACATCGCGCCGACGACCAGGTTGCCCAGGGTGATGCCGAGGCCGGAGACGGTGTTGTAGAGGCCGTAGTGCGTGGCGACGAGCCGGTCCCCGGACAGGGCGACGACGGTGTCCATCTCGAACGGGTAGACCACCGCCGAACCCGCCGCGAGGAGGACGACCGCCGCCACCAGCGAGCCGAGCACGGCCGGGGACGAGGCGCGCGGGGCGAACACGAGCGGCAGGAACGCCAGCCCCATCGCGAGCAGCCCCCGCACGAGTGCCTGTTCGGGTCGCCACCGTCGCTTCGCCCAGCCCGTCAGCCGCAGTTGCCCGGCCACGGCGACCCCGGCCGAGACCACGAACAGGCCGCTGGTGACGGCCGTACCGCCGGATCCGAGGGCGTCGGTCGCGGCCAGGGGCAGCGCGAGGTAGACCTGGAAGGTCAGGACGTAGGAGCCGATCAGCGCCGTGGCGAAGAGAAGGAAGGGCCGGTTCGCCACGACCGTGCGCCACTGCGCCGCCACACTGCTTCCCGCGGCGCCCGCCCCTCGGGTGTGGCGTGCGGGCAGGGTGCGCCACTGGAGCAGGGTGAGTCCGGCGAAGACGGCCGCCGCGGTCGTGCAGACCAGGCGGAAGTCGGCCGCCAGCAGGGCGAGCCCGACGAGCGGGCCGAGGAGCATGCCGGCCTGGTAGTGGACGTTGAACACGGCGAACGCGTCGACGCGTCGCTCGCCGGCCTCGGCGGCGAGGTAGGCGCGGACGGCGGGGTTGAACAGGGCGCCCGCGAAGCCGGTCGCGGCGGAGGCGGCGATCAGGGCGGGCAGGTTGTCGACCCAGCCGAGCAGCCCGAAACCCACGGTGCGCAGCAGACAGCCCGCCATGATCGGGGCCTTGTAGCCGAGGCGGTCGGCGAGGGTGCCGCCGATGAGGAACATCCCCTGCTGCGAGAAGTTGCGCACGCCGAGCACGAGCCCCACCGCCCAGGCGGCGAGGCCGAGTCCGTGTGCGAGGTGGGCGGCGAGGTAGGGCATGAGCATGTAGAAGGCCAGGTTGATGGCGAACTGATTGACCATCAACACCCGTGCCGGGGGCGGGAAGGAGCGGGTCTGTTGCCACACGTGCCTCATCGGGCAGCTCCGTTCGGCCTCGTCGCCCCGTTCTCCTCTGCCGTGCCGCGCAAGCCGTCCGTGGCGTGCGGGGCGAGCGGGTCGTGGACTCGGGTACAGCGGGTCCAGCGGGTGACGGTCCGCTCTCCGGGGTGGGCGATCTCGTCCGGGTCGTCGGCGGGCGTGCGCTCCAGCAGCGCGTGCGTCCGGCAGTAGGCGTCGTCGTAGACAGTGCCGACGTAGCGCTGCGGCCCGTCCGGGAAGACGGCGACGATACGGTTCCCGGCGGGCAGGGTACGGGCGAGCCAGCGGGCGACGAGGGCGACGGCGCCGACGCTCCAGCCGCCGGTCGCGTAGTGGTCCCGGGCCAGCCGCCGGGCGGCCCAGACCGCCTCGCCGGCGGCGACCCAGTGCACCTCGTCGAAGAGGTGGTGGGCGACGTTGCGGGGGTGGACACTGCTGCCCAGGCCGCGCATCAGGCGGGGCGCGGCGGGCTGACCGAAGATCGTCGAACCGGTCGCGTCCACGCCGACGACACGCAGCCGCGGGAACGGTCGGCGCAGCACGGAGGCGATGCCCGCGGAGTGGCCGCCGGTGCCGACGGAGACGACGAGCGTGTCGACGCGGTCGAGTTGGGCGGCCAGTTCCCGGGCGAGCGGGGCGTACGCGGCGACGTTGTCCGGGTTGTCGTACTGGTTCAGGTGCCAGGCGCCCGGCTCCTCGGCCAGGATCTCCTCGACGCGGCGCAGGCGTGCCTGCTGCCAGCCGCCGGCCGGGTGCGGCTCGGCGACGACCTCGATTCCGGCGCCGTACGCGGTGAGCAGCCCGCTCATCAGGGGTTCCAGGCCGGGATCGGTGACCACGGTGACGGGATGCCCGAACGCGGACCCGGCCAGCGCGAGCCCGAGGCCGAGCGTCCCGGAGCTGGACTCCACGATCCGGGCGCCGGGCCGCAACCGCCCGCGGGCGCGGGCCGCGGCGACCATGTGCAGGGCGGCGCGGTCCTTCAGGCCGCCGGGGTTGAGTCCTTCGAGCTTGGCCCAGAATCCGCGTCCGGCGGTGGTGAAGGGCTCCGCGATCCACAGGACGGGGGTGTCGCCGACCAGTCCGGCCGGTGTGCGCATCGGGCGCCGGGGGTGCCCGGACGGCGTGAGAGGCGTGTGCGTGTGCGCGGTGTGGTTCATGGCGTGCTTCTCCTGCGGCTGGTCGGCGAACGGCCGACGGCCGTGACACGAGGGGGAGTCGGTCCACTGCCGCCGTGCTCCGCTGCGCGTACGAACCGCAGGGGCACGGCCCACGGCCGATCAGGTCCGCCACACGCCCAAGCGGGCCAGGGACCGCCCGACCGGGGAGCCGGAGCGGTCCGGGACGCGCGGGGGACGGCCCGAACGGACCACGGATCCGGCGGGAACGGGATCTTCGACGCCGGGTACGCCCCCCTGCCCCGTCCCTCGTCCCGGGTGTTGGACCAGGCCGGTGTCGCGCGGAGCCTGGATCGACGGCTCGTCCGCATGGCAGCAGTGCCGCTCCGGCCCCGGCCCGGAATCGCCGTGCGCATCCGACAGCGCATCCGGCAGAGCTTCCGATGGTCCATCCGATACGACAACGGGTCCGGCGATCGGACGCGCATCGGCCCCGTCGGGCGATGCTGCCGGGTCGTGTGCGCAGGCCAGGAGGTGCAACAGGGCGGCCAGCAGCACCAGAACCGCCGCCGCCGTGCGCGGCACGGAGCAGCGGTCGCGGGATTCCGGGCCGACCCTCATGGATGCACAGAGTAAGTGCACGAGTGCGTGAAGTGAGGGTCGGCCACGCCCTCGGTTCAGCGGGGTACGAGGCCGCCCATCAGCATGCCGAGGGTGAAGTCGAACCGGTCGTGGCCCTCGCCGGCGGTGAGCTCGGCGGCGTGGCGGGTGGTGTGGGGGAAGGTCCCGGCGGGCAGGGCGGTGAACCGGCGCAGGAGTTCGTCGCGGTCCAGGACCCAGGCGGTGTCGTCGTCCGCCGCCCGGCGGCGTGCGATGGACACTTCGAGGCAGTAGGCGGCCACGTACAGCAGGAGGGCGTCGATCGCCCAGGCGGCGGCCTGCGGAGCGACGCCGCCGGCGAGCAGGATCGCCAGCAGGCCTTCGGTGACGCGCATGGCCTGGAGGTCGGTGGGGGCCATGGCGAGCGCGGCGCGGGAGATGCCGGGGTACTTCAGGTACTGGTCGCGCATCTGGGCGCAGACGCCGCGGATCTGCTCCCGCCAGGCGGCGGGGTCGGGCGCGGGCAGTACGAGCTCGGCGCACAGCCGCCCGATGAGCAGCTCGTCGAGGTCGGCCTTGTTGACCACGTGGGCGTAGAGCGAGGCGGGTCCGGTGTCGAGCGCGCCGGCCAGTCGGCGCATGGTCAGTGCCTCGTACCCCTCTGTGGCGACGATGCCCAGCGCGGTGTCGACGACCTGTTCCACGGTGATGGGGGCCTTTCGGCGCCGTGGTCTGGCGTCGGTTGCGGCCTCGGGGTTCGGCGGCTGGTGACGCGCCGCGCGTCGCTCTCTCGGGTTCACCCGGCCATCATAACTTGACACGAACGCTGTTCGTTTATAGAACATCGTTCGTGATGAGCGATGTGAACCAGGACTTGGGCGTGGACGCGAGCCTGAGCGTGGATGTGGACGTGACCGTGGTCGGTGCCGGGCCGGTGGGGCTCGTGCTCGCCGCCGAACTGGCACTCTCCGGGGCGAGGGTGCAGGTGCTCGAACGACGGACCGAGCCGGACCGGGCGATGAAGGCCGGGGCCGTCAACGTGCCGACGGCCGCGGCACTCGACCGCCGCGGCCTGCTGCCCGCCGCCGAACGCGTGCAGCGAGCGGTGCTGGAACGGGTGGGCTCGTTCGCTCCCGCGGCCGAGGGTCGGCCGTCCGGCGGCCGGCCGTCCGGTGACCGCCCGCAGGCCGACGAGCCGCGCTTCACCGGGCATTTCGCCGGGATCGTCCTCGATGCCGACCTCGTGGACTGGTCCGACGCCGACCTCGCCGCGCACGCCGCGGTCGCCGGCGCCCGGATGGTGCCGCAGCGTGAGCTGGAGGACTTGCTGACCGGCCACGTCACGCGGCTCGGCGTACCGGTGCGTCGTGGGGTGGAGGTGACCGCGCTGGAGGACACCGGTGGCGATGTACTCGTCGGTACCACCGCCGGCTCGGTGCGCACCGGGTGGCTGGTCGGGTGCGACGGCGGACGCAGCACCGTACGCCGCCTCGCGGGCATCGACTTCCCCGGCACCGACCCCGAACTCACCGGTCACCTGGCGGTCGTCGACATCGCCGATCCGGAGAAGCTCGCACCCGGATGGGCGTGGTCGACCCGGGGTGCGTACCGCTGCGGGCCACAGCCCGGTCGGGTCGTCACCGTGGAGTTCGACGGCGCATCCGCCCCCGGATCGGTGCCGGTCACCCTCGAAGAGGTGCAGGCCAGTCTGCGCCGGGTCTCGGGCACCGACGTCACGCTGACCGCGCTGCGCGGCGCCGCGACCCGCTGGAGCGACAACGCCCGCCAGGCGGCGGCCTATAGGTCGGGGCGGGTGCTGCTGGCCGGTGACGCCGCGCACGTGCACTCGCCGTTCGGCGGGCAGGGACTCAATCTCGGGGTCGGCGACGCGATGAACCTCGGCTGGAAGCTCGGTGCCGTGGTCGCCGGGTGGGCCCCCGAAGGGCTGCTCGACACCTACGACGCCGAGCGGCGTCCCCTCGGTGCCTGGGTGCTGGACTGGACGCGGGCCCAGACCGGGGTGATGCGCGGGGACGCGAAGTCGGCCGCGCTCCGGGAGGTCGTCTCCGACCTGCTGGGCACACCGGCCGGCGCGACCCATGCGGTCAAGAAGATCTCCGGTGTCACACAGCGCGTCGACCTGCCCGGCGATCATCCGCTGGTCGGCCGGTACGTCCCCGACCTGTGGCTGAGGGACGGCTCCCGGCTGGTCGACCACGGTCACGGTGGCGGCTTCCTGCTGCTCGACCGCACCGCGAACGGCGCGTTCGCCCGCCTCGCCGCGGCCTGGACCGGCCGCGTGAGCATCGTGACCGACGACGCCGCGACGACGCCGACCGGGCTGCTGGTACGCCCGGACGGGGTGGTCGCCTGGGCCTGCGACATCACCGACCCCACCGACCCCGGTATCGCTGTTGTCACCGGCCTCGAAGCCGCCCTGCGCGAGTGGGCAGGTGGCGCGGCGCCTGGCGCTGGGGTGGCGCCGCGGTGAAGGGACGACTGCGACGCCGTGGGTTGTCTCCAGGCTCGGCACAGGGACGTGTCGAGCATGACGTCCCGACGTCCATGGACCCGGACCCGCCGGGCGCATGGTCGGCGATGCGGATGCCGGAAATATCCTCGCCGCCGGTCGGATCCCGCACATCCGCTTCGTGGTCGCCGGCGGCCGGCCACTGACCGGCGCGGCGCGGGTGCCGCGCCGCCGTACAACCCGTCGAGCGGTGTGGCGCCGGGCACCGTCCCCGTGCGGCCGACCGTGCGGCCGACGAGCGCCGTCAGATCGCTCCCCGCACGCCGAGCGGCCTTCGGGTGCGGGCGTCGGTGACGAGCACGGCGGCGTTCAGGCGGGTGAGCAGTGTGTGCAGCGCACGGCGACCGTGTAGCCGGGCCGGGCCAGGCCGGGCACTGGCCTCGGCGAGCCGGGCGAGCTGCCCGATGCCGTAGCGCACCTCGGGCTGCGAGGAGATCTCCGACGGCCTGCCGAGATGGACCACTGCGTCGCCGCGCCGCTCGGCCGGCGTGTCGAAGAGCGTGTCGAGATTCGGTGGTTTCATCGCTCCTCATACGGCGCGCGACCGGTAACCGTGACCATCACCTGGGTCAGCCAGCTGTTGGCGGGGTCGTTCAACTCGGCGGCCGCCTGGTCGAGTCGGTGCGCGGTCATGCCGGTGTACGCGAGCATGGCCGGACGCAGACGGGCGAGCCAGAGCGAGTACCAGCGCGCCGCGCCACTGCCGCCGTACACCACCGAGGAGCGGCCTTCGCCGCGGACGTCCACCAGGCCCGCGGCCGTGGCCAGCGAGGCGTCGAGCAGACCGCAACGGAGGTGGTGACCGGCGTCGGACATCACCTGGTACGCGGCGTGTTTGACGTCCTGGAGGAAGTCCGGGCGGGTGGGGTGGCTGAAGAGGGAGGCGGTGTCCGTGTCCTCCAGGACCAGGTGGCCGCCGGGCTTGAGCGCACGGCACAACCGGCGTACCACCGCCGGCCGGTCCAGGACGTGCTGCACGACCATCCGGGCGTGGATCAGGTCGTAGGTGGCACGCGGGAGTTCGTCGGTGGTCACGTCATGCCGCCGAACCCGCACGTCGTGCTCGGTCAGCCACTCCAGGCGGTCGGTGCGCGTATCGACGGCTTCCACGATGCCGGCCGCTCCCACCCGCTCGGCCAGCCAGGCCGCCACCGAGCCGTGTCCGGCGCCCACTTCGAGGCAGTGCCAGCCCGCGGTCAGGCCGGTCCGGGCCAGCCGGGTGCGGGTGCCCGGATCCCACAACGCCTCGCCGAGCCGCAGTCGTTCGTCCTCATCGGGAATGCTCGTGTCGAAGACGTGGCGGCCGCGCAGCGGCGCAACGGCGGTCCGGTCACTCATGCGTGGCCTCCTCGGGCCCGGGATGCGATGCGGCGGTGTGTGAGACATGGGCGAGCAGCCTCGGCGCGAGGAGAAAGCGGAGCGCAACGCTCCTTCGCTGCTCGGGCGTGCGCCCGCCAGCCCGTGGGCGCCCGCAGGCGCAGCCGTTCGACCAGGCTCCAGGTGGGAGGAGGAGCAGCACGGCCAGCCGGTGGTTGCGGATGGCCGGTCTGCGGGCGCGGAGCAGGTCCGGGGCGCGCAGGGTGAGGGTGAGCTCGAGCGGGCGTACGGCCGGTACGCGCAGCAGCGCGAGCGGGAACCACCAGGGCGTGGCGAAGAGGACGGGAGCGAGCGCGATCAGGGCGGCCTGGGCGAGATGGACGCGGACGACGAAGGCCGCGTTGCCGACGGGCGTCACCAGCGCGGCGACCGTACGCCGCCCGGCACGGGCGTGTCCGTATGCGTCGCGCCCCCATGCTCTTCGGCCTGTGCTCGGACACCAACACCCTGACCGCGTACCGGGCACCGGTCCAGTCGGCGAGAGCCGCTTCGAATTCGGCGACTTTCGCGCCATGCGAGTATCTACCGCTGTCCAGAACCTCGGCCACGTGTCGCCGAATGCCCTGCCGCATTCTGTCGAACGCCGCTGCCTGACTCACGCATCGAGAATAGCGTGGTCACATGGCCGTCAAATTCCCTCATAGGGAGGAGATTGACAGGGTGTGGGTAGGATTATCTTCCCATGAATTGACGACCCGCCATGGAGGGACGGTTCGGGCTTGGGGGACTCGTCGAGGACAGGACCCACGACGAGTTGGGGGAGAGCGGACCGTCCGGCACGGGGCCGCCGCCCGTGCGGTCCTGCCCGGCACCTTCACCGCCAGCCGCCTCCACGCGCTGACCGGGGCCTGCGGCCCTCGGACTGGCCGCACGACACCGGACCGATCTCCGAACGCCTCGGCATATGCGGGGAATTGCACACCGAAGGCACGGCCGGGCTGCCCGGCGACGACGCGGTACGTGGTTGTGGACTCCACGCCTGAACCGGGCTTCTAGAGTGCTTGGTTGTGGGCACGTCTGCTTGAGGGCCAGGCACTGCGTGGACACCGTGGAGAATCGAGCGAGGGTGAGAAGTCCGAGAGGGGTCGCATGAGGGTGGAACTGCCGCCGGAGCCCACGTATTTCGTCGATCGTGACGAGCAGCGGGAGCGGGCGTTTCGAGCGGTGCGGGAGTGGCGGGGCCGATCCAGGCCATTGGTGATGACGCTCAGCGGGCCGGGCGGGATGGGCAAGACCGAGTTGGCGCATCTGATCGCCCGCGTGGAGCGGGAGCGATTCCCCGATGGCGTCCTGACGGTCGATCTGGACGACTTCCGGCTGGGCGGTGTGCTGGATCCGGGCGACGTGCTGGCGCAGTTGCTGGAATCCCTGGACGTGGAGCCGCAGCTTGTCGCGGCACAGTTCAAGGCGCGGTGCCGGCAGTACTGGAACAAGACGTCCGGTGCGAAGCTGATCCTGGTCCTCGACAACGCGCGCTACGCCTCGGAGATCGTCCCTCTTCTTCCCGCGTCCGGGGAGAGCCTGGTGATCGTCACCAGCCACGGCCCGCTCCACGACCTGGAGGACGGCGCCGCCGTCGGCATGACGCTGCCGCCGCTGGAGGAGTGGGCGGCCACCGAACTGCTGGGACTGATCGTCCAGGATCCACGGCTCGCCGCCGACCCCGAGGCCGTGCGGACGCTGGTGCGGTTGTGCGACGGTCTGCCGGCGGCCCTGCACGCCGCTGGACGGTGGGTGCGCGTACATCGGCTGCGCCCGCTCTCCCGACTGATCCCGGATCTACGAAGTGAGTTGGAGGAGAAGGGCCTGCCGGACGTGGAGCGGGTCTGGGACACCGTGTACGACGGCCTGTCCCACCCTGCGCGTCTGCTCTACCGCCTGCTGCCACACCATCCCGGAGCGACCTTCACCGTGACCTCCGCCACCGCCCTGCTGGGGCTCGGCCAGGAGCCCTGCCAGGACGCACTCGAGGAACTGCACGGCGCCGGATTACTCGACCTGCGCTCCCTGACCGGCACGGGAGACGGGCGGATGCGACTGCCGGGTCCGTTGCACGGGCACGCGCTGCGCCGGTCACATCGGGACACCCAGGAAGGAGAGGTGGGCCAGGCCCAGACGCGTCTACTGCGCTGGATCGTCCGGCAGGCGCAGCGTGCGGACCGGTTTGTCGCCGGCCGACGGCTGATCGTCTCGGAGGAGTACCCCACGGTGCCCGGCGCACCGGACGTGTCGCTGGAAGATCCTCAAGAGGCGGCCGACGACGCGGCCAGGACCGAGCGGGCCGAAGCTGCCTCTCGCTGGCTGTACGAGGAACGCCACACGCTGCTCGCCGCCGTACGGCTGGCCCACGAGCGTGAGCTGGACGCCGAGGTGGTGGCCTTGTCCGAGCCGCTGTGGACGTACGCGCTCGACCATCCTCACCAGTCGGACGTGATCGGGGCCTTCCGGCTCGCCGTGTCCTCCGCCGTCCGCCATGGCGGAAACGCCGCATGGCTGGTGCGGACACGATGTCAGCTCGCACGCCCGTTGTGGGAGGCGGGGCGCTTCAACGACGCCGTCGGCGAACTCGACAGCGCCGAAGCCGTTCTCGGCTTTCTGGGGGACAGCGCGCGGGACCGCAAACTCGGCGCGTCGCTGATCGAGTTCCGGGGGATGCTCAACGGTGTGCGCGGTGACTGGCAGGGTGCCGCCCTCGAGTTCGCCCGGTCACGCGACATGAACCTGGCCATTCCCAACCCTTACGGAGTCATGCTCCAGACCTACCGGCTGGGGGAGGCCACGGCTGCTCTGCGCGAGTTGGAGGCGGCATACCGCCTGCTGTCCGAAGCGCATGCCACAGCCGTGGAACTGGGCCGCGAAAGGATGACGCGGCGCACCGGGTTCGCGCTCGCCGGAGTGCTGCGTGACCTCGGCCGTACGGATGAGGCACGGCCGCTGTATGAGCAGTCGCTGCAGGCCGCCCGCCGACGGGGTTCCGGCTTCGATCAGGCACGCATCCACGACGCGATGGCCGAACTGGCCGACGCGGACGGGCAGTTCACCGAAGCCGAGGGGCATCGTGCGGCATCCCGTGCCATCCGGCAGCGCAACGGGCTTGACGACGAGTAGGTCCCGGCGACCGGACCGTGGGGATTCGCGGGCATCCCGGCCCGGCGGCGGGCGGCCGGCTCGATCCGGTGGGTCGGACAGTGGCCGCGAGGACATGGGAACCGCCCGATGGCCGCGATGCGTTCAGACCATCTGCATGGCCTCGTCTCCGGCGGCCGGGCGGAGCAGGACGCGGAAGCAGCGGTCACCGATGTGACAGGCCAGGCGCACAGGCAGGGAAGGAGGCGGCGCGCCACCGGCGAGCAGCCAGGCATGGACGGCCGAAGCGGTGGCGGCCGGGTCGGCATGGGCGACTCGTCCGTCGGCCTCGTCGTGCGCTTCGGTCTGGACGACGTACGGATCGGCGTGGCCGCGGATTCTGAGCAGGCACAGCCCCGAGGGAAGGATCGCCGCGGCCGAGCGGCAACCGGGGTACGCGGACAAGGCGTGCTGGGCCCATCCGTCCGAGCTCCAGGCCAGATCCGCCCGGGTGGCCGAGGTGGGGAGGGGACGGCGGTACAGCAGGCCGGCGGAGCGGGTCAGGCTCTCCCCCGTGGCGCCGTACTCCACGGCGAGATGGTGTCCCGCCGGTGCGGCGCCGACGGGGCGCCGTGCGATGCGTACACCGTCCGTGGTGATCTCGGCGTGAACGTCGAAGGCCGTGGGCGAGCGGTCGGCGGGGCGGGGAGAGGGCAGAAGCCTGAGTGGGCTGCCGAATTCCCGGGGGGTGAGGCCCAGGACGGCGTACAGCTCGGTGCGCAGCCGGTTCAGGGCCTCGCCCTGATACGCGAACGCCGCCTCGGCCGCCGCGCGCCCGGGCCCCGGCCGGTACGCCAGCAAGGCTTCCTGCACCGCCTCGGCGGGTCCCAGCTGCGGTATCCGGCGCAGGAGTGTGTGCATCGGACTGTCCGCGATGAGCTCGGTACCGCCGTGGTGGGCACTCACCACAGGCCGGTCCGCGACGGCGCAGTAATACAGAGCGGCGGACCCGTGGTCGGTGATCAGCGCGTCCGCGGCGATCAGCACGGAGGCCCACTCCTCGTGCGGACCCGCGAGGATCATTCCCGCTTCGAGGGCCGGTGCCAGTTGCTCCTTCAGCTCGTACGTGCTCAGCCGGCTGCGCTCGTTGGGATGCACCACCAGGGCCAACTGGTACTCGTCATGCGGGAGATGCGCTGCGAGCCGGGCGGGCAAGTCGGGACGCCGCCGCAGGAGGGACTCCGGCCCCCACGTCGAGACGAGCGTGAGGAGCGTGCGAGGGCCGGTCCTGAGTGCGGCCCGGTAGCTCTCGCGCAGCGGGCGGGAGGCGAGCGCACGTTCCAGAGTGGGGTCCCCGATCACCTTCGCCCGGCGGGCAGCCCGTACGTCACCGAACGCGAGCCGGGCCACCTGGTCCGGGTGGGCGACCGCGTGCAGCGCTATCGGGGCTCCGCCGTCACGGAGAAGCATGGCCGGGTCGAGTCCGGACGCCGAGTCCGAACCTTCCCCGGGGATTGACTTGTTGTAGCCGGCACCGTGCGGCAGCAACACGTGTCTGCCATGGAGAAGGGGTAGATCGCCCTTCGGGCTCGACGCGATCACAAGGTCGTACGTGCGGGCGCAGGCCTCGTCCCAGGGCAGGGTCCGGCCGCCGACGGCATCGACGGCGGACAGGGCGTCGACTCCGAAGTCGGATCCCGGAACCAGAGTGAAGAGACGAGTGATCCGGTCATCGCCGGAGAAGACAGGGATGACATCGAGCAGCCGGTACAGAGCCACCGCCGACCGAGCAGCGAACAGCACGGCCCGTCGCCCGTCGCCCGTCGCCCGTCGCCCGTCGCCCGTCGCCCGTCGCCCGTCGCCCGTCCGACTGTCTATTGTAGTGCGTGACTTGGGGGACGGTACGGCGTCTTCGCTGGTCGGGGCAGGTTCGTTGGTGTCGTCCGGCGACATGACCCGATAGTAACCGGTCGTCGTACCGGTGCCTGAGGTGATGGACGAGGCATATGCGGCAGACGCCATGTCGGGTGCCGTGCGGAATCGGGAGAGTGGCGGCATGAGTGAGTGGGGTATCGCCCTGATCGCCGCGGGGTCGGCGATCGCGGGCAGCATCGTCACGGGCTGGTACACCCGCAATGCCGGCATTCAGCAGGCTGCGGCGGCCCGTCACGCGGGCGACCGACAGGCTGACGCGCTGCTCGAATCGGTCCGGATGACCCTCCAGGGCGAGGCCGCGCAGCGTGCGGTCGCGCTCCGGCGCCAGGTGTACGCGGAGTTCCTCGGGGCCGCCGAGGCCAGGATTCTGGCTGAGCGCACGGGACGGGGGCAGGCCGATGACGAGGTCCTGCTTCAACGGGCTCTCGGCGGAGTCGTTCTGGAAGGACCGGCCGCGGCCGCCGCCGCGGCCGGCCGTCTCGTCGACTGCCTCCGGCGCCATGAGGCACCGGACGATCTGCACCGGGCGAAGCAGGCCTTCGTGGAGGAGGCCCAGAGGGCTGTGAACGATGCCACGAGGACCTGTTGAGGGTCGGACCGCGCTGCAGCACTGCGGTCCAGATCGTGCACCGGGCACGGGGGCACCGGGGCACCGTCGAGGGCGTAGACCACCGCGGTCGTCGGCTCGGCATCCCGTCCCGGCCGCTCGCGGTCCCGGCCACGCGCACTGACAGACGAACCCTGGCGTTCGCCCGGCGGGGCTGCTGGACACGTCAGTGACGACGGACGTTCTGGGCCTTCTCCTGCCGCTCCGACTCCGTGCGACCGCCCCAGACGCGGCAGGCCTGTCGAGAGGCTTCGGCGAAATTTCCCGAAGGGGCTTCGTCCGGGATTTCACGAAGACCTCCGCTCGAATGATCCGCTGATCCGCAAGGATCGTTTCGTGGCGCCATCGCTACGGGCCCCTAAGCGAATGTGCGGCGCGCCCAGTCCGGGAATCGGGTCCACGGAATCTCCGGGTGAGCGCCGCGCAGCGCGGGAATGTCCACGCGATAGCCGGGTCCGTTCAGGAACATCCACATCGCATGCATATCAGGATTGCTGATCTCTGTCAGCGGTACGTACTCGTGACGGACCTCCCGTCCCAGCACCGCGCCGAGCGCGGCGGCCATCTGCGCAGGAGTGGGCGCGTCACCGGCCAGCTCGATACGCCGCCCCACATAGGGGGAGGGGTTGAGCAGGACTTCCGCCGCGAACGCACCGAGGTCGGGGCGGGCCAGCTGCTGCAACGGCCGGTCGGACGGGAGCGGCAGATCGAGAACGCCGTTCAGGATGCGATCCGCACCGCCCAGGGCGTTGTCGAAGAAATACGTCGGCCCGAGGATGGTATAGGGCACGTCCCCGGAGACCAGCTCGGCTTCGATCCGAGCCTTGCTGTCGAAATGGGGTACGCCGCTACTTTGGTCGGCGCCGGCTACCGAGCTGAACACGAGATGGGGTACGCCCGACTCGTCGGCGGCGGCGAGGATCGCCCGCCCCTGAGCCACTTCCGCCTCCACACCGGCCTCGAAGGGAGTGGTCAACGCGAAGACGCCCGCCACCCCGCTCATCGCCGCGGCGAGCGACGCGCGATCGCTCAGGGATCCCGTCACCACTTCGACGCCTCGGCGGGCCAATCCCCGTGCGGCTCCTCCAAGGGGGTCACGTACCAGCGCCCGGAGCCGCGCATCCTGGCCGAGCAACGCGTCGGCCACGGCACCGCCCTGCCCGCCGGTTGCCCCCAGTACCAGGATCGGTCCATCGACCATCGCAGAACGTCCCTCCTTGCGAACAGGCATGGCAGTGGATCAACGCACCGGCTCCACCGTAACCACCGGTCGTGGACGGCAGACGCAGCCGCGCGGCTGCTCGATCGTAAGCACCTGATCGCTCGGCACATTGACTGTCGGCGCACGACTCTGTTCGCACCGCCACACTGCGGACGTGGTGAAGGAGACCACACGGATACTTGTGAACGACATGAGCCAGTACGTCAGGAGACGGCTTGTCCCGCACCCACCCCCGCAAGTTCTCACGTTCCGAGACCACACGGGCCGAGGCCTTCAGTGACGGTGTGTTCGCCATCGCCGTCACGCTTCTCGTCCTCAATCTTGCCGACCCTCCGCACAGACCGGGTGGCCTTGGCCGGGCTTTGTTGGCCCAGTGGCCTGCCTACCTCGGCTATGTGGCGTCCTTCGGCTACGTCGCGGTGATCTGGCTCAACCATCACCAGGCCTTCGTCCGTATCAGGACCATGGATCGCGGGCTGCATGCCGCCAACCTGTTTCTGCTGCTCACCACGGGGTTGCTGTCCTTTCCGACCGCGGTGGTGGCGGACGCGCTGCAGGCGGACCCCCGGGGAGCGGACGCGCGGGTGGCCGTCGCTCTGTACGCCGGCATCGCCGCGGCGATGTGCCTGAGCTGGGTGGCCTTCTACCGACAGATCTCCCACCGGCCCGAGTTGCTGGACCCCGACGTGGAGGACACGTACGTGCGCCACGGGCGGCTCCGTTCCTGGGCCGGAGCCCTCGCCTACACCGCGGCCGGGCTTCTCGGGGTGCTCGTCGCACCGCTGCTGGCGATCGCCGTGTTCGTTCTCCTCCCTGTCTTCTACTTCGTCACCAGCGAAGGTCTGCCCCGTAGGACGGTTCCGCCTGACGCCGGACACCGGGCCGTGACCGGATAAGCGCCTGCCTCCCGGGGTTGAAGGAGCCACCATCCCAAACCGAGGGCCGGGTTCCGCAGGCTTTGCGGAACCCGGCCGAAGGGCAGGTCGTGTCCGCCCTTTCGCCCGCTCTGGGGGCCGGGCGCGTTCGCTGGTGCCGGTCACGCGGCGGGCACAGAAGCCTTCAGCTGACGTCCTCCTCACTCCGGCGCAGTGTGTGAGGTGGAGTCGGTGTCGCCCTTGTCGAAAGGGTTGAGCAGGTTGAAGACCAAGCCCGCGGTGATGCCCGCAGCCACGTCGACCACCAGCCGTATCCACGGCTCGGACCAGGCGATCAGCCCCATCGGCGTTGCCCCGAGGACGACGGCAGGGCAGCGGCGGCGCAGACAGATGGGCGGATCGCACCAGGCACGCCCGGCGGAGGGCGGCCCGGCGGCGTGCGATCGAAGGCTCAGCCACCGGCAGGCTCAGCTGCTGTTGCCGACGTTGACGTCGATGAACCGGAAGCCGATGGCTTCAGCCGGGCAGAGGGGCTGAGCGTGTGAGTCGTCTGCTGTGACCCGCCGGCCCGAGGGCATCGGGAGGCGCGCTCTTGTGCAGGGGCGTCACCTGGTGACACCCCTGCACTTACGCGTCCGTGGGACGGAGCGAAGACCGTCGTGGCGCCGTAGCGGGTCGGTCCTTCCGGCCTGGCCATCTCCGGCGGGATCAGAGGAACCCCCTCCGGCGTCGCGGCCGGAGACGGGTGCCCGGGGTGGAGCCGAGCGTTCTCTTCTTCCTGCCTGTGGGCGACTGCGTTGCCACCCGCGGGGTTGGCCCGCTGTTTGGTCCGTGACTGGTCCGGAAGGGCGGCCCAGGGAGTCGGCGGCAGCGTCATGATTCGGGCTAATGGGGTGAATTGCCTGCGTGTGATGCGATGGAAGAGAATGGCCTCCGGTGGGGAAATCCCAGCTCAGCGCCCCACTTCAAGCGCCCTAGAAGAAGCCGAGCTTCTTCGGCGAGTACGACACCAACAGGTTCTTCGTCTGCTGGTAGTGCTCCAGCATCATCTTGTGCGTCTCGCGGCCGATCCCCGACTGCTTGTAGCCGCCGAACGCGGCGTGCGCCGGGTAGGCGTGGTAGCAGTTGGTCCACACCCTGCCCGCCTGGATCGCGCGGCCCGCTCGGTACGCGGTGTTGGTGTCCCGGGTCCACACGCCCGCACCCAGCCCGTACAGCGTGTCGTTCGCGATCTTGATCGCGTCGTCGAAGTCGTCGAACGAGGCCACCGAGACGACCGGGCCGAAGATCTCCTCCTGGAAGATCCGCATGCGGTTGTCGCCCTCGAAGATGGTCGGTTGGACGTAGTATCCGCCCTTCAGCTCGCCGTCGTACTCGATGCGCTCACCGCCCGTCAGGACCTTGGCGCCTTCCTGCCGGCCGATGTCGAGGTAGGAGAGGATCTTCTCCAACTGGTCGTTGGAGGCCTGGGCGCCGATCATCGTGTCGGTGTCGAGCGGGTGACCGTGCTTGATCTGCTTCGTGCGTTCGACCGCCGCCTGGAGGAAGTCGGCGTAGTGGCCGCGCTGGACCAGCGCACGGGACGGGCAGGTACACACCTCGCCCTGATTGAGCGCGAACATGGTGAAGCCTTCGAGCGCCTTGTCACGGAAGTCGTCGTCGTGCGTCCACACGTCGTCGAAGAAGATGTTCGGCGACTTGCCGCCCAGTTCGAGTGTGACCGGCTTGATGTTCTCGGAGGCGTACTGCATGATCAGCCGCCCCGTCGTGGTCTCCCCGGTGAACGCCACCTTCGCCACCCGCGGGCTGGACGCCAGCGGCTTGCCCGCCTCGACGCCGAAGCCGTTGACGATGTTCAGCACGCCCGGCGGCAGCAGGTCCGCGATCAGGCTGACCCAGTAGTGGATGGACGCCGGGGTCTGCTCGGCCGGCTTGAGGACGACCGCGTTGCCCGCGGCGAGTGCCGGCGCCAGCTTCCAGGTCGCCATCAGGATCGGGAAGTTCCACGGGATGATCTGCGCGACGACGCCGAGCGGTTCGTGGAAGTGGTACGCCACCGTGTCGTCGTCGATCTCGCTGAGCGACCCCTCCTGCGCCCGGATCGCCCCCGCGAAGTACCGGAAGTGATCGATCGCCAGCGGAATGTCCGCCGCCAACGTCTCCCGCACCGGCTTGCCGTTCTCCCAGCTCTCCGCCACCGCCAGCGGCTCCAGATGCGCCGCCATACGGTCGGCGATCTTCAGCAGGATGTCGCTGCGCTCCGCCGCTGACGTACGGCCCCACGCGGGCGCGGCCGCGTGCGCCGCGTCCAGCGCCCGCTCCACGTCCTCCGCGGTACCGCGCGCGACCTCGGTGAACGGCTGCCCGTTGACCGGCGACGGATTCTCGAAGTACTGCCCGCGCACCGGTGGGACGTACTCCCCGCCGATGAAGTGGTCGTAGCGCGCCTGGTAGGAGACGATCGCGCCCTCGGTGCCCGGTGCCGCGTAACGAGTCATGCTGGTCTGCCTCCTGGTGCAGCGCTGCCCGCCGTTGGGCAGCTGTCGGCGCGAGGCTAGGTGGGCGGACGTTGCAAGTACGTTGCGCCGCCGGTCCGCCCTGGTGCCGCACCGGCCGAAGCCGTCAGCTCGGCCTCCAGTGCGGCGAGCCGGGCCCGCACCGTGGCCGTGGGCCGCACCCCGGCGAGCGCCCGCCACACCACCAGGTCCTCCTCGCCCCAGGGCGCATGCGCCCAGTCCGCCAGCAGGTCCGGGTCGCGGTGCGCGATCAGTGCCCTGCGCAGCCCGTCGGACATCCGCTCCCGCAGCCGCACGATCGCCGGCGCCTGTGAACCGGGCAGCAGCGGGCCGCAGTACGCCTCCGCCGCCGCCGTGACCGCCCCCGCCTCCAGCCGCCGCTCCACCACGGTGACGTCCGACTCGACCGCCGTCGTGAAGCGGTACGGCCGTGAGGCGAGCAGCTCCGGCCCCAACAGCCTGCGCAGCCGGGCCAGTTCGGCCCGCAGCGTCACCGGGGTCACCGACTCGTCCGCGTACAGCGCGCACAGCAGCTCGTCACCGCTCAGCCCCTCCGGATGCCGGGCCAGCAGCACGGCTATCTCGCTGTGCCGACGGCTGAGCCGCGTCCGTCGGCCGTCCAGGACGAGTTCGGCCTCGTCCCGGCCCAGAGCGCCGAGCATGGGGATGTCCGCGGTGCTCAACGGTGGCGTGAGGAGCGCGAGCTGAGCCTCCGCCGCGCGCGCCACCGCCTGCACGAACCCGAGGCTGTGCGGATGAGCGAGCCCGTCACCGCCGGTGATGTCCACGGCGCCCAGTACCCGGCCGGTGCGCGGATCGTGCACCGGGGCGGCCGCGCAGGTCCACGGCTGCACCCGGCGTATGAAGTGCTCCGCTGCGAACACCTGCACCGGACGGTCCACGGCGACCGCGGTTCCCGGCGCGTTGGTGCCGACCGCCGTCTCCGACCAGCGCGCCCCCGGCACGAAGTTCATCCCGTCCGCCCGGCGCCTGGTCGCCCGGTGCCCCTCCACCCACAGCAGCCTGCCGTGCGCGTCACACACCGCCAGCAGATGCTCGCCGTCCGCGGCGAAGGTGCCCATCAGCTCCCGGAACAGCGGCATCACCCGCGCCAGCGGGTGCTCCGCGCGATAGGCGCCGAGGTCCCCGTCGCTCAGCTCCACGCTGGCGGTGCCGTCCGGCCCGACCCCGGCCCGGGCGCTGCGCCGCCACGACTCGGCGACCACCGACCGCACCGGGCGGGGCACCGTACCCGCCGTGGTGAACGTCTCGTGCGCCCGGCGCAGCACACGGACCCGCTCGGCGGGGTCCGCCCCCGGCTCCAGGGCCACCCACGGATCGGTCAACTCGGCCTCCCCCAACTCGGCCTCCCCGGACGGCGAAAGGGCGCGGATGCGGCTGGAGCCATCGTCACTCGCAGTGTTCGTGCGGACAACCTGTTCGACCTCGGTTCGGCTTGGCATCGGTGGTGACCGTGTCTGCCCTGCGGCTCCGTTCCACGGTGGGCTGTGGCGCTCGCCGTTCCGCTTCGGCCCGGTGGGCCGCTAGGCGAAATTGACGAGACGGATGTAGCGGACCCAGTCCCAGTAGGGCCCGGGATCGGTGTGATCGGTGCCCGGCACCTCGTAGTGGCCGATGATGTGGTCCCGGTCCTTGAGGATGCCGTGCTCGTCACAGATCGCCGCGGTGAGCTTGGCCGACGCCTCGTAGAGTGCGTCGGTGAAATAGGCGGGCTGGTCCACCCATCCTTCGTGCTCGATGCCGATGCTGCGGGTGTTGTAGTCCCAGTTGCCCGCGTGCCAGGCGATGTCGGCCTCGTGCACGCACTGCGCGATGTGCCCGTCCGCCGAGCGGACCAGATAGTGCGCGGACACCTTCTTCTGCGGGTTGGCGAAGATCCCCAGTGTGTTGGTGTACGTCTCCTGCGTGACATGGATGATCACACGGTCGATCACGTAGCTGGCCGGGCGGTCGGACGCCGTGTAGTTGGAGCTGCTCGCCGGCTGCCACTCGGCGGGCGGATAGTCGACGGCCTCGGTCTCTGCACCCGCCCGCGGGTCCGGGAGCAGCGCGTAGGGCACGGCGGCCAGCGCCGCGCCCTTCAGAAGCCTCCGCCTCGTGAGGTGTGAGGGGGCCGGCTGCGCTGAGGGTGCCGATCCGGCTGGTTCTTCCGGGTGTACCGAACCGGGCGGGTCCATGTCCATGGGCGGGTGCCTTTCAAGCGTCGTGGAGGGTGGGGAGAGGGACGGGGGAGGGGCTCGGGAGACGGGGCCGGCGCCGGGAGGGGCGGCGCCGGTGTCAGCCGCGCAGTGTCCGCGCGGTCTCGCGCAGCCGTGCGTGCACACCCCGGTACGTCTCGCGCGCGGGCAGCCACCCCTTACGGAGCTTGGCCACGCACGTGTAGTTCGTGTCGCATACGTTGGCCAACGGTGATTCGACCGCCTGGGTTGCGAATTGATACGCGTCCGGCTCACTGAACCCGTAGTCGCGCGCCAGCCACTGCACCAGGTCGAGCTGCGATATCCGGAACGCGTCCTCCAGCGGGCGGGCCGAGCCCGTTGAGATGATGTGAGTGTCCGACTCCAGCCGGGGCCACGGCGTGGCGACGTCCTTGAGGAGATCCACGATCACCACTGTGTTCATCGCGCACTCGACCGCCACCCCACAGGTCTCGCCCTCACCCTGCCGCGCATGTCCGTCGCCGAGACTGAGCAGAGCGCCCTCGACGTTGACCCCCAGGTAGCAGGTGACGCCCGCCCGCATCTCGGGCGTGTCCATGTTGCCGCCGTGCGCGTCCGGGACCAGGGCCGAGCGCACTTCCAGACTGGCGGGGGCCACGCCCACCGTGCCGTGCATCGGGTCCATGGGCAGTTCCACTTGGATGTCGCTGTCGCGCGCCTGGAACAGGGCGGTGCGCCGCGTGCGGTCCAGCTGCCAGATCCAGACCCGCTCCTCCAGCGGGGGCTGAAGCGTGGCCGTGGTGTGCGTGGAGGTGAGGGCGCCGAACAGCGGGACCGTCGTCGAGGCGGCCCAGTCGCGGGCCGGCTCGATCGACACGAAGTGCACGGCCACGGTGTCGCCGGGCTCGGCGCCCTCGAGGTGGAAGGGGCCGGTCTGTGGATTGAGATAGGGGAACTCGCAGACCTCGGAGACGAGGTCCTTCTCGGAGCGGACCCGGCCGGCGAAGCAGTCCTCGGTGAACAGGTCGAGCACGGTGCCGGGCGCGATCCGCGCGACGGGTGCCGCGCCGCCGAACGTCCAGGCGTACTGATCCGGTTCCGGACGCACGGTGAGGATCCGGGGGTCGGTCATCGTGAGGTGGTCCCTTCTGGCAGGGGCGGTCGGGGAACGGAGGCCTTCGGGGGTGTCGGTCCGCGCGGCTGCGGGCGGGCCGGCGGGGGTCAGCCGGACACGGTCCCGTCCTGCCGGTGGCCTGCCGGGGCGTACTGGTCGAGGTGCACCCGCGCGGTCTCGGCCATCCGCTCCGGGTGCCGCCGTATCAGCAGGATCAGCACCACGACGCCCGCCGCCATCCAGACGCCGACGACCGGGCCGGCGTAGGACACCGGGGCCTTGAGCGCGGTCACGAAGTCGAACACCGGGAGGCCGGCGGCCGTCAGCAGGGCCGGGACGAACGCCACGATGCCCAGCACCGGGAAGAGCAGATGCCGCACCGGTTTGAGCACGGCCCGGCCGGACCGCAGGAAGTAGCCTGCGCAGGCTAGGTTCACGACGATGTAGACGCCGACGACGACCGTGACGATCACGGTGGCGAGGAGCAGGAACGCGGTCACCGGATCGTAGGCGAAGCCGAGCCCCAGAACGGCCCCGACGGCCACGACGGTCTGCACCGCGATACCGGCCACGGGGGAGCGGTGCCGGGGATGGAGCGTGGCGAGCAGTCCGGGCAGGACCCGGATACGGGCCAGGGCGAAGGCCGTGCGGGTCGAGACGTTGGCGCACGCGTTGGCGTTGGCGATCGTGGAGTTGATCACCGCGAGGAACACCAGCACCCAGAAGAGGCCGAAGGAGGCACGGGCGACGCCGTCCCAGGAGGCTTCGCCTGAGGCGCCGAACTTCGTGAAGCGGTCCGGGCCGTAATAGACCGTCATCGCGTAGGTCGTGATCACGTAGAACAGACCGATGCCCAGAGCCGCTCCGAGTACCGCGCGGTGCATCGTCCGCCGGGGGTCACGCGTCTCCTCGGCGAGCGGCGCCGCCGCCTCGAACCCGGCGAAGGCCAGCACCGTGTAGACGGACCCGGCGAACACGCCGCTGAAACCGGCGTACCCTTCGGCGGTGTGCGAAGTCCCGAACACCGACAGGGTGTTGGCGCTGCCCGCCTTGCCGATGAGCAGAAACGAGAACACGAGGAAGACGAGTATCTCGAAGACACCGAGGGCCGTCCCGAAGCGGGCCGAGGCCCGGACGCCGAGGTATCCGGCGACGGCGATCACGGCCGCACCGGCCAGTGACCACGGCCACCAGAGGTCGGCCGGGCACGAGGGCCACTCCTCGTGCAGTGTGCCGGCCGCCGTGAAGCCCAGTTGCAACAGCAGCAGGGGCGGGACCAGCGCCTCCACGAAGACGTAGCCCCAGCCGACGAGGAAGCCGACGGCCGGGTGCAGTCCCCGCGCCGCATAGGTGGTCACCGAGCCCGCCGCCGGTAACTCCCGGGCCAGCTCGGCCACGCACGATGCCGTGAACAGGCAGGCCACGAGCGCGATCAGTACCGCCAGCGGCAGACTGCCACCCGCGAAGGCGGCGCCGGACGGAATCGACGCGGCCACCGCGGCGGCCGGCGCCATCGCCGTGACGCTCTGGAACAGCACCTCGCGCAACCCGATGGCGTCGCGCCGCAGCGTCTCGGTCCTCTCCCCGTGCATGCGTGTCCCCCGATACGTGTCAGCCCGCTGCCACCCGACCTGTGTGAAATGCCGTCATCTCGCGTGCGCGCCGCGGTTCGTGGCGGAACGCCGACAGCGCCTCGCGTGAATCACGGTACGGCGCGGACGGGTCGGGCAGAAGGGCTCGCAGCGGATCCGTGGACAGCCTGCCGCCTGTGGAAAACTCCGTCACTCGATCGGGTGAATCCTGGTGGGGGGACCGCCACGGCGGCGCTCACACGGTGCCGAGACGGTCAGGACCGCTCGGTCACCACGGCCGGATCGTCCAGCACGGAGCGGACGACCGAGTGCGCCGCACCCAGCAAGGGGCCCTCCGGCCCCAGCCGGGAGACGGCCACCGGGCAGGCCGGGCCCGCCGTACGGCCCGTCAGTTCGGCTTCCAGGGATGGCAGCAACCAGGGGGAGAGGCTGGCCAGGGCACCGCCCAGGACCACCGTCTCCGGGTCGAGCAGGTTCACCGCTCCGGTCAGCGCGATGCCGAGCGCCGCTCCTGCGTCCCGCAGAGCCGCCCGTACACGTTCGTCGCCGTCCTCGGCGCGCCCTGCGAGCAGCCCCACCCGGTCCTCGCGCGGCTCCAGTCCGGCCGCGCGCAGCACGGCCTCTTCGCCGGCGTACTGCTCCAGGCAGCCACGGCCACCGCACGGGCAGGGCGGTCCGTCCGGTCGCACGGGTATGTGGCCCAGCTCGCCCGCGAAGCCCCGGGTGCCGCGCAGCAGTCCGCCGTCCACGACGACCGCTGCACCGATGCCGATCTCGGCGGACACATGCAGGAAGTCATGCGGGGTGTCCTCGCCGAGCCACAGCTCCGCGAGGGCACCGTAGTTGGCCTCGTTGTCCACGGTGAGCGGCCATTCGCCGGGCAGCAGGGCGCCGATGTCGGTGTCGTGCCAGTCGAGGTTCGGGGCGCGCACGACCGTACGGCCGTCCCTGGCCACGAGTCCGGGGACGGCGACGGCGAGCCCGGCAGGCCAGAGTTCCTCGCGCTGCGCCTCCGCGACGACCCGGCGCGCCAGCTGCCCCAGCTCCGCCGCCACGGCCTCGGGGGCCCGGTCACGGTTCCCCCCGCGTCGCACGGCCCGGGCGCGGACCGTGCCGCGCAGGTCGACCGCGCACACCGCGAGATGGTCGACGCCGATCTCTGCGCCGATCCCCGCCGGACCGCGGCCGCTCACCGCGAGTGCCGACCCGGGCCGGCCCACCCGGCCCGGCCGTTCCGGCCCCAGCTCCTCCAGCAGCCCCCAGCGGATCAGCTCGTCCACCAGCGTCGACACGGCAGCCCGCGTCAGCCCGATGCGCGAGGCGACCGCGGCCCGCGACAGCGATCCCTCGGCGCTGACGGCGTGCATCACGCGGGCCAGATTGCGCCGGCGCATGCCCTGCTGGGTGTCCGGCAGGGCGCGCCCGGAGCCCGACGGGCGGGCCTCGTGCAGCGGTGCGGTCATGCCTGCGTCGATCCTCGCTGTCCGCCGCCCGGCGTCACGCCTGCGGCCCGGTGTCCGTCCCCCGCTCCAGCAGCAGGGCCGCGTCGGAGAGTACCCCGGTGATCCGTTCCAGCGTCGCCTCGTCCCGCTCCACCGCCTCCAGCACCGGACCGGCGGCCGTGTTCCAGCGGCGTGCCACCGCGGCCGGGTCCTCGCCGGTGAGCAGCCCCGCGGCCTGCGCGGCGGCCCCGAGGGCGACCAGTTCCCGTGCCTCGGGTACCTGCACCGGCCGCCCCGACAGTCGCAGTACCGTCTGCTGCCAGGCCGTCCCGCGGGCCCCGCCACCGATCAGCAGCAGCGGGGTGCTGCGGTCCGCGTCCGGGTCCAGGACCAGGTCGAGGGCGCCGAGCAGCGCGTGCACGGCGCCGTCGTACGCGGCCTGGAGCAGCTGTCCTCCGGTCGTGTCGTGGCGCAGTCCGTGCAGCAGTCCGGAGGCGTGCGGCAGGCTCGGGGTGCGCTCGCCGTCCAGATACGGCAGCAGCGTCGCCTGCCCGCCGGGCTCGACGGCGTCCCGTTCCAGGCCCAGCAGTGCCGCGACGCGGTCGACGGCGAGCGTGCAGTTCAGGGTGCACGCCAGCGGCAGCCAGTCCCCGTGCGCGTCCGCGAAGCCCGCCACCGTGCCGGTCGGGTCGGCCGGGCGGCGCCGGGAGACGGCGTACACCGTGCCGGAGGTGCCGAGGCTGAGCACAGGGGTGCCCGGCCGCAGGCCGAGTCCCAGCGCCGCGGCCGCGTTGTCGCCGGTCCCCGCGGCGACCAGTGTGCCCTTGGAGAACGGCAGATCGTGGCTGTCGCGCACGGTGCCGGCCACCTCGCCCGGCCGCACCACGCGGGGCAGCAGCGCCGGGTCCAGCCCGACGTGCACCAGGGTCTCCTCGTCGTAGCCTTCTGTCCCGGACGCCCACCAGCCGGTTCCGGAGGCGTCGCCGCGGTCCGTCGTGCCCTGTCCCGTCAGGCGCTCGGTGAGGTAGTCGTGGGGAAGCCGCACCGCGCGCGTGGCGCGCACCGCCTGCGGCTCGTGCTCGGCCAGCCACGCCCATTTGGTGACCGTGAACGACGCGCCGGGCACGCTGCCGGTGCGCTCCGCCCAGGCCTTCGGCCCGCCCAGCTCCTCCACCAGTCGGCGGGCCTGCGGAGCCGAGCGGACGTCGTTCCACAGCAGCGCGGGACGCACCGGCTCGCCACGTTCGTCCAGGGTGACCAGTCCGTGCTGCTGGCCGCCGATCGACATCGCCGCCGCCTCGTGCGCCGCGTCACCGCACTGGCGCAACGCCTCGCACAGCGCGTCCCACCACTGACGCGGATCACTCTCGCGGCCCGCCACGGAGGACACGGTGTGCGGCGCCTGGCCGCTCGCCACCACCTGCCCGGTCGACGCGTCGACGACCAGTGCCTTCGTGGACTGGGTGGATGTGTCCACGCCGACGACGAGCGGACCCTCGGCTGCTGACATCGGGCTCTCCTCTCTTCCGCGGCTCTGCGGTATCTGCATCTTGTCTCTTCCCAGAGGTGCGTGCGCATACTAATTTGTAAACGGCCATGACGAAATAGTTGACGCAGCAAGGGAGCCGCGGCATGAGCTACCAGCCCACCCCCGAGGACAGGTTCACCTTCGGCCTGTGGACCGTCGGCTGGCAGGGAAGGGACCCCTTCGGCGACGCCACCCGTCGTGCCCTCGACCCGGTCGAGACGGTCCGGCGACTGGCCGAGCTGGGCGCCCACGGGGTGACGTTCCACGACGACGACCTGATCCCCTTCGGCGCCTCGGACACCGAGCGCGAATCGCACGTCAAGCGGTTCCGCCAGGCTCTGGACGCCACCGGTATGACCGTCCCGATGGCCACCACCAACCTCTTCACGCATCCCGTGTTCAAGGACGGCGCGTTCACCGCCAACGACCGCGACGTGCGCCGCTACGCACTGCGCAAGACCATCCGCAACATCGACCTCGCGGTTGAACTGGGCGCGAAGACCTATGTCGCCTGGGGCGGCCGCGAGGGCGCCGAGTCCGGTGCCGCCAAGGACGTACGCGCCGCCCTCGACCGCATGAAGGAGGCCTTCGACCTCCTCGGCGAGTACGTCACCGCCCAGGGCTACGACCTCCGCTTCGCCATCGAGCCCAAGCCGAACGAGCCACGCGGCGACATCCTGCTGCCCACCGTCGGCCACGCCCTGGCCTTCATCGAGCGGCTGGAGCGCCCCGAGCTGTACGGTGTCAACCCCGAGGTCGGGCACGAGCAGATGGCCGGCCTGAACTTCCCGCACGGCATCGCGCAGGCTCTGTGGGCGGGCAAGCTGTTCCACATCGACCTCAACGGCCAGTCCGGCATCAAGTACGACCAGGACCTGCGGTTCGGCGCCGGTGACCTGCGGGCGGCGTTCTGGCTGGTCGACCTGCTGGAGAGTGCCGGTTACGAGGGGCCGCGCCACTTCGACTTCAAGCCGCCGCGGACCGAGGACCTGGACGGCGTGTGGGCGTCGGCCGCGGGCTGCATGCGCAACTACCTGATCCTGAAGGAGCGTTCGGCCGCCTTCCGGGCCGACCCGGAGGTCCAGGAGGCACTGCGCGCTTCGCGCCTGGACCAGCTGGCCCAGCCGACCGCGGCCGACGGCCTTCAGGCCCTGCTCACCGACCGTACGGCCTTCGAGGACTTCGACGTGGAGGCGGCGGCCGCCCGCGGGATGGCCTTCGAGCGCCTCGACCAGCTGGCGATGGACCACCTGCTCGGAGCACGCGGCTGACCGACCGCACGCACGCGTGCCCTTGCCGGGCACGAGACGGGGCTGGGGAGCGCAGCCGCATCACACGCCGCTCTCCCCGGCCCTCGTTGATCGCCACCGAGCCCGACCGGTCACGAGGTCGACGCCGGAGCCGGGGTACTCCCCGGATCGTGCCGATGCTGTGGTGGCGTCACCTCACACTTCTTTGCCGTCCGCGGACTTCATCCTGACGGGCTCCACGCGCTGTGCGTCCTCCGTCTCCGTTTCGAGGCGAGCCACGGCCAGGGCGGCAGCCGGATCGCGGTCGGGCCCGCCCGCCGGGATCCAGCGACCGCCCTCGTCCCGGTACGGCCACCAGCGTCCGTCCGGGTCCGGACGCAACTGAACTCCTTCGCCGGGCACGGTCCATTGGTTGCCGTGCCGGTCGAACGACGGCAGCTCGTCCGCCTCCCAGGCCGTTTCCAGCGCCGCACGCGCGCGTGCGAGCGCCGCACCCCGTACCGGCCGTTCCTCGTCCAGCACGGCCAAGGCCGCCGGGCCCCCGGCGCGCCAGGCCCGGACGGCGGTCGTCAAGCCCTCAAGGCCGCGGCCGGACGCTTCGGCGAGCCGGTCGGTGACCGAGCCGGCGGGCGCTGCGCAGGCGAGGCGTACGGCGTCCTGTGCCGCTGTCAGGGCCGCGCCGCCTCGCACGTCCCCACGAAGAACGTTTGCCAGCAGCCGGTACGCCTCCACGGCGGTGCGGTCCGCCAGGTGCTCCAATGCCACAGGATCGATCCCGGGCGCCGCGGCAGCACCGGTGTCGAGACGTGGTGGTGTACCGGGCACCGGGGGGAGTCCGGGCAGCCCGGGGAGCGGAGGCAGGATGTCACCGGTCGCCCATGCCTCCGTCGCGTCCACACCTTCGGCCACGCGCGCGTCGGTTTCCGTCGGGGACGCGGACGCGCTCCCACGCGCCTGCAGCTCCGCGAGGAAGAACTCTCGCTCCCGGCCGCGCAACAGCAGGAGCAGAAACGGATCTTCGTCCAGTAGGCGGGCCACCTGGTGGCACAGCGCGGCGGTGTGCCCGCAGTGGTCCCACGTTCCGCAGTCGCACTCCGGCTCCAGATCGCCGAGGCCCGGTAGCAGATCGATCCCGCTCACCGCGGCGTCCTCGATCAGATGCGGAGGCAGCTCCCGGTCGAGCAGCGCCGCCATGTGCCCGGCCTGCTCCCTGGCCACGTCAAGGAACCGGGCCCACTCCTCCTCGGACAGCTCCGGCAGCAGCACGTCGGCCCGGTGGGCCGCGCCGCCGGGCTCGCGTACGACGGCTGTGACGCGGCCCGGCCGTACGGTCATCGCGCCCACGCCGCCCGCGCGCGCGAGCCGGCGCCCCGCCGTGACCGCCGCGTTGTCCAACGCCCCGTCCTCCAGTGCTCGCAGCCAGGCGCGGCCCCACCAGGTCCGCGCGAACGCCTGCCCGCGCGCGGGAGGTTGCGCGGCGAACGCGCGCCCGGCCACGCGCGTGTGCTTCTCGTCGTAATGGTTCATCGCGCCTCCCCGCGCAGTTCCACCAGCGCGGCCAGTTCCGTGTCGGTCAACTCCGTCAGTGCGGCCTCGCCGGTGGCGAGCACAGCGTCCGCCAACTCGCGCTTGCGGGCGAGCATCTCCGCGATCCGGTCCTCGAGAGTGCCCTCGGCGATCAGCCGGTGCACCTGCACCGGACGGGTCTGCCCGATGCGGTACGCGCGGTCGGTGGCCTGCGCCTCGACCGCAGGATTCCACCAGCGGTCGTAGTGCACGACATGCGCGGCCCGCGTGAGGTTGAGGCCCGTCCCGGCGGCCTTCAAGGACAGCAGGAACACGGGCACTTCACCCTCCTGGAAGCGCCGAACCATCGCCTCGCGGGCGGTGACCGGTGTCCCGCCGTGCAGCAGCAGCGAGGGCACGCCACGGTCCGTCAGATGCCGCTCGAGCAGGCGGGCCATGCGCACGTACTGCGTGAAGACGAGCACGCCCGAACCCTCCGAGAGGATCGTGCCGAGCAGTTCGTCCAGCAGCTCCAGCTTCCCGGAGCGCCCCGTGAGCCGCGGCTCGTCCTCCTTGAGGAACTGCGCCGGGTGGTTGCAGATCTGCTTCAGGCCGGTCAGCAACTGCACGATCAGGCCCCGGCGGGCCATGGCGTCGGTGGCCGCGATCCGGTCCAGTGTCTCGCGGGCCAACGCCTCGTACAGTTCAGCCTGTTCGGGTGTGAGGGCCACGTGGCGGTCGCTCTCGGTCTTCGGCGGCAGCTCGGGCGCGATGCCGGGGTCCGACTTCCGCCGCCGCAGCAGGAACGGCCGCACGAGCTTCGAGAGCCGGCCCGCAGCAGCCGGGTCGAGGCCTCCCTCAACCGGCTGCGCATACCGCGCGCGGAAGGCACCGAGCCGGCCGAGCAGACCGGGCGTCGTCCAGTCGAGGATCGCCCACAGTTCCGTGAGGTTGTTCTCCACGGGGGTGCCGGTGAGCGCCACACGCGTGCGTGAGCCGATCGAGCGCAGGGCCCGCGAGGTCGCCGCGTAGGGGTTCTTCACGTGCTGAGCCTCGTCGGCCGCGACCAGACCCCAGGGCACCTCGGCGAGCCGCTCCGCGTCGAGGCGCATGGTGCCGTATGTGGTGAGTATGAACTCCCCGGACGCGACGGAACCGAGATCACGCCCGGGCCCGTGGAACCTGCGCACCGGCACACCGGGAGCGAACCGCTCGATCTCGCGCTGCCAGTTGCCGATCAGGGAGGCCGGGCAGACGACGAGCGTCGGGCCGGCGGACGAGGCGTCCGTCTGCCGGTACAGATGCAGTGCGATCAGTGTGACGGTCTTGCCGAGGCCCATGTCGTCGGCGAGGCAGCAACCCAGGCCGAGGGAGGTCATGCTGGCCAGCCAGCCGAGGCCATCCAACTGGTAGTCCCGCAAAGTGGCGGACAGGCCCGGTGGGGGGCCGACCGCGCGCACCGGCTCGGGGTCCGTGAGCCGCTCCCGGAGCCGTTCCAGCCACCCTGTCGAGCGCACGTCGACCAGTTGGCCGTCGACCTCGGTCGACCCCGTCAGCGCGGCGGCCAGCGCCTCGACGGGAGCCACCCGTCGGTCGTGCAGGTTTCGGGCGTGGTCCGCCTGTTGCGGGTCGACCAGGGCCCATCCGTCGTGCAACCGCACCAGGGGCCGTTTGACCTCTGCGAGCCGGCCAAGCTCCGCCCGGGTCAGCTCCCGCCCGCCCAGAGTGAAACCCCAGGAGAAATCGACGGAGGTGCCTGCCGAATGGAATGCCGAGGGAGCCGGGGCATCCCCTGGGGCGGACCTGCCGTCGTCCGGCGAACCGACGGTCGCGTACACGGTCAGGTCGCGCGACAGCTCCTTCGGCCAGTGCACGTCGACGCCCGCCGCGGCCAGTGCGCCGCTGCCCTCTCCCAGCAGTTCGGCGATCTCGTCGTCGGCGAGGCCCACGGCGTCCGGCACGGCGGCGGTGAGCAGGGGAGTCAACGGCGGCCAGGCACGGGCCGCGCGGCGCAGTGCCAGCAGCGCGTCCGTACGCGCGCGCGTGCCGAACGACTCGTGTCCCTGTCCGGTGTCGCTCCACAGACCGGCGGCGTCCATGACGTCCGGCGCCCCGCTCGGCCCGTGTACTTGCAGCACCGCGCGGAACCGTACCCGTCCGTCGTCCTGCTCCGCGGCAGGGTCGAGCCCGGAGACCTCCACGCGCAGCGACAGCCGTATGCCGGCGTCATGGGCGGCGGCGACGTCGTCCGCCCAGGCCCGCAGCTCGGGCAGGCGCTGCGGCTCGGGCGTCGCGTACGCGGGACCACCAGTCACCCAGGAGGCCGCGGGAGAGCGCGGGAGCATGTCGGCGACCGCGTCCAGGTACGCCCGGAGCAGTCGTTCCGGGTCGGGCAGCCGGGCCGGCTCACCGGCCGTGAGCGGCACCGCGTGGGCCTCCGGGGGCATGGCGGCGGCGAGTTCGCGCACCAGCTCCGCGTCCTGTGCGGACAGTGGGCCCACCCGCCAGGCGTCGTGATCGCCCGCGGACAGACCCGGTAGAAGCAGTCCGCGCGCGAGGAAATGGAGGGCCAATCCGCAGGCAGCTGCCCAGAAGCCGACCGAGCGGTGGCCCTCCGGGAATGCACGCGTGCGCGTGAGCAGCGGCAGGGCATCGTGCACGGGAAGCAGGACCGCGGGGATACGGACCTGTTCGACACCGCCGTCCTCGGCGGGCAGTACGACGTCCAGCTCTGTCGCGGAGCCACCAGGGACGGTGGGCGGGGTCGCACAATCCCAGCGCCAGAAGGCGAAACTACCTGTGCGCGCCGGGTCGGACGGCAGGAACACGACGCAGCAGCGGGCCAGTTCGGAGAATTCCGAGGGGGGTGCCGTGGGGATGGTCTGCACAGCTCTGCCGCACTCCTCAAATTTGACTACCATGGTTGGAGTCGCCGAGGGTACAGCACACCGCGGGTGTCACCCGGCATACCGGCTTCATGATCAAGGTCACTTCACAATCTGTTCGATCCGCGGGGGCGCAGCGGGACCGTTCACGGAGCACGGGCGGGGCGTGGGCCATGGCGTCACTGCGTCCGGCGGTCGCTGTGGCCGGGCCGGAAAGCGGGTGAGAGAGAATCGAAATTGCTCGTACCGGGGCCGACACCGGGCGTGTGGGCGAGCGATACTGCGAGCAGAGCCCGGGCTGGGAGAAGGGGCGGATTGCGCGCGGCCCCGGCAGGACCATTAGGGGGCGGGCCTCGGGGATGTCTCAGGGTCGGGGTCCGGAACCGCGGGGAGCGCGGGGCCGTTTTCTGAGCAGAGAGCGGCAGTGGCCGCGAAGGAGGCGACGCTCATGTCCAAGAACGCGAAGATCGCCGCAGGAGGCGTGGCGGTCGGGCTGATCCTGCTCATATGGCTGCCCTGGTGGGTGTCATTCCTGATCGTGATCGGGGTCCCCGTGGCCGCGTATCTGGCGCTGGACCCCTCGCAGCGGCGCAGGCTCCGCAGGGTGACTCGTAAGGAACTCGGTCGCTGAGGCGGCGGCGGACAGCCGGAGACGCTCCGCCCGGCCCCGCGCGGGCGTAGACGCTCGAACAGGCACCCGCGGAGGTCCGGGCGGTTCCGAGGCCCGCCGTCGCCGGAAGTGCGGTTCCCGGGGTCGGTTACGGGCGTCTGGTCCAGGCAGCGGGTGACGGCGGCCCCGGTCGAGGGCCGCCTGCTCTCAGATGGGCCGTACGGCCATCCTGTCGAGCGCCTCCAGCAGACCCGGCAGCTCGGGGCCCCGGCCCACCGGCAGGACCTCGCCGGGTTCCTCGTCCAGCAGGACGAACGCGATGTCGTCGGTGCGGGCCACCATCGACCAGCCGGGCCCGTCGGCGCGCAGCGTACGTGCGTCTCCCGGGGCGAACGACGAGCGCACCCTGCCGAGCGGCGGCGGTGAGTCGACGTAGGCACGTGCCTCCGCGAGTACCCGCTTCACACCGCGGTGGCCGCTGCGTGGCACCTTTCCGCCGTCCGGCGCGGGTTCGGCGGACGCGCCGGCTTCCGTGCCCTGCGTCGAGAGCTCGGCGGCCTGCGCCGGCTCGTCCGGCGTGGAGAACTTCTCGTCGTTGATCTGGTCCCGCCAGGCCGCCCACTGCAAGGCGATCTCGTCGGCGCCCAGGCGGCGCTGGGCCGGTCCCCAGGTGCTGGTGTCCGGCGGGCTCAGCGGGGGCCCCTCCGTCACCTCGGGAGCGGGGTCGTGCGGTGCGGGGACCCCAGGGGCCGACACGGCGACTGCCAGGGGCCAGCCCGGCAGCGCGGCCACGACCGCGCGCTCGTCCGGCGACAGTTCGTACTCCATGCCGCAGTCCCAGGACGCGATCGCCACGGCGACCAGCGAGACGTCGTCGATGACGACCGTCCAGCGCGCGCCGTCACCGTCCTGGCCCAGCACCAGGCCGTACCCGTCGGCACGGGGCGCCAGCCCCAGCGCCATGCATGCCTCCGGATAGTCGTCGCCCAGCACGCTCGGAAACTGCGCCGGCGTCAGCAGCACCGCCGTCAGTACGTACAGCGCCTCGTCCGCGGCGGCGACGGCCGCATCGTCCGTTCCGGCCATCCCAGCCTCCCCAGTGGTTCGTCCAACGGCGCGCACCCTAGTGCGAGCGCAAGCCCCTTGTCACGACAGCCCACACCACTCGGAGCTGCTGGTTTCCACCTGGACAGGGGCGAAACGGCCACGTCGGACCGGAGGCGTCGCCATGGTTCGGAGCGGGCCGGGCGGATCGCGGGCCACCGTCGCCGCTGTCTCGAACATGTTGTGTGTGCACAGCCGCCGCGCTCCACCCGGCCGTCGCCAAGAGCTCATCCGTGGTCACCCACCGTAGAGTTGGACTTTCGTCGGAAGAGTCGGAAGAAGAGGGACGATGTGGTGAAGCGGTTCGAGCGGCTCGATCGGATCCGTCGGCTGGATCCGGTGGCGGACGCGGTGGAGATCTACCGGCTGAGTGCGGCGTTCGAGTTCCCCTGGGACTACACGCGCGCCCTTGAACTGGCCCTGTACCGCACCTATGCCGTGCCGAGCATCGGCCGGCTGCTCGCCGAGACGGGGGAGCTGACCGAGCGTACGCAGAAGCGGTACGACGACACCGTGCTGCTCCTCGACACCATCGTCGAGCACGGCTTCGCCGCCGAGGAGGGCCGAACGGCGATCCGGCGCATCAACCAGATGCACGGCAGCTACGACATCAGCGACGACGACATGCGCTATGTCCTGAGCACCTTCGTCGTGGTGCCCAGGCGCTGGATCGACGCCTACGGATGGCGGCGGCTGTCCCGGCACGAGATCGTCGCCGCGACCGAGTACTACCGCACTCTCGGCCGGCACATGGGCATCCCCGCCATCCCCGCGACCTATGAGGAGTTCGAGGCGCTCCTCGACTCCTACGAGCGCGATCACTTCGGCTGGGACGAGCGGGCCCGGCAGGTATCCGACGCCACCCTCGACCTGATGGCGTCCTGGTATCCGCGCCCGTTGGCGCCGGTGCTGCGCACGGCGACGCTGGCGCTGCTCGACGAGCCGCTGCTGCGTACGTTCCGTTACGCGCCACCCGGCGCTGCCACGACCGCGTTGGTGCGCCGCGCGGTACGCACGCGTGGCAGGCTCGTCCGGCTGCTGCCGCCACGCAGCGCTCCCCACTTCGCGCGCCAGAACCGCGAGATCAAGGGCTATCCGACCGGCTACCGCGTCGGCGGCCTGGGGACCCGTCCGACTCCCGGACTGCGTGGCTGCCCGGTGCGGCACCGGGACGTCTCAGCAGTCGACACCACCGATTGACGCGAGCGCGCCGCACCGTCAGCACCCGGTCCCCCTTCCGCAGCCCGAGATCGGTCACGGCGGCCGTGTAGGCGGGGCCGTCGTCGGGGAACCTGCTGTCCCAGTCGGCCGCCCGGACACCGAAGAACTCTTGCACGTGTGTGTGGTCTTCGCTCATGCTCCGCATAATCCCTCACCGTCACGGGGGATACATAGGCGCACATGTTCGGGCCGGACGCGATCGTTCCGTCGCATCCGCCTGTCATATTCCAGCACCTTTCGAAATGCGCCCCCTGTATGCGCCCGTGCCCCCTAGCGTCCCTTGGCCATGGGACACTTGGACCACGCCGCCTTCGGCTGGCTGACCCCCGTGCTGTCGTACCTGATGGCCTGTACGGGCGCGGCACTCGGACTGCGCTGCACCGTCCGCGCGCTCGCCACCACCGGCCGCTCGCGCCGCAACTGGCTCGTCACCGCAGCATCCGCGATCGGGACGGGCATCTGGACCATGCACTTCGTGGCTATGCTCGGCTTCCGCGTCAGCGGCACCGGCATTCGCTACGACATACCCCTGACCATCCTCAGCCTCCTCGTCGCGATGGTCGTGGTCTGCGCCGGTGTCTTCGCCGTCGGCTACAGCCGCGATCGCAACCGGGCGCTGCTGCTCGGCGGACTCACCACCGGGCTGGGCGTCGCCAGCATGCACTATCTGGGCATGGCGGCGGTGCGGCTGCACGGCGACGTCCGGTACGACCCCGTCCTCGTCGGACTGTCCGTGCTGATCGCCGTCGTGGCGGCGACCGTGGCCCTGTGGGCCGGCCTCAACATCACGTCGCCCCGTGCGGTCACCGTCGCCTCCCTCGTCATGGGGGCGGCCGTCAGCAGCATGCACTACACCGGGATGTTCGCGGTGAGCGTGCGTGTGAACCCCTCCGGCGAGGCCCTGCCCGGGGCCACGGCGATGCAGTTCATCTTCCCCCTCGCCGTCGGCCTCGGGTCCTATCTCTTCATCACCTCGGCGTTCGTCGCCCTCTCGCCCACGGCCGACGAGCGTGAGGCCTCCGCCTCCGCGCAGCGGCCTGTCGAGACCGTTGCCCGCTAGGGGGAGCCAGGCCGGAGCACCCCCGACCCACGTCCCGATCGAGGAGGCCATGCGCCCGCCCCGTACCGCCCCGAAAGCCGATGCCTCGGCACATGCCCCGCGCGGCCGCCGTGCGCACGCCGGACCGCCTGCCGACGAGGTCGCCGACCTGCTTGTCGGCGCGTCTCCGGCACAGGCACGCGCGCGTGGGAGCCGCCGGTACCTGCGGCCCCGTACCGTGCGCGCCAAGGTCGTCAGCCTGCTGATGGTGCCCGTCGTCTCCCTGCTGTCCCTGTGGGCCTACGCCACCGTCAGCACCGCCCAGGACGTCGCCCGGCTGCGCCAGTCCCAGCAGGTCGACGCCGACCTGCGGACGCCGGTGGCCGCGGCAGTCGCCGTGCTCCAGGCCGAGCGCGCCGCAGCCGTGCGCCACGTCCTCTCACCCGGCGCGGCCGACGGCAGCGATCTCCAAGGCCTGGCCGACCGCACCGACCGGGCCGTGGCCGAGCTGCGCCTCGGTGGCGACAACACCGTTGCTGCCAGCGAGGAACTGCCCGCTGACGTCTCCGGGCGCCTCGCCGTCTTCGTCACAGGCGCCGAGCACCTGCGTGCGCTACGGACGGCTGTACACGACCACAGAACCGGATGGGGCGCGGTGTACGCGCAGTACACGAAGACCATCGGCGCGGCCTTCGCCGTGGACGGTGCTCTGACCGGCATCCAGCAGGCCGACGTCGGCTCCGATGCGCGCGTACTGCTCGAATTCTCCCTGGCCGCCGAGGCGCTGGCTCAGGAGGACGCGCTGCTCGGCGGCAGCACGGACGGCCTTCAGGGCGAGCGGCTGCGGCTGTTCGGCGCCGCCGTCGCCGCGCGCCGCACCTTCACCGACACGGCCGTTGCCGATCTTCCGACCGCCCAGCGCACCGCCTGGCGGGATCTGTCCCGCAGCGCCTCCTACACGGCCCTCGGGGCGGCCGAGGATAAGATCCTCACCGCTGGGCCCGGTGGCAGGCCGACCGGGGCGGCATCGCAGGCCGCCTGGAGTGCCGCCCACGCGCGCGTGCAGGACGGCATGCGGAGCATTGCGACGGGCACGGGCCGGAACGTCGCGGGCCGCGCCGACCCGGTGACCCGCGGACTGCTCAGCCCCGCCGGTGCTGCCGTAGTCCTCGGCCTGGCCGCTGTCGCCGCCTCACTCGTCATCTCCGTGCGCATCGGACGCGGACTCGTGGTCGAACTCGTGAGCCTGCGCAACGACGCCCTGGACATCGCCCGCCGCAAACTCCCGGAAGCGATGCGCAGACTACGTGCGGGCGAAGAACTCGACATCGAGGCGGAGGCCCCGGCAGGACCACCGGCCGAGGACGAGGCGGGCCAGGTGTCGGAAGCCCTGACCACCGTCCACCGTGCTGCCCTGCACGCCGCCCTGGAGCGCGCCGAGCTCGCCAGTGGCATCTCAGGGGTCTTCGTCAACCTCGCGCGTCGCAGCCAGGTGTTGGTCCACCGTCAGCTCAGCCTCCTCGACAGCATGGAACGCCGTTCCGACGATCCCGACGAACTGAGCGACCTGTTCCGCCTGGACCACCTCACCACCCGGATGAGGCGCCACGCCGAAAGCCTGATCATCCTCTCGGGTGCGGCACCCGGCCGTGCCTGGCGCATGCCCGTGACCCTCACGAACGTCGTACGAGCCGCCGTATCGGAAGTCGAGGACTACGCGCGCGTGGAGGTCCGTCAGTTCCCCGAGACGCACGTCATCGGTGCCGCCGTCGCCGACCTCACCCACCTGCTCGCCGAACTCGTGGAGAACGCAGCCCAGTTCTCCCCGCCGCACACGCGCGTGCGTGTCACCGGCGAACCCGTCGGAAACGGTTACGCACTGGAGATCGAGGACCGAGGACTGGGCATGGGTGCCGAGACCCTCGCGGAGGCCAACCGGCGCATCGAACAGTCCGAGGCCCTCGACCTGTTCGACAGCGACCGCCTCGGACTCTTCGTCGTCAGCCGACTCGCCTCGCGGCACGAGGTGGGGGTGCACCTGCGGACCTCACCGTACGGCGGCACGACCGCCGTCGTCCTGCTGCCCACGGCCCTGCTCCACGGCGCTTCGAAGGAACCCCCCGCTCCGCACCCCGAACAGGCCCGCCACGAGCAGGAACGCGCGTACGCGCGCGTGCCCGGCACGAGCGGAGTCCACGAGGCCGTCACCGCACGGCCGGACCGCCCCGCCCTCGCGGCCACCGCGCTCGGTCCGCACACCACGGCAGGCGAGCCCGGGCACCACGACAGGGACGAGGTGCAGGGCGGACATGGCATGACCGTCGAAACCCCGCTCCCTGGGGTCACCGCCCTGCGCCCGCACCACCCGCCGCACGACTCCGGGCCTTCCGACGACCTACCACGTCGTGTGCGTCAGGCGAGCCTCGCTCCCCAACTCCGGCAGCAACGCCCCGAAGAAGCGGCGCCCGATCGGCGCTGGGACGACCGGCGCACCCCCGAAGTGGTGCGGGACCGCATGGCGGCCTACCGCGACGGCTGGGCGCGCGGCGGCGGCAGACAGCCCGGACGCGGAGCCGCCCCGGGCCCCGTAACGGCCAGTGACGACAGCAGCGAAGGAGACCCGGCATGATCCAGGACCCCCACATGAGCGCCGGCCGACGATCCGGCGAGCTGGACTGGCTGCTCGACGACCTGGTGATGCGCGTGAGGGAGGTACGGCACGCCGTCGTGCTCTCCAACGACGGGCTGGCCGTCGGGGCCTCCACCGGCCTCACACGCGAGGACGCCGAGCATCTCGCCGCCGTCGCCTCCGGCTTCAACAGCCTCGCCAAGGGCGCGGGTCGGCACTTCGGAGCGGGCGGGGTGCGCCAGACCATGGTCGAGATGGACGACGCGTTCCTGTTCGTGGCCGCGGCGGGGGAAGGTTCCTGCCTCGCCGTGCTCACCACGGTCACCGCGGACATCGGGCTGGTCGCCTACGAGATGGCGCGCCTGGTCAAGCGGGTCGGCGAGCACCTCCACACGCCACTGCGCGTCGCAGCACAGCCGCCCGTCGCAGGATGAGCCGAAAGGCGCCACCGATGACCGAGAACCCGATGGACGGCCCGCGGGAGCCGGGAAGCCAGTGGTACGACGGCGAGGCCGGGCCCCTGGTCCGCCCGTACGCCTTGACGGGCGGACGCACCCAGGCCGGGCCCTCCGGGGTGCGTTTCGACCTGATCGCCCTCGTCACTCTCGACCCCGCGGCCCCGGCTCTCGATGACGAGACGGCGCTCGGCCCCGAACACCGGACCCTGATCCGGCTGTGCTGCACGGAGACGCAGTCCGTTGCCGAACTCGCCGCGGACGCCGACCTTCCCGTCGGCGTGGTCAGGGTGCTCCTCGGGGACCTCCTGGAACTCGGCCGTGTGGTCATCAGCCGCCCTGTGCCCCCGGCACACCTGCCCGACGAGCGGATTCTGCGCGAGGTCATCGCCGGATTGCGGGCGCTGTAGATGACCGCGCGGAGCGCTTCACACGCCTCGCCCCATCCCCATCCGGGCGCGTTGTGCCTCCGACCGGGCGCGAGTCGCTCATCTCAGGTGTATTTCAGTCAAACTGCCCGCATGGCTGCCCTGTTTGTCACGATGTCGATGCCGTGCCCGGCGCGCGCGGATGTCGACCGCGACTGGCCCTCCCGAGAGAAGTGATCATGGCTTCCGAGCACTCCGACGTCACCGGCGACACCGCGCTGGCGCTGAAGATACTGGTCGCCGGAGGGTTCGGCGTGGGCAAGACGACCCTCGTCGGTGCCGTCAGCGAGATCCGGCCGTTGCGCACGGAGGAACTGCTCAGCGAGGCAGGGCAGTTGGTTGACGACACCGATGGTGTGGACCGCAAGGTCACCACCACCGTCGCCATGGATTTCGGGCGCATCACCATCCGCTCGGGACTGTCCCTCTACCTCTTCGGCACGCCGGGACAGGATCGCTTCTGGTTCCTCTGGGACGAGTTGTCCCAGGGCGCCCTCGGTGCCGTCGTCCTCGCCGACACAAGGCGCCTGGAGGACTGCTTCCCCGCCGTCGACTACTTCGAGCACCGGAGCATCCCGTTCGTGGTGGCCGTCAACTGCTTCGCGGGAGCCCGTTCCTACGACGCCCGCGATGTCTCCCGTGCCCTCGATCTCGACCACGGCACCCCCGTGGTGCTCTGCGACGCACGCGACCGGGACTCCGGCAAGGAAGTCCTGATCCGGCTCGTCGAGTATGCGGGCCGGATGCACACGGCCCGGATCCTCAACTCGGTCGGCTGAGCCGCGATATGGCGCCTCGTCGAGGTGTTCCCGTCCGCGACGGAAGCGGCCCGTCCCTGCCCGGCGGGAGTCGGCCGGCCGCCGCGTCAGTGCTTTCGTCGTCGCGCAAGGCGGCCGGGTTGGCCGTATCTGTACCGTCCGGGGTGAAGGTCCGACATTGCCTGTCGGTCATCTTCTGTGCCATGCGCCGATCCGGCTTGCCCGGACGCCGGACGTGGTGAAGGCTGGCGGGGAGTTCCTCCAGTCAGGGGGACGTCACACGGGGAGACGGAGATGGCGCAGAACCAGGGACTCGGCTGGCTCCTGGACGATCTGACCGAGCGGGTGGACCATGTGCGACACGCGCTGGTCCTGTCGAACGACGGACTGGTCACGGGGGCGAGTACGGGCCTGCGCCGCGAGGACGCCGAGCACCTGGCTGCCGTGGCATCCGGGCTGCACAGCCTGGCCAAGGGGTCGGGGCGTCACTTCGGTGCCGGCAGTGTGCGTCAGACCATGATCGAGTACGACGACGCCGTGCTGTTCGTGACCGCGGCGGGCACCGGCAGTTGCCTGTGTCTGCTCAGCGGTGCGGAGGCCGACATCGGCCAGATCGCCTACGAGATGACCCTGCTCGTCAACCGCGTCGGCGAACACCTCGGTGTCGACGCCAGGCAACCCGAGCGAACCCCCAACCAGGACCTCTGAGCTGCACGTTTGCCTGCCCACGTGGAGTTATCCACAGGCTCGCCACGAGTTGCCCCGAACCGGCTACGGTGTGTGCACGGTTCGCGCACGAGGCGTGAGCCTCCACTTCACGGGGGAGCGACGACCATGTCGGCAAGCATCATCAGCACGTCCCGGCCCGCCATGTACACCCTGAGCCGTGCAGCTCGGGAACTGGGCCTCAAGCGCAGCGAGTTCGACCTCGCTGTGCATCTCGGTCACATCCGCACCGTGCCCGACGAGGGCGGGGGAGGAGCTCGGCGGGTGGAGCGCGCGGACCTCGACCGGCTCCGCGAGCGGAGCGACTTCCCGGAAACCCTCCGTGAGCGTGTCCAGGTTGTGGGCACCACCGAGGGCGCGGCGCTCATGAAGATCCCGGTTGGCCGCTTCACCCGCCTCGCCCGACTGGGACTTCTCGTGCCCGTACGCTGGTACGTGAACCGGTACCGCGCCGTGGTCTGGCTCTATCTGGCGGACGACCTGCGGCACTTCACCCTGTGCCCGGAGAACGCACACCTGCTCAAAGGACGCACCCCCGAGACCCTGCGCGGCCAGTTGGAAGCGGGAGTCGACCTGCGGGCCCGCAACTGGCGCGGACGGCACCTCGGCTTCCTGCTGCGGCAGGCCGAGGGACCGTGGGCGCGCGCCGGAGCCGTGGCCGCCTTCCTCGCACCCGTCGAGATCGCCGACGTCGTCAAGGATCCTTACGAACGCTCGTATGTGAACCGCTTCCGCCCCACGCCACCCGGCCACGGCCTCCCGGGATCGGCCGCGGCGCAACTCGCCGAGCGGATCACGACCGCGCAGGACGCGGACGAGATCGAGTGGCTGCGTGGCGAACTGGCCCACGTGCTGGTGGAGGCCCGCAATGTGACACCCGCCCCGCGCCCGGCCACCCGGCGCGCCGCGCCCTCCGTGCGAGCGGCTGCTCGCCCGATCCCGCCCCTGGCCCGAACGGTCACTCGGCACGCGGAGTCGGCGGCGCCGACGGGCATGATGATCATGGGGGTGCCGGGGCGGGACGAGGAGACGGCGGTCGGGGCATCCCAGGCTGCGAGTGAGCCGGTGGCGGGGCCGCGCTCGGTGGACGGTGCGTCCGGGGTGCAGACATCCGAGCCGCAGGGTGAGGCCGGGGTGGGGAAACCCGACCCCAGCGCCGGGCCGGTGCCTGCGGCACCGGACGAGCAGCGGAAGCCGGCGGCAAGGGCGGCCACGCCGGGCGGTGAGCAGCTGGCTGCGGTTGCCGAGCCGGACGCCAGGCCGACTCCGGGGGAGTCCGAAGGGCACGACGGTCCGGTATTCGGGGCGCCCTGGCCCGAGGACGGGGCGGCGGGCCGGGCCTTCGCGTGGCATCACGTGCCGACGGTACGGCAGGCCGGGCCGCCCGCGCGCCGGGACCGCCGGCCCGAGCGGGCCGCCGCGGCGCCGGCGAGCCGGGGCCTGCGCGGCTGGTTGAGGCACAGAGGTCCACGCCCTGAACGCCGCTGAGCCCGGTATGTGACTCGCAGCGGGCCGCGGAGCCGGGCGCCGGTTCCCTACAGGGACCTGAACAGACCCTCCTGGACAACCGAGACCAGCAGCCGCCCCTGCAGGTCGTAGATGCGCCCGCGGGCCAGCCCGCGCCCACCCGTGGCGACCGGCGACTCCTGGTCGTACAGGAACCACTCGTCCGCGCGGAACGGCCGGTGGAACCACATCGCGTGGTCCAGCGACGCCATGTCGAAGTTCCGCGGACCCCACAGGGGTTCGACCGGGATGCGGACCGCGTCGAGGAGCGTCATGTCACTGGCGTAGGTCAGCGCGCACGTGTGGACCAGAGGATCGTCGCCGAGCGGTCCGACCGCGCGCATCCACACGGCGCTGCGCGGCTCGGCCCCCTGAATCTCCTCGGTGTTCCAGCGCAGCCGGTCGACGTACCGGATGTCGAAGGGCTGGCGGCGTGCCATCCGCTCCAACTGCTCGGGCAGCGCACCGAGGTGCTTGCGGATCTCCTCGGTGACCGTCGGCAGCGACTCCGGGGCCGGCACCTCGCGAGCCGGCGGCAGCTGGTGCTCGAACGGTCCTTCCTCAGGCTTGTGAAAGGAGGCGGTCAGATTGAAGATCGTGCGGCCCTGCTGTACGGCCGTAACCCGGCGTGTGGTGAACGACCGGCCGTCGCGGACCCGCTCCACCTGGTACACGATCGGCACGCCCGGGCGCCCCGGGCGCAGGAAGTACGCGTGCAGCGAGTGCACCGGGCGGTCGCCGTCCGTGGTGCGGCCGGCGGCGACCAGCGCCTGGCCCGCCACCTGGCCGCCGAAGACCCGCTGCAAGGACTCCTGCGGGCTGAGGCCACGGAAGATGTTGACCTCTATCTGCTCCAGGTCGAGCAGGTCGACCAGTCTCTCGGCCGGGTTCGTCATCGGTGGGTCTCTCCTTGGCTCGTACCTGGTCGAGAACGGCTCACAGCTGGCCGACTTCGGTGACGCGGACGACGGCGCGCCCCTCGGCGTCCGAGGCCGCGAGATCGACTTCCGCGCTAATGCCCCAGTCGTGATCGCCGTTCGGGTCGTCGAAGATCTGGCGGACGCGCCAGAGGCCGTTCTCCGGCTCCTCCTTGATGACCAACAGCTTGGGGCCCCGGGCATCGGGACCGGTGCCGAGATCTTCGTACTCGTCCCAGTACTTGTCCATCGCCTCGCCCCAGGCGTCGGCGTCCCAGCCGGAGTCGGCGTCCATCTCGCCGAGTTCCTCGACCTGGTCGAGGGCGGCCAGCTCCGCGCGGCGGAACATGGCGTTGCGGACCAGCACCCGGAAGGCGCGCGCGTTGGCGGTGACCGGCTTCACCTCGTCGGCCTTCTCCTGCGCCTCCTCGGCGGTCATCTCCTCCGGGTTGGCCAGCTGTTCCCACTCGTCGAGCAGGCTCGAGTCGACCTGGCGCACCATCTCGCCGAGCCACTCGATCAGATCCTGAAGGTCCTCGGACTTCAGGTCGTCCGGGATGGTGTGATCGAGTGTCTTGTAGGCGCTGGCGAGGTAGCGCAGCACGATGCCCTCGGTTCGGGCCAGCTCGTAGAAGGACACCAACTCCGTGAAGGACAGCGCCCGTTCGTACATGTCACGGATGACGGACTTGGGCGAGAGGGGGTGGTCGCCGACCCAGGGGTGGCTCTTGCGGTACGTGTTGTACGCGTGGAAGAGCAGCTCCTCCAGCGGCTTCGGGTACGTGATGTCCTGGAGGCGCTCCATGCGCTCCTCGTACTCGACGCCGTCCGCCTTCATCGCGGCCACGGCCTCGCCGCGCGCCTTGTTCTGCTGGGCGACGAGAATCTGCCGCGGGTCGTCCAGCGTGGACTCGACGACGGACACCATGTCGAGAGCGTAGGACGGCGACTCGGGGTCGAGGAGTTCGAACGCGGCGAGCGCGAACGTGGACAGCGGCTGGTTGAGCGCGAAGTCCTGCTGGAGGTCGACCGTGAGCCGGACGATGCGCCCCTCGGCGTCCGGCTTGTCGAGTTTCTCCACGATCCCGCCGTCAAGCAGCGAGCGGTAGATCGCGATGGCGCGGCGGATGTGCCGCAGCTGCTGCTTGCGCGGCTCGTGGTTGTCCTCCAGCAGATGACGCATCGCCTCGAAGGCGTTGCCGGGGCGGGCGATCACCGACAGCAGCATCGTGTGCGTCACCCGGAAGCGCGAGGTCAGCGGCTCGGGCTCGGAGGCGATCAGCTTCTCGAAGGTGTTGTCCGTCCAGGCGACGAAGCCCTCCGGTGCCTTCTTGCGCACCACCTTGCGCCGCTTCTTCGGGTCGTCGCCCGCCTTCGCCAGGGCCTTCTCGTTCTCGATGACGTGCTCGGGTGCCTGCGCCACGACGAGTCCGGCGGTGTCGAAGCCGGCCCGCCCGGCCCGGCCCGCGATCTGGTGGAACTCCCGGGCCCGCAGAGTGCGCACGCGGCTGCCGTCGTACTTGGTCAGCGCCGTGAACAGCACCGTGCGGATGGGTACGTTGACCCCCACGCCGAGCGTGTCCGTGCCGCAGATGACCTTCAGCAGGCCGGCCTGGGCGAGCTTCTCGACCAGACGGCGGTACTTGGGCAGCATGCCGGCGTGATGGACGCCGATGCCGTGCCGGACGTAACGGGAGAGGTTGCGGCCGAACTTGGTGGTGAAGCGGAAGTTGCCGATCAGCTCGGCGATCTGGTCCTTCTCCTCGCGCGAGCACATGTTGATGCTCATCAGGGCCTGCGCCCGCTCCACGGCCTGCGCCTGCGTGAAGTGCACGATGTAGACGGGGGCCTGCCTGCTCTCCAGCAGATCGGTCAGTGTTTCCGTGAGCGGGGTGAGCTCGTACTCGTAGGAGAGGGGTACCGGGCGGGTCGCCGAGCGGACCACCGCCGTGGGGCGGCCGGTGCGGCGGCTGAGGTCCTTCTCGAAGAAGGACATGTCGCCCAAAGTGGCGGACATCAGGATGAACTGCGCCTGGGGGAGCTCCAGCAACGGGATCTGCCACGCCCAGCCGCGATCCCCCTCGGCGTAGAAGTGGAACTCGTCCATGACGACCTGGCCGACGTCCGCGTCCTTGCCGTCGCGCAGTGCGATCGACGCCAGCACCTCGGCGGTGCAGCAGATCACCGGGGCATCGGCGTTCACGGAGGCGTCGCCGGTGAGCATGCCGACGTTCTCGGTGCCGAAGATCTTGCACAGCTCGAAGAACTTCTCGGACACCAGCGCCTTGATCGGAGCGGTGTAGAAGGTGACCTCGTCCCGGGCCAGCGCGGCGAAGTGCGCGCCCGCGGCGATCATGCTCTTGCCGGATCCGGTGGGCGTCGAGACGATCACGTTCGCCCCGGACACCACCTCGATCAGCGCCTCCTCCTGATGCGGGTAGAGGGTGAGGCCGCGCTCCTGCGCCCACGACTCGAAGGCTTCGTACAGGGCGTCGGGGTCGGCGGTCGGCGGCAGCTGATCGATGAGGGTCACGCCCCCATCTTGCCTGGCCTGGCCCCCGAGAGGGGAATCGGCTGCGACGACGAAGATCACGGCAGCTACGCTGTGTCGCCGACGCAGCGTCAGCGCACCGGGTCAACTGGACAGCGATACACGAGGAATGGGGCGGGAAGCGGCCATGATGGGACCAGCACACTCACTGTCGGGGGCCGCGGCCTGGCTCGGCGTCGGAGCGGCGGCCGCGGCGTACGGACACCCGATGCCCTGGCCCGTTCTTCTCGTCGGCGCGCTGATCTGCGCCGGCGCCGCGCTTGCCCCGGACCTCGACCACAAGGCGGCGACCATCTCGCGCTCCTTCGGGCCGCTCTCCCACTGGGTCTGCGAGATCGTCGACAAGCTGTCCTGGGCCGTCTACAAGGCGACGCGTATGAAGGGCGACCCGCGACGCAACGGCGGCCACCGCACGCTGACGCACACCTGGGTGTGGGCGGCTCTGCTCGGAGCCGGCGCCTCGGCAGCGGCGATCACGGGCGGTCGCTGGGCGGTGCTGGCGATTTTGTTCGTGCACATGGTGCTGGCGATCGAAGGCCTGCTGTGGCGGGCGGCCCGGGGTTCCAGCAGCGACATCCTCGTCTGGCTGCTGGCGGCGACCAGCGCGTGGATCCTCGCCGACATCCTGGACAAGCCGGGCAACGGCTCCGACTGGCTGTTCACCGCGCCGGACCAGCGGTACCTGTGGCTGGGTCTGCCGATCGTGCTGGGCGCGCTGGTGCACGACCTCGGGGACGCGCTGACCGTGTCCGGCTGCCCGATCCTGTGGCCCATTCCGGTGGGCCGCAAGCGCTGGTACCCGGTGGGGCCGCCGAAGGCGATACGGTTCCGGGCCGGCAGCTGGGTGGAGCTGAAGGTCCTTATGCCCGTGTTCATGCTGCTCGGCGGGGTGGGCTGCGCCGCCGCACTCAATGTGATCTGACGACGGGCCCGGCCCGGGCGTGGGCGCGGGGCAGGCTCTGCGGCTGGTCCCGCCGCTCCGGCCCGGAGGGGCCGGGGCCCTCCCGGTCAGCCTGCCTCGCCGGACTCCGCTCCGCCGTACCGGCGCTCGAAGCGGGCGATGCGGCCCTCGGTGTCGACCGTGCGGGCCTTGCCCGTGGAGAAGGGGTGGCTCTCCGAGGAGATCTCCACGTCGATCACGGGGTAGCTCTCGCCGTCGTCCCACTCGATGGTCTGATCGCTCTGAGCCGTGGACCGGGTCAGGAACGCGTATCCGGCAGCGCGGTCGCGGAAGACCACGGGGTGGTAGTCGGGGTGCTTGTCCTGCTGCATGGCGGCTCCTCGTGCGGGTCAGCCGGACAGGGAGTCCTCGTCGACGATGTGCATCGCCGCCTCTTCGGCGGAGGCGGCGGCACCGTCGATGCCGACGTCGGTGGCGAGCAGGGCGGCCTCGTCGTCCTCGTGAGCACCCTCGTCGGGGGCGACCAGTCGGCCGGAGCGGCGGTCGCCGACCTCGTTGTCCAGGAGTTCCCCGTCGGTGCCGTCGCAGTCGCCGATGCCGTCCCCGTCGGCAGTGGCGAGGTCGGGCTGCTCCTCGGCGAGCCGCTGGTCCAGGGTTTCGCCCGCCTGGCGCTCGGCGGCCGTCACACCCGTGTGTTCCACCGCCCACGGCCGCTCGGGAGGGGACCAGCCACGGTCGAGCGGGTCGTCGACGCCGTCGAAGTCAAGTGTGTCCTCGACGTCGAGGACCCCCGAGTCCTCCCGGATCTCCGAGGGATCGGGCTGGTAGACGTCGTCCCCCCAGCTGTCGGCGCTGTCCACGAGTACCTCCGGGTGATGAGGACGGCCGCGTACCACCGCACGGGGCGGCGGGCCGCCGACACGTGCGGCACGGGTGCCACACGCCGCGAACCAGACGGTTCGTCGACGCTCCCCGAACCGGTGCCGCTCTCCAGCCTTCCACCCCGGCTCGGGACCGCGCAACGGCACGGGCCCCGGCGGAGGCCTGCGCGCGAAGACGAGTGCCCGGCAGGGCCCACCGAGACGCGTCCCGCCGCGTCCCGATCCCCTCATGTCTTGGCTGGGGCAGGACCCATGGCGGGCCGGTGCACCGGGGCCCGGCCGGTCCGGGCTCCGGCTGTGGCGGCATGCGCCTCGGAGTGGTCGGCCCCGGCCCGGGCGCCCCGCAACCCGGGAGCCGAAGCCCCCTCGGGCCCGGAAGCCATCCCGGTCCCAGACAGCCGGGGCGGCCGAGACGTCGGGAGCACCATGATCGGGGCGACCGGTACCGGCAGTGGATGCCTCACCGCGGTACCGGTCGGCGGCCGCTCCGGCGGGTCCTCATCCGTGCCAGGAGCGCCACAGGGCCGCGTACGCGCCGTCGGCCGTGACCAGCTCGTCATGGCTGCCCAGCTCGCTGATGCGGCCGTTCTCCACGACAGCGATCACGTCGGCGTCGTGGGCGGTGTGCAGGCGGTGGGCGATGGCGACCACCGTGCGCCCGTCCAGGACGCGGGCCAGGGAACGCTCCAGATGACGGGCGGCACGCGGGTCGAGCAGCGAGGTCGCCTCGTCCAGGACCAGCGTGTGCGGATCGGCCAGCACCAGCCGGGCCAGCGCGATCTGCTGGGCCTGTGCCGGGGTGAGCGTCAGGCCGCCCGAGCCGACCTCGGTGTCCAGGCCGCCGTCCAGGGCTCGCGCCCAGCCGTTGGCGTCGACCGCCCCGAGTGCCGCCCACAGCTCGGCGTCGGTGGCTGTGGTGCGGGCCAGCAGGAGGTTGTCACGCAGGGAGCCGACGAAGACGTGGTGCTCCTGGTTGACGAGGGCGACGTGCGAGCGGACGCGTTCGGCCGGCATGTGGGACAGCTCGGCGCCGCCCAGGGTGATCGTGCCGTCCCGGGGCGCGTAGATCCCGGCCAGCAGCCTGCCCAGCGTGGACTTGCCGGCCCCCGATGGACCGACCAGGGCCAGCCGGGTGCCCGGCGCGACCTCCAGCGAGACCTCGCGCAGCACGTCGACGCCCTTGCGGTAGCCGAAGTGCACGCGGTCGGCGGACACCTCCCGCCCTTCGGGATCCAGCGAGGCGTCCCCGGCATCCGGTTCGATGTCCCGCACACCGACCAGCCGGGCCAGCGACACCTGGGCGACCTGCACCTCGTCGTACCAGCGCAGGATCAGGTTCACCGGGTCGACCAGCATCTGCGCGATCAGGGCACCGGTGGTCAGCCGGCCCACATCGATCCAGCCCTGCAGAACGAAGACCCCGCCGACCATGAGGACCGAACCGAGGACGATGATATGGACGGCGTTGATGACCGGGAACAGCACGGAGCGCAACCACAGGGTGTAGCGCTCCCAAGCCGTCCACTCCTTGATCCTCCGCTCCGACAGCGCGACGCGGCGGGCGCCCAGGCGGTGCGCCTCGATGGTGTGGCCCGCGTCCACGGTCTCGGCGAGCGCGGCGGCGACGGCGGCGTACCCGGCGGCCTCGGAGCGGTAGCCGGAGGGCGCCCGTTTGAAGTACCAGCGGCATCCGGCCAGCAGCACCGGGACGGCGAGCAGCACGGCGGCCGCCAGGGGCGGGGCCGTCACGACGAGCCCGCCGAGCAGCAGCAGTGCCCACACGACACCGATCGCCAGCTGCGGCACGGCCTCGCGCATCGCGTTGGCCAGCCGGTCGATGTCGGTCGTGATACGGGAGAGCAGGTCGCCGGTGCCCGCCCGTTCCAGTACGCCCGGCGGCAGCCCGACGGAGCGGACGAGGAAGTCTTCGCGCAGGTCGGCCAGCATCCGCTCGCCGAGTACCGCACCCCGCAGCCGCACCTGGCGTACGAACACGGCCTGGACGGCCAGCGCGAGCGCGAACAGCCCGATGGTCAGGCCTAGTTGGAGATCCCTCGAGCGGTCGGACACCCGCTCGACCAGGCCGCCGAGCAGGTACGGACCCACCATGGAGGCGATCACGGCGACCGTGTTGACGGCGACGAGCAACAGGAAGGCCCGCCGGTGCCGGCGGAACAGCTCGGTGACGTAGGCGCGCACGGTCGCGCTCGCGCCGACGGGCAGGGTGGTGGCGGTCGTCGGGGCCGCCGGGTCGTACGCCGGTGGCGCAACGCCGATCATGCGCTCTCCTCGATCTCTTCCAGCTCCTGGAAGGTGTCCAGCAGGACCTCTTCGTCGGTCGCGGCCAGTTCCTCGTCCGTCTCCCGTGTCACCACCGCGCGGTACCGCGGCTCGCTGTCGACCAGGTCGCGGTGCACGCCGACCGTCACGACCTCGCCCTCATGGACCAGGGCGACCCGGTCCGCGCGGTCGAGCAGCAGCGGCGAGGACGTGAAGACCACGGTCGTCCGGCCGGAGCGCAGCCGCTGGAGCCCGTCCGCGATCCGGGCCTCGGTGTGCGAGTCGACCGCGGAGGTCGGCTCGTCCAGCACCAGCACTTCGGGATCGGTCACCAACGACCTGGCCAGCGCGAGCCGTTGGCGCTGGCCGCCGGAGAGGGAGCGGCCACGCTCGGTGATGCGGGCGTCCATCGGGTCGGCAGCGTCCACCGATCCCTGGACGAGCGCGTCCAGCACGTCGGCGCACTGCGCCGCGGCCAGGGCTTCCTCGGCCGGCACTGCCGCGGAAGCGGGCACGTCGAGCAGTTGGCGCAGGGTGCCGGAGAGCAGCACCGGGTCCTTGTCCTGGACGAGGACGGCGGTCCGGGCGCTGTCCAGGGGAAGTTCGTCCAGGGCGACCCCGCCGAGCAGCACCGAGCGGCCCGGCTCGGCGGGGTGGCCGCCCAGACGTTCCGCCAGGCGTCCGGCCGCGTCGGGATCGCCGCACACGACGGCGGTGAGCCGGCCGGCGGGAGCGAGCAGCTTGGTCTCGGGGTCGTACAGATCCCCGGTCGGCACTTCGGCCGCGCGGGTGCCGTCGGTGGCCGTGGGCCGCTCGAGTGACAGCACCCGTGCCGCCCGTTTGGCCGACGGGCGGGAGAAGGAGTACGCCATGGCGATTTCCTCGAAGTGCCGCAGCGGGTAGTTGAGCACCATGACCGCGCTGTAGACGGTGACGAGTTCGCCGACCGTGATCCGGCCCTGACGGGCCAGATGGATGCCGTGCCAGACGACGGCGATGAGCAGCAGCCCGGGCAGCAGTACCTGGATGGCGGAGATCAGTGACCACATCCGGGCGCTGTGCACGGCGGCGTGCCGTACTTCCTGCGAGGCCCGGCGGTAGCGGTCGAGGAACAGTTCCTCGCCGCCGATGCCGCGCAGCACGCGCAGTCCGGCGACCGTGTCCGAGGCCAGTTCGGTGGCCCGGCCCGCCTTCTCGCGCTGCACATCGGCGCGGCGCGTGGCCCGGGGCAGCAGCGGCAGCACGGAGACGGCGACGATCGGCAGTCCGATCGCGACGACCACGCCCAGGGCGGGCTGATAGACGAGGAGGCCGACACCGACCACGACGACCGTGAGCGCTGCGGCGGTGAACCGGGAAATCGCCTCGACGAACCAGCCGATCTTCTCGACGTCGCCGGTGGACACGGCCACCACTTCGCCGGCGGCGACCCGCCGGGTCAGGGCGGAGCCGAGCTGAGAGGCCTTGCGGGCCAGCAGTTGCTGGACCCGGGCGGCGGCCGTGATCCAGTTGGTGACGGCGGCCCGGTGCAGGAAGGTGTCGCCGAGGGCGACGCCCGTGCCGCACAGCAGCATCAGACCACCCGTCAGGGCGAGCCGGGTGCCGGAGCGGTCGGCGACGGCCTGCACGGCCAGGCCGACACAGAAAGGCAGGGCTGAGACGGAGACGAAGTGGAGCAGGCCCCAGGTGAGTGACTTCAGCTGTCCGCCGAGTTGGTTGCGCCAGAGCCACCACAGGAATCGAGGGCCCGAACGCGTGTCCGGTACCCCCGGATCGGAATACGGAAGGTCTTGAATCTGCATGACGTCCCAGTGGCTCGTGTCAGGGAGGGGAGGCGGAGGGATGTGCCAACAAGCCGTGAAAGGTTCGCGTCGCAGAGTGGTGAATTTCAAACGGTTTTTCCGATGGGCCGGCCGAATCAACCGGCTTCCGGCCATCGGGACCTCGAGGCCGGGGCGAGGCTGACATCCACGCAGGCCGCCCGGTCGTCCTCGGCGGCAGGGTGATCCGGTCCTGTGCAGGTCACCCGAGCTGTGCTGTCAGCCAACCTGGTGAAAGGAGTGTATTAGTCACATTATCGATCGTCATGTGATGACACGATGGCCCTGTGAAGATCTACAGCGTGCGGCTCGTGGCGGCCGCGGTGACCTTCGGGGCTGTCCTGGCGACCCTTTCCGGGTGCGGCGGCGACGGACCGTCCGGCCCTGTCGACGCCGGCGGTGCGCAGGGTCTCCGTGCTCCGGGCGTGGCGGCGCTGCCCGCGACCGATCCGACCCGCATTCCGGACGTCGGTGAGCGCCTCCAGCGTCGGATCCCCGCCGACACCGGTCAGGTCCTCGTGGTGTACGGCCAGGGCGAGAACTCACCCGATTCCACAGCCGTGTTCTACATGAAGGAGGGTCCGGAGTGGCGGCGCGTGGCCCGTTGGGCCGCCCACAATGGCCGGAAGGGCTGGACCGTGGAGCACTATTCGGGCGACGACCGCAGCCCTGTCGGTGTGTTCGGTCTCACCGATGCGGGTGGTGTGCTCGACGATCCCGGCAGCAGGCTGCCGTACGACCAGGACTACGTGGCCTACGCGCCGACGGTCAACGCCGTGGCCTACGACCACGTCTTCGACTACGTCATCGCGATCGACTACAACCGCCTGCCGGGTACCGTCCCGCACGACCCCACCCGTCCGCTGGGCGAGGAGAGGGGTGGCGGTATCTGGCTGCACCTCGATCACGGCGACGGTACGTCCGGTTGTGTCAGCCTGCCCAAGGGGGCGATGAAGTTCCTGCTGCGCACGCTCGACCCGGCCCGGCATCCGATGATGGTGATGGGGGACGAGAGGGAATTGCGCGCCTGACGCGACGAGGCGTCATTGCGGGGTGGGGTCGACTGCCCGTAGAACACGGCCATGAGAAGACGGATAGTCATGTCCATGCTCGCCGGAGTGGCCCTCCTGGCAAGCGCGCTCTTCGGCACCGGCGCCGGCACCGCTCAAGCGGCCGACGTGCCCACCGAGTTCGGAACCGACTGGCACGACCCGGTTACCGCCGCACCGCCTGTCGACCGGCCGCACACCACGTCGTGTCATGTCACCCTGGCCGACGCCCGGTTCCGCGACTTCACGCCCTATCGCGGCACGTACGCCCCGCCCCAGGGCTGCGGCGACCACTGGAGCAAGGTCGTCCTGAGCCTCGACGGCAAGGTGAAGGGCCGCCAGTACGACAGGCTCGGCTATCTGCATGTCGGCGGGGTCGAGATCCTGCGCACCTCCACCCCGGAGCCCTCGCCCGACGGCATCGCGTGGCACGTCGAGAAGGACGTCACTCGCTACAGCGACACCTTTCGCAGCCCGCAGGACGTCGAGATGCTGATCGGCAACGTGGTGGACGGCACGTACACCGGCGTCATCGACGTGCACGTCACGCTGACCTTCTACGCGGGCCGCCCCGCCGAGCGCACCCCCGACCGGGTCCTCACCCTCGCGGACACTCCGAACGGCACGACCCTCACCACCCCTCGCAACAGCGAGCGCATCGTCGCCGAGGTGTACGCGACCGGTTCGGGCGGCGGCTGCGAGGAGTTCTGGTATCTGACCGTGGCCGACCCGGCCTCGTACTCCTGCAAGGCCGATCACGGTCCCTATCGCGAGGTGCAGGTCAAGGTCGACGGCCGACTCGCCGGAATCGCCGCGCCGTTCCCGAACGTCTGGACGGGCGGCTGGTCCAACCCCTTCCTCTGGTACGTCATCCCGGCGCAGGGCGCCTTCGACGTGCGGCCCATCCAGTACGACCTCACGCCCTTCGCGGGCCTGCTGAACGACGGCCGCCCGCACCACGTCGAGGTCTCCGTCGTCGGCGTGCCCGCGGGGCAGTCGGGCTGGAGCACGCCGGTGAACGTACTGGTCTGGCAGGACGCGCACCGTGCCCAGGTCACCGGCGCGCTCACCGCGGACACGGCGACGGACCTCGTCAACTCCTCCACGTACACCCCGGGTTCGGAGAACCGGGTGAACACCCGGGCCGGACACCGGCTCACCGTCTCCGGATACCTGGACACCTCGCACGGCCGCGTGACGACGACCGTCAGCCGCACCCTCGCCAACACCTCCGTGCACCGGTGGACCGAGGGTGAGAACACGGACGGACTGGACGCGACCTGGACCGACGACGAGACGGTCACCACCGGCGGACACACCCCCGCCGGTGCGACGCACACACGGCGGACGTACACCCTGAACGGCACGACGACCATCGGGTCGGACAACCGGCTGCGCACGGTGCTGACGCTCGGCGACCGTGCGTCGGTGACGCGGCGGCAGGACGGCCGGAGCGTCGCGTGGTCGTGGCTCGACGACACCTACAGCGGCGACGCGGCGTACACGGTCAACGTCCCGCGCGAGCAGCGGCACGCGGTCGGCACATCCGGCGAGCGCTACCGCCGCTACGGCTCCGACGGCTGCTACGACCGTTCGCTGGCCACGGCTCAAGGGGTGCTGACGGAGGACCGCGAGCGGTGCTGAGCACGGCCGTGCGGGATGTGCCACGCACAGGATGATGTGCGCGGCTGTGACACGGGCGCCTCGGGAGGTACCGGCGGCGCCACCCGGATGATCGGCATTCGGAGCCGCCTTCTGCATCGCAGAAGTCCCGTTCGGCTTCCGCGAGTCGGACGTTGCCCGGGAGTGCCCGTGCCGCAGTCCGTCGGGAGGAGAGCGCAGAGCGGCCGGGGTGGAAGCCGTGGTGCCGATCCGGCGGCAAGGGGGGTAGGCCCTGACGGCGGGGTGGGTGCCGTCGTCAGCAGCTCTTGGCCGACTCTCCGTCGATCAGCGTGTCCAGCAGTACGCCGAGCACCTCGCGCTCCTTCTCGGTCAGCGGGGCCAGTATCTCCTCGGCCGCCGAGCGGCGCGCGCCGCGCAGTTCGCGCAGGGTCGCGCGCCCCTCGTCGGTCAGCTCGATCCGGGTCACGCGTCGGTTCGCGGGATCCGCCGCCCGTCGTACCTTCCCGCTCGCCTCCAGCCCGTCGACCAGCGTCGTGACCGCGCGCGGCACCACCTCCAGGCGCTCGGCCAGGTCGGCCATGCGCGGCGGCGAGGGGTAGTGCGCGAGGGTGCGCAGCAGCCGGGACTGGGCAGGGGTGACGCCCAGATCGCGCCGCTCCAGGTGGTGCTTCTGGATGCGGTGCACACGTCGGGTGAGCCGCAGCAGTTGCTCGGCGAGCAGGCCGTCGGAATCGGGGGTGCTCATGCGGGAACAATATCAGGACGACATTCATTGTGAGTATAGGTAACAATGAGCTATGATCAGTCGGTCATCGTCGGCCGGTTCCTTACCGGCCCCCGTCCATCTCCGTAGGAGCCCATGCATCCCGACCGTGAAACGTCCTGGACCCCACCTGCCGACGCCAAGGAGCAGCCCCGGCAGGTCCGCCGCATCCTGAGGCTCTTCCGTCCCTACCGCGGGCGGCTCGCCGTCGTAGGCCTGCTGGTCGGCGCAGCCTCACTGGTCTCGGTGGCCACGCCGTTCCTGCTGAAGGAGACCCTCGACGTCGCCATTCCCCAGGGTCGCACCGGCCTGCTGAGCCTGCTCGCGCTCGGCATGATCCTCAGTGCGGTCCTGTCCAGCGTCTTCGGCGTGCTCCAGACGCTGATCTCGACCACCGTCGGCCAGCGCGTCATGCACGACCTGCGCACGGCCGTGTACGGCCGGCTCCAGCGCATGTCGCTCGCCTTCTTCACCCGCACCCGCACCGGCGAGGTGCAGTCCCGCATAGCCAACGACATCGGTGGCATGCAGGCCACCGTCACCTCCACGGCCACCTCCCTGGTCTCCAACGCCACCAGCGTCGTCGCCACGATCGTCGCGATGGTCGCGCTCGACTGGCGGCTCACGATCGTCTCGTTGCTCCTGCTCCCGGTGTTCGTCTGGATCAGCCGCCGCGTGGGCAACGAACGCAAGAAGATCACCACGCAGCGCCAGAAGCAGATGGCCGCCATGGCCGCCACGGTCACCGAGTCGCTCTCGGTCAGCGGCATCCTGCTCGGCCGCACCATGGGCCGGTCGGACTCGCTGACCGCGTCCTTCGCCGACGAGTCCGAGAGCCTGGTCGACCTCGAGGTGCGGTCGAACATGGCCGGGCGCTGGCGCATGGCCGTGATCACGATCGTCATGGCCGCGATGCCGGCCGTCATCTACTGGACCGCAGGTCTGGCCCTCCAGTTCGGCGGCCCGAAGGTCTCGCTCGGGACCATCGTCGCCTTCGTCTCGCTCCAGCAGGGTCTGTTCCGCCCGGCCGTGAGCCTGCTCGCGACCGGCGTCCAGATCCAGACCTCCCTCGCGCTCTTCCAGCGCATCTTCGAGTACCTCGACCTGCCGATCGACATCACCGAGCGCGAGCGGCCCGTTCACCTCGACCAGATCAAGGGCGAAGTCCGGCTGGAAGACGTCGAGTTCCGCTATGACAGCGACGACAAGATCCGCCCGGTCCTCGACGCCATCGACATCACCGTGCCCGCGGGCACCGGCCTCGCCGTCGTCGGCCCCACCGGCGCTGGCAAGTCCACGCTCGGCTATCTGGTGCCCCGGCTCTACGACGTCACCGGCGGCCGCGTCACGCTGGACGGCGTCGACGTCCGCGACCTCGACTTCGACACCCTCGCCCGCGCGGTCGGCGTCGTCTCGCAGGAGACGTACCTCTTCCACGCCACCGTCGCCGACAACCTCCGCTTCGCCAAGCCGGACGCCACCGACGAGGAACTGCACGCGGCGGCCGAAGCGGCGCAGATACACGACCACATAGCCGCGCTGCCCGACGGCTACGACACCGTCGTCGGTGAACGTGGCCACCGCTTCTCCGGCGGCGAGAAGCAGCGTCTCGCGATCGCCCGCACCATTCTGCGCGATCCGCCGGTCCTCATTCTCGACGAGGCGACCAGCGCGCTCGACACCCGTACGGAGGCCGCGGTCCAGGAGGCCATCGACGCCCTGTCCGCCGACCGGACCACGATCACCATCGCCCACCGTCTGTCCACGATCCGGGACGCCGACCAGATCGTGGTGCTGGACTCCGGCCGCGTCGCCGAACGCGGCACGCACGAGGAACTGCTGGATCGGGACGGGCGGTATGCCGCCCTGGTGCGCCGGGACGCACAGCTGGAGCCGGCCGGCTGAACCCGGAAGCAGGGGCCATCAGAGTTCTCGGCCTTCCGCCAGCAGGCTGTCATCGTCGCCGGTTTCGCCCAGATCGAGATCGAGGTCGAGGTCATGACGAAGACGGACATGGGCACGGTGCAAGGTCGTCCGGGTCGTTGTCGACCGGCGGGACCGCGACCGCGGAACGCCGTTGCAGAGGGACGCCACCGCTTCTCCGCCGACCGCACGACGCACACGCGCACCATGGCGGAGTGCGGCGACCTCCACCAGGATGAGGAGGCATCGCCAGTCGTACGGTGTCTTGCGCCTTACGCGGCGACCGGCTGCTCCTCGGACAGCAGCCGCCTGATGTCCCGTACGGCGGAGCGTCCGGCCCGGTTGGCGCCGACGGTGCTGGCCGAGGGGCCGTAGCCGACGAGGTGGACACGGGGATCGGCGACGGCCCGGGTGCCCTCGACCCGGATCCCGCCGCCCGGCTCGCGCAGCCGCAGCGGCGTGAGGTGGTCCAGCGCGGCCCGGAACCCGGTGGCCCACAGAATGACGTCGGCGGCGACACGGCGGCCGTCGCTCCACTCCACCCCGTCCGGGGTGATCCGCTCGAACATCGGCTGCCGGTCCAGGACCCCGTCAGCGAGGCCCTGCCGGACGGCGTCGTTCAGGGGCAGCCCGGTGACGGAGACCACGCTGCGCGGCGGCAGTCCCCGGCGCACCCGCTCCTCCACCCGCGCGACCGCTTCCCGGCCCGCCTCCTGGTCGAACGGCCCCTCGCGGAACACCGGAGGCCGACGGGTGACCCAGGTGGTCGCGGCCGCGTAGGGGGCCAGCTCCAGCAGATGCTGGGTGCCCGAGGCGCCGCCGCCCACGACCACGACCCGCTTCCCGGCGAACTCCTCGGGACCGGCGTACTGCGCGGTGTGCAACTGCCGCCCCAGGAAGGTCTCCTGGCCGGGATAGCGAGGCCAGAAGGGCCGGTCCCACGTGCCGGTCGCGTTGATCAGCGCCCGCGTGGACCAGGTGCCCGCCGAGGTCTCCACGGACAGCCGGCCGCCGTCGTCCTGCCTGACGGCCAGGACGTCGACGGGCCGCCGCACCCGAAGGCCGAAGGCGCGCTCGTAGCGGTCGAAGTACGCGCCGATGACCTCCGCCGACGGCCGCGCCGGATCGGCGTCCGTCAGCTCCATGCCGGGCAGCGCGTGCATTCCGTGCACCTTGCCGTACGTCAGTGAGGGCCACCGGAACTGCCAGGCGCCGCCCGGCGCGGGGGAGTGGTCGAGCACCACGAAGTCACGGTCCGGCTCGAAGCCGGTGCGCCGCAGGTGATAGGCGCTGGACAGTCCGGCCTGACCGGCCCCGATGACGACAACCTCGGCCTCGCGCAATTCGTTCACGCTTCTACTAACTGGGGAGGGGGCAGGGATCTTCCCGGGCCGCAACCGCCGATGCGGCCGCAGTTCGCGCCGGAGCTCGCATGTCAGGACGGAGGCGCTCGTACCCCGTCCGGTCTTCATCGAGGTCTTCCGTGCCCCAGCCCGTCGGTCGCGTGCCACAGCGGTGCAATGCACGGTCCAATCGGGCGCCCATCCCGGCCATCGCACGCCAGGAACTCGGACGGAACCCCGACATCACCCTGGAGGAACCGGCCCACGCCTCCGGTGTCGTCGGACGCACTCTCTTCGGGCACTTCCCCGCGCGTGCGGCGCCCCTGGAAGCGCTCGCCCACTCCCAGTACCACGGCATCGTGCTGCCTGCTGTACGAACTGCTTCCCCTCCGCACGCCGTTCACCGGCCAGCCACCGATGGAGGTCATGCTCCGGCACCTCCGGGGCGGACCTCGGCTGCCGCGTCTGTGCAACCTCGACGTCGAGCCCCGGGGTGGACGCGATCGTCCTGCGCGCGCTGACGAAGGACCGCGCGAGCCGCTGTCAGTCCGCCCAGCCGAAGGGTCGCGTCTTCGCGCGGAGCCCCTTGAGCGGGAGACGCACCAAGGGCGGCCGAGGAAAGGGAGAGGGCGACCGTGCCGGACCTCGTCGGCGTGACCGTGATGTGCGCCTCCGGGAGCCAGGTTCAGCCGGGTGCGGCGATCGACGTCCAGGTCGCCAAGGCCGTGCGGGCCCACCACTGCCTTCCGTCGCCCCGGACCTGGCCGCCCGCCCGGAGACGGCGGCCCGAGCCTCGCCGCCGACAGGGGCGGGCCGGACCCCGTCCCCGCTTCGGCCCGCCCGACTCGCCCCGGCCGCACGGACGGCCGCGCTGGGGCTGTCCCGGGCAGTGCGGGGCGCGGCTGACGGACGCGTCCGCGCCGCGAGGGGAGCCGTGCACAGGCGCCTCGCGTCGTCCGCGCGGAGGTGCGGCACGGCCTGCTCACATCACGGACCCGCACCGCCCGGCCCTCCTGCCGGGGTCAGCCCCTGGCCGGTGTCGTCGACGGGGGCAGGCCGGCGTTGAAGCGGGTGTCCACGAAGTCGCCGAAGTCCACCTTCCTCGGGATCAGCCTCAACTCGGTGAAGGCGTCGGCGATCTGCTGCTCGGAGGCGACGAGCGGCTTGTCGACGGCGACGGCGACCCGTGTGGAGTTGGTCCGCTTCACCGAGTCCAGCGCCACGTCGTACGGCAGCCCGGTGTCCTCGGCCCACACCTTGGCCCACACCTGCTGATGGTCGTGGACCCAGGCCGTCGCCCGTCGCAGCCGGGTGAGGTAGTCCTTGATGGCGGCGGCCTTCTTCGTGTCCTTCAGCGCGGAGGGTGCGGCCACCTGGAAGGTGAGCCCGTTGGTGACGCCCTCGCCCGTGGTCAGCACACGGCCCTTCCCGGCCCGCAGGATCTGGGAGGTGTACGGGTCCCAGACCGCCCATGCGTCGACCTTGCCCGAGGTGAACGCGGCGAGTGCGTCGGCCGGTTGGAGGTACTTGACCTTGACGTCGGACAGGCTGAGCCCTGCCGCCCTGAGCGAGGCGATCAGCTGGTAGTGCGCGGACGAGCCCTGCGCCACGGCGACGGACCTGCCCTTGAGCTGCTTCGGGCCGGCGAGCTTGGAGTCGTTGGGCACGAGGATCGCGTCGCCCTTGGACGTGCCGTGCCAGGCGGCCACGACGGAGATCTTCGAACCGGCGCCGGCCGCGAAGACGGGCGGGGTGTTGCCGACGCCGCCGATGTCGACGGCCTGCGCGTTGACGGCCTCCAGCAGGGGCGGGCCGGAGGTGAAGGTGGACCACTTGATCTTGTAGTCCAGGTTCTTCAGCTCTCCCGCGGCGCGCAGGACCGCCTCGGAACCGCCCTTCTGATCACCGACGTCGAGGGTGACCGACCCCGTGCCGTCGGTGTCGGTGCTCGCGGACGAGTTCCCGCCGCAGGCCGTGAGCAGGAGCGCGAAGGGGAGGAGGGTTGCGGCGGGGACGAGTCGTCGTCGCATGACGGTTCCGTTCATGTGCGGAGGGGAAGCGAGTGCAGGGGGATGCGGGTGTGTACCGGAGGATCAGGCGGCTTCGGCCGCGGTGTTGACGCCGAGCCGTTCCAGCAGACCGGCGCGGAGCGCGGCGAAGCGGGGGTCGGTGATCTCGCGCGGCCGGTCGACGTCGATGTGCTGCTCGTGGGCGATGCGGCCGTCGTCCATCACCAGGACGCGGTCGGCGAGCAGGACGGCCTCCTCGACGTCATGAGTGACCAGCAGTACGGCGCAGCCGCGGCGCTGCCACAACTCCCCGACCAGGCGCTGGGCCTTGATCCGGGTGAGCGCGTCGAGCGCGCCGAACGGCTCGTCGAGCAGCAGCAGATCGGGCTCGCGGACCAGGGCGCGGGCGAGGGAGGCGCGCTGGGCCTCGCCGCCGGACAGCGTCCTCGGCCAGGCGTCGACGCGGTGGCCGAGCCCTACCTCGTCCAACGCCTGCTCGGCGACGTTGCGTTCGGGCCTGCCGGGCAGACCGAGCAGGACGTTGCGCCAGACCTTCTTCCAGGGCATCAGCCGAGGCGCCTGGAAGGCGACGGCCCTGCGCCGCGGGACCAGTGCGGTGCCCTGGATGTCGCGGTCGAGCCCGGCGAGGATGCGCAGCAGCGTCGACTTGCCGCAGCCGCTGCGGCCGAGCAGGGCGACGAACTCGCCGGGCGCGATGTCGAGACGCAGGCCGTCGATGACGGTTCGGCCGTCGAAGGAGCGGGTGAGCCCCTCCACGTGCACGGCCCGGGTCGTCGCAGGGGTCACCGGCCGGTGAACGTCGGTCGCCATTGCAGCAACACCCTTTCGAGAGAACGGACGACGAAGTCGGCGAGCAGGCCGAGGAAGGCGTAGACGATCAGGCAGACCACGATCACGTCGGTCTGCAGGAAGTCCCGTGCCTGCACCATCAGGAAGCCGATGCCGGAGTCGGCGTTGACCTGCTCGGCGAAGACCAGCGCGAGCCAGGCGATACCGAGGGAGTAGCGCAGCCCGGTCAGCGCGCCGGGCAGCGCACCCGGAAGGACGACGTGCCGTACCAGCCCCCAGCGGGACAGCCCCAACGACTCGCCCGCCTCGATGAGTTGGGAGTCGACGCCGCGGATGCCGGCGTACACGTTGAGGTAGAGCGGGAAGGTCACGCCGAGGGTGATGATGGCGATCTTCGGGGCCTCGCCGATGCCGAACCAGATGATGAACAGCGGGATGAGACCGACGAACGGCACCGTCCGCAGCATCTGCACGGGCGCGTCCACCACGTCCTCGCCGATCCGGAACAGCCCGGAGACCAGGGCGAGTCCGGTGCCGGCCGAGGTGCCGAAGAGCAGCCCGAGCGCCACGCGCCGGAGCGAGGTTCCCATGGCCGACGGCAGTGACCCGTCACTGATCAGGTCCCAGCCGACCTGTGCGATCCGGCCCGGCGAGGCGAGTACGTCGGGCGTCAGGACGCCGGTGGCGCTGAGGAGTTGCCACAGGGCGAGCAGCAGGATCGGGCCTGTGGTGCGGCGCAGCCAGCGGGGGACGGGCAGGTTGCGGGCGGAGGCGGGGACGACGGGCTGGAGGTCGAGGTCGGTGGCGTCCGCCCGCGCCGCCTCGCCGGACTCGGACTTGGATATACGCGAAATATCGGGGTCGGGGGCGTTGGGCGGGGCATGGCTGATGCTCATAAAGGCTCCGCGGGGAGAGGGTGAGCGAAGGAGAGGGGAGGGGGCGCGTCTCAGGTCCGTCCCGGAAGCTGGTCACCGTCGTACGAGAGCAGCCGGACCAAGGGGAGACGGGTGCGCGGAATCGACGGCGAAGCGCGCCGGAGAGTGGGAGGGTGCGGTGGAAAAGGGCGTCAGCAGCCGCGGCGACACGCGGCGGAGGCCACCCACAGCAGGTCGATGTGACCACGCGTGGTGAGCAGGGCTGAACGCAACATGCGGCTGAACGTAGCCAGATGTTCGGTCCACGGTCAACGGTGTCTCGTCCTGTGGACCATGGATATCACCAGCCGATCGCGCCGCTGAGGCGAAGCCCGGCGTATGGGCCAGGATGGGGGCATGCCAGATGCCTTCACCACCCGAACGCTGCACGTCGCCACCGGCACGCAGGAGCGCGTCGTCGACCTCACCTCTGAGTGCGACGACTTCCTGCGCGAGGCGGCGGCGGGCCGCGACGGGCTGCTCAATGTCTTCACCCCGCACGCGACCGCAGGGATCGCGGTCATCGAGACCGGCGCGGGCAGCGACGACGACCTTCTCGCCGCCCTGCACACCCTGCTCCCCGCCGACGACCGCTGGCAGCACCGTCACGGCAGCCCCGGCCACGGCCGCGACCACGTCCTGCCGGCCGTCGTCCCGCCGCATGCGACCCTCCCCGTCATCGCCGGCCGGCTGGCGCTGGGCACCTGGCAGTCGGTGTGCCTGGTCGACACGAACAAGGACAACCCCGACCGTCAGGTGCGTCTGTCGTTCCTCGGATAGTTCCGAGGCGGGTTCCCGGCCTGCCGACGCGCTGCCGCGCCGCCGCACCGGTCCGCTCCAGAGCCCCGAGTACTCGGCCAAGGGGCGAACAAATGCCCAGTAACGTACGGTGTGATGGACGCAGCAAGCCGGGCCCGCCGTGACGGAAGTGGCTACGCAGCGCGCGGTGACCCCGGCTCGTCCAGGCCGGAGGAAGAAGCATGACCATACGCGTCCGGCAGCAGCCCAGGAACCGCCGCTGCTCAGCCCTGCGCACCAAGGTCCCGTTGGTCACCCTGGCGCTCGCCGTCGCGGGCTGTGGTTCGTCGGCAGCGCCAGGGGCGGCACCCGAATCCCCCCGAACCCCCGCTGCCAGCCATGGCCCACCGACCCCGGGTACCGCCAGCGCACTGCCGGGCCGTACCCGTGCCGATGCGGCCCCGGCCACCGCGAGCGCCAGCACGTCGGCGCCCGCCGCCACCTGCACCGACCGATACCTGTCGGGCATGACCACCGCTCAACGGGTCGGACAGCTCCTCATGGGAGGAATCTCCGCTTCCCAGCCCGATCAGGCCCAGCTGCGCATCCTGCGCGACAACCATGTGGGATCCGTCATGCTGACGGGCCGCAGCACCGCCGGTACGACGGCGACTAGAAAGCTCGTCGACGGTTTCCGAGGCCAGGCGGACCAGGTCGCCGGCAGGCGGGTCGGGCTGCTGGTCTCGACCGACCAGGAGGGCGGCCGGGTGCAAGTGCTGAGTGGTCCCGGCTTCTCGGCCATGCCCAGCGGCCTGACCCAGGGCAGCTGGCCGACGGCGACGCTGCGTACCCAGGCCGCCGCATGGGCCGGCGAGCTCAAGGCCGCCGGGCTCGACCTGAACCTGGCACCGGTCGCCGACGTGGTCCCGGCCGCGCTGGGCGCCCGCAACATACCCATCGGTTCCTTCCAGCGGGAGTACGGCCATACCCCGGACGTCGTGACCTCCCACACCGGCGCCTTCGCCGCCGGCTTCGCGCAGTCGGGCGTGATGACGACGCTCAAGCACTTTCCCGGGCTCGGGCAGGTGATCGGCAACACCGACACCACCGCCAACGTCGTCGACTCGGTGACGACCGCCGACAGCCCCAGCCTCACACCGTTCCGCGCCGGGATCCAGGCCGGATCACCCTTCGTGATGATCTCGTCGGCCACCTACACCAAGATCGACCCCAACCACCTGGCGGCCTTCTCGCCGACGGTCATCGATCATCTGCTGCGCGGCCAACTCGGCTTCAAGGGCGTGGTCATCTCGGACGACCTCGGCAACGCGGTCGCGGTGCGGTCCTTCACCCCTACCCAGCGGGCCGTGAACTTCATCGCGGCGGGCGGAGACATGATCCTCACGGTGCAGCCGAGCACCATACCCGCGATGGCGCAGGGCATCCAGACCCGGATGGGACAGGACGCGTCGTTCCGGGCCAAGGTCGACGACAGCGTGCGCCGGATACTCGACGCCAAGCACAACGCGGGCCGACTCGACTGCGGTTGAGGAGCATCGAGGCATAAACCCGTTGTGCGAAGCGGCATTTCGTGGCCTGTTCCCGAGGCCGGTACGGTCTGGTTCATGGAGTGGAAATTTCAGACGGCCGAAGGACTCGCGACTGCCTTGCGTGCCGGTGAAGTGAGCTCGGTGGAACTGACCGACGAGGCGATCGCCCGCATCGAGCGGGACGACACAGCGGTCAACGCGATCTGTGTGCCGGACTTCGACCGCGCACGGGCCGCCGCGCGCGATGCCGATCAGGCGCGCGCCCGCGGCGAAGTCGGTGAGGACCGGCCGCTGCTGGGCATTCCGGTGACGGTCAAGGAGTCCTACAACATCGCCGGGCTGCCCACGACCTGGGGCATACCGCTGCACCGGGACTACCTGCCGTCCGAGGACGCGGTGCAGGTGTCGCGGCTCAGGGCGGCGGGCGCGGTGGTGCTCGGCAAGACCAATGTGCCCTTGGGGCTGCAGGACATACAGAGCTTCAACGAGATCTACGGCACCACCAGCAACCCGTGGGACCACGGTCGCACACCCGGTGGATCCTCCGGCGGCTCGGCGGCGGCACTGGCGTCCGGATTCGGAGCGCTGTCCATCGGCTCCGACATGGCCGGTTCGTTGCGCACCCCCGCGCATTTCTGCGGCGTCTACGCACACAAGCCGACACGGGGGCTGGCGGCGACCCGCGGTATGGTCCCGCCGTCCGCGCCGGCCCTGCCGACCGATCCTGACCTCGCCGTCGTCGGACCGATGGCGCGCAGCGCCCGCGACCTCATGCTCCTGCTCGACGTCATGGCCGGACCGGACCCCCTGACGCTCGGTGTGGCGCACGATGTCAGGCTGCCGCCCGCGCGCCACGAGCGGCTCCGCGACTTCCGGGTCCTGGTCCTCGACGAGCATCCGTTCATTCCGACCGGGTCCGCCGTGCGGGCGGGCGTGGACCGGGTGGCCCAAGCGCTTGCCGACGGCGGTGCCCGCGTCGAACGGCACAGTCCGCTGCTGCCGGACCTGGACGAAGCCGCGCTGCTCTACACGCAGTTGGTGGTCTCGGGCTCCGTCGCGCGTTTTCCCGTCGAGGCGCAGGAGCGGCTGCGGACCCGCGTCGCCGCGCTGGGCGCGGACGACCGGAGTCTCGATGCGGCGCGGCTGCGCGGCATGGTGCTCAGCCACCGCGACTGGATCGAGGCCGACACCCGTCGCGAGCTCCACCGTCACCGGTGGCGGCAGCTCTTCGCCGAGTTCGACGTCGTGGTGTCTCCCATCACGCCCACTCCCGCGTTCCCGCACGACCACAACCCCGATCCGGGGGAACGCCGGATCGACATCGACGGCGTCGAGCATCCGTACCTCGACCAGCTCGTCTGGGCCGGTGTGGCCACCATGCCCGGCCTGCCCGCCACCGCCGTACCGGCGGGCCGGTCCCCCGAGGGGCTGCCGGTGGGAGTGCAGCTCATCGGGCCGATGTACGAGGACCGCACGCCGCTGCGGCTGGCCGAACTGCTGGAGCAGAGGATCGGCGGCTTCCAGGCACCCGAATGCGAGACCGGAGCCTGAAGCCGGTGCCTTGTTTCACTTGGCCACGCCCTGTGCAATCTGGAGGTTCACCTTCCAAGATGAAAGTAGTACAAGCTCGCGTACTCTGCTAAACTTACCGGTAGTTGCAGTTGTGGTTCCCGAAACTTCAAGTGCCTCGGCGGCCGTATGCCGCCGGGCATTTTTGTTTATCCGGTGCTCATCCGGACGGGGTTCATCGTGGCAACGCAGGGGTTCACACGGTGTGAACCCGCGGGCACTGCCCCCAAGGAGATGTGACATGGCTACCGGCACCGTGAAGTGGTTCAACTCGGAAAAGGGATTCGGCTTCATCGAGCAGGACGGCGGCGGCCCGGACGTCTTCGCGCACTACTCGAACATCGCCACCCAGGGCTACCGTGAGCTCCACGAGGGCCAGAAGGTGAACTTCGACGTCACGCAGGGCCAGAAGGGCCCGCAGGCGGAGAACATCACTCCCGCCTGACGGCGAAGCGCGTGAGATATCTGGGGCCCCGTCCTGCGACGGGGCCCCAGATATCTTTTTTGCATTCCGGCGAAATTCTCTCAGTCTCACATTAGGCTCGTTCTTGCAATTCAGGCGGCTCATTCCTGTCGTGAATTCCTCGATGCGTGCCCCGTCGAGGAAGGTTCTCCATGAGCCGCTCAGCCCGCACGAACGACCGCCATACCGGGCGCCGTCCCTCCGTACCCCAGGGCGAGTTCGCGCCGCCGGTCACCGTCACCCCGGCCCTGCCCGCGGTCGCCGCCTTCGGTGAACTGGACATGCCCGCCGAGTTGTTGAAGACGCTGACCGAACTCGGCGTGCACGAGCCGTTCCCGATCCAGGCGGCCACGTTGCCGAACTCCCTCGCGGGGCGCGACGTCCTGGGGCGGGGGCGCACCGGATCGGGCAAGACGCTCGCCTTCGGCCTGGCGCTCCTCGTGCGCACGCGAGGGCAGCGCGCCGAGGCGCGGAGACCGCTGGCCCTGATCCTCGTCCCCACGCGCGAGCTGGCCCAGCAGGTCACCGAGGTGCTCACTCCGTACGCCCGACTGCTGAAGCTGCGGCTGGCCACGGTGGTCGGCGGCATGTCGATCGGCAGGCAGGCCGGCGCACTGCGTGCCGGGGCCGAGGTGGTCGTCGCGACGCCCGGTCGCCTCACGGATCTCGTCGAGCGCAGGGACTGCCGCCTGGACCGGGTGAAGGTGACCGTCCTGGACGAGGCCGACCAGATGGCGGACATGGGGTTCATGCCGCAGGTCACCGCACTGCTGGACCAGGTACGCCCCGACGGCCAGCGCCTGCTGTTCTCGGCCACGCTGGACCGCGACATCGACCTGCTGGTCCGCCGCTACCTCCACGACCCGGTCGTCCACTCGGTCGACCCGTCGGCGGGCGCGGTCACCACGATGGAACACCACGTGCTGCAGGTGCACGGCGCCGACAAGTACTCCACCGCCACCGAGATCGCCGCCCGCGACGGGCGCGTGATCATGTTCCTGGACACCAAGCACGCCGCCGACCAGTTCACCAGGCACCTGCTGAGCAGCGGCGTGCAGGCCGCGGCGCTGCACGGCGGCAAGTCGCAGCCCCAACGCACCCGCACCCTGGCGCAGTTCAAGACCGGCGACGTCACGGTGCTGGTGGCCACCAACGTCGCGGCGCGGGGCATTCACGTCGACGACCTCGATCTCGTCGTCAACGTCGACCCGCCCAAGGACCACAAGGACTACCTGCACCGTGCCGGCCGAACCGCCCGCGCCGGCGCCTCCGGAAGCGTGGTCACGCTGGTCCTTCCCGGCCAGCGCCGCGACATGGCCCGTCTCATGTCCGACGCGGGCATCAGGCCGCAGATCACGCAGGTCCGCTCCGGCGAGGCCGAGCTGAGCCGCATCACCGGCGCCCAGGCTCCCTCCGGTGTCCCCGTCGGCGGCAGCGCGCCGGTCGCGGAGCGTCCGAAACGCGGCGGTGCCCCGTTCCGCGGTCTGGGCACCCGACCGGGGCGGGCCGGCGCCGGCGGCTCGTCGCGCCGGTCCGCTGAGGCCCGCCGGATGGCCGAGGCCCGTGAGGCCGCCCGGATGCGTCGTGGCGCATAGGTAGGCCGGCGTCACGTCAGCGCCGCACCGGCACGTCCCAGCGGACACGCAGGGCCGGAGGCTTCCGGAAGACCAGGCCCCTCGGCGCGGTGGGCGAGTCCGGGTCGAGCCGCAGGCCGGGGAGCCGGTCGAGGAGCGCGAGGAGGCAGGCGCGGGTCTCCAGACGGGCGAGGTGGGCGCCCAGGCAGAAGTGCGGGCCGTGCGCGAAGGCCAGCTGGAGGCGGGAGTTGCCCCGTCGCAGGTCGAAGACGTCGGGGTCCCGGAAGGTCTCGGGGTCGCGGTTCGCGCCGCTGAGCGAGACGACCACCAGATCACCGCGCCGGACGTCGGCCCCGCCGATGGTCACGTCGGCGGTCGCGTAGCGGTCCACGTTGGCCGCGGCGGGCTCCAGGCGGAGCGATTCCTCGATCGCCGCGTCGACCAGGTCCGGATCGGCGCGCACGAGGGCGAGTTGACCGGGGTGTGCCAGGAGGTGCAGTACGACGTTGGCGATCATGCCCTCGGTGGTCTCGATACCGCCGAACATCAGCACGGCGGCGTTGGCGACCACCTCAGGCAGCGTCAGGCGCTCGCTCTCGGCCGCCGCGGCCAGCGGCGACGTGCCGCCTCCTGCCGCGACCGTCGCCTCGACGCTTCCTCGCAGCTGATCGAAGGCCGCCGCCCCGGCCGGGTTCGCCGGCAGCCCGGCGGTGATGTCGGAGACCGCGCTCACGATGGCGTCGTACCAGGCCAGTACCGCCTCCGCGGGCGCGCCGGCCAAGCCCAGGGACTCGGCGACGACGGCGACGGCCAGCGGTCCGGCCACCGCGCGGCGCAACTCGGCGCTGCCCCGCGGCCGGATGACTTCCACGAGCCGGGCGGCTTCCCGTGCCACGAAGCCCGCGAACCGGTCGCGCACGTCCTGCGCGCGGAACGGATCGGCGAAGGGGGCACGGTGCCGCTTGTGCTCGGCGCCCTCCACGGAGAGCATGCTCGGACCGACGACCTGGGCGGTGGAGAAGCGGGGGTCGTCCACCGTGAAGGTCGCCGCGTCGCGCATCACGCGCAGCGCGAGATCGCGCCGCGTCACCAGCCAGCCCCCCAGCACGGGGACCCACGACACCGGCTCGTGGGCGCGCAGCAGGGCCAGCCGGGGGTGGGGGTCGTCCGCCAGCTCCGTGAGCGTGGTCGCGGAGCCGAGCGGGAACCGGCGCGCTGTCACCATGGGAGCCGTCTCCTGTTCCTGTTCCGGGAGTTCCGGCGTGATCCGGTGAGCAGGATCCTAGGCGTGGACGGCGTACGGAGGGTCCGCGCCGCGGTGGACGGCCAGGAAGCCGGCGACGGCCGTCTCGGCCACCCGGGTCAGGGCCTGGGCGCTGTCGAAGGCGCTGTGCGGGGGAGCTGAGGAGGCGGGTCGGGGCGAAGGCGAGGAGGCCGTGCGGGTCGTCGGCGAGGGGAGGGGTGGGCTTCGCTGGAGCAGCCGTCCGGGGAAGCGCCCGCGACGGCGCCCTCGGCCAGGGCGGAACGAAGCGCCGACGGGTCGACGAGTGCGGCGCGGGACACGTGCACGAGGTGCCCGGCGGGGCCCGGCGCGCGCAGGTGCTCGGTGCCGATGCCCTCGCCGTTCACGCCCGGTTCGTGGGCGAAGCCGACGCTCACCACGTCGGTGGCGGCGAAGAGTTCGGCCGGCACGGGACCGCCGTGTACGGCAGGGCGTCCGGCGCGGGGCGGGCGACGGCGGCAGCAGAGGATCTCCGTGCCGAACGCGGCGTGTGCCATCCGGCCATCGCACGGCCGAGGTGCCCCATGCCCGGGCGGGCCCCGGCCAGGGACAGGTGTGGCCCGGGCCGGTCTCATGTCCAGGCGGCGGCGCACAGGGCCCGGTCCAGTTCGTCGGTGTAGCGGGCAGCCGCCAGCCACGCGCGGGCGAAGCGGTCCGGGTCCGTCGGCAGGAGGCGGCCGAACACGTCACGGGACCGCTCCGCCGCCGCACCGTGCAGGGCCGCCAGCAGGTCGCCCGCCGTCGCGAGCCCGGACCTGCCCAGCCGACGGACGTCGACCGCCGTGTCACCGGGGAAGGACAGCACCCGCCGCCCGCCCGACACCGCCTGCTGCACCCGGCGGCGCAGCAGATGGACCGGCGCCTCCTCCCGCACCGACGACGCGGCCGGAACGGGGAACACGGGCATGGCCGGCAGGTCCGCGCGCTGGAGCCGGTCGAAGCCGAGGTCGACACGCTCGCCGGCCATCGCCGGATGCTCGGCCGCCAGGAGCTGGGCCCGGGCGTGCGGGGCCGGTGCGAGCCGGGCGACGACCCGGAGTGTGCTGCCCCGGGCGGCGGCCAGCAGCCGCAGGTTGTCCCGGCAGGGCAGTGCCGGGTCGTCATGGGCCCGGGTCAGCCGCAGCGCGACGCCACCGCACTCGGCGAGCAGACACTCGCCCTCCGCCTCCGCCGCCGTACCGGCCAGGGTGACCTCCAGGAACAGCAGATCGTGGCCGCCGCTCAGCGCCCGCTCGACCTGCTCGGCCACGGGCGCCTGCCAGAGCCGGTACAGCGGCTCCTCGCGCCAGCCGGCACCGGCCGCCGCCACCGCCCGTACCCCTGCGCCCGCGCCGAGCCGCCCGCCGGGGGAGACGGTGGCCCCCGACACCGCCAGGCCCGCTCGGGACAGCTTCCGGTGGCTCAGGGCCGTGTCACCGATCCGCACCGCCCGGTCGGCCGCGCCCACCGCACGCCCGGCGCCGCCCGGAGCGACGTCGGACACCTGGAAGAGCCGGCCCGCGGCGTCCGTGGTCCAGGTGACGGCGCCCGCGTAGCCGCTCGCGGTGACCACCGGTTCGGAGAACAGGCCGTACAGCCGCAGCGAGCCGTCCGGGCGGTACGGCTGCCGTGCGGTGCCGAGCAGCCCGGTCAGTTCGGCGCCGTCGGCGGCGGGGACACGGTGGGCCACGGTCAGCACGTCACGCAGCCGCGCGACGAGGTCGTCCAGTCGGTAGGCCGGGTCGGCCGCGCGGGCGGCGCGCAGCGCGGTGACCACGGACACGGCCGAGGCGGCGGCCCGGTGCAGACCGGCGAGGCGCGCCGCGTGCGCGGCACGCAGCAGCCCGGCCTGGAGCACTGCGCCCGCTCCGTCCGTACCGGCCTCCAGTACGGCGGCCGTGGCGGAGTGGAGCGCGCGGGCGGCGGCGCACTGCTCGGCCGTGGCGGTCTCCGGCCAGCTGTGTGGCGGCTGTGTGGCGGGTGTCTCCCGCGAACTGCCCTCGGGCTCCGCGGAGTCGGTGTCGTCCGCGACCGGGGCCGCCGCGGCGATCGCGGCGCGGTGCAGGCACTCCGGTGCCAGGAGACAACCACAGCGGACGGCGTCCGTGCTCCTCACCGTGCCGTCCGGGGCGTGCAGTTCGAGGTCGGTGGCGTCGTCGAGGGCGATGCGCACGACGGCGCCGTCGCGCTCGACCGGGCGGTCCGCGAGCTTGGCGATGCCCGCGTCCAGGCGCCTGCGCAGCCGGGGCGTCAGGGCCGCGACGAGGGCGGCGGTCACGGACGGTGCGACCGGCGGCAGTTCCCGGCTCATGCGATCTTCTCCCCTATCCAGCGGGCGAGTTCGAGCGGACTGAGTGCGGCCACCGGCATGCCCGCGGCGACCAGTTGCCCGGCCACGCCGGTGGAGTAGCGGGGCCGGCCCGTGTCGTCGAGGCTCGCGCAGCCCAGCACATGACAGCCCGCCCCGACCAGGGCACGGACCTCGGCGAGCAGGCCGCCGACCGGGTAGCCCTCCTCGAAGTCGCTGACCACCACGACGAGCGTGCGCGACGGCACGCCGACCAGCTCGCGCGCGTGGCGCAGTCCGGCCGCGATGTGGGTGCCGCCGCCGACGCTGACCTCCAGGAGGAGGGAGAGCGGGTCGGCGACGTGGTCGGTCAGGTCGATCACCTCGGTGGAGAAGGCCAGGAAGTGCGTGGACAGGGTGGGCACCCCGGCCAGCACCGAGGCCGTGAGCGCCGCCCAGATCGTGGACGCCTCCATGGAGCCCGACACGTCGGTGACCAGGATCAGCCGCCAGTCGGCCGCACGCTTCGCACGGCTGCGGAAGACGGGCCGCTCGGGTATGACCCGCACCGTGCCGTCCGGCAGACGGCGGGCGGTGGCGAGGTTGGCGCGCAGGGTGCGGGGCAGGTCGAGGCCGCCGCCGGGGCGCCGGCCGGGGCGGGCCAGGGTGGTGCCGTGCAGGGCGGGGCGCAGCCGGGTCGACAGTTCCCGGGTCAGCGCGTCGACCAGTCGGCGGACCAGCGGACGCAGCGCCGCGATCCGGGACTCGGGCAGCCCGCCGGCGTGCCGCAGCACCGAGCGCAGCAGATCGACGGAGGGCCGCACCCGATCCGGGTCCAGCTCCGCGAACACGTCCTGGCGGCCGGTCGCGGCGGCCGCCGCCAGCACCTCCTCCCGGATCCCCGGGCCGAACAGCGCCGCCAGCTCCTCGGACCACTCCCGCACCCCGGGAAACGCCGCCTCACGCCCGCCGCGGTTCCCGTGCCCGGAGAGCTCTCCGCGACTCCCCTCACCGCGCCCACAGCCGTACAACTCGTCCAGCGCGGTCGCCAACGGGCGTGCGGACACGCCGAGTTGGCTGCTCCGGCGGCCCAGCGCGAGCCGCCAGCGGTCGGCGGGAGGGATTCTGCGCCCGGCGTCGGGCGTGGCGGGCGTAGGGCGACCCCCGCCCGATGCGGGCCCGTTGGTCGTGGGTCTGCCGGACGCGGGCTTGCCGGACGCGTCCGTGTGCGCTTCGTCCCGCGATGCCTCGTCGGCGTCTGCCCCGGTGGGCCGCTCCGGCGGCAGCAGCCCGAGTGCGGCGAGCGTCTCGCGCGCCCTCAGGTCCGCACGGGTCCAGACGGCCAGGGCCGCCGGGTCCACGGCCCCGGTGTCGTCCGGCCGGTCGCCGTCGAGGCGTCGCTCCACCGCGGTCAGCAGGCGCTCGCGGGCTGCCGGGCTGAGCGTGTCGAAGCCGCCGCGCAATGCCGGGAGCCGGTCGAGGAAGTCCCGGTCGGACAGCTCCGACACACGGTTCAGCAGCGGTTCCAGCGCGGAGGGCGCCGACTCCAGCAGCGGCCCGGCCGCGCTCAGCAGACCGGTCAGCCGCGCCGTGAGCGCCGTACGCGACGCGGTGTCGACGGCCCCGTCCACCCAGGAGGCGACCCGGTCCCCGAGCGTCCGGGCCTCCTCCTGCCCCAGCAGCACGCGTACGGCCCCGGCGGCGCCCCGCATCAGCGGGGAACCGCCGGCCGCCAGCCGGGCGAGCGCGTCGGTGAGCCGGATGCCGCCCAACATGTCAGCACGGTGGGCGAGTTCCACCAGCGCGTGCGCGTCGGCCGGGTCCTCCGAGCCCGTGAGCCCGTCGACCTGGCGCACCGCGGCGGCGGTCAGCAGCTCGGCGACGGCCGCGGTCCGCGCCGTACGCACCTCGTCGCGGCCGAGTCCGGCGCTGTGCCCGGCCCGCAGCCGGTCCAACAGGGCCAGTCCGGCGAGGAGTTCGGGAAGCGTGCCGGAGCCCGGCAGCACCTCGGAGGCGTCCGCCAGGCGCTCGTCGGCGAGCCCGGGCAGACCGCAGTCCGCCGCCTGCTCCAGGCCCGCCAGGGTCTGCGCCGCCGTCGGGCCGCCCTCCTCCCGCTCGGTACGCCGCCGCTCCCGCAGCACCCCCTCGGTCGCCTGTGCCAGGGTGACCCCGCGCACCCCGGCCGCCGTCAGCATGGCCGCCGTGGCCGGGGTCCAGCGGACCTCCCAGCGCGAGGTGAGCGCGTCGGCGCCGCCCGTGCCGGTCACTGCCTTGGGCTCGCCGTACGGAACCCCGCACACCGTCAGACGCCGCAGCAGGAGTTCACGGCAGCGGTCCAGGTCCGAGCGGAGCGGGTCCAGGCGCAGGTCCCGGGTGCCGGCGGACGGCGCGTCGGCCGGACCCGGCAGGCCCAGCCCGGCCAGGTCCGCCTCGACCGCCGGGGCCAGCCCGCTGCGCGGCGCCCGGGGGGCCGGGCGCCCGGTGCGCGTACCGACCAGCACCCGCTCCATCGCCCGGGCGACGGCCCGCCCCCGCCCGTACGGCTCGCCCTGCGCCAGCACCGTCTGCACGGCCTCGACCAGTTCGCCCCGGCCCGCCGCGGGCAGTCCCCGCAGCCGGGCCAGATCACCGGCCAGCCGCGCGATCTCCCGCGCGTCGGCGGGCCCGGAGGGGTGGCCCAGCGTCCGCACCTCGGCACACACCCGTACGGCGGTCCGGATCAGCGCGTCCTCCAGTGCCGCGGGATCACCGGCCGCGTCCAGGACCGTGTGCTGCCACTCCGGGTCACGGATGCCGGCGGGGTAACCGGAGCGCTCGTCCAGCAGGGCGTAGCTGTAGGGGACGAGGGAGGTCGTCCAGGCCGGTGCGGTCGGCTGCTGCCGCGCGGTCGGCTCACCGGCGTCGTCCTCGGCCGGTCCGAGGAGCGCCGGGGCGTGGAAGGCACCCACGAGCACCGCGGCACGCTCCCCGTTCGCCGTGGCCGCCGCGAGGCACGACCGCATCCACCGCTCCCGCCGCAGATCCAGCTCCGGCACCCCGCCCGAGGCCATCGCCTCCTCACGCAGCGCCCACCCTGTCAGCAGCGCGGCCCGCCGCAGCGCCTCCGGCGGTGAACCCGGCGCGGCGGCCTCGACCAGCCGGTCCCACAGATCGTCCCCGGGACGACCGGTGAGCCGGGCACGCAGCGCGGCGACGACGCCGGGTGGGCGACCGTTGCCGTTGCCGTTGCCGTTGCCGTGGGCGCGCGGTGCTCCCGTCCACGCCCGGTCCGCGAGCGGCAGGTCGCAGGCGATCACGGGCACCTCGTGGCGCGCGGCCCAGCGCACGGCCGCCAGCTCCGGTGAGAAGTCGGCGAACGGGTAGAACGCCGGGCCCCCGGCCGCGCCGCCGCCACCGGGTGCGGCGGCGAGCGCGACCGGGGCCCGGGTCTCCTCGTGGGCGAGCCACGGCAGCCATTCCTGCAACTCGGCGGGGAGTTCGACCAGCAGCACGTCCGGCCCGGCGGCGTCCAGCAGCGCGGGCACGGCGGCGGCCAGGGACGGTGCGTGATGCCGTACCCCGATGAGATACGGCGCCGACGGCCCGGTCAGCGCGGCGACGGCCGCGTCGGGCGCGCGAATACGCTGGCGAGCCTCGGCCGCGTCCTCGGCCCGGGTCCTGCTCTCGGCCGTCGCGTCGTCCGTGGACGGGTGGGTCACGATCCTCAGCCCTCCAGCACCGCGCGCAGATCCCACAGCGTGCGCCAGGTGGCCGACCCCTGCTCGGCCCGGCGCCGGACCGCTCCGTCCCAGTAGCCGCGCAGCCGCGCCGCGTCGGCCGGGTCGTCCTTGCGTACGACACCCAGGAGATGGCCGGGCAGCAGCCCGAGGACGTCCCGGTCACCGGGGAAGTACGCCGCGGCCAGCCCCAGCGCACCCGCCACGGACACCGCCTCCGCCGTGCTCATCACCGTGGACGGCCGCTCGACCTCCCAGCCCTCCGCCGACCTGCCCTCCCGCAGATCGCGGAAGACGGTGACCAGGGCCTCCAGGACGGCGTCGTCGACCTGGAAGGCCGCGCCCGCCTGCTCCACCGCCGCCTGGGCCTGGCCGCGCACGAGTGCCGTCTCGGCGTCGAGGTCCGAGATCGGGCCCACCGTCTCGAAGTTGAAGCGGCGCTTGAGCGCGGCCGACATCTCCGAGACGCCCTTGTCCCGCAGGTTGGCGGTGGCGATGAGGTTGAACCCGGCTGCCGCGTGCGCCAACGCGTCCTCGCCGCCAGCCAGTTCGGGTACGGCGACGCGCCGCTCCGACAGCAGCGACACCAGGGAGTCCTGCACCTCGGGCAGACAGCGCGTGACCTCCTCGACCCGGGCGATCGCGCCCCGGGTCATCGCCGTGAGCACCGGCGACGGTACGAGCGCCTGCCGGCTGGGTCCCTGGGCGAGCAACAGGGCATAGTTCCAGCCGTACTTGAGCTGGTCCTCCGTCGTGCCGGCCGTGCCCTGCACGACCAGCCCGCTGGTGCCGCACACGGCGGCCGACAGCAGCTCCGACAGCATCGACTTGGCCGTGCCGGGCTCGCCGACCAGCAGCAGGCCCCGCTCACCGGCGAGCGTGACCACGCATCGCTCGACCAGCGCGCGGTCGCCCACGAACTTGCCGGAGATCACCAGCCGGCGCGGCACGCCGTCCGGCGCCGTCGCGTCGTCGGGCAGGCGCAGTGCCTGCCCGGCGCTGCCCATGACGAACGTGACGACGGCCCGGGGCGTGAGCCGCCAGGCGGGCGGCCTGGGACCGGAGTCGTGGGCGGCGAGGAAGGCCAGTTCGGTGGCGTACCGGTCCTCGGGCGGGACGATCTGGCGGGTCGCGTCGGGCGCGAGGGCGGCGGTCATCGGCGGGAGTCCTTCGGTGTGGTGCGGACAGCGGCAGGAGTGGAACCGGGCGGGGGAGAGCCTCCTGGCCCGGGTTGGCGGGACGTCATCGGCGCCGCCCCCGCCGGGTCGCGCGGGTGGTCAGTTCCTCGTACGCCGGGGCGTCGCCCGCGCGGACGCGGTCCCAGGCGCGCCCGAAGAGTTCCGGCACCGGAAGCAGCGGTATCGCACGCTGCCGGGCCGGGACGGGGTACAGGCCCTCCTTCCAGATCTCCACCGGCAGCGCGGGCGACTTCAGGTCGCGCCAGCCGCACGGCAGGAACAAGGTCCGTCCGGCGCGCGGCCGCTTGGCCGTGACGACCAGGTCCGTGCCGGCCAGCTCGGTGCGGGCCTTCTTCAGCCGTGCGGGCTTCCAGCCGGTCCAGCGGGCGCAGTTGCGGTCCGTCGGATCGGGCAGGGCGAGCAGCTGGAGGTAGAGCGCGGCCGAGTCCTGGCTCAGGCCATGGGCCCCGGCGACCTCGGTGACCAGCTGCGGCACGCTGACGGTCGGGTCCTGGGCGTATCCCGTCAGGCCCTCGGCGCCGGTCGCGACCGCGCGGCCCAGCTCCTCGCCGAGCAGCGTGCGCAGCATGCGCAGGCCGTGCCCGCGGTGCGGCCCCACCAGGCCCTCCAGCAGTCCGAACACGGCGTCGTCCGGGCCGGTGAGTCCGGCCGGGCGGACCAGGACCGTCTCGACGTCGCGGTACCAGGGGCGCAGGGCGAGTGCCTCGCCGACCCGGGTCGTGCCGTGCGCGTCGGCGCCGCCGGCCGCGGGCAGTCCGTAGGCCTTGCGCAGCTCCACCGCCGTGGGGCCGCCCTTCTCCGTCGACTCCACGCCCAGGCCGAGCATCAGCTCCGGGTCGGACATCCGGCGTCGCACCGCGGCGAGCCCGTCCGGCAGGAGGGCGCGCAGCGGATGGCCGTACGGCAGGACGTAGGCCAGCGCGGTGAGCGCGCCGACCGCCCCCGTCAGGGTGTGTCCGCCGGGCAGCGCCTGCGGGTCCGCCGGGGCGAGCCGGCCGTCCTTGTCCCACCGCATCACCGTCGTGCGGCTCAGCCACGGTGTGCGGGACGGGTTGAGCACGTCCCCTGCGCCGCCGGCGTCCGTTCCGGCCAGTTCGGCGAAGAGGTCCTCGGGCAGCCGGACCAGCGAGCCGAACCGTTCGGTCCACAACCGCCCGGCGGCGTCGAGGTCCGGTCCCGCCGTCCACAGGGCGGCCGGGTCGGCCGGCAGCAGCGCGCCCATCAGCGCCGACCGCGGCTCCATCCCGAGACCTTGCAGCAGGGCGGCGCCGAACTCCCGCTGCTTCGGCTTCAGTCCGACGGCGGCGCGGCTCTCGGCGGGCGGCGCCTCCTGCGGCACTCCGGCGAGCAGTACGGTGGCCTGCAGCGGTCCCAGCCCGCCGCCGGTCGCCGCGATCAGCGCCTCGGGCGCCCCCGGCTGCCAGGGCGCGGCGCCCTTCGCCCGGATCAGCCCGACGACGGCGGCGAGGTCCTCGGCGGAGACCGTCGGGGTGTACCGCGTCTCCTCGTCCAGCGCGAAGTGCGCGACCGCGCCGAACGCACCGGCCGGATCGTGGTCCAGCGCCAGCCACCGGATCCGGTCGCGCTGCCGGTCGATCCCGTGCGAACCGAGGATCACCACCGTGCGCCCGGCACGGCGCAGCACCTGCCCGTCGCGCTGTTGCTGCTTCTCCTCCAGTGGTTCGCCCAGTACGACCTGCCGCAGTGTGCCGTCGGCCGACGCGAGCGGACCCTCGCCGAGGGCCTCCCCGAGCAGCAGCAGCGCCTCCCGGTGGGCGTCGGGGAGGACGGGCGAGGCGGCCCGGTACAGCATCGCCCGCAGGGCGCCCAGGACGGGCGGCCACGTCAGGCCGATCGCCGGGACGGTGTGCTTCTCGCTCGTCCAGCCGTCGGTGAGGGCGTCGAGCCGCTCCAGGCCGGGCAGTTGCCGGCCCTCGGCGGGCCTGCCGGACAGCACGTGGTTGACCGCGCGGATCTGCCGCAGCACGGTGTACCGCTCCCCGGGCCACCAGCCGTGCAGGCCGACCAGACCGGTCAGGGCGGCGGACAGCGTGCGGTCGTCACCGTGCGCGGGGCTGTAGTCGGCGAACATGCCCTCCGTCCGGCTGCGCGGCTGCCGCGGCCGCTCCTTCGGGGGGTTCGCGAAGGTGACGGCCGAGTCGGTGATGCGCAACGCCGACGTGACGAGCCCGGCGACACCGATGCGCAGCCGCTCGTCGGTGATCCCCGGGAGGAACCGCTCCACGGCCGTCAGCACGATGCGGTCGACGGTCGGCACGGCGGCCCTGGCGGCCTCGTCGTTCCCGGCCTTCGCCAGCGCCTTCTGACGCAGGGCCAGCTCCTCGGCGGTCTTCCGGAGCGCCTCGGCGACCCGTTCGTCGCCCAGGGCGCGCAGTACGGCCGAGCCCCGTTCGTCACGCGGGCGCAGCGCGTGCCAGAAGGGCAGCGGAGGCACGAAGCGGGTGCCGGCGCAGTACTCACCGCCGCCGGCGTACGGCGTCACGCGACCCAGCAGGTCGTGGGAGGACGTGTCCTCGGGTGCGTAGAGCCCGACGTGTCCGCCCAGGCGGGCGTGGGGGCCGGTCAGTTGGGCCACCACGGGCTCGGCGTCGCAGGGCAGCCGCAGCGCGCCGAGAGGAACGCCCGTCGCGCCGTCGTCGTCCACCGCGAGCGACACCGTCCGCCCGTCCGGCGTCCCGGCCGTCCGGCGCTTCTCGGCACCGGTGACCTCGGTGCGCACCCAGCGTCCGAGCACCGTGCCGTCGGTACCGAACGGGCTGCGCTCCAGGCCGGGTTGCAGCGGCAGGACCTCGCACAGGTCGGGCAGCAGCTCGGCGTCCTCGCGGATGCCCGAGCGCAGCAGCGCGGGCAGGGAGGCGCGGCCGTGTGTGCCGGTGGCCGGGTCGTACTCCAGCCAGACCGTCCGGCGGCCCTGCCGGCCCTGGCGCCACAGTGTGGTGCCGTCGCCGATGACGGCACGGCACGGGGGCAGGTCCGTGTCCCCGGCGTGCAGCGTGCGGCCGCCGGTGGCGCGGCCCCCGCCGGCCAGCGGGACCGACGGGATCGCCGTCTCCTGGCCGGACCACCAGGTCGGCAACTGCTCGCCGCCCAGCTCGAACACCGCGGCGGGCCGGGCCGACCAATAGCCGTACTGCTTGCTGTCGCTCCGCCACATCACGAGCAGTTCCCCGTCCACGAACCGGAAGCGGGGGCGCTGCCAGCGGTCCGGTTCGTGCGGCAGGCGCAGATCGTGTTCGAGCAGTACGCGCTCCGGTCCGACGACGACCGCCCTGCGGCCACGGCTCAGGATCAGCGTGGGCCAGGCCTCGTGGACGGCCAGCTCGTCGTCGCCGCCGTTCCGCTTCTTCTTGCCGACCGTGCCGACCGTGCCGGTCTTGCCGTCATCGTCGACCTCGCCCATCCCGGCGTCGAGCAGCGTCAGCGCCTCGTCGAGGGCGGGCCAGCCCAGTTCGTCCAGGATGCCGGCGCGCAGGGTCCGGCCGAGCAGCGGCGCCACCTCGTGTCCGCCGACCCGGGCCACCGCGTCCGGGGCCACCTCGGCGGCGATCACCCGGAACGGACGCAGCCGGTCGAGCGCCGCGCGGGCGCCCGGCAGGCCCACCGCGCGCGTGACGTCGTCGGCGGCCTCGTCCAGCCATTCCCGCAGCACCCCGGAGAGCACCGGATGGCCCGCGACGGACTGCAGCAGCTCGGCGGAGCGCTGATGGCTGCCGACCCGGCCCATGGTCCGGTGCAGCAGCCGCCGCAGCCGCGGGTCCGCCGCGACCGCCGCCAGGTCACGCGGGTCCTCCCGGGTGTCCAACAGCCATTCGGGCACCGGCAGATACACGGGGACGTCAGGGCCCGGCAGCGCCAGCGGGAGCCGCTCGGCCGCGCACAGGTCCAGCAGGTCGAGGTCGGCGCCCGCGTGCCAGCGGCCGGTGCACAGGTCCACCGGACGGCCCGCGGCCCGCAGCAGCGGAGCCATGCGCGCGACCAGTGCCAGCGTGGCCGGGCAGCGCCGCGCGTACGAGCCGCCGTGCTTGCGGAAGGACGCCCAGCGGCTCAGCCAGTCCGCCGGATCGGCGCCGTGCTCCCGGGCCGCCGCCTCATCGGTCAGCAGCCGCTCGGCCCCGGTCTCCGCCAACAGCGTCAGCCAGAACGCGTCGTCCTCGACGTCCCGGCCGAGACCGACCGGCATGATCTCCAGCAGCCGCAGCCGGATCTCCGGGCGGCGCTCGGCGAGGACGGGCAGCACCGCGCGGTAGGCGGTCCAGAAGGACTTCGGCGCGCGTACGGCCGCGGGAGAGGCGATCAAGTCGGCGGCCAGGGCGCACTCCTCGCCGATCCGGTCCAGGCCCGCCGCCCTGATCAGTCCGCGCGCGTCCTGCGGCAGCGAGGCGTACGGCGGCATCCCGGCGGCGCAGCGCTCCACTGTGAGCTGCCGGAACTGCGCCCAGGCCTGCGCCGGGTCGAGCCGGCCGGTGAGGTCCCGCACATGCTCCTTGAGCGCCTTCACTGTCAGCGCCCCGGCGAACGCGAACTCCAGGAAGACGGCGCGCCGGCTGTCCTCGTCCACCGCGAGCGCGTGCACCCGCTCGGCCTCTCGGGCCTTGCCGAAGAACGCGGCCGCGTACGTGGTGTTCTCGTGTTCCAGGAAGACCCGCGCGGCCTGTTCGTAGAACGTCGGCAGGAAGTGCGGCACGGCCCGGCCCAGCCGCTCGCCGAGCGCCTCGAAGCCGTCCTTGGCGCTGCCCGGCTTGGACTTGGCCTGCCGCGCGAGCCGCTCGACGTCCTTCACCAGGGCGAGCGCGTGATGGCCGTTGGCCGGGTCGTGGACCAGCGCCCAGGCCGGGAAGCCCAGCGTCTCCCGGCGCACCTGCCCGACCTCGGGCGTCTCCGGCTCGCGGGCCAGGCCCAGGAACTCCAGTGCCAGGTCCTCGGCTTCGCCGAGGGTGCCCGGTACCAACCGGATCACCGCGCGGCCGTCCAGGGCGGCGTGCGTGTAGACCCGGACGGTGAGGGCGTCGGCGTCCTCGCGCGCGGTGCTGCCCGGCGGCAGGACGGCACCGGCGTCCAGCAGCGCCGTCGCTGCGACCCCGTCGATCGCGTCGCTCCTCTTGTCCCCGCCGTACGTCATGCCGCCCGCTCCTCGTCCTCGATGTCCCGCCCCGCGTGGAGCGCGGCCGCCATGCGCATGCCCTCCGACCAGGCCACCGGCCCGACCTGACCGAGCTTCAGGACCCTCCCGGTGGCATCCGACCAGGCCAGCGGACCGGTCTCGGTCTCCGACCAGCCGTCGTAGTCGCCGATCCAGACGCGCGCCTCGGTGCTGCGGCCGTCCTCCAGGACCGGGCAGACCGCGTAGCCGCCGCGCACCCGGTAGCCGAGCTGGGCGGCCCTGCCGTGCAGGAAGCGCAGCTCCTTGAACGAGCCGCCGGCGTACTCCTCGACCTGGGTCGCCTCCGCGTCGAGCGCGGCCGGGCGGTGCCAGACCTCGCGGAAGAGCTGCTGCGCACGCTGCTCCACGCCCAGCTCGACGGCGAACTCCCGCAGTTCCTCCAGGTCGTCGAGCAGGACGGGGTGCGGGATGCGGACGAGGGCGGGGGAGATGCGGACGGTGTCGCCGTCGAGGTCGACCAGGCCGAGGCCGCGCTCGAGGTCGGCGTCCCGCAGGAAGCCGGCGACCTGTCCGTCGGCGCCGGTGACGACGAGGTCGCGCAGCGCCGCCTGCCAGGCGGGGTCCGGCCACACGCGCGTGAGGACGTCGAGCGGGACCGGCAGCGAACGCACCATCCACCGCTCGGTATCGGCCAGGCACTGTCGCTCGTGCCGCTCCAGCCACTCCGTCAGCTGCTTCAGACCCACGACCGCCGGATCGTCCGCGATCTTCGGGGGCACCGACTTCAACAGCCGCCCCGAGGCGTTGCGGCACACCACTTTCCCACCGTCGAGGGCGACTTCGTAGTCGCCGGCCGACACCCACCCCATACGTGCCTCCCGCACCCTTACTGATCAAGTGACCGGAACTGTAGGGCACACCACTGACAACGCCCGCGGGCCCTGGGGAGGACCGGCACGGGGCCTCTGACCAGCGCCGCGACGGTGAGCACGTCGACAGCACGACGACGCCCCCACCGCCGTACTACTCGGCGATGGGGGCGTCGGGGACGCTCCGGGCGTCGCGGGACGCTCAGTGCGTCAGGAGCGTGCCTGCTCCGCGCGCTCGGCGTTCCGCTGCTTGATCCGCGCGGCTTCCTTGCGGACCTCGGCCTGGGTGGCGCGCTCCTTCTCCAGCCACTCGGGCCGCTCCTGCTTGAGCGCCTCGATCTGCTCGGTGGTCAGCGCCTCGGTCACCCCGCCGCGCGCGAGACCGGCGATGGAGACGCCGAGCTTCGCGGCGACCGCCGGACGCGGGTGGGGACCGGTGCGGCGCAGCTCGCTCAGCCACTCCGGCGGGTTCGCCTGGAGCTCGTTCAGCTCGGCGCGCGTGACGACGCCCTCCTGGAACGAGGCGGGGGTGGCGGGGAGGTACACACCCAGCTTCTTCGCCGCGGTCGCGGGCTTCATCGTCTGGGTGTTCTGCTGCGAACTCATGAGGCCAAGGGTATCGGCCGCGTGCCCGGCCGCCGACCACGGCCGCTCGCGGCAGGGCGGCCGCCGGTGACGGCGCGGCAGCCAGGGCCGGTAACCTGGCCTGGTGACAGGCTCGGAGGAATCACCGTCGTTCCGGCTCGCGTACGTCCCCGGAGTGACGCCCGCCAAATGGGTGAAGACCTGGAACGAACGCCGGCCGGACATCCCGCTCGCCCTCGTCCAGGTCCCGGCCGCCGAGGCACCCGGAATGCTGCGCGCCGCCGAGGCCGACGCGGGCCTCGTGCGGCTCCCCGTCGACCGTACGTACTTCAGCGCGATCCCTCTCTACACCGAGACCACGGTGGTCGTCGTCCCCAAGGACCACCTGATCACGGCCGCGGACGAGGTGACCCTCGCCGACCTCGTCGACGAGGTGCTCTTCCACCCCCTGGACGACGTCTTCGACTGGGACAGCCCGCCCGGCGAGCCCGCCTTCGAGCGGCCCGCGACGACGCCGGACGCGATCGAGCTGGTCGCCGCGAACGTCGGGCTCCTGATCGTCCCGCAGTCCCTGGCCCGCCTCTACCACCGCAAGGACCTCACCTACCGCCCGGTCACCGACGCCCCGCAATCCGGCGTCGCCCTGTCCTGGCCGGAGGAGGCCACCACCGACCTGGTGGAGGACTTCATCGGCATCGTCCGTGGCCGCACGGTCAACAGCACCCGCGGCCGCACCCAGCCGCCGGCCGAACAGAAGCCCAAGCGCTCCGAGGACGCGGGCACCCGCCAGAAGCCCCAGGCGAAATCCCCGGCCCGCACGCCCCGCGCCCGCACGGCGGGGGGCAGGCCGACGCCGAAGCGGGGGAAGCCGCGGCGCAGGTCGTGAGGCCGCGGGGCGGGTGCGACGCGGTGCGCGCCACCTCGTCCCGCAGCGGTCCCGTCCCGCGCCCCGGCACGACTCCGGCTACGTCCCCTGCCGGGCGGCCTCCGGCTTTCTCTCCTCCTCCGGATGCGAGCGCCGTTCGCGCAGGTCGGCGTAGGCCAGGACGAGGGCCAGCAGGATGATGCCGATGGATGTGAGCAGGCCCAGCTGGAGCGCGGTCGCGGGGCTGCCGCGGTGCGCCAGATGGGCGAAGTACACCGAGCCCACGACCGCGATGCCGGCGGCCGAACCGATGCGCTGAGCGGTCTGGAGGACCCCGCCCGCGGCCCCGCCACGCCCCACCGGGACGCGGGAGAGGGTGAGGGTGGTGTTCGGGGAGATCGTCAGGCCCGAGCCGAGTCCGGCGACGAGCAGCGGCAGCGCGACGCCCCAGGCCACCGCCCGCCCCGGCACGAACTGCACGGCCGTGACGACGCCGGCCATCCCCACCGCCACCGTGCTCAGCCCGCCGATGACCGTCCGGCGCCCGAACCGCAGCACCAGCCGACCCCCGAGCGCGGAGCCCGCCGCGGCGCCCAGCGCGAACGGCATGGAGGACAGACCTGCCGCGAGCGCGCCGTACCCCATGCTGTTCTGGAGGAACAGCGTGTAGACGAAGAACAGGGTCGTGAAGCCGCCGAAGTACACGAGGCTCAGCAGCGCGCCGAGCGTGAAGGAACGCAGCCGGAACAGCCCGAGGTCGATCAGCGGCGCCCGGCCGCGCCGCCCCTGGTGCCGCTCCCACGCCCAGAACGCGGCCAGCAGGCAGGCGCCGGCCGGGAGCAGTGCCCACTTCGACCGCCCGTGCCACTGCTGGTTCTGCACGAGGGGCAGCATGAGGGCGAGCACGCCGGCACCGAGCAGCAGCACGCCCGGCAGGTCGAAGCACTCGCCGCGCCGGCCCGGCGGACCGGGGGAGCGGGGGAGCAGACGCAGGGCCGCGCAGAACACGGCCACGCCGATGGGCAGATTGACGTAGAAGACCCAGCGCCAGCCCTCGGGGCCGCCGGACGCCTGGATCAGCAGGCCGCCCGCGAGCGGGCCGACCGCGGTGGAGATCCCGATGGTGCTGCCCATCATGCCGAACGCGCGCGCCCGCTCCGGGCCCTGGAACATCTGCTGGATCAGCGCCGAGGTCTGGGGCGCGATGAGCGCCGCCGACGCCCCCTGGAGCAGCCGGAACAGCACCAGCCAGGCGGCGCCGGACGACAGCCCGCAGGCCGCCGACGCCAGCGTGAACAGGGCGAGCCCGGTCAGGAAGGTCTGCCGCCGCCCGCGCATGTCCCCGAGCCGGCCGGCCGGGACGAGACAGAGGCCGTAGGTGAGCGCGTAGCCGGACATCACCCAGGACAGATCGGCCTCGTCGGCACGCAGCCCGCGCTCCACCGAGGGCAGGGCCACGTTCACGATCGAGGTGTCCAGCAGCGTCATGAAGGCCGCGGTCAGACAGACGGCGAGCGCCTTCCACCGCCGGTCACCGACGACCGGCACCGGTCCGGCCTGGTCTGTGGTCATGCGATCACGCTATGCAGTCGAGGTCGCGCGCGCACGACGGGGACTCCCGTGACCGCTCATGCGCTCCGGCCCGCCGAGCCGGTCCGCAGGTCCCGCCTCAGGCGCGGGACGCCCGGCCGACCGACTCCACCAGGGGCAGCAGCCGGTACGGGACGCGCTCGCGCAGTGCCACCTCGGTGCGGGTGCGCACCACGCCCGGGAGACTGATCAGCTTCTGGATGACGTCCTCCAGATGGGCGTTGTCCCGGCCCACCACGCGCGCGAGCAGATCCCCGCCACCGGTGATGGAGAACGCCTCCACGATCTCCGGTACGGCGGCCAGCGCGTCCCCCACGTCGTCCAGATGGCCCTGGGTGACCTCGATGTGCACGAACGCCAGCACCGGATGGCCCAGGGCGGCCGGGGAGAGGGACGGGCCCGTGCCGGTGATCACGCCGTCCCGCTCCATGCGGTCCAGCCGGGCCTGGAGAGTGCCGCGGGCGACGCCGAGAACGCGGGCGTACTCGCGCACGCTGGTGCGCGGCTGCTCCAGGAGCAGTCGCAGGATGCGGGTGTCGAGTTCGTCCACGGCCATGACCGGTGACTGTACCAATGGCTCAGGCCCCCTGCCGGGACGCAGGCCCTCCGACCTGGTCCGTTGGCTTTTCCATGAGCCCCGTCGCATCCCCCATGCTATGCCAATGGACCAGTGAATCGGCGAACACTTGAGCCAGTGACCCCGGTGATGCTCTCATGGGGACGTCGATGGCGCTGCGGATCCCCCGCGGCGCCTTTTCCGTGCCGGTGTTCCCTGGGGAGGGCAGCAGTGCTGAAGAGGATGTTCGTGGCGCCGGACCCGGGTCGGGCTCGGTTGCGCTTCGCCGCGCGAGCCGTCCTCGGCATCGGCCTGGCTGTCGTCGTCTGCTTCGCCGCCGGACACTCCCTCGTCGGCGCGGTCACCGGCGGCCTCGCCGCGCTGCTCGCGCTGTTCACCGTGGCCGACGCGACCGTGCGAGGGCAGGCGGTCACCACCGCGTTGCTGCCCGTCGTGGGCGTGCCGGTGCTCGCCGCGGCGGCCGAGCTGCACGCTTTCCCCGTCGCGCGCGACGGGGCCTTCCTGGCCGTCGTCGGCGCCGGGGTGTACGCGCGCCGCTGGGGGCCTCGCGGGCACAGCCTCGGCGTGTTCGCCTTCATGACCTTCTTCGTGGCCCAGTTCGTGCACGCCACCCCGGAGAAGCTGCCCGAGCTGTACGCCGCCGTCCTGCTGTCCGTGCTGAGCGCGGCCGTGGTGCGCTTCGGGCTGTGGTGCTACGAGCGCCGGCTGCCCCCGGCCGCCGCACCGTCCGCACCGTCCGGGCCGTCAGGGACCGGCCTCGCCCGGGTGACCACGCGGCAGGCGGTCCAGGCGACCGCGGGCGCGGGTTTCGCGCTGGTCGTGGGCCAGCTGGTGTCGGAACAGCGCTGGTACTGGGCCGTCGGCGCCACCTGGTGGGTCTTCGTCAACACCGCCTCGCGCGGCGAGACGCTGGTGCGCGGCTTCCGCCGCGTCCTCGGCACGCTGATCGGCATCGGCCTGGGCTTCCTCGTCGCCGTCCCCGTACACGGCGCGCCCGTCCCGACCGCCGTCCTCGTCACGATCGCCGTCTTCGGCATCTTCTACTCGGCCGCCGTCTCCTACACCTGGATGATGCTCTGGGTGACCGTGCTCGCCGAGTCCCTCTACGGCCTGCTCGGCGTCCTCAGCCCCGGGCTGCTCGGCCTGCGCCTGGTCGAGACCGGTGTCGGCGCGCTCGGCGCCGTACTCGCCGTGGTGTTCGTCCTGCCGGTCACCACCCACGCCGTCACCGACGGCTGGATCCAGCGTGCCCTGCGCTGCGTCCACGCCTGCACCGCCGAGGCCGCCGACCGGCTCGCGGGCTCCGCGACGGCCGACCCGGCGCCGCGCGTGGCCGAACTGGAGCAGCTGCTCGGCCGGGTCCGGCTCGCGGTCGCCCCGCTGGTGCACCCGCTGAACCCGATGCCGGCCCGCAAGGAACGCGCCCGCCGTGTCCTCGCGCTCCTCGACGACTGCGTCCGCGAGGTGCGCGGCCTCGTGACGGTCGCGGCCGACCCCGAGGCCTCGCACGACGCCCGGCTGGCCGCCGCCTGCTGGCGGGTGGAGGCCGCCGTCGAGGCGCTCACGGCGGGCGGCCCGGAGCCGGTGCGCGGCCGCACCGCACCGTCCGTCGAGTCCGCCCAGGCTCACCCGCCCGCCCTGGCCCATCTGCACGGCCTGGAGCGTGCCCTCGCCGATCTCGCCGAGCCCCTGCGGGCACCGTCGGGCTCGCGGCTGGTGGGCGCCTGAGCCGGCGCCGCGACCCGGGGACGCGCCCCGTGTCTCTTGGTCTAGACCCTGCCTGATCGACTGCTACCGTCGGCCCCGGACCGGCTCCACCGGGAGGACCGAGAGGGGACAGCGGTGGCACAGGACGGCAGCTCCGGCGGGCACCGGGCGTTCATCGGCTCGTTCACGGCGGCGGGCGGCCCCGGACTGGTGACCGCGACCGTCGCGCCGGACGGCGGCGCCCTCACGCTCGGCGCCACCGCCGCCGACGTCCGCGACCCCTCGTATCTGGCCCTCTCGCCCGACGGCGACACGCTCTACGCGGTCAGCGAGACGGCCGAGGGCGCTGTCGCCGCCTTCCGGGTCGGCGGCGAGCGGCCGGAACTCGCCGGACCACCCGTGCCGGTGGACGGCAGCGGCCCCACCCACCTCGGCCTGTACGACGGCCACGTACTGACCGCCAACTACGGCTCCGGCAGCGTCACCGCCGTACCCCTGCGCCCGGACGGCACCCTCGCCGCCAAGGCCTCCGGACTCCTCCAGCACACCGGCTCCGGCCCGCACGACCGGCGCCAGCGCGGCCCCCATGCCCACCAGGTCCAGTCCGACCCGAGCGGCCGGTGGGCCGTCAGCACCGACCTCGGCACGGACTCGGTACGGGTGTGCGCCCTCGCGGCCGGCGTCCCCGTCCTGCACCGCGAGATCGCCCTGCGCCCCGGCGCCGGCCCCCGTCATCTGGCCTTCCATCCGGGGGGCCGGCACGCCTACGTCGTCAACGAACTCACCCCGACGGTGACCGTCTGCCGCTGGGACGCCGTCGGCGGCTCCCTGAAGCCGCTGACCGAGGTCCCCGTGCTGCCCGGTGCCCCGGCGGGCGACGCCTACCCGTCCGGCATCGCGGTCTCGCCCGACGGCCGCTTCGTGTGGACCGCGACCCGCGGCGAGGACGTCCTGTCGGTCCTCGCCGTCGAGGGCGACGCGCTGCGGCTCGTCGGCGCGGTGACCTGCGGCGGGAACTGGCCGCGCGCGCTCGCCGAGCACGCCGGCTTCCTCTACGTGGCCAACGAGCGCTCCGGCGACGTCACCTGGTTCGCCGTGGACGAGGCGACGGGGCTGCCCCGCTACGACGGCTCGGTGCCGGTGCCCGCGGCCTCCTGCGTCGTCTTCGGCTGAGCCGTCCGCAGGCGCCGGCCGAGCCGTCGCGAGGCAGCGCGAAGGGCCCGCTCCCGGGGTGCGGAGCGGGCCCTTCGTCGTGCGGATGCCGGGCCGGTGCCGGCGTGGGATCAGCGGACCGGCGTGCCCTGCGGCTGCTGCGGGGCGATGCCGAGCGCGGTCGTGTACTTGGCGAGGGCGAGCTTGCCGATCGCCGGGTACGCGCCCAGCGACTCGGCCGTGGCGCAGCCCGCCTCCTCGGCGGCGGCCGCGAGCAGCCCCGCGTCGATCTCCGGACCGATCAGGTACGGGGCGAGGGCCAGCTGCTGCGAGCCGGACGAGCGGAGCTGCTCGGCGACGGAGGAGATCGAACCCTCCTGGTCCAGGGCCGCCGCCATCACCGGCACGGCCAGGCGCGCGGCGAGCAGCATGCCGGTGATCCCGGCCGCCTGCACCGCCTCGTCGCCGCCCACGGACGCCAGGATGATGCCGTCCGCGGCGGTGGCCACGGTGAACAGCCGGGCGCGGTCGGCGCGGGCCAGGCCCGCCTCGGACAGCCGCACGTGCAGCGCCTCGGCGAGCAGCGGGTGCGGTCCGAGGGCGTCGGTCAGATCGGCGGCGACGCGGCTGTCCATCACGGACTGGCGGATCTGACGCAGCAGGGCGCTGTCCGGACCGGCCAGCAGCGGTACGACGACGGCGACCGGGCCGTCGGGCTCCTTGATCCCCTCGACACCGGCGGCGACGGCCTGCTCGTAGCGGGCCGCGCGCTCCTCGGCGGCGTACGCCAGCACGGAGCGGAGCGTGGGGAACTCGGCGTCGTCCCCGTCCAGGTACCCGATCCGGGCGTCCAGGCCGGGCAGCTCGGAGCGGGCGATGCTCACGACCTCCTCGGCGAGGCCGCGGGTCGCGGTGCTGGGCGCGCCGGGCACCGCGAGGACGAGCGCGGGCGCGCCCTCGGGAGCCGCCAGCGGTTCCGGTCGGCGGTGCCGTCCGGGCTGACGGGGTCGCGGCATTCGTACTGGCAGGCCGGACGCGGGTCCAGTGGGGGAGCTCATGGCGCCGCATGTTACTGGCTTCGGGGGCTCCTCCGTTCGGGGAGGGTGCAGGTGAGCGGTATCCGTCCTGTTTTGTCTGATGAGTTACGTACCGTGGACACGTGTTCCGGGCACGTGCCGGGAACATGAGCCGACAGGGCGAACAATCCGCTTTTACGGCGATATCGACCTGGTGGTCCGTCCGTTCGCTCAACCCCCTTGCCGGGGGACCACGTAGAGCATCGCCGGTTCACCCGGCAGAGTGAGCCGACCCGCCGCGAGGACGGCCGCGATGCGTACCGAGCCGTGCAGGGGATCGCCCTCGGCCGGCACCTGCCGGGCGTGCGGCAGCCTGCTCGCCAGCTCCTCGCGCAGCGGTCCGAGGAGGGGCTCGCCCATGCGGAACAGGCCGCCGGTGAGCGCCACTTCGGGCGCCCCGTCCGCCGGGCACACCGCCGCGGCGGAGTCGGCCATGTGCCGCGCCGCCGCACGCAGGATGTCCGCGGCCACCGGGTCGTGCGCGGCACACGCGGCCACCCCGGGCGCGAAGGAGGCCAGCACGGCGGGCCGGTCGGCGCGCGGGTAGAGCCTGCCCGGCAGTTCGCGCACCGGGCCGAACTGTTCCTCCGCACAGGCCAGCAGGGGCGCGGAGCCGCCCTCGCGGCCGTCATGGGCGCGCAGCGCCGCCTCCAGGCCGGCCCGGCCGATCCAGGCGCCGCTGCCGCAGTCGCCGAGGAGGTGCCCCCAGCCGTCGGCCCGCCGCCACCGCGCGAGGTCGGTGCCGACCGCGATCAGCCCGGTGCCCGCGGCGAGCACCGCGCCCGGCCGCGGCCCGAGGGCGCCGACGTAGGCGGTGACGGCGTCGGCGGCGAGCGCCACCCGCCGCACCCCCAGCTCCCGGGCCAGGGCGTCCGGCAGCTCGGCGCGCAGGGCGTCGCCCAGCGTGGCGAATCCGGTGGCGCCGACGACGGCCGTGTCCAGCCCGTCCACGCCGGCCTCAGCGGCCGCCGCGCGGGCCAGGGGGAGGAGCTGCGCCAGCAGATGCGCCGGATCGATGCCCCGGGCGCCCGTGCGGACGGGGTCCCGTGACTCCCGCCGGGCAGCGGGCGCCCGCCCCGGGACGCCGACCGCGACCCGGAGACCGGAGCCCCCGGAGTCGACCGCCAGATATCCGGGGACGGTCACGGCAGACGCCAGTCCACCGGCTGTCCGCCCTGCTGGACCAGCAGGTCGTTGACCCGGCTGAAGGGGCGCGAACCGAAGAACCCGCGGTCAGCCGACATCGGCGAGGGATGCGCGGACTCCACCGCCGGCAGGCTGCCCAGCAGCGGGCGCAGATTGCGCGCGTCCCGGCCCCAGAGCACCGACACCAGCGGTGTGCCGCGCGCCGCCAGCGACCGTATCGCCTGCTCGGTCACCTCCTCCCAGCCCTTGCCGCGGTGGGCGCCCGGGCTGCGCGGAGCCGTGGTCAGTGCCCTGTTGAGAAGCAGGACGCCCTGGTGCGTCCACGGGGTCAGGTCGCCGTTGGACGGCTGGGGCAGGCCCAGGTCGGTGTTCAGCTCGCGGAAGATGTTGATCAGGCTCGGCGGCAGCGGGCGTACCTCGGGGGCGACCGAGAACGACAGGCCCACCGCGTGCCCGGGGGTCGGATACGGGTCCTGACCGACGATCAGGACCCGTACGTCGTCGAAGGGTTGCTGGAACGCTCGCAGGACGTTGGATCCGGCCGGGAGATAGGTGCGTCCCCCGGCGATCTCCGCGCGCAGGAAGTCGCCCATCTGCGCGATCCGCCCGGCGACGGGTTCCAGGGCCTTCGCCCAGCCTGGTTCGACGATTTCATGCAAGGGTCGTGGTGCCACGGGCGTCACCCTACTGCCGTACACGGGCCCGTGATCAACCGATGGCCGGAGCCCGACGCCCACGCCCACGCCCGCGCTCCGGCCGCGCACGCGCGCGTGTGCGTCGCGTGTGTGAGGTGTCAGCCGATCACCGCCGCGCGCACGCACAGCACGTCCGGCAGGTGCGAGGCCAGCTGCTGCCAGCTGTCGCCGTCGTCGGACGAGGCGAACACCTCGCCGTTGCGGTTGCCGAAGTACACACCGGCCGGGTCGGCGTCGTCCGTGCACAGGGCGTCCCGCAGGACCGTGCCGTAGTGGTCCTCCGGCGGCAGCCCCGCGGCCAGCGGCTCCCAGGAGCGGCCCGCGTCCGTGGTGCGGAAGACCCGGCAGCGGTGCTCGGCGGGCACCCGGTCCGCGTCGGCGTTGATCGGGAACACGTACGCCGTGTCGCCCCGGCGGGGGTGCGTGGCCACCGCGAAGCCGAACGTGGACGGCAGGTCCGCGCCGATGTCGGTCCAGTGCCCGCCCGCGTCGTCGCTGCGGTAGACTCCCCAGTGGTTCTGCAGATACAGCCGGTCCGGGTCGGCCGCGTCCTTGGCGATCTTGTGCACGCACTGGCCGAACTCCGGGTTCGGATCCGGCAGGAACACCGCGGACACACCGGAGTTGGACGGCTCCCAGCTGGCGCCGCCGTCCGTCGTGCGGAACACCCCGGCCGTCGACACGGCCACGGTCACCGCCTTCGGGTCGCGGGCGTCGGTGACCACCGTGTGCAGACCCTCACCGCCGCCGCCCGGCACCCACTGCGCGCGCGTCGGATGCTCCCACAGCGGCCGGACCAGCTCGAAGCTCTCGCCGCGGTCCGCCGAGCGGTACAGCGCCGCGGGCTCGGTGCCCGCGTAGACCACGCCGGGCTCGGCCGCGGCCGGATGCAGCTGCCAGACGCGCTCCAGCGAGGCGCCGGTGTCCTTGGGGAACTTGACGGCCGGTCGCTCGGGCTCGGTCCAGCTGCGGCCGAGGTCGTCGGAGTGGAAGACCGACGGCCCCCAGTGCGCACTGTCACCGCCCGCCAGCAGCCGAGGCCGGCCCTCCCGGGTGTCGATGGCGACCGAGTAGATCGCCTGTGCGTTGAAGTACGGGCCGTCGTCGAACTCCCAGCTGCCGCCGCCTTGTCGCCGCCCGATGAACAGACCTTTTCGGGTGCCCACCGCCAGTAGAACGTCGGTCATGCCGATCACCTCCGGGACGCCGTTGTCCGGGTAGTCGTCAGATATCGGCCAGTCTGCACCCCACCACTGACACTCTCCCCCCGACCGGGCGTCGGCGCAGGTCACGGCGGTGTCGTCGGTCTGCGGCGAGGATCGGCCGGATGCGTTCCGGCATGTGCCTGCGCGAACCGGGTGTCTCGTGCGACCGTCGAGGAGACGGCTCGTCGTGAGCAACGGAGCGATCTCCCACGTATGGGAGGGCGGTCCGGCCGGTCGGTGCGCTCGTGAGGAGGATGCCTTTGAAGGCGTTCCGTGGTCCCAAGGTGTGGCTCTGGCGCTGGCGGCGCAACCCGCTCAAACGCCGGGCCGACGTGGTGGAGGCCTGGGTGGTGCTCGGGACCTGGCTGCTGACCGTCGTCGCCGGGGTGCTGGCCGGTCTCGCGGGCGCCGGGGCGGTGGAGCACGGACTCGCCCGGGAGCGCGCCGAGTGGCAGCCCGTCGTGGCCCGTGTCGTCGGACGCGCCGGGCAGACCTCGCCCCCGCACGGCCACGCCGCCGCGGCGGCTCGGGTGTGGGCCGAGGTGCGCTGGACGGTCGCCGACGGCACCGCTCACACCGGGCAGGTCAGGGTGGAGTTCGGCAGCAAGGCCGGTACGCCGGTCACCGTCTGGACCGATCCCCAGGGCCGTCTCGTCGGCCGCCCCACCTCCGCCTCCGAGGCCGCTTTGCGGGGCACCCTCGTCGGCGGGCTGGTGGGCATGAGCGCCGCGGCGGTGCCCTTCGTCGGCGGCCTGGCCCTGCGCGGCCGGCTCGAGCGCCGCCGGATGAACGCCTGGGACACCGAATGGGCACGGCTCGGCCCGCAGTGGGGGCGGATGGTCTGACCACCACACCCACTCCAGCCACCACAACACCCCCTGCAACGCCCGTCCCAACACCTCCTGCACCGCCCGTCACATCACTCGCTGCATCACCATCAGCATCTCCCGGCAGGCGCGCAGCAGTGCCTCGTCCTTCGGTACGCCCCGGCGGCAGGACGTGCCCGCGCGGGCCAGATGGCGGCGTGGGGCGGCCAGTTCCGCCGTGACCAGGTCCCGTAGCGGGGACGCGGCCGGGCCCATCGTGGTCAGGCAGTGGGCGATCGTGCCGCGGGTGCGCACGTCGTCCGTCCAGGCCGCCCGGAAGACGGGGAGCACGGGCTCCGGATCCGCGGCGATGTGCCACAGCGCGCACGCTGCCGACGTCCGCTGACGTGTCCGGCCCGACCGGGCGGCGCGGCGCAGTGCGGGCACGGCGGGCCGTGCGGCCGGGCCGAGTCTGCCCAGCCGGAGGGCGGCCACGCACCGGCCGGCCGGGTCGCCCTCGGTCAACTCCCGCAGCAGGACCGGGAGTACGGCGGCGCTGTCCCCGTGCGCCGACCAGAGCGCCCCGGCCGCCGCGGCCGCGTGGCGCGTGGACAGGAGCGCGTGGAGAAGCGGGACCGCCTGCGCCGTGGCTCCCAGAGTCTCGAGCGTCGCGATCACCTGAGGCGCGAGCGCGTCCCGTGTCCCCAGGGCGTCGGGGGTGTCCGACAGCAGCCGTAACACCTCCGGGACCGCCTCCGCGTCCCCCGCGGCTCGCACCGCCGCCAGCAGCGGCGCGGCGAGCCGGGCGGCAGACGGGGAGGACAGGGGGACCCGGCCGAGCCGGTGCCGTACCGCCGGGGCGAGCGGGGCCGCGGCGGCGCCCAGGTGGGCCAGTTCGAACCCCAGGTCCATGGGCGCGGCCGGGCCCGCCAGGAGCCGGGCCAGGGCCGGGACCGCGCGGGGATCGCCGCTCCTGGCCAGCGCCTTGAGCGGGCCGCCGAGCACGGGGGAGCCGCGCTCCCAGCGGTGTGTCCACAGGTCGGGCCGGGCGCACACCAGCGCGTGCAGGGCGTCGGCCGCGGGCGCCGCCAGCACGAACAGCTCCGCCAGGACCGCGACCGCCGCGTCCCGTAACCGGTCCTGTTCCGCGCCCAGTTGGCGGCCCAGCAGCGCCACGGTCGCCGTGTGGTCGCCGCGCCAGCCGCGCAACAGGGCCGCGGCCAGCCAGACGGCGTTGCACCGGTCCACCGGGTCCGCGCTGGTCAACTGCCCGGACAGCAGGGTGCTGCGGTCCGCCACGCGGTCGCCGAGCGCGGTGTGCAGGGTGCGCAGCAGACGGGCCCCCTCCTCGTCCGAGGGACGCAGTCGCCGCAGCCGCCCCACGAGCGTGTCGGCCGCGGGCTGCTCGGCGGCGCCTGCGCGACGCGCGGACCGCTCCCGCAGCAGCCGGACCGCCGTCGGCACCAGGCCGGCCGGAAGCCGGTCGGGCGCGGCGAGCGCGAGCTGTCCGAGGGCGGCCAGCCGCAGCCCCGCGTCGTGCGGCGGCGCGCTCAGCTCGGCCAGGAGGTCCACCGCTGCGGCGGCGTGCGCGGGGTGCCCGCGGGCGAACAGGCCGAGCGCCTCGGTGAGGGCGAGCAGGACGCGGTCGTCCCGCTCGGCGCGCAGCCGCCGCCGTAACACCTCCAGGGTCCGCGCGGGCTCGGTCAGGAACCGCACGAGGGCCCCGGCCGCCGCCGCGCGCAGCGCCGGGTCCGGGTCCGCGGCGAGCGGGACGAAGTCCTCCGCGCCCGCCCGCACCGCGTCCCACGCGCGCGTGTCGCCGTCCGCGGCCTTCGTGCCGACGCCGATCAGCAGTTCCACGATGCCGGCCCGGTCCGGGACTTCCGCGCGGGCCGCGAGCGAGAACAGGAAGGGGACGCAGGCCGGCGTCGCGTCGTACACCCCGTCCTCGTGGCGCAGCGCGCCGTACATCCCGTCGAGCGCGGTCGCCCGCTCGGCGTCGTCCGTGGAGGCCAGCGCCCGCAACCATCCGGGCACGTCCCGCGCGCTGCCGTGGGCGTGCCGCAGCGAGGCCCAGTCGACCTCGTCGATCCCCGTGAACACGTAGTCCTCCCCCAGGCGAGTGCCACCTGATCGCGAGTGTGCACCACGGCACTGACAACGGTCCGCAGTCACGGCCTGACTGTGTGCGATCCGTCGGCTGTCACCGGCCACACGCGCGCGTGGCCCGCACTCGCCCGGAGGGAGGGGTCAGTTCAGGCCGGGCAGAGCCCGTTCCAGGATCGCGTCGAGGCCGGTCCCGGCGGACAGCGTGCCGAACGCGTGCCCCCAGTCGCCGCCCAGCCTGCTCGCGCAGAAGGCGTCCGCGACCGGCTGCGGGGCGTACCGGACCAGCAGCGAGGCCTGCAGGGCGAGGGCCATCCGCTCGACCAGCCGGCGGGCGCCCACCTGGTCGGTCTCGGCCAACTGGTCCTTCAGCCCGGCCACCGTGGCGTCGAGCCGGGCGTCCGCCCCGCGCGCGAGGGCGAGTTCGGCGAACAGCGCCTGCGCGGAGTCCGGTTCGCGGCCGAGGGCGCGCAGCACGTCGAGCGCGTTGACGTTGCCCGAGCCCTCCCAGATCGACAGCAGCGGGGCCTCCCGGTAGTGCCGGGGCATGCCGGAGTCCTCCACGTATCCGTTGCCGCCCAGGCATTCCAGGGCCTCCGCGGTGAACGCGGGGCCGCGCTTGGTGACCCAGTACTTGCCCACGGCGGTGGCGATCCGCCGGAAGGACCGCTCCCCGGCGTCCCCGCGCACCGCGCGGTCGGCCGCGCCGGCCAGCCGCAGCGTGAGCGTCGTCGCCGCCTCCGACTCCAGCGCCAGATCGGCCAGGACGTTGCGCATCAGCGGCTGGTCGAGGAGCCGGGCGCCGAACGCGCTGCGGTACCGGGCGTGATGGCCCGCCTCGACCAGCGTCTTGCGCATCAGGGTCGCCGTGGACATCACACAGTCCAGCCGGGTGCAGTTGACCATCTCGATGATGGTCTTCACCCCGCGCCCCTCCGGCCCCACCAGCCAGGCCACCGTCCGGTCGAACTCCGGCTCGGAGGACGCGTTGGAGCGGTTGCCCAGCTTGTCCTTCAGCCGCTGGATGCGGAACGTGTTGCGGGTGCCGTCCGGCAGGATCCGCGGGACCAGGAAGCAGGACAGGCCGCCCGGGGCCTGCGCGAGCACCAGGAACACGTCGCACATCGGCGCCGACGTGAACCACTTGTGCCCGCGCAGGGTGTACACGCCCGGCTCGCCGGTGGGCGTGGCCGTCGTGGTGTTCGTGCGGACGTCCGAGCCGCCCTGCTTCTCGGTCATGCCCATACCGGCGAGCAGACCCGGCTTCTCGGCCGGCACGCGCAGCTCCGGGTCGTACTCCCGGCTGGTGAGCAGCGGTTCGTAGAGCTTGGCGAGGTCGGGCTGGGCGCGCAGGGCGGGGACGGCGGCGTACGTCATCGACGTCGGGCAGCCGTGCCCGGCCTCCGTGTGCCCCCAGACCAGCCCGCCCGCGCTGCGGGCCACATGGGCGCCGGGCCGCTCGTCCGCCCACGGGGCGCCGGCCAGGCCCTCGGCGACCGCCGTGCGCATCAGGTGGTGCCAGCTGGGGTGGAAGTCGACCTCGTCGATCCGGTGGCCGTAGCGGTCGTGGGTGCGCAGCTCGGGCTCGTGCCGGTTGGCCAGCTCGCCCCACTCCTGCGCCTCCGCGCTCCCGGCGCGCGCCCCCAGCCGCCGGAGGTCCTCCTCGGCCCACCCGGCACCCTCCCGGCGCAGCCCCTCCAGCAGGGCGCGGTCGTCGGAGGCGTCGTACGGGGCCAGCGGCGGGGCCTGGTTGGTGACGTCGTGCGTGACGTACGGCGGCTGAGCCGCAGACTGCGGCCGCTGCTCTGCGGGTATGGAGACCATAACGTCATGTTGCACTCTTCCTGCGGCTGTAGCAATGACGCAACAGTGGGGGCGCACGTAGAGTACGTGCCCATGCGCATGAACGTCCCGCCCGAGCCGGAGGAGGCGGACCTGCGGCCGCTGTCCGCGCGGTCGGCCGTGCTGAGCCTCCTGCTCGGCGCACACCCGCCAGAGCTGCCGGTCAGGGACCTGGTCCGGCTGGTGGAGCCGTTCGGCGTGGGCGGCTCCGCGCTGCGCGCCGCGCTCAGCCGGATGGTGGCCGCCGGGGATCTGCGGCGCACGGACGGCGTGTACCGGCTCAGCGACCGGCTGCTGGCCCGCCAGCGCCGCCAGGACGAGGCACTGCGCCCCGGCACGCGTGCGTGGGACGGCGACTGGGAGATGGTGGTGATCACGGCGACCGGTCGCGGTCCCGCGGAACGCGCCGACCTGCGCGCCCGGTTGACCGCCCTGCGCCTGGCCGAACTCCGCGAGGGCGTGTGGCTGCGCCCGGCCAACCTCGACCGCCCGCTGCCGGCCGAGCTGCGCCGCGTCGCCCTCACGTACGCCGCCCGCCCCGACGACCCCACCCCCGAACTGGCGGCCCGGCTCTGGCCGTTGGCCGCCTGGGCCGCCACCGCGCGGACGCTGCTCGCGCACACGGCGGCCGGCCGCGGCCCGGCGGACCGCTTCACGGCCTGCGCGGCGGCCGTTCGCCACCTGCTCGCCGACCCCGTCCTGCCGCCCGCGCTCCTGCCCGCCGACTGGCCGGGGGAGGCCCTGCGCACGGCCTACGCCGACTACCAGCGGGAACTGTCCGCATCGGTCGGCCGCAGAGAGCGCGCCGCATGACGACGACGGCTCTGGAGAGGTTCCTGCGGGACCGGCTCGAGGAAGAGGAGCGGGTGGCCCGCGACGCGATCGCCGGTGCCCCCGGCGCCGTCTGGGGCGTCGTCGCGGACGAGATCGAGCAGGTGCTCACGTCCCGGGACGGCGGGTCCACGCACACGCCGATGGTGCAGTTCGGCGCCGAGGATCCGGTGAAGCTGCTGACCCACGTGGCCCGGCATGATCCGGCCCGGGTACTGCGCGAACTTCACGCGAAGCGGGGGCTGTTGGCGGAGCATCGGGTGCGGGACGACGGCAGGTGCCGCACCTGCCGCGAGGGCGAGCACCCCCGCCCGCCCTGCACCACCCTGCGCCTGCTCGCGCTGCCCTTCGCCGGGCATCCCGGATACGACGACCTCTGGCGCCCCTAGGACCCGTCCGACCGTACGCGCCGGGATCGTTCGCGGGTGCGGGCGTGACACGGGGAAGGGGCGGCGCCCGCCAGGTCGTCGTCGGCGCCCGTGGCGTGGAACTCCTCGGCACTGCTGCCGACTCCGCCATTGGCTCCCGTTGCCTCCTCGGCTCCCCGTCCGCCGTTCGCCAGGCCGAGCCGGATCTGCTCCTCCTCGACGATCAGGCGTCCCAGGTCCGAGTCCGACACGTCGACGGCGTCCGGGGTCGCCTCCGCGAGCGCGCTCCGGCGGGCGTAGATGTCGAACAGGCGGGCCTTCAGATTCGAGGCGCTGTGCGAGCACGCCGGCCGTGCCGACGGCACGCCGCGCCTCCGGCCCGGCCTCCACCAGCACCTGAAGCGCCCTCACGAGCGCCGTCGTGCGCGGCTGCGGCCGGTCGACGCCGAGGTGTACGGCGACGGTCTCCCGTACGGCGTCGGCGAGCCGGCGCGCGGCCGCGACGAACTGGCCGGCGGTCCGCTCGCCCGCTCCGGGGATCCGCCGCAACCGGTAGGGACCGGCGTCGAGCACCTGACGCACCGTGCGCAGCCCGCTGTCGTCCCCCTCGCCGAGCCGCACCCGTCCGCCGGTGGCGTCCTGGAGCCGGGCCACGGGCAGGGCGTCGAGCGCCTCCTCCACCGCCGCGTCCTCGATCGGCCTCAGCGCCGCCCGCGCCGCCTCGACGGCCTTGTCGTGGTCGTAGCCCGGCGACCGTGCCGCCTCGTACAGCCGCGCCGCGCGCGACCGCCTCCCGTTCCCCGCGCCCCATCCGCTCTCCCCTCGCCCCCGCATCCTGCCACCGGCCGGTGCGGACCTGGAGGGGACAGAGGTGCGCCGGGGCAGGGTGCCGACGGTGGTGGTCTTCCACGCCGGTGCGCGGCGCGCGGGCACCGGCGGTCTCGTCGCCGTGCAGGCCACTTCGACGCGGTGATCGACTTCGACCGGGCGGTGCGCCGGCGGACCGGCGGCGCACCGCCGGGCTCAGACCGACCGGTGGTACTGCACCGGCACCCGGGTCTCGGCGCCCAGCTCGCGCGCCGCCTGCCGGGCCCACGAGGGGCTGCGCAGCAGCTCGCGGCCGAGCAGGACGGCGTCGGCCTCGCCGTTCGTCAGGATCTTCTCGGCCTGCCCCACCTCGGTGATCAGGCCCACGGCGGCGACGGGCAGCGGCGTCTCGGCCTTCACCCGGGCGGCGAACGGCACCTGGTAGCCCGGCTCGACCGGGATGGTCACGCCGGAGGCGTTGCCGCCCGTGGAGACGTCGAGGAGGTCCACGCCGTGGGCGTGCAGGTCGCGGGCGAAGCGCACGGTGTCCTCCGTGGTCCAGCCGCCGTCCTGGAGCCAGTCGGTGGCCGAGATGCGGAAGAACACCGGCTTGTCCTCGGGCCACACCTCGCGTACGGCGTCGACGACTTCGAGGGCGAAGCGGGTGCGGTTCTCGTACGAGCCGCCGTAGGCGTCGGTGCGGCGGTTGGAGTGCGGCGAGAGGAACTCGTTGACGAGGTAGCCGTGGGCGCCGTGGATCTCGGCGACCTCGAAGCCCGCGTCGAGCGCGCGACGCGCGGCGGTGGCGAACTCACCCACGATCTCGGCGATCTGATCCATCGTCAATTCGGTGGGCACGGGGTGCCGTTCGTCGAAGGCCACCGCGCTCGGTGCGACCGGCTGCCAGCCGTGCGCCTCCGGTCCGACCGGCGCGCCGCCCTTCCAGGGCCGGTCGGTGGAGGCCTTGCGGCCGCCGTGGGCCAGCTGGACGCCGGGTACCGAGCCCTGGGCGGTCAGGAAGCGGGTGATCCGGCGGAAGGCCTCCACCTGGGTGTCGTTCCACAGGCCGAGGTCGTAGGGGGAGATCCGGCCCGTCGGCGAGACGGCGGTGGCCTCGACGATGATCAGGCCGGTGCCGCCCGTGGCGCGGGCCCCGTAGTGCGCGAAGTGCCAGTCGTTCGGGGCGCCGGTGAGCGGTCCCTCCGGGTCGGCCGAGTACTGGCACATCGGGGGCATCCACACCCGGTTGGGGATGGTGACTTCGCGCAGGGTGAAGGGCTCGAAGAGCGCGCTCACGACGGACTCCATTCGTCACGGGACCGTTGGTCGACTCGTACGATAACCCTCGTACTACGAGAGATGTCAAACTATGATGAGTCTCGTACAATGGTCGAGGGGCAAGGACCTGCAGGGATCATGGGACGAAAGGGCTCCGCCGTGACCGACACCGCCGCCACCGGCCGCGCCCTGCCGCACCCGGAGCGGGACGAGATCCGACTGGAGACCGTGCTGCACGCGCTCGCCGACCCGATCCGGCTGCGGATCTTCCGTGAACTCTCCGCCGGTGAGGGCGAGCTGAGCTGCTCGCAGTTCGACCTGCCGGTGACCAAGTCCACCACCACGCACCACTTCCGGGTGCTGCGTGAGAGCGGGGTCATCCGGCAGGTCTACCGGGGCACGGCCAAGATGAACGTCCTGCGCCGGGACGATCTCGACGACCTCTTTCCCGGGCTGCTCGACCGCCTGCTCGCCGCCACCGAGCTACAGATCCGCCGGCTCGGCGGCGGCGCCTGAATCCGGCTCCCCCGCCGAGTCGCCTGCGCCCGAACCCGCCCTCGCCGTACGGTGGTTGAAGAGCAGGTTCAGCACGATCGCGGACAGGCAGCCCGCGCTGATGCCGCTGTTCATCACCGTCTGGAACCAGTCCGGGAACCGCTCGTAGACCGTGGGCACCCCCACCGGCAGCATGCCGATCGCGACCGAGACGGCCACCACGGTCAGGTTGTCGTTGCCCCGGAAGTCCACCCGGGCCAGCGTCCGCAGCCCGCTCGCCGCGACCGTGCCGAACATCACCAGACCGGCGCCGCCCAGCACCGGCGCCGGGATCGCCGCGACCACCGCGCCCAGCTTGGGCAGCAGGCCGAGCAGCACCAGGATCCCGCCGGCCGCCGCGACCACCCAGCGGCTGCGCACCCGGGTCATGCCGACCAGACCCACGTTCTGCGCGTACGCCGTGTACGGAAAGGTGTTGAACACCCCGCCGAGCACGGTCGACAGCCCGTCCGCGCGCAGCCCGTCGGCCAGCGATCGCGGCTCGACCTTCCGCCCGGTCAGCTCACCGACGGCGATCAGGTCACCGGTCGTCTCGGTCATGCTGACCAGTGCCACCACCAGCATCGACACGATCGCGGACACATGGAACACCGGCGTCCCGAAGTGGAACGGCGCGCTGATGCCGACCCAGTCGGCGTCCGCGACCCCGCCGAAGCGGGTGAACCCGAACGGCACCGCGACCGCCAGGCCCACCGCGATACCGATCAGCACGGCGATCCGGGCGAGGAAGGCCGGCGCGAACCGCTGCACGCCGAGCACCACCGCCAGCACGAAGGCCGCCAGCGCCAGGTTCCTCGGCTCGCCGAAGTCCTTCGCCCCGGCGCCGCCGGCGGCCCAGTCGCCCGCCACCGGCAGCAGCGAGACCCCGATGATCAGGATCACCGTGCCGGTCACCAGCGGCGGGAAGAAGCGCAGCAGCCTGCCGAAGACCGGCGCGAGCAACATGATCGCCAGCCCCGCGACGATCACCGCGCCGTAGATCGCGGGCAGTCCGCCGTTCGTCGTCCCGATGAGCACCATCGGTGACACGGCCGCGAACGTACAGCCCTGCATGATCGGCAGCCGTACCCCGAACCGCCAGAGGCCGACGCACTGGATCAGCGTGGCGATGCCGCACACCAGCAGATCGGCGGTGATCAGGTACGCCAGGTCGGCGGGCGACAGCTTCATCGCGCCGCCCACGATCAGCGGTACGGCGACGGCGCCCGCGTACATCGCGAGCACGTGCTGCAACCCGAAGGCGGCCAGCTGCCGTACCGGCGGTATCTCGTCGACGGGGTGCACCTCTGCGGTGGTGGTCATGGGGACTCCAGCGAGCGGCGGGTGGGGAGTGACATCCGAACAGGAGGAGACCGTAAGCGTCTTGAACAGTTTGTTGATTTCCGGTCTGTTGCCGGTGTGTGTCACCTCCGGCCCCCGCCGTCGCGGCACAGCGGAGCAGGCCGGGCTACGCGGTGCCGGCCGCCGTGCGCAGCGCGTCCCAGTCGGCCAGCTTGACCACGCTCCGCCCGAGCCGCGCGCCGAGCGCGGCCTCGGCCCGCTGGATCGCCAGCCAGCCCGGCCACGGCACGGGATCGAACCCGGCCGCCCGCAGCGCCGGCACCGGATCCCCGGGCACCTCCCTGCCGAGCAGCGTGGGCGCGTCCGCGAGCAGCGAGGCGGCCGTCTCCTTCGCGCAGGGCCGGTTGGTGCCGATGACACCTGTTGGGCCGCGCTTGATCCACCCCGCGGCGTACTCGCCGGGAGCGGGCGCGCCGCCCCGCACGATCCGGCCCGCCTCGTGCGGCACGGTGCCGCTCACCGGGTCGAACGGCAGCCCGTCCAGCCGCACTCCGCGATAGCCCACCGACCGCAGCACCAACTGGGCCGACACCTCCTCGTACCGGCCCGTGCCCGTCACCCCGCCCTGCCCGTCCGGTGCCGTCCGCTCGAAGCGCACGGCGCCCACCCGGCCTCCCTCGCCCGCGAGGAGTTCCACCGGCCGCAGGAAGAAACGCAGGCCGATCCGCCGTGCGGCCGGCTCCGGCGCGGGCTCCGCCCAGCCGCGCAGCACCTCCAGATTGCGCCGCGACACCCCGGGCAGCGTGCCGGGGTCGCTCGGCTCCAGCGCCAACTCGTCTGCCCGCACGGTCACTTCGGTGTCGGGCAGGCCGCCCAGCTCGCGCAGCTCCTTGGTGGTGAAGCGGGCCTGCGCGGGGCCGCGCCGCCCCACCACGTGCACCTCGCCGAGCCTGCTCTCCGTCAGCGTGTCGAGAGCCGCCTGCGGAATGTCCGTCGGGTTCAGCTCCGCGGCGCCCCGGACCAGCATCCGCGCGACGTCCACCGCCACGTTGCCCACGCCGATGACCACGGCCGAGCGCACACCGTGCAGAAAGCCCGCGTCGACCGCGTCCGGATGTGCGCTGTACCAGGCCACGAAGTCGGTCGCCGACCAACTGCCCGGCAGTTCCTCGCCGGGGATCCCGAGGTGGCGGTCACCGGCGGCGCCCACGCAGTACACCACCGCGTGGTACAGCTCCCGCAGCCGCTGCACCGGCAGCCCGCCCGGACCGCCCACCCGGACCCCGCCGAGGAATCGCACCCGCTCGTGTTCGAGCACCGCCGCGAGGGCGCCCTGGAGCGACTTGATCTTCTCGTGGTCCGGGGCGACGCCGTACCGGACCAGGCCGTACGGGCACGGCAGCCGGTCCAGGACGTCCACGTGGACCCCGGGATCCCGCTGAACCAGGCTCTGGGCGGTGTAGCACCCGCTCGGGCCCGAACCGACGACGGCGACACGCAGCACAGCGGAACTCCTCGAGGGAAGGAGAGTGTGCGGACGTCATCAGCATGGCACTGCCGGGCCCGGTACGGCAGGGGCCGCCGGGGTGACGTGGACGCGTGTCCGTTCGTATGGAGTGTGATCATGCGGTTACGTTGCATGCGTGCCTGGAGCATCCTTTCTTGATCTTTCTGACCTCAATCTGACTGATCGGGACCCGGAGGACGGTGCGGTGTCCGTGTGGCCCGCGTGGGAGGTGCGGGAACGCGACGGCACCCTGTCCTGGTTCCACGTCCGGCTGGCCTTTCCCGACGGCGCCCGTGTCGACGCGCTGGCCGTCGCCCGCGAGGGACGCGTGTCCATCGAGGACGTCCAGGCCGAACCGGCCCTGTCCCTCGCCGACCTGACAGCCCTCGCGGACTGGCTCAAGGGGCCGCTCTCCGGGGCGTGCGGGGTGGCGGCGGACACGGCGGACCGACGGGCGGACGAGGGTGAGGGGGCGGGTGCGGGTGTGGAGGCGGAAGTGGTCGAGGGGGCGTCCGACTGGGTCGCCCAGGAGGGTGCTCGTGTGGCGGAGGAGTCGTACGAGGTGGGTGTGAACACCACGGCGAGCGAGGGTGGTGAGGCAAACGGGAGGGCCGAGGGCGGCGAGGGCGGTGTGAGTGGCGAGGACGGTGGGGAAGCGGTTGGTGTCTGCGCAACGGCTCGACGTGAGCGGTCGCCCTGGCCGCGCGGTGTCGAGGGGTGTCGGCGCGCGGCCCAGGAGTACCGCGCCGCGCAGGAGGAGGGCGCCGATCCGGTGCTCGCCGTGATGACCGCGACCGGGCGCAGTCGTCGCCGCTCCCTCAAACTGATCGCCCAGGCGCGGGACGCGGGATTCCTGACGGCCCGTCACGCGCGCCGCGGTTGAGGGCGGTTGGCCCTCAGCCCTGCTCCGGCCGGGCCTCCGTGGCGAAGAACCGGGACAGATCCTGCGCCCGCGCCCCGGAGTCCGTCGCGCTCTCCGGCGGCACCCCCATCGACCAGTCGAGCCCGTACCGCTGGAACAGCTCGGCGCGCAGCACCGGCAGCGGCATCGGCGCTCCCGGCATCAGTGCCGCGTACACCGCTCCCATCAACAGGGCCCGCAGCTTCGGATAGTCGGCCGGGACGTCCTCGGAGCCGTACCGGGCGACGGTGTCCCCCAGCAGTTCGCCCAGCCGCTGCTGCTCCGGGCACTGCACGAAGCCCTCCGCCTGCAGCAGGCCGGCCATGTGCTGGCGCATGAGCACGGGGTGATCGCGGGTCAGGCCCAGGATGGCGTCGATGGCCCGGGCCAGCCGCTCCCTGCCGTCCTCGGTGTGCGGCTCGCGCTCCAGCGCCTCCTCCAGCGTGCGGTGCATCAGCCGGTGCACGGCGGACTGCACCAGTTGGCGCTTGCCGGGGAAGTAGTACGACACCAGGCCGCGCGCCGAACCGGCCCGGTCCGCGATGTCGCTCAGCGTGGCGGCCTCGAAGCCGTGCTCGTCGACCATCTCCACCGCCGCCTGCAACAGCCGTTCCCGGGAACGCCGTCGCAACTCTTCATTGACCGAGGCGCTTCGCGGGGACATCCTGTAACTCCTGCGTTGACTGGCTGCCAGCCAACTATACTCAACGCGGGTGGCCCCGCCATGGGTGGGACCGGTCCAGGGCTGCCGTCCGTCTGGGGCGACGCGGGGGATCGTCTCAGACGGACGGTGCGTCAGCTAGCCATTGCTCTCCACGGCCGTCAATACCCTGCTCGGACGGCCGCGCCTCGGTGTCCCGGGGCCAGAGGGCCACTTGGGCCGCAGCGTGACCGGAAGTGCCCTCAGTCCACGAGGTCCAGCACCGGCAGCAGTGCGTCGGGCCGGTCCGTCACCGGCAGATGGTCGACGAAGTGCACCCGGCAGCCGAGCGCGGCCGCACCCCCGTCCGCCTCCTTGCTGTCGCCGACCATCACCACCTGCCGCGGATCGGCGCCCAGGGCCGCGCAGGCCACCGAGAACAGCCGCGGGTCCGGCTTCTGCACCCCGTGTTCGTACGACAGGGCATACGCGTCCACGTGTGCGTCGAGCCCGTGATGGCGGAATACCGGGCGCAGGTCCCAGCCGATGTTGCTGACCACGCCGACCCCGATCCCGCGCTCGCGCAGCGTGCTCAGCACCTCGGCCGCGTCCGGGTACGGGGACCAGGCGGCGGGGGCCATGTGCCGCTCGTAAAGGACGTCGTACAACTCCGGCCAAAGCAGCGGCACTTGTCGGGCCGCGCCGGTGAAGGCGGCCCGGTGCAGCCGCGCGCTCTCGTCCCGCGCCGCCCACAACGCGGCCAGTTCGGCCGGCAGGCCGACCGGCTCCACACCGCTGCCCGGATGCGCGCCGGATGCTTCCAGCGCCCGTGCGGTCTCCAGTAGTTGCGGTTCGGGAAGGTCGCGCCCCGACGCGTCCAGCGTCGCGCGCAGCCAGGATTCGGCGGACTCGATCCGGAACAGGGTCCCGGAGAAGTCGAACAGCACAGCGGTCATGCCGTTGACCTTATCGAGGTTGGTGTCCAGGGGAGTTGAGCCGACCGGCCCGATCCACTCGTGCACCGGCACGGCCGAAGCCACCGCCGACGCCCCGAACAGCCGGCTGCCCAGCACGAGCGTGCGGCAGACGGCGAGGAGCGCCGCGAAGCGCGCCGTACGCGACGGGGGATGGGGGCGGGGACGCGTGGGGCGCATCGTGTGATGTACGCCGGTCGGCGGGGGTCGTGGCCGGATGCCCGCGGCTCTGCGGCGACTCCGTGACGGCACCTACGGCGGCTCCGCGGTGACTCAGCCCAGTGCGCGCAGCCCCGGTACGAGGGCCACCAGTACCGGGAGCACCGGCACCAGCGCGGCCAGCGCCGTCAGGCGGAGCCGGTGCAGGGCGGGGAGCCGGTCCGGGGCGGTGAGCAGGCGGTGCACGCGCTGCGGGACATGGGCCTGCGGGGTGGGGGAGGGGCCGAACACGCCGCGCTCCTCGTTCAGTTCGACCAGGGCCAGAGCGGTCGTCAGCCGGCCGAAGCGCCGGGAGGCCATGTCGTCGGCGGCGAGCTCGACCAGCCGGTGCATCTCGTCGCGGAACGCGGCGAACACCGGCACCTGCGGGAACCCGCCCGCCAGCGCGGCCGAACTGTGCAGCAGCCAGTCGTGCCGGGCCTGCGCGTGACCCTGCTCGTGCGCGAGCAGCGCGTCCAGCTGACGCCCCTTCAGGCGGCGCAGCGCGGCCGTGGTGATGACGAGCCGGGGCGCGGCGCCGGGCAGCCACCAGGCGTCGGGACGCTCGGCCTCCAGCACCACCAGCCGTCCGCCCACCTGCTCCTCGCCGGGCAACAGCGGTGCACGCACGAGGAGTTCGGTACGCCGTGCCCGCCGTCGCGTCCGGGACCGTACGATCTCGCGCACCAACATCGCGAGGCTCCACAGGCCTCCGGAGGCGAGCAGCACGGCGGTGGTCGCGGCCCACGGCCCGGCGGCGCCGAGCGCGTAGGCGTCCACGACCGCGCGCGGCGCCGGGGCGAACACGTTCCCGCGCACGGCCCCCCAGGCCGCGGCCGCACTGAGGGTCATCGACAGTGCGCAGCACAGCAGGACGGCCACCACGACGCACTGCCACACCCAGAGGGCGACGACCGGTTCACGGTCCGCCCAGTCGGCCCGGGCGAGCAGCCGGGGAGCGACGATGGCGGTCACGGCGCCGAGCAGCAACAGTGCCACGGGGACCATCATGGACAGCACCCTATGAGTGCGGGGCCGCTCACCGTACGGGCCGTGACGCCGAAGTGACGCAGACAACGCTCCCGTCGGGTCCGCCGGCTTGCTCGCTCACATCGTGAGCAGCATGGCCACCATCCCGATCCCCATCGACAACCGGCAGGCCCGGGCCAGCTCCGGTCGGTCTCCCCAGCGAGCCGGTCCGGATCCCGGTCCGGCCGCGGCGACCGTGGCCGGCACCAGGCGGGAGCCGGTGCGGAGTACGTACCCCGTGAAGTAGACCAGGAGCGCGCCGGTCAGCACCGGCACGCCGGAGCCGCCGTGCACATGGTGCGCGGCGGGCGGCGCGACGGCCATCGCCGCCGCCATGTAGACCATCGCGAACGTGCCCACCAGGTGGTGCAGATGGTGCGGCGCTGTGCGGGCGGCCCACAGTGCGCGCAGGGCCGCCGCCCCGAACACCGCCGCGTACGCCGGCCACGCCCACCTCGGCGGGGTGTAGGCCGCGGCCGGTACGGCCATCACGGCCATGCCGAAGCCCATCAGCGCCTCGCCGCCGGCGGAGCGGCGCTGCTCCTCGACTCCGCTGCGCATCCGCAGCAGGCAGTAGACCCCCGTCGCCGCGCACAGCGCGACCAGCAGCCAGGCGGCCGGTACCGGTCCGTGCACGCGCACCTCCCCGCTCGACGCTCGGTCGAGGGATGCGATGCCCCGGCCGAACGGGGCGCACGCGAGCGCAAGGGTGTACACGGGGAGCATTCGACGGAGCACAGCAGGTGAGCGGGGGTCCGGCGAATAAATGCTTCACGAGTAAAACACATGCTAAATTAGAGGGTATGAGCAATGCGCCCCCTCGCCGACTTCCCTTCTCCGGAGTGCTCCGCCTCGGGCGGCCCTCCGACATCTGGTTCAAGCCCGCACTGAGCGTGGTCGCCGCCATCGCCCCGCCCAACCTGATCCTGCTGGCGCTCGGCCGCCTTGATCTCGCCATGTACACGATGGCCGGATCCCTGTGCGCGCTCTACGGCCACAACCGGCCCTACGCCGCCCGCGCCCGCGTCCTCGCCTGGGTGGTGGCCGGTATGGTCGGCGGCCTCGCCGTCGCGCTGCTCGCGGCGTCGCTCACCACGAACGCCGTCGTCCTGGTCACCATCGGCGCCGTCATGGCCGCCGTGCAGAAGACCGCGTGCGACGCGACCCGGCTCGGGCCGCCCGCCAACGTGGTCCTCACCTTCATCAGCTCCGCCTCGCTGTTCGCCCCGCAGACCCTCGGCCAGGTCCCCGGACACGTCGCACTGGCCCTGGCGGCGGGCGCCTGGGCCTGGCTGGTCGGCATGGCGCCAGGGCTGCTGCGCCCGCACGGCCCCGAACGGCGCGCCACCGCCCAGGCCCTGAACGCCGCAGCCGCGTACGCCGCCACGGACGGCACCGGCGACGGGCGGGTCACGGCCCGCGCGGCGAGCGCCGCCGCGATCCACGCCGCCTGGCAGTCCCTGCTCGCCGCACGCCCCGACCGGGCCCGCCGCGCCCTCGAGCAGCTCGTGGTGCGCGCCGAGGTCGCCCTCGCCGCCCCCGCCGACAGCGACCCCGCCCGACTGCGCGCCTGGGCCCGGGACCTGGGTGGCACCGGCCGGGTGCCGCGGGTCGCGCCGCCCCGCGAATCCGCCGACGAACTCCTCGGCGTGGACGACGAACTCGCCCTGCGGCCACGGTCGTTGCGGCACCGCCTCGCCCCGTACGCGCCGATCGCCGCACGCACCGCGATCGGCTGCGCCCTCGCCAGCTACGCCGCCCTCGCGCTCGGCGTCGGCCGTCCCTACTGGGCCCTGGTCACGGCGGCCTCCCTCTATCAGGCGAACGTCACGCTCACCTGGAAGCGAGCCGTCCAGCGCGTCGTCGGCAACCTCGTCGGCGTGCTCGCCTTCGCGGCCCTCGCCCCGCTCGCCCATCTCCACCCGGCCGCCCTGGTGCTGTGCTGCCTCGCCCTCAGCTTCGGCGCCGAGGCGCTGATGGGCCGCAACTACTGGCTCGGCAGTGTCTGTGTGACCCCGATGGCGCTGCTCGTCACCGAGTTCGCCCGCAGCCAGGACCCGGGGCGGCTGATGACCGAGCGGGCCCTGGACACCCTCGTCGGCGCGCTGGTCGGCTTCGGCGCGGCGGTCGTCGTCACCAACCGGCGTGCGGGCGACCGCCTCGAACACGCCCTGACCACGGCGGAACGCGCCCGCGAGCACGCCGCCCGGCTGCTGGCCGAACCGCATCCGGCGCCCCGCGCCCTGGAGAGCGCCCGCCGTGCCCTCGCCGCCGCCCTCGCCGACCTGCGCGCCACAGCCGACGCCGCCGCCGGCGAATGGTGGCAGCGCGCCCTGCCCGAGGAGCGGGTCGTGCTCGCCGAGCAGTCCGGACACCGTACGCTCGCGGCGACGGTACGACGTCAGGGGTACGTACCGGGGCAGGACGAGGAGCAGGCCCGGGGCCGGAGGCAGAACCCGGGCCGGGCGACGGAGGACATACGGCCATGACGGCGAGCAACGGCGGACCGGCACCCGCGGACGACACGACCGGGGCGGAGGCGGGCACGGGCGCCGGAGCGGAGACGAGACGGAACGGGGGAGCGGAGCGGACCGGCACGGGCTCCGGCCCGGCTCCCGGCGCCGTCTCCGGATCTGCGGCCGGGAGTGGGACCGACACCGGGACCGGGTCCGAGGCCGGGAGCAGGGCTGAGGCCGAGTCCCGGGCGGGGGTCGGGGCTGACGTCGGGTCCGGCACATCCACCGGCACCGGTAGTGGCACCGGTACCGGTACGGGCACCGGCGGTGGTGCCGGTCCCGGCCCGGGCCCCGGTTCCGGTGTCTCGCCCGGTGACACCGTTGCCGCCGTCGTCCGGCAGTGGCGGGCGGTGCATCCCGAGCTGGACACCGGGCCCATGGAGGTCATCGGGCGGATCAACCGCTGTGCGGCCCTGCTCCAGCAGGCCGAGGACGCGCCCCTGCGCCGGGCCGGGCTCAGCCGCCCGGAGTTCGATCTGCTCGGCGCGCTGCGCCGCACCGGCCACGAGCTGACGCCGGGCGAGCTGGCCCGCGAGACCTTCTCCTCCGGCGCCGCCGTCACCAAGCGGCTCAAGCAGCTGACCGAGCGCGGGCTGGTCGAGCGGCGCGGCGACACCCGTGACCGCCGCGTCGCCCACCTCCGGCTCACCGACACCGGCCGCGAGCTGGTCGACGGCATCCTGCCCGAGCAACTCGCCTACGAGACCGCCGTACTGTCGGTACTCGCCCCCGAGGGCCAAGGCGAACTCGCCGGTCTGCTGGGCGAGTTGCTCGGCCGTCTGGAGGGACGGATGGGGGCGCTGCGCGCCTAGGCCGTGTTTTAGGAAGCGCGGG
>NZ_MLYO01000129.1 GCF_001866665.1 Streptomyces monashensis | reverse complement strand
GGCCCTCATCAGCGTGGTCGCCACCGCCTACCTGCTCGGCGTCTCCACCCGCCGAGTGGAAAAGCTCGCCGAGAGCCTGGGCGTCACCCAGCTGTCGAAGTCCCAGGTCAGCGCGATGGCCAAGCACCTGGACGAGCAGGTCGCCGCGTTCCGTAACCGGCCCCTGGACGCCGGCCCCTACGCCTTCGTCTGGGTCGATGCCCTGACCCAGAAGGTCCGCGAGGGCGGCCGCATCATCAACGTCCACGCGCTGATCGCAGTCGGCGTCAACGCCGACGGCCACCGCGAGATCCTCGGCCTGGACGTGGCCACCGCCGAGGACGGCGCCGGCTGGCTCGCCTTCCTGCGCTCCCTGATCGCACGCGGCCTGTCCGGCGTCCAACTGGTCATCTCCGACGCCCACATGGGCCTGGTCAACGCGATCGGCGCCACCCTGCCCGGCGCGAGCTGGCAGCGATGCCGCACCCACTACGCCCGCGCACTGCTGAGCCAGGTCCCCAAGTCGGCCCAGCCCTGGGTGGCCACCCTGCTGCGGACCATCTTCGAACAGCCCGAC
>NZ_MLYO01000128.1 GCF_001866665.1 Streptomyces monashensis | reverse complement strand
CAACTGAGCTAGCGGCGCCTGCTGACGGAGATAACTCTACCTGACCTTGAGGGGTGCCTTCGACCACCTCCGGACGGCCGGAGGTGGTGCCGGGCGGCCGCGTACATCATTCGGACCGTCAAAGTGGCGGCCCGCTGGACAGTTGGGAAACTGACCAACGTGCACACACGCGGACAAATTACCTCTGAATGTGAGGCAGATCTCATGACCGCTCCGGTGTTCGTGGGCCGCCGTACGCCGCCGGGACGCCCGGTCGGCCGCCCGGCCGCCTGTGGTCTCGTCGCCGCCGCCGCGGTCGCCCTCCTCGGCGCGGCCGCCCCGGCCGCCGCCCTCCCCGTCGTCCCGCCCGCCGTCCAGCGCACCCACGTCCCCGCGGACAACGGGCCCGACACCCCGCAGGGCGGCCGGTCCGGGCTGCACGGCAAGAGCGCCGGCCCCGCCAACCCCGCCAACGTCCCCGCCACCACCCGGGCCGAGATCATCAAGCGGGCCAAGGTCTGGGTGACGGCGAAGGTGCCGTACAGCATGAGCACCTACTGGTCCGACGGGTACCGGCAGGACTGCTCCGGCTACGTCTCCATGGCCTGGAACCTCGGGACCAACGAGTGGACCGGCAGTCTCGGCTCGTTCGGCGTGAAGATCACCAAGGAGGAGCTGGAGCCCGGCGACATCCTGCTCTACCACAATCCCGACAACCCCGAGAAGGGCTCCCACGTGGTGATCTTCGGCGGCTGGACCGACTACACGCACGGCTCCTACACGGTCTACGAGCAGACACCCCCGAACGCCCGCAGCCAGCCCACGCCGTACCCGTACTGGAGCAACGCCGACAAGTACGTCCCCTACCGCTACAAGGGCGTGACCCCGGCCACCGCGGGCGCCCCGGCGGCCGACGGCAAGGGCGGGACCCGCTTCCTCGTCCGGTCCGCCGCCGCCGGCCACCCGGCCCGGCCCGTCTCGCACGGAGTGCCCGGCTACCCCGGCCGCGCCTTCTTCCTGCCGGGCGCGGAGAACGACCACGTCACCCAACTGGGCCGCCGGCTGGTGGAGAAAGGGTTCGGCAGGTTCTACGCCACCGGTCCCGGCCCGGTCTGGAGCGAGGCGGACCGCCGTGCCGTCGAGGCGTTCCAGCGCGCCCAGGGCTGGCGGGGCGGCGCGGCGGACGGCTACCCGGGCCCGGAGACCTGGCGCCGGCTCTTCCTGACCGCCGGCCCGGACCACGTGACCGGCACCTGACCCGCAACTCCCCACTCGTCCCCCGGAGGTACGAATGAGTACGACCACGTCACACACGCCGCCCGAGTCCGAGGGGCGACCGGAGGCCGCCGTGGGTCCGGGCGGCCTGCCGGGCCCGCTGGTCCAGAACGAGACGACCGCCGAGATCGCCGTCCCGCAGCCCTTCCTCGGCACCCCCGACCCGTCGTATCCGGCGAAGGTGCCGCCCAGGCCCGCCGCGCTGCGCCGCCGCCCGCTGCCGGAGGTCGACCCGGAGCTGGCCGAGCGCGCCGCGCGGGTGCTGCCGGGGGCGGCCGGAGTGCTCGCCGGGGTGTGCGGAATCGCCGGATGCGTGGCGACGACGTGGTGGGCGGGGCTGCTGCCCCGGCTCGCGACGCACGCGCTGGGGCTGCCGGTGCCCGCCGGTGCGGGACTCGGACCGGCGCAGTGGATCGCGTACGCCGGGGCCTGGATGCTGGGCGCGCTCGGCTTCGGCGGGCTGACCCGCGGGCGCACCGGACGGGCCTGGGTGCTCGGCCTGTTCGGCCGCTACCGGGGGACCGTCCGGCGCACCGGGCTGCTGTGGGTGAACCCGCTGCTGCCGCGCCACGGGGTGGACCTGCGACTGCGGCACTGGCGCAGCGAGGAGATGGCGGCGGCGGATCCGGACGGCTCGGGGCTCAGGGTGCAGGTCCTCGTGGTGTGGCGGGTCCGCGACACCGCGCGGGCGGTGTTCGGCGTCGAGAACTACGACACGTACCTGCACGCGTGCGTGGAGGCGGCGCTGGCCCGGGTGCCCGTGGAGCCGGAGGGCGAGGCCCGCGACGGCATGACGGAGGCCGGGGACGCGCTGACCCGGCTGGTGGCGGCGGAGAGCGCGCCGGTCGGCCTGGACGTCTTCTCGGTCCAGCCGGTCCGGGTGGAGTACGCCCCCGAGATCGCCGACGCGATGCACCGGCGCCGCATCGCCCGGCTGGACGCCCGGCAGCGGGCCCGCATGCTCAGCTCGGTGGTCGACTCGGTGGAGGACACGGTGGCCCGGCTGACCGGGCGCGGCCTGGTGGAACTCGACGACCACGAGCGCAAGGCGCTGGTGCGGGACCTGACGGTCGCCTTCTGCTCGGGGCGCGGAGAGCCGGCGTAGCCCACGCTGCGATTGGTATGGACATGCTCAAAGGGCGGCAATAGCCTGAAACTTGGTCTAGACCTAACCGCACCACCTGCACAGCTCACCCGAACTCCCCACGTTCTCGAGGAGCGGCAGCATGCGCACCAAGACCAATTTCCCGGCGATGGCCGCGGTCGTGCTCGGGGTGGTGACCGCCGGCGCGTTCGCGCTCTCCACCGGCGGCGCCAGCGGGCACGGCTACACCGACCTCCCCATCAGCAGGCAGAAGCTCTGCGCCAACGGCACGGTGACGAACTGCGGCGACATCCAGTACGAGCCGCAGAGCGTCGAGGGCCCCAAGGGCTTCCCGGCCGCCGGACCCGCCGACGGCCAGATCTGCAACGGCGGCCTCGACCGGTTCGCCCAGCTCAGCTCGCCGACCACCCCCTCCGGCGGGGCCTGGCCCGCCACCCGGGTGACGGGCGGCCAGACGTACACCTTCCGCTGGCAGTTCACCGCCATGCACGCCACGACCGACTTCACGTACTACGTCACCAAGCAGGGCTGGAACCAGAACCACCCCCTGTCCCGCTCGGACCTCGATCTCACCCCGTTCCTGACGGTGCCGTACAACGGCCAGCGCCCGCCGGCCACCCTCAGCCACAGCGGCACCCTGCCGAGCGGGCTGAGCGGGCACCACGTCATCCTCGCGGTGTGGACGATCGCCGACACGGGCAACGCGTTCTACGCCTGCTCGGACGTCACGTTCTGAGCTTCCCCTGAGCCCATGGCGCGGCCGGCGTGGGTAGGTTCCTGCCACGCCGGCCGACCAGGGCCGGTGCACGGCATGCGGGGGGACTCATGGAGGCGATGTTCTACGTCGTACCGGCGCTCATGATCGCCATGGCGGTCCGCGCCCTGGTCAGGGTGATCGGCCGGGCCCGGGAGGTGCGCGCCGCCTGGAACGGCGGACTGACGGCCGAGGCGCGCTGCCTGCGGACGTACACGACGACCAGCGGCGGCGGGGAGACCTCCGTCAGCACGACGCTGCATCACGTGTACGAGTTCACCACCCGCGGGGGCCGCGCCGTGCGCTTCGAGGAGAGCAACGGGCCGGGGACGGTCGTCGAGGGCGACGTCGTCACCGTGCACTACGCGGCCGAGCGCCCCGAGCGCGCGACCGCGCAGGCCCCGGCCCCCGGCAGACTCGTGGCCGAATCGGGCTGCCTGCTGGCGTTCCTCGGGGTCTTCATCGCGGGCTGCGTCGCCTTCATGGTCAGCGCCCACCTGATGTTCTCGGCCGCGGACGGGTTCCTGCCGTAGCCCGTCGGGGACGCCGAAGGGCCCCTCGCTCTCGCGAAGGGCCCTTCTTCGGTGCGCCGCCAGGGACTCGAACCCCGGACCCGCTGATTAAGAGTCAGCTGCTCTAACCAACTGAGCTAGCGGCGCATGACTCTCGCCTTCCGCCGGATTCTGTCTCCCGCGGCTGGCGACGAAGAAAATACTACCTGGTCCGGGAGGGTGCTCGTGACCACCCCTCCCGCGCCCCTCAGAGCGTGAGCGACAGCAGCAGCGGCGCCGCGTTGCGGTTGAGCGCGTCCGCCGCCTGCTTCAGCCGGTGCGCGTGCTCCACCGGGAGGGACAGGGCGAGGCAGCCCACCGAGGAGCCCGCGGTGATCGGGACGGCCGCGCAGACCGTGCCGACCGCGTACTCCTGGAGGTCGAGCACCGGCACCGTCGGCGGCTGGGACTCCAGGCGGGAGAGCAGCAGCTTGTCGCTGGTGATGGTGCGCGAGGTGAGGCGGGCCATCCGGTGCCGGGAGAGATGGTCGCGCCGGCCGTTGTGGTCGAGCTGCGTCAGCAGGCTCTTGCCGACGGCGGTGGCGTGCGCGGAGTAGCGGAAGTCCACCCATTCGTTCACCGCCGGGGTGGCCGGGCCGGCGGCGTACTGGGTGACCCTGACCTCGCCGTCGACGTACCGGCTCATGTAGACCGCCGCGCCGACCGAGTCGCGCAGCCGGTCCAGGGTGTGCTGGAGCTTCTCGCCCAGGGCCCGCTCGTGGTCGTGCGCCGAGGTGAGCCGGCGCAGGGTGTCGCCCGTGACGTACGCCCCGTCGCCGATCTGCTCGACGTATCCCTCGCGGCGCAGCATGCGCAGCAGTGCGGTGAGCCGCTCGGTGCCGAGGCCGGTGCCGCGGGCCAGCTCGGTGTCGGTGACCCCGGCGGAGTGGCGCGCCACGGTCTCCAGCACGCGCAGCGCGTCCTGGGCCGAGTGGTACGGGGCGGTCGGCTCGTGCGTCAGTGCCACGGTGTTCCCCCTGGCTCGCCTGTCTGGCCGCGAATTCCGGTCGGCGGATCGGTACCACGATATCGGGCAAAGGGCCCCTGGGGAGAGGGTGTTGGCGAGATTGTGGTGTCCACTGTCCTCGCCTCTGCCCTCTCCCAACTGCGGTACCAGCCCCTGGCATATGCCAAAGGCACCGTCACAGGACCGCGCTGAGGAATTCCCGGGTGCGCTCCTGCTCCGGGTCGCCGAAGATCCGCTCCGGCGGGCCCGACTCGATGACCCGGCCGCCGTCGAACATCAGGACCTGGTCGGAGATGTCCCGGGCGAAACCCATCTCGTGGGTCACACAGAGCATCGTGATGTCGGTGGTGTGCGCGATCTCCCTGAGAAGGTCGAGCACCCCGGCCACCAGCTCCGGATCCAGGGCCGAGGTCACCTCGTCGAGGAGCAGGATCTCCGGCCGCATGGCGAGGGCCCGGGCGATCGCCACGCGCTGCTGCTGACCACCGGACAGCTGGGTGGGGTGCGCGGTGATCTTCTCGCGGAGGCCCACCATGTCGAGGAGCTCCCCGGCGCGCTCCTCGGCCTCGGCGCGGTCCAGGCCGAGAACGCTGACCGGGGCCTCGGTGATGTTCTGCAGCACGTTCATGTTCGGAAACAGGTTGAACTGCTGGAAGACCATCCCGATCTTCTTGCGGACCTCGCGCTGGTACTTCTCGTCGGCCGGCTTGAGGGAGCCGTTCGGGCCGGCCATGTGGGACAGCGGGCGACCGCCCACCAGGATCAGGCCCTCGCTGATCCGCTCCAGGGTCATCAGCAGCCGCAGGATGGTGGTCTTGCCGGAACCACTCGGCCCGATCAGGGTCACATGCCGACCGCGTTCGACCGTGAAGTCCAGGTGGTCGAGCACGACGTGGTCGCCGTAGCGCTTGACCACCTGGTCGAACTCGATCAGGTGGCCCGCCGCGACGGTGTCCTGCGCGCGGTGCTCGGTGTCCGGCTTCTGCAGGGGATCAGTGGCCAAGGCGCTTCTCCAGTTTTCTCATCAGAAGCGAGGTGGGGTAACTCGCCACAAGGAAGATCAGGCCCGCGAGGGTGAACGTCTCGGCGTAGACGAAGTGGTTCGCCCCGTACTCCCGGGCCTGGGCGACCATCTCCGTGACGGTGATGACGGCCAGGAACGGGGTCTCCTTGAACATGGAGATGCCGTAGTTGCCCAGTGCGGGCAGTACGTTGCGCACCGCCTGCGGAAGGATCACCGCCTGCCAGGTGCGGCGCGGCGACAACGAGAGCGCCCGGCAGGCCTCCCACTGACCCCTGGGCACGGCGTCGATGCCCGCCCGGTACACCTCCGACAGGTAGGAGGCGTAGTGGATGCCGAGCACCGCGATACCGATGGTCAGCGGTCTGACCGTGTTGAAGACCGCGTAGGCGCCGACCAGCTGCACCAGCAGCGGGGTGGACCGTACGAACTCGGTCACGGCCCGCACCGGAATGGTCACCAACCGGGTCGGCGCCCGGCCCAGCATGGCGACGACCAGCCCGAGCACGGCGGCCACCAGGATGCCGAGGACCGTGGCCAGCAGCGTCGTCTCGAAACCCGTCAGCAGCAGGGGCAGCGCCTGCCGCATCGCGCCCCAGTCCCAGGTGTAGTTCACCGGGCACCTCCCGCCGTCTCGGACCTCCGGGCCCCTTCCGCGCTGCGGGAGCGCAGCAGGGAGCGGGCGGCCGGGCGCCGGCCGAGCCGGACCGCGGCGTGCCGCTCCAGGGCGTTCATCAGCAGCGTCAGGGCGTAGGCGAGGACGAAGTACAGCACCAGCAGCGTCAGGTACGCCCAGGTCGTCTCGCCGGTGCGGTCCCGCATCTGCTGGACCACCGTCGTCAGGTCGGCCGCCTGGATCAGCCACAGGAGCGGGGTGCACTTGACCAGCTGGATCAACAGGTTGGTGAACGGCGGGATCATCTGCACCCACGCCTGCGGCAGGATCACTCGGCGCATCCGCTGAAACGGTGTCATGTTCAGCGCGACGGCTGCCTCCCACTGCGCTCGCGGTACGGCGTTGAGCGCGCCGCGCACCACCTCGGAGCCGTACGCGCCGTAGTTCATGCCGAAGGCCAGTACACCGCAGAACAGCGGCGAGAGCTGGTAGCCGAACAGGAGCGGGAAGGCGTAGAACAGCCAGAAGAGCTGGACGTACAGCGAGGTCCCGCGGAAGAACTCCACGATCACCCGCGACGCTCCGCGCACGAGCACGGGCCGGCTGTTGGCCATGAAGCCGAACACGAAGGACAGGGTGAGGGCGACGGCCGAGCCGAGGACCGTCGCCTCGAGCGTGACCGCCAGCCCCGACCACACGTCCGGCAGGTGGCCGAAGAAATAGGAGTAGAAGTCACCCATGGGCAGGCGTCACCGTCAGCCCTTGCACAGGTCGGCGGTCTTCAGGCCGGCCGGCGGGATGGTCTCCCTGCCGAATCCGTACTGCCCGATGAGCCGCACATAGCGCGCCGGGTCCGAAGTGATCTTCTTCAGCTGGGCGTTGAAGGCGTCTCGCAGTTCCTCGTTGCCCTTGCGGAAGACGGCGCCGCCCGGGCTGTACTCCTTCTTGCCGCCGATTTCCGGTATGAAGGGCGTGATGACCTCCAGGTCGCTGTTGTTCTTCGCCAGCCAGTTCAGCGAGATGCTGGTCAGCAGGAACGCGTCGATGCGGCCGCCCTTGACCGCGTCCGCTCCGTCCTGCGGCTTCTGCAGCGTCTTGATGTCGCCCTCGGAGATCCCGGCCGCGGTGGCGTAACTCTTCTCGACCGCGCCCGACATCACTCCGACGGTGACCCCGGCCTTCTTCGCCGACGCCAGGTCGGTCAGGTGCTTCGGGTTGCCCTTCTTCACCATCATCGCGGTCGGCGAGATGAACTCCGGCTCGGAGAACAGCGCCTTCGCACAGCGGTCCGGGATGATCGCCATGCCGGCGCTGATCACGTCGTACTTGCCGGCCTGCAACCCCGGGATCAGCCCGTCCCACTCGGAGAAGGTCGGGCGCAGCTCGTCGACGCCCAGGGCCTTGAAGATCTCCCGGTGCAGGGTGGGCGCCTCGCCCTTGAGCTGCCCGTTCTCCTCATAGCCGTAGGGGGCCTCGTTGGCGTAGGCCACCTTCACATAGCCCTGCTTCTTCAGCTGCGCCAGCTTCGAGCTCCCGTCGGTGCCGGTGTCCGTCTTGGTGCAGGCGGTCAGGAGTCCGGGGACGGTGAGCAGACCTCCGACGGCCGCGCTTCTGCTGAGGAAACCCCGGCGGGACAGGTTCGGGAACTCGGACATGGGCGTGCAACCTCCAGAGAGAGCCTTGCCAGGTCTGGCCGTAAACCGGTGGTGGCGCCTGCCCGATCTCCGGGAACTATGCGGTGAGTTCAGGGGTGTCATCAAAACGTGATCTACACGATCCCGTTCCGTGTCCAGCCGTGGTCGCCTCGTTCCTGGCCGTGCGCGGCACGATCTTCCGGACATATGGGTCGCGCAGCGAGCGTCAGGGTCCGAATCGCGAGTTAGGGGAGTTGCCCGAGGGGGTATTGGGACGGACTCGCGGGTGCTTGCGACGGTCGCGGACCGGGCAGGCGCACCGGAAGGGAACCCGAAGGAGGCGGAATGGCAGAACGTCATGTCGAAGTCGCGCTCGCCCGGCGAGGGGTCCGCTGCACGGCCCGCCTCCTGACCGATCGCGCGCCCCTGACCTGCGAGGCCGTCTGGCAGGCCCTGCCCCTGTCCGGCGACGTCTACCACGCCAAGTACGCGCGCAACGAGATCTACGCCCTCTTCCCGCCGTTCGCCTCGACGGAACCCCCACTGGAGAACCCGACGGTCACCCCGATTCCCGGCGACCTCTGTTACTTCTCCTTCGCGGGCGCCGAGCTGGGCACGAAGGCCTACGGCTACGACCGCGAGGTCCGCCCCGGCAGCACCGTCGTCGACCTGGCCCTGTTCTACGAGCGCAACAACCTGCTGCTCAACGGGGACGTGGGCTGGGTGCCCGGGATCGTCTGGGGCCAGGTGACCGACGGCCTCGACCGGATGGCCGAGGCCTGCAACGACCTGTGGCGGACCGGCGCGGCGGGGGAGACGCTCAGCTTCCGGCGGGCGTGACGGCCGCGGACGAGGCGATCCCCGCCTCGTACAGCGCGTGCGCGGCCCGCAGCACCAGGTCGTCCCGGTGCCGGGCCGCGACGAGCTGCATCCCCACCGGCAGCCCGGCCCCGTCCGTGCCCACCGGGACCGTCGCGGCGGGCTGCTGGGTCAGGTTGAAGGGGTAGGTGAAGGGGGTCCAGCCGGTCCAGCGGCGGTGCGCCGCCCCCTTCGGCACCTCCTCGCCCGCCTCGAACGCCGTGACCGGCAGCGTCGGCGTCACCAGCAGGTCGTACGCCTCGTGGAAGCGCCCCATGCGCCGCCCGAGGTCCATGCGGACGTCCACCGCGGCCAGATAGTCCAGCGCGCTGCGGCGGGCGCCCTGGACGCAGATCTCCCGCAGCCCGGGGTCCAGCAGCTGCCGCTTGCGCGGGGAGAAGCGCTCGGTGAGCCGGGCCGCGCCGCTGAACCACAGGGTGTGGAACGCCTCCACCGGGTCGCTGAAGTCGGGGTCGGTCTCCTCGACGTACGCGCCGAGGTCGGCGAGCCGGGCCACCGCCCGCCGGACCGCCGCCGCGACCTGCGGATCGACCGCCACCTGGCCGCCCAGCGACGGCGAGTACGCCACCCGCAGACCGCGCACCCCGCCCGCCAGGCCTTCCGTGAAGGAGCCCGGTGCGGGCGGCAGGGCCGACCAGTCGCGCGGGTCGGGGGCGCCGATCACGTCCAGCAGCAGCGCCGCGTCGGCCGCGTCCCGGGTCATCGGGCCCACGTGCGACAGCGTGCCGAACGCGCTCGCCGGGTACAGGGGCACCCTGCCGTAGGTCGGCTTCAGGCCGAAGATCCCGCAGAACGCGGCCGGGATCCGGATGCTGCCGCCGCCGTCCGTGCCCAGCGACAGCGGGCCCGCGCCGAGCGCGACGGCGGCCGCGCTGCCGCCGCTGGACCCGCCGCTGGTCCGGGACGGGTCGTGCGGGTTGCGGGTGATCCCCGACAGCGGGGAGTCCGTCACGCCCTTCCAGCCGAACTCGGGGGTCGTGGTCTTGCCGAGGAACACCGCGCCGTGCTCGCGCAGCCGGGCCACCGAGGGAGCGTCCTCGGCCCAGCCTCCCTGCTCGGGGACGGTCGAGGAGCCGCGCAGGGTCGGGTGGCCGCGCAGCAGGAGGATGTCCTTCACCGTCACCGGGACCCCGTCGAGCAGCCCCGCCGGCTCACCCCGCCGCCAGCGCGCCTGCGCCTCCCGGGCCCGCGCGAGCGCGTCCTCCTCGGTGAGCCGGACGAACGCGTTCACCTCCGGCTGGATCCGCCGGGCCCGTTCCAGCGCCTGTTCGGTCGCCTCCACGGGACTGAACTCGCCCTTGCGGTATCCGTCGAGGAGCTGGACGGCGGTCAGGTCGGTGAGCTGCATGCACCCTCCTGGAGGTTCAGTGCCCGGGGACGTAGCCGCGCTTCTTGTCGACCACGTTCACCAGTGATCTGCCCGCGGCCCACCGCTCGTACAACTCCACGAACTGCTTGCCCAGTTCGTCGCGCCAGCCGACCGTGTCGCCGCTCATGTGCGGGGAGACGATCAGCCCGGGCAGGCCCCACAGCGGGCTGTCCTCGGGGAGGGGCTCGGCCGTGAACACGTCGAGGGCCGCGCCCGCGATCCACCGCCGGGTCAGGGCCTGGGCCAGGGCGTCCTCGTCCACCAGCGCGCCGCGGCCGACGTTCACGAAGAACGCGGACGGCTGCATCACGCCGAAGCGGTGGGCGTCGAACATGTGGTGCGTCTGCTCGGTGAGCGGCGCGGCCGCGATCACCCAGTCCGCGCGCGAGACCAGCCGGTCCAGGTCGGCCGGGCCGTGGATGCCGGTCCGCGGGGTCCGCCCGACCAGCGCCGTCGTCACGCCGAGCGCCTTCAGGGTCCCTACGATCGCCCGGCCGATCGGGCCCGAGCCGACCACGCACGCGCGCGTGCCCGCCACCCGCCGGCTCTCCCGGTGCCGCCAGGCCCGCTCCCGCTGGTGCTCCAGCGTGCGCGGCAGATCCTTGGCCACGGCCAGCACCAGCGCCGCCACGTACTCGGCGATCGGCTGGTCGAAGATCCCGCGCGCGTTGGTCACGACGGTGTCGGACGCGGCCAGCTCCGGGCACATCAGATGCTCCACACCCGCGCTCGCCGTGTGCACCCAGCGCGGCCGGGGCCCCTCACCCGGCCAGGCCTCGCGGACCGCGTGCGAGGTGAAGTCCCAGACCAGCAGCACGTCCGCCTGCGGCAGCCGCTCGGCCAGCCGGTCCGCGCCGGTGTGCACGACACGGGCGCGACCGGTGAGGCGGCCGAGGCGCGGGAGGGGCTCGGCGTCCAGGACGAGCAGCGTGGGACGCGTGGGAAGGGTCGTCATACGGGGCGGCTCCGGGCGTCTGACGTGCACGGATCGTCCGCGCATTATGCGCGGATTGACCACGCTCGCACCCGAACCTACCTTCGTCAACACGGGCGTACTCGCGATCCGTTGCCCGCTCGCCCGCCGCTGTTCGCTTCCACTCGTCCACTCGTCCACCTGTCATGAGGCCGGAGCCTGCCATGGACGTTTCCTTTCTGGGCGGACCCTGTCCGCAGCGCGGTGTGGGGGTCGTCGCCCCTTTTGACTTCGCCCTCGACCGGGAGCTGTGGCGCTGGGTGCCCGACGAGGTGTCGCTGCATCTGACCCGCACGCCGTTCGTACCGGTCGAGGTGAGCCTGGACCTGGCCCGGCTGGTCAGCGAGCACGAGACCCTCGGCGACGCGGTCCGCGCGCTCACCGCCGTCGCCCCCGAGGTCGTCGCCTACGCCTGCGCCTCGGGCAGCTTCGTCGGCGGGGTGGCCGGGGAGCGGGCGATGTGCGCGGCGATGAGCCTGGCCGGCGCCCCGCCCTCGGTGACGACGTCCGGGGCGCTGCTGGAGGCGCTCGCCGAGCTGGACGTGCGCCGGGTCGCGCTGGTCACGCCGTACACGGTGTCCGTCACCCGGGTGCTGGAGGAGTTCGTCGCCGAGGCCGGGGTGCTGGTCACCGGGTGCGCCTTCATGGGGCTGACCCGGGAGATCTGGCGGGTCCCGTACCGGGACGTGGTCGCCATGGCCCGGCAGGCCGTCCGCCCCGGCCGGGCCGACGCGCTGTTCATCTCCTGCACCAACCTGCCGACGTACGACGTGATCCCCCAGCTGGAGGCCGAGCTGCGCATCCCGGTGCTGTCCGCCAACCAGGTCACGATGTGGGCGGCGCTGCGCAGGCTGGGTACCCGAGCGGTGGGGCCGTATCAGGCGCTGCTCGACGAGTCGGCGCGGGTGTGGCCGCCGCCCGTACCGCCGGTACTGCCGGAGGAGACGCAGGAATACTGAAGCAGGAATCAGGAATACGGAAAAGGACGGACATGACCGCACTCGGATTCCTCTACCCCGGCCACTCCGGCGAGGACGACTACCCGCGCATCGAGCAGCTCCTCGGCAGCGACGTCCGGCTGGACCTGGTCCACACCGACATCGGCGAGGACGCGCACCGGGTGGACGCGCTGCGCGCGATGGGCTCGCGGGAGCGGCTCGCGGCGGGGATGGCCCAGCTACGGCTGACGGGCGCGGAGACGGTGGTGTGGGCGTGCACCAGCGGCAGCTTCGTGCACGGCTGGGACGGCGCCCGTGACCAGGTGCGCGCCCTCGCGCAGGTGGCCGGGATGCCCGCCTCCTCGACCTCGTTCGCCTTCGTGCACGCGGCCCAGGAGATCGGGGTGCGGCGGGTCGCCGTCGGCGCGACCTACCCGGAGGACGTCGCCGGGCTGTTCGCGGACTTCCTGCGGGCCGGTGGTCTGGAGGTGACGGCGGTGCGCCCGTCCGGGATCATCACGGCGGCCGAGGTCGGCACGTGGGGGGAGAAGGAGGTGCTGGCGCTGGCCCGCGCGGCCGACGGCTCCGGCGCGCAGGCGGTCCTGCTCCCGGACACGGCCCTGCACACGGCCGCGTTTCTGCCGCGGCTGGAGAAGGAGCTGGGCAAGCCGGTGCTCACGGCCAACCAGGTGACCGTGTGGGAGGGGCTGCGGCTGGCGGACCGGCGGGTGAACGCGCCGAGGCTCGGGACCCTGTTCACGCGCGAACCGATCGTCCAGGTCTGAGTCCGGAGCGGGGGAGCGGCACGAGAGGTCGGTGCGAGAGGTCGGTGCGAGAGGGCGGCACGAGAGGCCGGAATAACCGGAGAGTGCCTCCTGTTATGGGCGGACGCACAGCTCACGCCCATTCCACAGGAGGCCACACCGTGTCGGCAGACGAGGCAGACGAGATCCGGGGCACGACGCACGGGAGCGCCCCCGTCCCCCTCTCCGTACTGGACCTGGTGACCGTCGGCGCGGGCAGCACGGCGGGCGACGCCCTGCGCACCAGCGTCGAGCTGTCCCGGTACGCGGAGGCCCGGGGCTTCACCCGGTACTGGGTGGCCGAGCACCACTCCATGCCCGGCGTCGCCTCCTCCTCGCCCGCGGTGATCCTCGCCCACCTCGCCGCCCACACCGAGCGCATCCGGCTCGGCTCGGGCGGCGTCATGCTGCCCAACCACGCGCCGCTCGTCATCGCCGAGCAGTTCGGCACGCTGGAGGCGATGGCCCCGGGCCGCGTCGACCTGGGCCTCGGCCGGGCGCCGGGCACGGACGGCGCCACCGCCGCGGCCCTGCGCCGCAGCGACACCCTGAGCGAAGGCGCCGACGACTTCCCGCAGCAGCTCGCCGAGCTGACCCGCTTCCTGGACGACGACTTCCCCGACGGGCATCCGTACGGCCGTATCCACGCCATCCCGGGCCCCGTCCAGGCCACCAGCCCCGGCGGCGTCCAGTCCCCGCACCGGCCGCCGATCTGGCTGCTCGGCTCCTCCGGCTTCAGCGCGCGCCTCGCCGCGATGCTGGGCCTGCCCTTCGCCTTCGCGCACCACTTCTCCGCGCAGAACACCGTCCCGGCCCTCGACCTGTACCGCGAGACCTTCCGGCCCTCCGCGGTCCTCGACGAGCCGTACGCCCTCATCGGCGTGTCCACGCTCGCCACGGACGACCCGCGCGAGGCCCGCCGCCAGACCCGGGCGATGGCCCTGAACATGCTCCGGCTGCGCACCGGCCGCCCCGGTCTCTTCCCCGACCCGGCCGAGGCCGAGAAGCACGAGTTCACCCCGATGGAGGAGGAGTTCATCGGCTCCTGGACGGCCAACATCGTGCACGGCACCGCCGACGAGGTCCGCTCCGGCCTGGACGACCTGCACAAGCGCACCGGCGCCGACGAGCTGATGCTCGTCTCCCACGCCCACCGCGGCGAACTGCGGCTGCGCTCCTACGAGTTGATCGCCGACGCCTACGGACTGCCGCAGGCCTGACGCCGCGGTCGCGAGGGCGCGGGACGGCCGGGCCGGCCGCGACGGTCAGGGCCGGGGGCAGACGTCGGTGCCGAGCAGCTCGGAGATGCGATCCGGCGGCACCGGGCGGGAGTACAGCCAGCCCTGTCCGGTGTCGCAGCCGATCCGGCGCAGCCGGGTGGCCTGCGCGGAGGTCTCCACGCACTCGGCGGTGACCGTGATGCCGAGCCGGTGCGCCAGCTGGATCATCGCCTCGACGATGACCTCGTCCGCCGGGTTGGGCGCGATCGCCTTCTGGTCGCCCTCGTACTGGAAGCCGCGCACGAAGGAGCCGTCCAGCTTCAGCGTGGAGACCGGAAGCCTGCTGAGGTAGGCGAGGTTGGAGTAGCCGGTGCCGAAGTCGTCGATGGCGATGCGCACGCCCATGTCGCTGAGGGCCTGGAGGGCCTGGAGCGGGCGGCCCGCCGAGCCCATCACCGCCGACTCGGTCAGCTCCAGCTGGAGCAGATGCGGCGCGAGCCCGGTCTCGGCGAGCACCTGTGCCACGTCGGCGACCAGGTCGGAGTCCCACACCTGCCGCACGGCCACGTTGACGCTGACGAAGATGGGCGGCTCGCCGGGGTGGTCCAGCTGCCAGCGGCGGGCCTGCCGGCAGGCGGTGTTCAGCGCCCAGCGGCCGAGCTGGACGATCGAGCCGTCCTCCTCGGCCAGTCCGATGAACCGATTCGGCGTCAGCGTGCCGAACTGCGGGTGATGCCAGCGCACCAGTGCCTCGACCCCGGACAGCCGGCCGTCCTCCATGCCGACCAACGGCTGGTACTCGAGGGCGAATTCACCGCGCTCGATGGCGGGGCGCAGGGTGGAGGACAGGGCCTGCCGGGTCATCCGGTGCGCGTTGCGCTCGGGGTCGAACAGGGTCCAGCGGCCCTTGCCGTCGGCCTTCGCCCAGTACAGGGTCGTGTCCGCCGCCTGCATGAGACCGGTGGCCGTCGTCCCCGCCGCGTGGCGCTCCACCACCCCGATGGACGCGGTCAGCGACAGCCGCTGTCCGGCCAGGTCGAAGGGGTCCTCCAGGGCCTTCAGCGCCGACTCGGCGAGATCGGCGAGCTGTTCGGTGCCGGTGGAGTCCTCGACCAGCAGCGCGAACTCGTCACCGCCGAGCCGGGCCACCAGGGGGGTCATGGCGCGGGCGTACCCCGCCTCGTCGGCGACCCGGGTCAGCCGTTCGGCGACGGCCGCGAGCAGCCGGTCGCCGACGCGGTGGCCGAGGGTGTCGTTGACGGCCTTGAAGCCGTCGAGGTCCAGATAGCACAGGCCGATCCGCCCGGTGCCGCTCTGCTCGTACGACTCCGCCTCCAGCGCGCCCGAGAGCCGCTCGAAGAAGAGCGTGCGGTTGGGCAGCCGGGTCACCGGGTCGTGCATCTGCAAGTGCCGCAACCGCGCCTGGAGTTCACGACGGGCGCTGATGTCCGCGACCGACAGCAGCACCCCGGGCTCCGTGCCGCTGTACGGCGCCGAGGGGTCGTCGCCCGCGAGCGGCGACACGGTGACCTGCACCCATACCGAGTGCCCCTCGGGGTGTTTGAGCCGGCGGGTGCAGCGCAGCCGGGCCTGCCGGCCGCGCAGGACCTCGCGGTAGGCGTGCCAACTGCGGGCGTCCGAGGCCAGGTCCACCAGATCGGCGGCGACCCGGCCGGTGAGGGGGGTGTCCGCGGACGCGCCGAGGAGCTCCCCGAAGGCCGCGTTGGAGCGGACGACGAGTCCCGCGCGGTCCACGACGGCCATGGCGAGCGGGGCCGCCGCGAAGACACGGTGATAGAAGGTGTGGTCACTGTCTGTAACGGCTGACCGGTCGAGGTCTGCCGCGGGCGTCGGCCCTTCGGACGTTCCGCTCACCGCTCGCTCCCGCAGTGCACTCGATCTCTGTCCGTGCCGGAAAGTGTGCCGATCATAGAGGCTGGCCCCGGGCCCTTCCAGCCACTCTCCAGTGTCCCGGATCGAGCAAGGGTTCTGACAGATCGTTTCTGCCCGCACCTGGGCGGGTTCTTCGAGCCGCCGACCAGTTGTGACGTTCCGTGAGTGACACGGGGTGTCGAGCGCCGGGGTGCGCCGGTGCGCGGCGGGGCGCGCTCACCCTTCCGGTGCAGATAAACAGGGCATAGCGCAACAAATAACATCAATCTGGAGGACGGGTCCCTGATTCGCATCCGGAGGTGACGTCCGTGCCCAAGCTGCGCAGCACCGCCGCCGTGTGCACCACGCTGTCGGCGCTCGCCGCCACCTCGATCCTCGGCAGCCCCTCGGCCGCCGAGCCCTTCTCCACCACCCCCTGCGTCCTGCACCGCACCGACGACCACCACTCGGAGGGCCTGGACTCCTGGAACCCGGACTACACCCACCCGACCGGCACCCTCGACGCCGTCCTCGTCTTCCTCTCCTTCCCGGACGCCATCCCCCGGCTGACCCCCGCCCGGCTGACGGCCGATCACTTCCCGGCCACCAGCCGCTACTACGAGCAGGCCTCCTACGGCCGCTTCACCCTGCGCGCCCACCCGGTGAACCACTGGCTGCGCATGCCGAAGCCGTCCACGGCGTACGCCATGAAGCGCGACTGGAGCGCCGAGAAACGCGGCACCTACCTGCGGGACGCGTTCGCGGCGGCCGACAAGGACGTGGACTTCTCCCGCTACCAGGTCGTGTACCTGGTCGCCGACCCGGACGCGCCCGGCGTCGACTCGGACGCCACGAAGGTCGTGAACCTCGACACGCCGATCCACGTGGACGGCACGGACGTCCGCCGGGTCGTCACGGTCTTCGAGAAGCACCCGCCGGACCGGCTGGTCCTCGCCCACGAGACCGGCCATGTCTTCGACCTGCCGGACCTCTACCACCGCCCGGTCGACGGCAAGGGCGACTGGGACACCTACGTCGGCGACTGGGATCTGATGGGAAGTCAGTTCGGCCTCGCGCCCGACCTGTTCGCGTGGCACAAGTGGAAACTGGGCTGGCTGGA
>NZ_MLYO01000127.1 GCF_001866665.1 Streptomyces monashensis | reverse complement strand
CCGCCACAACGACCACGCCACATCCACTCCGGCGAGGGAGGTGGACTCGGTGGCGAACCGCGCGAGCCGGGACATCTGTTCCGTGAGTGCGGCGGGCGTGCGGGCGGAGACGAGCCAAGGGAGGGCGATTTCGCGGCCGGACGCGTCCGTGAGCGCGTCGGCGGGCTCGGGCTCGGCCGGTTCGGCCGCGGCTTCCAGGACGACGTGGGCGTTCGTACCGCTGATGCCGAACGACGACACCGCCGCCCGACGCGGCCGGCCCTCGCTCTCCTCCCACACCCGATTCTGCGCCAGCAGCTCCACCGCGCCCTCGGACCAGTCGACCAGCGGCGACGGGGTTTCGGCGTGCAGGGACTTGGGCAGGGTGGCGTGCCGCATGGCCTGCACCATCTTGATCACACCGGCCACACCGGCGGCGGCCTGGGTGTGACCGATGTTGGACTTCACCGATCCCAGCCACAACGGCCGGTCGTCCTCACGCCCCTGCCCGTACGTGGCCAGCAGCGCCTGCGCCTCGATCGGGTCACCCAGCTTCGTCCCCGTACCGTGCGCCTCGACCACATCCACATCGGCCGCCGACAGACCCGCGTCGGCCAACGCCGCACGGATCACCCGCTGCTGCGAAAGACCGTTGGGAGCGGTCAGACCGTTCGACGCACCGTCCTGGTTCAGCGCCGAACCCCGCACCACCGCCAGCACCTGATGCCCCTGGGCCTCGGCGTCCGAGAGCCGCTCCAAGAGCAGCACACCGACGCCTTCGCCCCAGCCCGTGCCGTCGGCGTCGGCCGCGAAGGGCTTGCACCGGCCGTCGGCGGCCAGGCCGCGCTGGCGGCTGAACTCGACGAACATGCCGGGGCTGGACATCACGGTGGCGCCGGCGGCCACCGCCAGGCTGCACTCGCCGGAGCGCAGGGCGCGCACGGCCAGGTGCAGGGCGACCAGGGACGAGGAGCAGGCCGTGTCGACCGTGACCGCCGGGCCCTCCAGCCCCAGGGCGTAGGCGATGCGCCCGGAGGCCACGCTGGACGTCGTGCCGGTGAGGACGTGGCCCTCGACGGCTTCGGCCGCTTCGTGGAGGCGGGGGCCGTATTCGGGTGCGGTGGCTCCGACGAAGACGCCGGTGGCGGTGGCGTGCAGGGCGCGGGGGTCCAGTCCCGCCCGTTCGATCGTCTCCCAGGTGGTTTCCAGGAGCAGTCGCTGCTGCGGGTCCATCGCGGTCGCCTCACGCGGCGAGATACCGAAGAACCCGGCGTCGAACTCGGCCGCGTCGTGCAGGAATCCGCCTTCGCGGACGTATGTGGTGCCGGTGTGGTCGGGGTCGGGGTCGTAGAGGGCGTCGAGGTCCCAGCCGCGGTCGGTCGGGAACGCGGTGACGGCGTCGGTCTCGTCGCGGACCAGGCGCCACAGGTCCTCGGGGGCGCGGACGCCGCCCGGGAAGCGGCAGCCCATGGAGACGATCGCGATCGGTTCGTCGACGGCGGGCCGGTGGTCGCGGGGGCCGAGCTCGGTCGACGGGGAGGTGTGCAGGCTCTCGGCGAGCCGTGCGGGTGTGGGGTGTTCGTAGACGGCGGTCGCCGGGAGGGCGAGTCCGGCCACGGAGTTGAGCCGGTCACGCAGTTCGACGGCGGTGACGGAGTCGATGCCGAGTTCTTTGAAGGTCCGTTGCGCGTCGACGGGGGTCCGGTCCGGGTAGCCGAGGACGACGGCGGTGGATTCGAGGACGAGCCGCAGTGCGTCGGCGTCGTCGAGTCCGCCGGCCGGCTCGTCGGAGGGGGTGGCCGGACCGCTCTCGACGGGTGCCGTCGTGGTGGCCGGGGTGAGGTGCGGTGCGGCGGTGATCCAGTGGCGTCGGCGCTGGAAGGCGTAGGTGGGCAGTTCGGTGCGTCGGGGTGCGAGCCCGGTGAAGACGGGGGTCCAGTCGACGTCGGCGCCGTGGGCCCACAGGGTGCCGAGGGAGGTCTGGAAGCGGGTGGCTCCGCCCTGGCCGCGGCGCAGGGTCCCGGTGACGACGGCGTGCCGGGGGCCGGTCGCGGCCTCGATGGTCTCCTGTACGGGTGCGGTGAGTACGGGGTGCGGGCTGACCTCGACGAAGGCGCCGTGGCCCGCCTGTGCCAGGGTACGCAGGGCCGGTTCGAGGAGGACGGGGTTGCGGAGGTTGTCGTACCAGTAGCGGGCGTCGGTGGCCGTGCTGTCGATCCAGTCCCCGGTGACGGTGGACAGGAAGGGCACCTCGGGGCGGCGCGGGGTGATCGTGGCGAGGAGGTCGAGCATCTCCTGGCGGACGGGTTCCACGTGCGGGGAGTGGGAGGCGTAGTCGATGCCGACGCGGCCGGCGCGGACGTTCTCGCGCCGCGCGGTGGCGAGGATGTCGGTGACGGTCTCGATGTCGGCGGAGACGACGGTGGAGGAGGGGCCGTTGAGGGCGGCGACGGTGACCCGGTCGCCCCACCGGGCGGTGAAGCGGCGGGCGGTGTCCACGGGAAGGGCGAGCGAGACCATGCCGCTGCGGCCTTCGAGGGGTACGAGGATCTTGCTGCGCAGGGCGACCACCATGGCCGCGTCCTCCAGACCGAGGGCTCCGGCGACGCAGGCGGCGGCGATCTCGCCCTGGGAGTGTCCGACGACGGCGGCGGGGCTGATGCCGTGCGACTGCCACAGGGCGGCCAGTGACACCATGACGGCCCACAGCACGGGCTGCACGACGTCGGAGCGGTCCAGTGGCGGGGCGTCCGCGTCGCCGCGCAGGACGGCGGCGAGGTCCCAGTCGACGTGCGGGGCCAGCGCGTTGCCGCACTCGGTGAGGCGCGCGGCGAACACCGGGGAGGCGGCGAGGAGTTCGGCGGCCATGCCGGGCCACTGGCTGCCCTGGCCGGGGAAGACGAACACGGGCCGGTGGACGTCGCCGTCGAGCGGGCCGGACGGGGCCGCGGTGGTGATGCCGCCGAGCAGTCCGGCGGTGTCGGAGCCCACGGCGAAGGACCGGTGTGCGAGGGGCGTGCGGGTCGTCAGCAGGGACCACGCGGTGTCGACGGGGTCGGCCTCGGTGGCACGGACGTGCGCGGCGAGGCCGTCGGCCTGGGCGCGCAGGGCGCCGGGGGCGGCGGCGGACAGCAGCCAGGGCACGGTGGCCGGGGCGGTCCGCGGCTGCCGTGCGCCCGGTTCGGCCGCGGGGGCTTCTTCGAGGACGAGGTGGGCGTTGGTGCCGCCCATGCCGAAGGAGGAGACCCCGGCCCGCAGGGGGGTGCCGGGCACGGCCGGGGTCCAGTCGGTGGTCTCGCGCTGGACGCGCAGGCCGAGGCCGTCGAAGTCGATGGCGGGGTTGGGCTCGTCGTGGTGGAGGCTGGGCACCAGCCGGCGGTGGGACAGGCACAGGACGGTCTTGAGCAGTCCGGCGATGCCGGCGGCGCCTTCGAGGTGGCCGATGTTGGTCTTCACGGAGCCGACGGCCAGCGGGGTGGGCCGGCCTTCGGCGGTGCCGAGCACCGCGCCGAGGGCGGCGGCCTCGACGGGGTCGCCGACGCGGGTTCCGGTGCCGTGGAGTTCGACGTAGCCGATGCCGGCCGGGTCGGTTCCGGCACGCTGGTACGCGGCGCGCAGGACGGCGGCCTGGGCGTCGGCGTCCGGGGTGGTGATGCTGGTGCCGGTGCCGTCGTTGTTGAGGGCGCCGCCGCGGATCACGGCATGGACGCGGTCGCCGTCGGCGAGGGCGTGTGCGAGCAGCTTCAGTACGACGATGCCGCCGCCCTCGCCGCGGACGTAGCCGTTGGCGCGGGCGTCGAAGGTGTGGCAGGCGCCGTCCGGGGAGAGGGCTCCGAACTGGGCTGCGGCCAGGGAGCTCCGCGGGCTGAGGTTGAGGTGCACTCCGCCGGCGAGGGCGAGGTCGCAGTCCCCGTGCCGCAGGCTGTCGCAGGCGAGCTGGACGGCGACCAGGGAGGACGACTGGGCGCTGTCGACGGTCATGCTGGGGCCGCTGACGCCGAGGGCGTAGGAGAGCCGGTTGGCGATGAGGGACCGGTTGAGGCCGGTGAGGGTGTGGTGTCCGGTGTCCTGTCCGGCGTCGCGGACGACGTCGGCGTAGTCGCACACGTCGACGCCGAGGTAGACCGCGGTGGTGCGCGGGGCGGCGGCGACGGGGATCGACGCGTGTTCCAGGGCCTCCCAGCCCAGTTCGAGGGCGAGGCGGGCCTGTGGGTCGGTGGCGTCGGCCTCGCGGGGTGAGATGCCGAAGAACGCGGCGTCGAAGTCGGCGGGTGCGCTGACGTAGCCGCCGCGCAGGGGGGCGGTGCCGCCGTGCGGGGTGAGCCAGCCGTCGGCGGGCGCGCCCGCGCGCCGGTCCTCGGGGGTGTCGGTGACGGCGCTGCGGCCCGCGGTCAGCAACTCCCAGTAGGCGGCCGGATCGTCGGCGCCCGGAAGCCGGCACGCGAGGCCGACCACGGCCACAGGCTCGTGGCCCGGGACGGTGTTCCGGACGGCGGTGGGCACCGGCTCGTTCATCGATGGCACTCCAAATACCGGGGGCGGGAGGCTGGGGGTTGCTCACACATTCGCACGCGTCCCGGGGCCCTCCGCTGATCCGGGGAGGCGCTCTAGGGGAATCTCTAGCCTCGGTCTTTCGTGCCGGGCCGCCGGCGGAGCAGGGGACCAACACGTGGTCGGCGGGCCGGGGGTGGGCATGCCGACGGCCCGCGTGTCCGCTCGGGTGGACACCGGGTGATGGCGGCGGCGCGGGCGGGAACGCCGGGGCGGCCGGGAACGCCGGGGCGGCCGGGAACGCCGGGGCGGCCGGGAACGCCGGGGCGGCCGGGAACGCCGATGCCCCCACGGCGTAGCGGGGGGGCATCCTGTCGGAGCGGGCGGGGGGGTTCAGCCGGCCGCGGCCACCGTGGCGTCGTACAGCGCGTCGACGATCCGGTCCACCTGGGGCGCGGTCACGATCAGCGGCGGGGCGACGGAGAGCACCGGGCCCTCGCTGCGTACGACGACTCCGGCGCCGAGGCAGGCCTGGGACACCTGGGCGGCGCGGGCGAACGAGTCGAACTCGACACCGGCGAGCAGGCCGACGCCTCGTACGTCGCTGACCCCGTCCAGTCCCTTGAGCCGGTCCGCCAGCTGCCCGCAGAGGCGTTCGCCCATGGCGGCGGCGTGGTCGATGAGCCCCTCCTCCTCGATGGTGCGCAGCACGGTCAGCGCGACGGCCGCGCCGAGGGCGTGCCCGCTGGTCGTGTGCCCGTGGCGCAGACCGCCGAGCATCGGGTCGCTCGCGAACACGTCGGCGACGGCCGTCGTCATGGTGACGGCGGCGAACGGCACGTATCCGGCGGCCAGTCCCTTGCCCGTGGTGATCACGTCGGGGCGGATGTCCTCACGCTGGTGCGCGAACCACGCCCCGGTGCGGCCGAGCCCGGTGGTCACCTCGTCGACGACCAGCAGGACCCCGTGGCGGTCGCAGATCTCCCGCACGGCGCGCAGATAGCCGGCCGGCAGCGGGCGGATGCCGCCCACCCCGAGGACCGGTTCCACGAAGAATGCGGCGACGTTCTCCGCGCCCTGCGCGACGATGGCCTCCTCCAGCGCCTGGGGGCCGGGCCGGGTGTCTCCCGCGGACCCGGGCGTGGGGATCTGGACGAACCCCTCGGGCAGCGGCCCGCAGCCCGTCCAGGCGATCGGCGAGGCGGACATCGCGGCGGCCGCGACGGTGGTGCCGTGGTAGCCGTCGGCCAGCGAGATCACGGTGGTGCGCCGCGGCTCGCCGCGCAGTGCGTGGTACATCCGCACGATCCGGATCGCCGCCTCGGTGGCCTCCGAGCCGGAGTTGCAGAACAGGGTGCGTTCGAGGGGTTCGCCGAGGAGCTCCGCCAGCCGGGCCGCGAGCAGGACGGCGGGCTCGTTCGAGGATCCCAGCAGGGCGTACGTCATCAGCTTGCCGGCCTGCTCCTCGATGGTGGCCAGCACGCGGGGGTGGCGGTAGCCGAGCGTCGCGTTGAACTGGCCGCTGCGGCCGTCGAGGTAGGTGCGCCCGTACGAGTCGGTGACCTCGCAGCCCCGGCCCTCGGCCAGCACCAGCCGGTCGCCGACGCCGTGCGGGGTCCAGGGGTGCAGCAGGTGGCGGCGGTCGAGTTCGGCCAGCTCCTCGCCGGTGCGGGTCTGCGGTGCGGTGTCGGTCATCGGCTCAACTCCAGGTCGTGATGGGGGCGTACGGCAGAGGGTCCGGATCACCAGCGCACGGCGGCCGCGGCGGCGAAGTCACCGGCGTGCGCGAAGCCGGACAGTACGACGAGATCGCCCTTGTCGATCTTTCCGTCGTCGCGGGCCTGGGAGAGCGTCACGGGGATGCCCGCGCCGAAGAGGTTGCCGTACCGGTCGAAGGTGTCCGGGTGGCGTTCGGGCTTGAGGCCCAGGTCCTCCCGCCAGTTGTGCAGGAACATCCGGTTCGGCTGGTTGGTGACCAGCAGGTCGATGTCGGTGGTGGGGGTGCCGAGGCGTTCGCACAGCTCCCGGGTCACCTGGGGCACGAGCTGGTTGCCGCGCGCGACGATCTGCTTGACCTTGCTGTCGGTGAAGCCGATGTCGATCTCTCCCTCGCCGGGTTCCCAGTACTTGCGGGTGTCCGCGGAGAGGGTCATGTCGTTGGCGTACTCGACGCCGTGGTGGGTCACCACGTCGAGGATCGGCGACTCGTCGCCCGCTGTCAGGAAACCGACACCGCAGCCGTCGCCGGGCACCGGTGCGTGCTTGCGGCCCCGGAGCTCGGGCCGGGCGAAGAGCTGTCCGGCCGTGTTCTGCACACAGCAGATCAGGGCGGTGCGGGCCTGGCCCGAGGCGATGAGGCCGCGGCCGAGCTTCATCAGGTACACGAAGGCGGCGCAGCCGCTGTTGTGCACGTCGATGATCCACTCGGGTATGGGGGCCAGCCCCAGCCGGGCCACGATGTCGGCGCCCGCCCCGGTGAACGCCCGGTCCGGGAGCGAGACGTTGGTGAGGACGACGTCCACCGGGCCGTCGCCCCGCTCGCGCCGGCGTTCCAGCATCGGCAGGGCCGCCGCGACCGCCATGTCGGTGGCGCTCTCGTCCGGCGCGGCGTGCCGCCGGGCGGCCGGCGGGCTGAACATCGCGCCCTCGGTGTCCTGGGCGTCCTGACCGGCGTAGAACTCGGTGCCGACGCTGCGCTCGGGCAGATAGCTGCCCACGTCGACCAGGCTGACCGGGATCATGCGCCCGCCCCCGGCGTGGCGGCGACCGAGACCGGAAGGCCCCGGCTGCTGCGGTACTCGAGGATCCGCTTGAGGTTGTCCAGCTCGATGCGGTGCCCGGCGTAGAACAGCGGCCACAGGTCGCCCACCCAGATCCGCTCCGGGTCCGGGGACAGCTCGGGGTACGGGTTCTTGTCGTAGTTCGGGTGGTGGCAGTTGGTCCAGATGACCACCGAACCCGGCTTGCCGAGCACCTGCTCGGCGGGCACGATCCGGAACAGGTAGATCATCCAGAGTTCGTCGCCCTGGTCCCAGGCGCAGTGGTAGTCGAGCGTCAGCGCCTCGGGGTTGGCCTCGAGCCGCATGAAGATCCTGGTGTCCTCGGCGAGGGTGTCCCAGCCGACGTGGAGCCCCTCGGTGCCGGTGGGCCGGAACGACCGTGTGCTGACCGAGTACTCGTCCAGGCTGTTGATGTCGCTGAGGTAGGCGAAGACGTCCTCGGGCGGACAGTCGATGTACTCCTGGATCGTGCAGAACTGCCCGTACACCTCGTCGTGCGGGTACTCGGCCCGGGTGCGGGCGGTGGCCTGCGCGACGAGCTCGGGCACGCTGCTCGTCTCGCACCGGACGAGGCCGGGGATGTCAGCCAACTGGTGTGACGCGGTCGTCATGGTGTGCTCCTGCGGAGGTGGGGCGATCGTCGATCAGACGGAGGAACGGCACGAACGGGGGCATCTCGTCCGGGTCGGACTCCACACAGACCAGGGCCGGGCCGGTGCGGTCGTTCGTCGTGAGCAGGGCGCGGCGCAGTTCGTCGGCCGTGGTCGCCGTGACGGCCGGGAGCGCGGGGAACATGGCACGCGCACCGGCCGCGATGTCGGCGGGCTTGAACGTGTTGTACGAGTAGTCGGCGTCGAAGAGCAGCCGCTCCCGGGTCACGCACATCCCGTGGGCATTGTTGTTGAAGACGACGAAGGTGACCGGCACGTCGTGTTCGACGGCGGTGTGCACCTCCATGCCGTGGGCGTAGAAGCCCCCGTCGCCGGAGACCACGTAGGTGCGCCGCCCGGTGGCGAACGCCGCCCCGATGCCGGCGCCGAAGCTGTGTCCCATGCCGCCCATGCCGAGGGCCAGGACGAAGTTCCCGTGCCGGGGCACGGTCAGATGGTGGATGACCGCCGAACTGGCGTTCCCAGCGTCGGACACCACGGTGGCGTCGTCGGGGAGCGCGGACTCGATGGCCCGGACCGCGTCGGTGAGGCGTACGCCCGGGGTGTCGGGGCGGGGCGCCGCCAGGTACTGCGGGCCGCCGCCCGGCCGTTCGCTGCTCGGCCGGGTCCGGGGCAGGGCGCCGAGCAGGTCGTCGACGGCCCTCAGTTCGGTCCGCAGATCGCCGTCCACGTGGATGACCGGTACGCCGTCCCGGTGCGGTCCGGTGAAGGGCGGCTCGGGGTCGAAACAGATCAACGGCGTGTCCTGGAGGGCCGGTTCGAGGCCGGTGCGGGCCATGACCGGCAGCCGGGTGCCCACGAGCACGCACACGGCCGCCTTCTCCAGGTGGCGTTGCACCGACGGGTGCCCGATCGCGCCGGCCACGCCCACGAAGCGCGGATCACGGTTGTCGAAGGCGTCCTTGGCCTCCGGTGTCACGGCCACCGACGCGCCCAGCCTGCGGGCGAGTTCGGCGACCTCCGCGCGGACGTCCGCGCGTCCGACGCCGTCCCCGGCGATCAGCAGGACGTCGGCCCCGCCGGTGACGGCCTCGGTCAGCAGGGCGGCCGCGGCCTCCCGGTGCGCGGCCGCGGGGGCCTGCGGCTCCGGGGGCAGCAGGCCGGCGAGGGACGGGAGTGCGTCGGCGGGCGCCTGCTGGACGTCCTTGGGCAGCAGCAGGACGGCCGGTCCACGGTGCGGTCCGCGGGTGGCGGCGATCGCCTCGGCGAGCAGCGCGGCGGTGTCGCCCGGAGCGTCGACCCGGGCGCAGAAACGGGAGATCGGGGCGAACAGGCGGACCGCGTCGAAGGCGCCCGCCCGGCCGCTGGAGTCCTGGAAGGCCCCGCGGCCCTCCAGCGGGCGGGGCGGCTGGCCGATCAGGGCGAGCACCGGGACACGCGCGGCGTACGCCTCCGCGAGGCCCGGGACCAGGTTCATCGCGCCGGCCCCCGAGGTCGCCATGGCGACGCCGAGCCTGCCGGACGTGCGGTGGTATCCCTCGGCCATGGTGGCGGCGGAGAACTCGTGTTTGGCGACGACCGCCCGGACGGCTCCGTCCGAGAGGTGGGCGGCGTCGTAGAGGTCCTCGATGTTCGCGCCGCCGACTCCGAACACATGGTCGGTTCCTCGCGCCGCCAGGGAAGAGATGATGTAGTCGGCGACGCGTGGGGGACCAGTTCGCATCTTCGTCTCCTCGGGGTCGACGAGCGTCCCCGTATTCGTGTTCCGGCGGATGTTCCGGCAGTTGTTCCTGCTGAGTCGGCCGGGGCGGAAGGCCACAACGTAGCCCGGCTTCCGGCCGCCGAACGCGCCGCTCCGGGGCGGTCTGGAACTTCCACTAGTGTTCGCCGCCCGCGGTGAACGCGGTGCGGCGGCCGGGGCTGACGGCCGGAGCGTGACGGCCGCTGATAGCCGGTGCACGGGCCCGCCGCAAGGGGCGGCGGTCTAGGCGAATGCTCGAATTCGAGCGGGCAGGCTGGGCGGGCGGCTGTCCGCTGCGCTTCCTTCGGCGTGGGGGTGCGCGCCGGTGCCCGGCCCGGCTGTGCACGCGCACGGTCGCACTCCCGAATCGAGAGAAGGGCGAACCGATGACTCCGACAACCGCGCCGGCGCGCGGCGAGGAGGCCGACACCCTGGCGGCGCTGGCGGTCTCCGCGGCGACCGTGGACGGTGGTGCGCTGAGCGACGTGGAACTCGCGGCGTGGCTGGAGGAGCGGCGGCACACACAGCCGCAGCGGGTGCGGCGGGTGCCGTTCGCGGAGCTGGACGGCTGGCGGTTCGAGCGGGACTCCGGCGACCTGCGGCACGCGAGCGGCCGCTTCTTCGCGGTGCACGGGCTGCGGGTCCGCTCGGACTTCGGGCCGGTGGCGGCGTGGGACCAGCCGATCATCGATCAGCCCGAGATCGGCATCCTGGGGATCGCCGTGCGGGACTTCGGCGGCATACCCCACCTGCTGATGCAGGCGAAGTCGGAGCCGGGCAACGTGAACGGGATGCAGCTGTCGCCGACCGTCCAGGCCACCAAGAGCAACTACTCCCGGGTGCACGGCGGTTCGGCGGTCGCATACCTGGACTGCTTCCGCAGTCCCGAGCCGGGCGCGGTGGTGGCCGACGTCCTGCAGTCGGAGCAGGGGTCGTGGTTCCTGGGCAAGAGGAACCGGAACATGATCGTGCGGGTGGGTCCGCAGGTGGAGGCGGGCGAGGACTTCGCGTGGCTGACGCTCCGCCAGGTCAACATGCTGCTGCAGCAGGACAACGTCGTGAACATGGACGCCCGGACGGTGCTGTCGTGCCTGCCGGACTGGCGGGCGGAGGCCGCCGGGGTGACCGGATCGCTGCACTCGGACACCGAGGTGCGCAGCTGGATCACGCGGCGCCGGGCCGAGCACGAGGTGAGCGTGACGCCGATCGGACTCGCCCGGGCCGAGGGCTGGTGCCGCGACCCGCACACGGTGTCCCGTGTGGACGGACGCCACTTCAGCGTGGTGGCCGTGGACGTCGTCTCGGGCCGCCGGGAAGTGGCAGCGTGGTCGCAGCCGCTCGTCGAACCGCACGGGACGGGGATCGCCGCCCTGTTCGTGCGCCAGATCGAGGGGGTGCCGCATGTGCTGCTGCGGGCACGTGCCGAGGCCGGGTTCCTGTCGGTGGTCGAGCTGGGCCCGACGGTCCAGTGCACCGTGGAGAACTACTCCCATCTGCCCCGTGAGTCGTGGCCGCCGTACCTGGACGAGCTGCTGGAACGGCGCGACAAGGCCGTGTACGACGTGCTGCTGTCGGAGGAGGGCGGGCGTTTCCTCGCCGCCCAGAGCCACTACGTGATCGTCGAGGCCGAGGACGAGACGCCCTTGGAATCGGAGGAGTTCCGCTGGGTGTCGCTGCGTCAGGTCGATGAACTGCTGCGCTACAGCCACCACGTGAACGTCCAGGCGCGCACGCTGATCGCCGCGCTGAGGTCGCTGTGAGCGCCCCGGCGGCACGGCCGCTGCGGCTCGGCGCGATCGGTACGTCGTCGATCGCCTGGCGGCGGGTCCTGCCGACGGTGGCCCGGATGCCGGAGTGGGAGCTGGTGGCCGTCGCCGGACGCACGCCGAAGAAGGCGGCCCGCTTCGCGGAGCACTTCGGCTGTGCGGCCGAGGACGACCCCGGGGCGCTGCTGGATCGGTCCGACGTGGACGCGGTCTATGTGTCGGCCCCGACGTCCCTGCACCGTCACTGGGCCGAGCGGGCGCTGCTCGCGGGCAAGCACGTGCTGGTGGAGAAGCCGGTCGGCGTCGACGCCACGGAGGCGCGTGGCCTGTGTGCGCTGGCGGCGGAACGCGGACTGACGCTGCGGGAGAACTTCATGTTCCTGCACCACCCGCAACACGCCGGAGTACGCGAACTGGTGGCCGGCGGCCGCCTGGGACGGCTCGCCTCCTTCAGTGCCGCCTTCTGCATTCCGCCGCTGCCGGAGGACGACATCCGCTATGCCGCCGCGCTGGGCGGCGGCGCGCTGCTCGACGTCGGCGTGTACCCGCTGCGGGCCGCCGTGCTGCAGCTCGGCCCGGACCTCGACGTGGCCGGCGCGACGCTGCGCACCCGGGTCTCGGACGGCCTCGACCTGTCCGGGCAGGTGCTGCTCGCCTCGCCGTCCGGGGTACTCGCCGAGCTGGCGTTCGGCTTCGAGCACACCTACGCGTCGACCTACACGATGTGGGGCGATCGGGCACGGCTGACCGTGACCCGGGCGTTCACTCCGCCGGCCAGCCACCAGCCGCTGCTCGTCATCGAGGAGCAGGACCGCGAGGAACGGCGGACGCTGCCTGCCGCGGACCAACTGGCGCTGCTGCTCCAGGAGTTCGCGAGCGCCGTGCGGGCGGGCGGCGGTGCCGTCGGGCAGCACACGGACTCGATCGCCATGTTGGAGCTCGTGGACGCCGTCCGTACGACGGCCCGGCGGATTCCGGTGCGCTGAGGACTTCCGCACTTTAGGAAAAACACGATCACGATCCGGCTAACCTGAAACCATGATGGCCAGGACAGTCAACGAGCAGACCCGAACATTCACACAGAATGCACGGCGGGCGCAGATAGTTCAGGCGGCAATCGAAACACTCGCCGCATCCGGGTACCCGAAGGCATCCTTCAGTAAAATCTCGCAACAGGCCGAGCTCAGCAGCACAGGGATGATCTCGTACCATTTCTCCGGAAAGCCCGAGCTTTTCGCGGAAGTCGCCCGCGCCATCATCGAAAAGGCCGAGAACATAGCGGACTCACGCATGGGCGACGAGCGGACGTACCGCGGCAAGCTGAGCGCGTACATCACGTCCAGCTTCGACTTCGTGGAGCGCTATCCGATCCACACCCAGGCGCTCACCGAGGTCGTCAGGATGGTCAGGGACCGGCAGATCACCGGTCTGGAGGGTATCGAACGCACCATCATGTCCGTGGACCGGCTCATCGTCCTCCTCGAACAGGGCCGTGACGCCGGGGAGTTCGGCAGCTTCGACTGTCTCACCATGGCCTTGGCCATCCGCGGCGCCATCGACACCGTCCTGTGCCGTCATCTGTCCCACACGGCGATGGACCTGGAGCGGTGCGCCCGCGAACTGGCGGCCGTGTTCGACCGCTGCACCACGCCCGTGTAGTACCAAGACTGGCCGAAAAGCTGCAAGGCCACCACTCTGGAGCACACCTCATGACCTCCCCCACACCACGCTCTGAGTCCTCGGCGCCCGCGGCGTCACCTTCCGCGGCTTCACCCCCCACCGCATCCGGAAAATCCTCCTCACCCTGGGCTTTCGTGATCACCGTCGGCTGCGACGTCGTCCTGCCCGTCGGGCTCTATTACATAATGCGCGGCGCGGGAGCGGGTGAGATCACCGCTCTGCTGCTCAGCGGATCCGCGCCGGCCCTGCACACCCTCCACTCCGCGATTCGTCATCGAAAGCTGGACGCGATCGGGGTATTCACGCTCGCGCTGCTGGTGGTGAGCGCACTGGCTTCCCTGTTGGCCGCGGACCCACGCCTCGCCCTCGCCCGCAACGGCCTGTTCACCGGACTGGCCGGAATATGGCTGCTGGTCACCCTGTTCACCGCGCGCCCCTTCACCTACCAGGCGCTGCGCTCCCTGCTGCCCGGGAGAAGCGAACAACTGGAACGGACGTGGGAGTCCGACACCTCGTTCCGCCGCGTGTGGCGCGGCCTGACCGTGCTGTGGGGCATCGGCCTGCTGTGCGACGCGCTGCTGCGGCTCATCATGGCCTACACCCTGCCCGTCGACACGGTGCCCGCGCTGGACGGCGCCCTGTACGCGGTGTCGTGGATCCTCCTCCAGGTGATCACGCAGGTCGTGCTCCACCGCACCCGCACGCTCTCCAAGGTCTTGGGTGACCGCAGACCGGGCGACCCCGCCTCCGCGCCGGTGTCCCCACCGGGCGCCACGAACGACTGACACCCCCCACACACTGACGAGCCGACCGTGACCGGGCCGATGACGGCCCGGTCACTTGCGTATGTCGTGCCGTGCCGTGCCGGCCGGCCATCGGCGTCCGTCCGCGGTGTGGCACAGGATGCCACCGGCAAAGCCGTTGCGGATGTGGGGTTTTCCCCACACTGCCCTCCGCGAGGATGGGAGAGCCCCACCGGACGCGGCGTCGGTAGCTGCCGCCCGGCCGGGGCCCGTGGTCTCCGGATCGTTGGCCGGTGCCACGGGCTGTCGCGGCCGACCGGTTCGCCGCGGTGTCCGTGCGGTGCGGATCCGCTCCGTCCCGCCCGACCGTCTCCGGGCGGGACGGCCGGTTCCGCGGGATGTCGCGAAAGCGGCGTCCAGGGGCCCGTCGACGCGTCGGATCACGCCACATGCGCACAGTCACTACGCGTGCCGCCAGGCACTGAACGAGGAGGTTCCCGGCCATGGACGCTGGGCTCAAGCGCGAGCTGGAGGAGAAGGTCCTCTCCGGTGAGCGGCTGTCCCGTGAGGACGGCATCGCCCTGTACGAGTCGGACGACCTGGCCTGGCTGGGCGGTCTGGCGCACGAGGTGCGTACCCGCAAGAACGGTGACGTGGTCCATTTCAACGTCAACCGGCACCTCAACATGACGAACGTCTGCACCGCGTCGTGCGCCTACTGCTCGTTCCAGCGCAAGCCGGGTGAGCAGGACGCGTACACGATGCGCATCGAGGAGGCCGTCCGGCTGGCCAAGGCGATGGAGAACGAGCACCTGTCGGAGCTGCACATCGTCAACGGCCTGCACCCGAACCTGCCGTGGCGCTACTACCCGCGCTCGCTGCGGGAGCTGAAGAAGGCGCTGCCGCACGTCGGTCTGAAGGCGTTCACGGCGACGGAGATCCACCACTTCGAGACCATCTCCGGCCTCACCGCCTCCGAGATCCTCGACGAGCTGATCGACGCGGGCCTCGAATCCCTGACCGGCGGCGGCGCGGAGATCTTCGACTGGGAGGTCCGTCAGCACATCGTGGACCACCGCACCCACTGGGAGGACTGGTCCCGCATCCACCGGCTGGCGCACGAGAAGGGGCTGAAGACCCCGAGCACCATGCTCTACGGCCACATCGAGGAGCCCCGCCACCGGGTCGACCACGTGCTGCGGCTGCGCGAACTCCAGGACGAGACCGGCGGCTTCCAGGTCTTCATCCCGCTGCGCTACCAGCACGACTTCGTGGACATGAAGGACGGCAAGATCCGCAACCGCCTCCAGGCGCGCACCACCATGGCGACCGGCGCGGAGGCCCTCAAGACCTTCGCGGTCTCCCGGCTGCTCTTCGACAACGTGCCCCACGTCAAGGTCTTCTGGGTGATGCACGGCGTGCAGACCGCCCAGCTCGCCCTCCAGCACGGCGCCGACGACATGGACGGCTCGGTCGTCGAGTACAAGATCACGCACGACGCGGACAACTACGGCACCCCGAACAAGCTGACCCGCGAGGACCTGCTCGACCTCATCCGGGACGCCGGTTTCCGCCCGGTCGAGCGCAACACGCGCTACGAGATCATCCGCGAGTACGACGGTCCCGACCCGGCCCGGCGCGAGTCGCCGCAGCCGATGCGCGTCTGACCCCCGGGCCGGCCAGCACGGCCGGACTCCCCCTCGTGCACGGTGTGCACGACTCTCCCCTTGTGTGCGCGGCGCGCTCCGCCCGGTCCCGGGCGGCTGTGCGCGCACCGCGCACACACCATGACGACACTGCCAGGCAGGTGTTTATGTCCCCGCAGACGACCCATGACGAGGACCTGGAAGTCTGGATCGACCAGGGCCTGTGCACCGGCGACGGAATCTGCGCCGAGTACGCGCCCGAGGTGTTCGAGCTGGACATCGACGGGCTCGCCTACGTCAAGAGCGAGCAGGACGAGCTGCTCCAGGAGCCGGGCTCGACGACCCGGGTCCCCCTGGAGCTGCTCACCGACGTGGTCGACTCGGTCAAGAAGTGCCCCGGCGACTGCATTCACGTACGCCGCGTCTCCGATCAGGTCGAGGTGTACGGCCCCGAGGCGGACGACTGAGTCCGCCGTCTCTGCGGCGGCCGCCGCGGCGGCCGGATCCCACCGCCCCGGTGGACCGGCCGCCGGGCCCGATCACCTCGACACTTGGGAAGGACCCACACGCCCGATGAGTTCCACCACCGACAACCTGTGGATCCGCAGGTTCCGGCCCTCGCCCGAGGCCGCCGAGCGGCTGGTCTGCTTCCCGCACGCGGGCGGCTCGGCCAGCTTCTACCTGCCGGTCGCCGCCGCGCTCAGCCCGGGCGTCGAGGTCGCCGCGATCCAGTACCCCGGCCGTCAGGACCGCAGGCACGAACCCGGGCCCGCCTCGGTGGCACAGCTCGCCGACCAGGTGAGCGCGGCCCTCGCGGACTGGGACGACGACCGGCCGGTGACCTTCTTCGGGCACAGCATGGGCGCGGTCGTGGCCTTCGAGGTGACGCGCCGTATGGAGCGCACCGGGTCGGGCCCCGTGCGGCTGTTCGCCTCCGGGCGCCGCGCCCCGTCCCGGGTCCGGGACGAGCATGTGCACACGCTCGACGACGACGGGGTGATCGCCGAACTGCGCGCCCTGGCCGGCACCGACGCCCAGGTCCTCCAGGACGAGGAGCTGCTGCGCATGGTGCTGCCCGCGATCCGCAGCGACTACCGGGCCGTCGAGACATACCGCAGCGCTCCCGGCGCGACGGTGCGCTGCCCCGTGACCGTCCTCACCGGCGACGCCGACCCGCGGACGTCGCTGGAGGAAGCCCGCGCCTGGAGCGAGCACACCGAGACGGAGTACGACCTGCGGGTCTTCTCCGGCGGGCACTTCTTCCTCTCGGAGCGGCCGGCCGAGGTGCTGGCCGTACTCCGCGAGCACTTCACCGCGCCGGTCCGCACCGTCTGACCGCGCACCCCTCGTCCTTTCTCCCCCCGACCCGTTCCGGGAGTCGTGCACCGTGACCGAGCAACTCGCCCCCGACACAGCACAGCCGGCGCCCGTGCGCCGGCGCCGACCCCGCGTGGGTCACATCCAGTTCCTGAACTGCCTTCCGCTGTTCTGGGGGCTGGCCCGCACCGGCTCCCTCCTCGACATGGACCTGCGCACCGACACGCCGGACGGCCTGAACGACGCACTCGCCGCCGGTGAGCTGGACATGGGGCCGATCAGCCTGCTGGAGTTCCTGCGGCACGCGGACGACCTGGTCGCCCTGCCGGACATCGCGGTCGGCAGCGACGGAGACGTCATGTCCTGCCTGATCGTCAGCCAGGTGCCGCTGGAGGAGCTGGACGGACAGCCGGTGGCGCTGGGTTCGACGAGCCGTACCTCGGTACGGCTGGCGCAGCTGCTGCTCGCGGAGCGCGTCGGGGTGAAACCCCGGTACTTCGGGTGCCCGCCCGACCTGCGCACCATGATGTCCGAGGCCAGGGCGGCCGTGATCATCGGCGACGCCGCACTGCGCGCGGCCCTGTACGAGGCCCCCCGGATGGGGCTGCGCGTACACGATCTGGGCCGCATGTGGAAGGACTGGACGGGGCTGCCCTTCGTGTTCGCCGTGTTCGCCGCGCGCCGTGACTTCCTGGCCCGCGAACCGGAGTTGGTGCGCCAGGTCCACGCCGATCTGCTGGCCTCGCGCGACCTGTCCCTGGCGGAGGTGGCGAAGGTGTGCGAACAGGCTTCGCAGTGGGAGGAGTTCGACGCCGCGACGCTCCAGCGCTACTACACCACGGCCCTCGACTTCAGCCTCGGCACGGCGCAGCTCGCCGGCATCACCGAGTTCGCGCGCCGGGTCGGCGGCGGCCCCGAGGGCTTCCCGCCCGACGTCGCCGTACAGCTGTTGGAACCCTCCGCACCCTGATCCGCCCTACGCCACCGGAAAGGCCCGGCCATCATGTCCCGACCCTCGCAGTCCCCTCTCCAGCCCGTGCTCGACCGAGCCGCCGACGGCGGACGCATCACCCCGGAAGAGGCTCTCGTCCTCTACCGGGACGCCCCGCTGCACGCGCTGGGCGCCGCCGCCGACGCCGTGCGCCGCCGCACGTACGCCGGGACCGAGCACATCGCGACGTACATCATCGAGCGGAACATCAACTACACGAACGTGTGCGTCACGGCGTGCAAGTTCTGCGCCTTCTACGCGGCCCCCAAGGACACCGACAAGGGCTGGACCCGCGACCTGGACGACATCCTGCGCCGCTGCGCGGAGACCGTCGAGCTGGGCGGCACCCAGATCATGTTCCAGGG
>NZ_MLYO01000126.1 GCF_001866665.1 Streptomyces monashensis | reverse complement strand
CGCCCCCACCTGCGCCCTCGTCGAAGCTGACCGCGCTCGCCCCGGCACGGCCGAGCACCTGGCGGCCCTGCCCGGCATCACCGTCCTGGACCTGGACCTGCCCGCCGCCCTCGCCGTGGCCGGCCAGGAGACCTGGGCCGGCGCGCACGCCCGGTACGCCGCACAGCCCACCCCGGACCGCCCCGACGGGGCGATCATCGCCACGACCGCTCCCGAGCGGTGGGTCGGCGAGCCGGTCCGCGTCCTGGACCTCACACCCTGACGCGGTCCGAGCGCAGCTTCTGTGCCTGCCCGTGCCCTACGAGGGACGCCAACTGATCATGTACGGCCGGCCAGGCGGTTGAGAGGCGCCGCTTCTGTGCCAGTCTTTGCGCAACAGCAGGTCGGTGGCGCGGCGCAGCAGAGCGTTCTCCTCGGTGCTCGCCCCGTCGTGCGCGGCGGCTTCTGCGTGGGTGAGGCAGTGGCGCAGGGTGCTTGTCGGCCGGTCCTGTTCGACGGCTTGTTGGAGTGCGGCGGATGCCTCCGTTCGGTCGTCGCCGGCCTGTACGGCGGCCACGGGCCGGACGGGGGTGCGGGCTCGGTCGGTGCGGGTGGGGACGATAGGGCACCGAGGCGGCGGACGGTGCCACGCAGGCGTCGTACTTCCGCGGCCGCCCGGGTGCACAGCCCCCATGGCTGAAGGCTGCATTCGTCCAGGCCGAACCACTGGGTGCCGTCGTGGGTCTGGGTGCCGATGAGGACGCGGCGGGTGGTGCCGTCTGCGTCGCAGCGGATCCGCAGCACGTATCCGTGGGGACGTCCCTGACCGCCTGACCTGAAGAAATGCGACACAAGGTGTCGGGTTTCGGGTCGAGCATGTGTCACCGGTCGGTGTCGATGACGGGCGCCGACCGGGCCGTACCGACAGACAAGGACCTCCATGCGATTCACGTCCGACTCATCGATATCGGACCTCCACGGAAAGATCGCGCTGGTCGCGGGGGCCACGCGGGGCGCCGGGCGCGGCATCGCCGTCCAACTCGGCGCGGCGGGCGCGACGGTCTACGTCACCGGCCGGACGACTCGGGAACAGCGCTCGGAGTACGACCGGCCCGAGACGATCGAGGAAACTGCGGAACTCGTCACCGCCGCGGGCGGAACCGGCATCGCGGTGCCGGCTGACCATCTGGTGCCCGAGCAGGTCCGTGCGCTGGCTGAGCGCATCGACACCGAGCAGGGGCGACTCGACGTGCTGGTCAACGATGTCTGGGGCGGCGAGCGGCTGTTCGAGTTCGACAAACCGGTGTGGGAACACGACCTCGACAACGGACTGCGGCTGCTCCGGCTGGGTGTGGAGAGCCATGCGATCACCAGCCACTTCCTGCTGCCGCTCCTGGTGCGGCGACCGGGCGGGCTGGTGATCGAAATGACCGACGGGACGTCAGCATACAATCGAACAAACTACCGCAACTCATACTTCTATGACCTGGTCAAGAACAGCGTGCTGCGTATGGCGTTCGTGCTCGCACACGAGTTGAAGCCGCACCGCGGGACGGCGGTGGCGCTCACCCCGGGCTGGCTGCGTTCGGAGATGATGCTCGACATGTTCGGCGTCACCGAGGACAACTGGCGCGATGCGCTGGCAACGGCGCCGCACTTCTGCATCTCGGAGAGCCCGTCGTATGTCGGACGCGCTGTCGCGGCGCTGGCTGGCGACGCGGGCGTCGCACGCTGGAACGGCCAGTCACTGTCCAGCGGACAACTTGCACTGGAGTATGGCTTCACCGACCTCGACGGTTCACGTCCGGACTGCTGGCGCTACCTGGTGGAGGTCGACGCCGCCGGCAAGCCGGCGGACGCCGCCGGGTATCGGTGACGGGCACCGCTCACGTCCCGCCGCGGCAATCCCGCGGCCCATGAGCGGGCATCGGCATCACTACCGCCGACCGGCGCTGTGTACTGCACTGCGGCGACGGTACCAGCCGTGTTCGGCTATCAGCCGGGGCTGACCCCGCCGAGGTGGTGCTGGTCATCGGCGGGGCGCCGCATGGGTCGAATCCTTGCGCCGGGAATCCCGACATCCGCGGCCGCCGCCGCGTACGTGCACTTACCGCCGGACGCGCGGTACAGCGCGACGGCGTCCTTCAGGAACTCCTCCGAGTACGGAGGCTGGCGTCCCATCCGGACATCCTTCCCCGGACCATCGAGATCCATTGTCCGGGCGTCCACTCCAAAGGATCAACCTCAGGCAGGAGTTCAACCCCTGGCAGCACTGTTCCGAGTGTATTTGGAGCAGAAATCCACGCATGGACTTGCAAGAAAACCTGTCGTTGTCATAGTAGATATTGACCCGTCACGGGGTTATCGTTGTGCCGTACCTCGGAAGTCGTTGAAGGTACGGCAGACACGAACTGCCGTGCGTGCAGGTCAAGCAGGACGCGGCCCTCAGGGGTCGCGGGCAGTACCCGCGGTATCCAGCAGTACAACCAAGTAACCGAAGGTAAGGAGCAGAGCGCCATCAGGATCGCCCGGGCGAGGCAGAAATCCGCCCGGGTACCGCAGGCCCCGGATTGGAAGGTGGTCCCCGGTCACGCATCGCGATCCCCGCAGCCCCGCCCTCCCAGGCGGAACCTGCGGACAAAGAAGGCCGGCACGGGTTGCCGGTGGATGGTGTTGAAAGCTCGGGGCCCGGGCGCCAGTACTGGCGCCCGGGCCCCCCGACGCATCCCTGGAAGAAGAGGTCTGTGCCCCCTGCCAGTTCCCGTCCCGTCGACAATCTCGATGACGACGACTACCCCGCCTACACGATGGGCCGGGCCGCCGAGATGCTCGGCACCACCCCCGCCTTCCTCCGCACCCTGGGCGAACACCGCCTGATCACCCCGCTGCGCTCCGAAGGCGGGCACCGCCGCTATTCCCGCTACCAGTTGCGCATCGCCGCCCGGGCCCGCGAACTCGTCGACCAGGGCACTGCCGTCGAGGCTGCCTGCCGCATCGTCATCCTCGAAGACCAGCTCGAAGAAGCCCGGCGCATCAACGAGCAACTGCGCGCTCGGAGCGGCGAGTCACAGCCGAGGACCACGGCCTGATCACAACGCCGGTCGGCAGGGCGGACAACACCGACCGCCGGCGAGGGAAGCCGACCGGCATCAAGGCTTCGAGGCGCGCGTTCAGGCCGCCTGGGTGAGTTCGGCGCGGCCGAACAACAGCGCGTAGCCGGTGGGGAGTTGGCGCAGGATGCGGGTGAGCAGATCGGGACCGGCCGAGGCGGCGACGGCGGCGAGGACGGAGCCGGTGTCCCAGCGGGTGGTGGCCAGGCTGGCGCCGCTGCGGGTAGCGAGGTCCTTGACGAAGGCCCAGCCGGTCAGCGGCTGGGTGTCGGGGATCTGTTCGGTGAGGATGCGTGCGGCCTCCCAGGGCAGGCGGGCGGCCAGTTCGACGCGTTCCTCGCCGGTCAGCTGGCGTCCGAGTCCGGAAACGACGAGACGCACGGCTTCCTCGGCCTGTTCCCGGGTGGGGTAGGCGCCTTCGTAGCGGACCTTGTCCAGCATCTGCTCGAACGTCGTCACGGGCAGGTGCTCAAGCGGTGCACGCCGGTCGGACATCACTGCGGTGGTTGCCTTTCTCTCGCTGGGGTGCCGGTGCCCGCACGGATTGTGCGGACACCGGGAGTGGGGTGGTCAGGTGGGCTGGGGGCGGCCGAAGAGCAGGTCGTAGCCTGCGGGGAGCTGAAGCAGGATCTGCTCCAGGAGGTCGTCACCGGCAGCGTCGGCGACCGTGCTGAGGATGGCGCTGACGTCCCAGGCTGCGGTCTGCTCGGTGGCTCCCTCGATCCAGGCCGCCGTCGCCCGCACGAACCGCTCCGGTGGCAGCGGTTCGGCGCTTTGCAGCGGATTGAGCAGGATCAGGGCGAAGCCCTCCGGCAGGCGCGCCGCCAGCTGGGCGCGTACGTCGCCGACCAGGTGTGCGCCCAGCAGGGCGAGGACCGCGCGGGCCGCGCGTTCTGCTTCCTGCTCACTTTCGTACTCGCCGCGTTCCTTCACCTGGTCGAGGAACGCTTCGATTCGCAGGGTCACGTCGGCCGCCACCCTTCTTCGGCTTCTGCTCCGGTGAGTGCGGAGGGCGGGTGAGGGGGAGGCCCACCCTCCGCTTCTGATCGGCCCCTGTCGCCTGCGATCAGCCGGAGATCTCCTTGCGGCCGGATCCGACGCCGATGGAGATCTTGCGGGGCTTGGCACGCTCGGCGATCGGGATGCGCAGGGTGAGCACCCCGGCGTCGTAGTCGGCCGTGATGTGCTCGGTGTCGAGGGTGTCGGCGAGCACGATCTGGCGGGAGAAGACGCCAAGGGGCCGCTCGGAGAGTTCCATCTGCACGTCGTCGCCCTTCGCCACCGGCCGGCGCTCGGCCTTGACGGTCAGCATGTTCCGCTCGACGTCGATGTCGATCGCCTCGGGGCTGACGCCCGGCAGGTCGAAGGCCACCACGTACTCGTCACCCTCGCGGTAGGCGTCCATCGCCATCGCGGACGGCCGCGACCAGGTGCCCGGACCCATCATCTGCTGAGCCAGCCGGTCGAGTTCACGGAAGGGATCGGTGCGCATCAACATCGTGAAACACCTCCAGAAGGTTCGGGCAGTTGCTGCCAATGCGCCTCACTGAAACCGTTGTAACATGTCATCCAATGGATGACAAACACCATGTCATCGAACGGACGACATGCTTGAAGGAGGTGCTCATGGCAGCAGCCGACCACCCGGCCTCGTCCGGCACCGACGCCCGCAGCCCGGCCTCGTTCCTCGCCGCCGCGGCGGCCTTGCACGCCATAGACGACGCTCTGCACGCTGCCCGGCGAGGGACCTCCGAGGACCCTGATACCGGCCCCGACCCGGAGCAGGCCCTGGCCTCGCTGCTGCTGCTGCGGCAGGTTCGCGAGCAGCTCGCCGACTGGGAGAACGGCCTGATCGAAACGGCCCGCGCCGCGGGCGCCAGCTGGGCCGACCTCGCCCACCCGCTCGGCGTCGGCAGCCGCCAGGCCGCCGAACGCCGCTACCTGCGAGGCCGGCCCGGCCCCGCAGGCGCCACCGGCGAACAACGCGTCCAGGCGACCCGCGAACGCCGCGCCGCCGACCGCGCCGTCACCGCCTGGGCCCGCCGCAACGCCGCCGACCTGCGCCGCATCGCCGGCCAGATCACCGGCCTCACCCAGCTCCCCGCCGCCGCCCGCGGCCCCGTCAGCCAGCTCGACGCGGCCCTCGCCCAGGACGACCCCGCCGCCCTCGTCAGCCCCCTGAACGCCACTCGCCCCTACCTGACACACCTCCACCCCGACCTCGCCGCCCGACTCGATGCCCTCACCGACAGCACCTCCGCCGCCTCCGACTGAGCCGGTGCTTCCTTGACTGCTGCAGCTGTCGGCGCCGAGACGGAATCTGCTGCCGGGAGGCGCTGTCAGCATGTCCGGGCACGGCGCGGACGACGGTGACCGGCCGGCTGCGGCGCGTCGGCTCCGCACCACCAGTTCTCCGAACAGCCCATAGACGCTCACCTGGGCACACGTACCACGGCGGACACCACCGCGAGGATCACGGTGGCCACCACGATGGCGGCTGTCACCGGGCGTCCGTCCCACGACGCCGGCCGCTTCGCCGTGCGTTCATGCACGTCGGCATCGTTGGGACTATTCCGACTCGGGCTGCAGCCGGTACGCCCCCCCAGCGAGGCCGCACAGGGCTCCGCACCAGCGCTGTGAGCATCCACGCACTGCCACCGAATGATCCGACTCCCGGCTGGCCGCCGAGATCATTTTCGACCGCGGCCTGGGCGACCTGTTCGTGGTGCGCACCGCCGGCCACGTCATGGGCCCGGAGGTGCTGGGCAGCATCGAATACGGCGTGGACGTGCTGGGCTGCCCGCTGGTGATCGTTCTCGGTCACGACTCGTGCGGCGCGGTCGGCGCGGTCTGCGCCGCGCTGGAGGACTGCATGACACCGGCCGGATACGTCCGGGACGTCGTGGAGCGGGTGACCCCCGGCGTGCTGGCCGCGCGGTCCGCCGGGTGCGTCGAGCCGCAGGAGGTCCTGGGGCCTGCGCCAGCGCATCTTCACGGCGTCGAGGGACGGTGACCTGGCGAAAGTCAGGAAACTGCAGAAACTGATGCTCCGGAGCCTGAGTGACACGCTGGTCAGCGTGCGCCGGGTGACGGAGGTCAACGCCGGACGGAAGACAGCGGGGATCGACGGTCAGGTCGTGGCCGAGCGCCCCGGGCAAGTCAGAGGTGGCGCGCTTCATCCAGCAGCGCGGCAGCATCTGGCAGGCCCGTCCGGTCCGGCGGGCTTTCATCCCTAAGGCGGGGGGACGCAGACGGAGCCCACTCGGCATTCCCGTGATCGTCGACCGGTGCCACCCGGCCCGGATGTCGGCGGCGCCGGAACCCGAGTGGGAGGCCCGGTTCGGGGCGAGGTCGTATGGCTTCCGTCCGGGCCGGGGCTGCCACGACGCGATCGGGGTCATCCACAACACGCTCAACGGCAAGAACCCGCGGCGCGTGTGGATCCCGGACGCGGACCTGGCAGCGGCGTTCGACCGTATCGACCACGACCGGCTTCTGGCCCAGCTCGGCACCTTCCCCGCCCGGGCCATGGTCCGACAGTGGCTGAAGGCCGGGGTGATCGAGCGCTTCTGCCCGGCCGGCACATGCCGAATCCAACCCGCCGACAGCCCCATCCGCGCAGCCGGCTCCTCCACCGGAACACCCCGCCGATACGCCGCCCGCACCACCCGATCCCGGCGCGCCCGCCACCGCTCCCGCGCAACCCGACCGCCACCCGGTGGTGCAACACCCGCGGTACGCAGCAGCAGCCGGCCTGTCACGTCATCCACCCGACGCTGCACGCAATCCCCCTCGCGTCGAAGGCGACCCCGCTGACTGAACACGGTCAGGGGAGTACGGGTAGGGCGAAACGGCCGCACGACGGAAAGCCCCCCGACCATGGCCGGGGGGCGTGAAGCGGGCGACTACAGCCCGGACAGCTGATGCAGGTCCCGCAGCTCAGGCATCGGAACCCGCGGCGTCCGGCCTGACATCGAGCACCGACTCCTGCGATTCTCGACCCGCCGCATCGTCCCGGACATTCCCTCTCACCGGCAGCTTGACGTGTGCAGCCCACAGGATCGGCGTGGAGACCGCCCAGGTGATCGGTATGAGCCACGTGTCGGTGGTGTCTTCGCTTCCGCTGATCTTCAGCTCGGGGAACGCGGCGACCAGACACACGCACAGCGCCGTGATGGCGGCGAACGTCCAGGTCTTCACTGCCCGGTCCCAGCCCACGCCGTACTCGGACCACCGGTAGTGAGCGCCGATGATGAGAAGAAGGACGATTCCGATGATCGAGTCGGTGGGACCCCAGTTGCTGGGGTCACTGTTCACTGTGATGGTGGCGACGAGAGCGGTGCCGAGAAGGACTGCCTGATCAGTCCCGTGTCCTCCGGCCGCTCTGATGCGCTCCTGACGTGCTTCCATTTCCTGCGCCATAGGTACCCCCCGGACGCGTGTGCTTCCCCGCCACTACCAATGTCGCCGCCCAAGACCGTTCACACCAGACCTCACTCACACCGCGAAGGAGACGGCATTCGACAGGCCGCATGGAGTAGCGGGCGGGGCGCCAACTGTCGTACTGCGCGTGGGGTTTGGCCGGCGCAAGCCGACCACGCCAAGCACGCGACGAAGACAGGCAGGACAACGCCCCCGACCGACGGGCCGGGGTTCCAGATGGCGGTCTCGAAGCGGGCGAAGCCGCACGGCCAGTCGTAGTCCCACGTGTCCGGCGATGTGGTGGCGCCGCGGCAGGGCACTTCCACGGCCGAGGTGGCGAGGCCGTCCTCACAGTGGGCTTTCCAGCAGGTCGGCGTACCACTCGGTGTCGATCGAGGCATCGCAGTGCGGGCAGCCGATCCGTTCCAGGTTGTCGCCGCGGTCGACGGGGGTGAAGGTGGCGTGCCAGGTGACGTCCATCTGGACCTCCACGCCATCGGGCAGGCCGGGAGCCAGCTCCGCGGCGAGCGCGGCAGTCCGCTCGGCCCGCCGCCGGTCGGGCTGCCACTGGGGATCGGTCGGAATGATCGACAGGACGTCGTCGCTCATGGGCTCACTCGATTTGTCGGGGCACCGGCGTTCGGCGGGGTGCAGATGCTCCACCACGTAACCGCGCACGTCGTCACGGACGGCGTCGGCTTCCCACTTGGCCCGCCCCAGCGGGTGCTGCATGCCGTCCGGGGTGGTCTCCCCAGCCCACTCGGCGATGGTCCAGCAGTGCTTGCGCGGCAGATCCGACAGCAGCCCGAGCACCGAGTGCCGTACCCGGCGTCGGGGTCGACCCGCTTGAACCGGCCCGCGATCCGGCCCATCAGGTCCTCGAACGCCTCTTTCCACCGAGCAGGGTCTACGCAGTGACCTGCGGCCACCGCATGATCTTCAGTCTTCGCACACCGATGATCAACGGTGGCCGCAGCCATCCCGCAGCCATCCCGCAGCCATCCCTCAGCCGGTCCACCGGCGAGATCGCGGTCTACGGCTGGAGTGCCAGATCGCGCTGATACCAGGTGCCCGGCTTACCGCCGAGGTCGGCCGGGTCTGCCGGGCCGACCGAGACGAACCCGGCCTTTGCCAGCACCCTCTGGGACGCGACATTGGCGTGGGAGGTGGCTGCGCGCACTGTGCGCAGCCCGTGCCGTGCCGCCGCCAGCTGGCACAACTCCCGGACCGTCGCGGTCGCAACGCCGCGGCCGGCGACGTGCTGCGCGACCCGGTAACCGAGGTTGGCAGCACCGTCCTGGATGTCGTACAGGTTGAACCGGCCCAGAACCGAGCCGTCCGTGGCGACCAGCACATAGAACGCGCAGCCGCCGGCCTCTTGCTCGGCCAGCATGGCGCTGTGCCGCTCGGCGAACTGGTCGTAGAACTCATCGCCCCGGTCGGAGATCGAGGCAGCGAAGTAGGCGCGGTTCGCCAGCTCGAAGGCCAGGACCGCCGGGGCATGGCCGGCATCCAGCTGCTTCAGGTCGGGCACGGCGCGACTCTACCCGGACCGCGCGCCGGTGCCATCTGAGTTTCCATCAGCGGCGGACAGCCCCAAGACGATGGCACACATCCCAGTTCTCGGGTTTCTCCGGGCGGCAGGACCTGGTGCACCTCGTGGAGCGAGCCGTCGGCCTCGTCAAGGAGTGGTGCCCGGCGGTCGACGGCACCCGCCGTGGCGACCGATCTGACGGCAACCGTGCGGCCACGGAGATCTCCCCTCTGCGTCAGTTCCTGCTGGACGGCAGGGAGGCGGCGCCGGCCGATCCGGAGCAGCCGGCTCGGCGCTCGGACGCCGTCTCGGCCGCGACGGCCTGGGCGGCACGCGCCTCGATGGAGGACTTGTTCGCTCTCCTGGCCGGGTGACACCGTGACCATGCGTTCCGGCGGTCAGGCCGACGACCCGGAACTCGTACCGGACACGGAACTGCTGAAGGTGTGTGACACCCCTGACGGGCGGCCGTCGCTCGATGAACGCGGCGCCCACGCATGCGGACAACGCGGCGACCCACGGCTACGACGAGAGAAGCCCCACCATTCGTGCTCTGCATTCAACTTCCCAGGCCGTCCAGGTCCTCGCGGGCGGCGGTGACGGCCAGGACGACGACGGGGGTGTCCTCGGCCGGCGCGGGCCTGCTGGTGGCGTAGGGGGCGAGGTGGGCGCCGCCCGGGCACGGCAGTACCGTCCCGCGACGGGCTCCATATGCCTGACCTTGCGGTGGCGCCGAGTAGGTGCTGCGCGTGAAGAAGCGCAACCACGTGCCGGTGGCTGCGGCTGAGCTGGTCGTCGAGATCACCTCAGAGTCCAACGAAAGCAGCGATCGCTCCAAGAAGGCCGTTGGACAGGCGCAGGCGGGCGTCCCGCTCTGCCTCCTCATCGACAGCTGGGCCCCGGAGGCCCCATCATCACGTTGTACGGCGAGCCGAGGGAGACGTCTATCGCGTCCCGCACGCAGGCAAGTTCGGCGACGAGTTCCCCGCTTCCGGAGCCGTTCGACCTGAAGCTCGGCACTGGCGGGTTCCCCGTCGGCTGACGCTCATCCCAACACCGCCGCCACCCCCACCAACACCGGTACCGACGCCACCGTCGACAGCAGGATGGACTCTCTCGCCAGGGACTCGGCCACCTGGTACCGGCTCGCGTACGTGAACAGGTTCTGCGCGGCCGGCAGAGCCGAGGTCACCACCACGTCCAGCAGCGGGGCGCCGTGCAGGCCGAAGACGCCCCTCGCCAGTACCCACGCCACGGCCGGTTGGCCCAGGGACTTC
>NZ_MLYO01000125.1 GCF_001866665.1 Streptomyces monashensis | reverse complement strand
GTGGAGAGTCGGCCCGAGGCGCGGTGACCGGGTCTCCCCGGCCCCGTTTCCTCGGGCCGCTCACCGAACCGGACGTGCGACTCTCACCGCATCCGGCTCTCCACAGGTTCCTGCCGTTGGTTCGATGATCTATGCGGCCCACGGTGTCGGGATGTTCAGCCCGCGCCAGCGGTAGCGGGTGACCGTCACCGAGGCGATGTTGAACAGTCCGACACCTTCCAGAACGATCTGCCGCCAGCCCATGGGGCCCTTGAACTGTCGGCGCAGAGCCGTCCACGTCATGCGTCGCCGATACGTGATCATGTTGACCACCCGCCACCACACGAACGACCGCAAGGTGTTGAACGTGTGCTTGGCGACGGCGTGCTTGAAGTAGTTGGCCCAGCCGCGAAGGATCTGGTTGATCCTCGACAGCACGGCGGCGAACGGGACCTGCGACCTCCTGTGGGTCAGCGCCCTGATCTTCCGCTTCAGTTCGCGGACCGGCTTGTCCGCGATGAACGTGTAGACGTAGTGCTTGTCCGTTCCCCGTTTGCGCATCCACTTGATGTGGAAGCCGAGGAAGTCGAACCCGTCGGCCATGTGCACCACACGCGTCTTGGACTGAGAAAGGCGCAGTCCAAGCGGGGCAAGGACCTCGCCGATGTCCGTCTTCAGCGCCTCGACGTGGTGGCGTTCGCCCCTGACCAGCACGACGAAGTCGTCCGCGTAACGCACGACTCGCCAGTTCGGCAGGTTCTTGGCCACCCGCGTGAAACGGCGCGAGTCGCTGGACATCGTTCCGCCCGGCTTCCACGGCCCCATCACGTGCTCATCGAGCGCGGACAGGGCGATGTTGGCCAGCAGCGGAGAGAG
>NZ_MLYO01000124.1 GCF_001866665.1 Streptomyces monashensis | reverse complement strand
CCCCGACCCCGAAGCCACCACCACCACCGCCGCCACCACCACCGAAGCCGGCGCCGCGGCCGCACCCGGCGCCGGGACACGCACCGAGGCCCGCCCCGAGGCCGCGGGCCCGGCCCGCGCCGCCTCCCCCGGCTCCTCCGGCTCCCCGGCCGGTGGCGACGCCCACGCCCGTGCCCACGCCGCCACCGGTGCCGAAGTCCGCGCCCCGGCCCTCCATGGCCCCGGTGCACTACCCCGCGTACCGCCCCCACCCCGTCAGCCACCCGGCGCCGGGCACCACCTCGCCGGTCACCTACGTCCTGCTCATCACCGTCCCCGCGATCGTCGCCGTCGCGGCCCTGCGCCCGCGCTGACGCGCCGGCCCGCTCACCCTTGGAGGTACCGTTGCCGGATTGGCTTGTTCTCGTCCTCGCGATGCTGGGGGCCTGTGTCGTGGTGGTGCTCGTCACCTTCGTACGCAACAGGCGGGCTCCCGAGGACGAGGATCCCAGCGAGACCCCGGACGTCATCGAGTACATGACGATGTGGATCGGCGTCGTGTACGCCATCGTCCTGGGCCTCGCCATCGCGGGCGTGTGGGAGGCCCGCAGCTCCGCCGGGGACTACGTGCAGAACGAGGCCCAGGCGCTGCACGAGATCTCGGAGCGGGTCCGGGTCTATCCGCCGGACGTGCGGGACCGGATCCGGAGCGACGTCAACGCCTATGTCTCCTACGTCGTCGACCACGAGTGGAAGACGATGGCGAACGACGAACGCGTCACCGACCACGGTTCCGCGCTGCTCCAGAAGGTGCGCCAGGACGTCACCGACTACAAGCCGGGCAACGACTTCCAGGCGCAGTCCTACCAGCCGCTGCTGGACCAGATGACCGCGGCCGACCAGGCCCGCAACGCCCGCTCCGACTCCACCGGGGACACCATGCCGCCGGTGGTGTGGTGGGGGCTGCTCGTCGGCGGGCTGGTCACCGTCGGCATGGTGTTCGCGCTGCAGATCCGGCGCACCGCGCGTGAACTGGTGCTGGCCGGGCTGTTCTCCGCGACCATCGCCTTCATGCTGTTCCTCATCTGGGACTTCGACGCCCCCTACAGCCGGGGCATCGCGGTGACCGCGGAACCGTTCACGAACCTGTTCCCGGCCCTGGCCAAGTAGTCCCCGGACCGCGCACCCGTGCCTCGTCTCGCGTTCCGCGAGCGCGCGGGTGTGCGGTCCGGCCCGTGGCAGCCCGTCCGCGGCCGCCGCTCGTCAGCTCGGGTCGGACGAGGTGTGCCGGTGGCCGCTGAGCAGGGTGATGCGTGCGGTGCCGGGCTGTCGCGGGTCGAACGCGGGAGGCGTGGGCCGGCCGTGTTCCGCCGCGAGGCCGGCCGGTTCGCGCGCGGTGGCGGTCCAGCCGTGCGCGGCCAGGCGGGCGAGGGGGTCCGTGGTGCTCTCGTTGCGCCACAGCGCGGCGAGCGTGTGCAGGGTGTCGGACCCGGCGGTGGTGTCGAGCGCCGTCCGGGTGTTGTCGGTGCGGAACATCGCCCGGCTGCCGTACTCCACCGCGATGCGGCTGTCGGGCGCGCTCAGGGCGCCGAGCCGCGCGAGAAGGCCGTCGCCCTCCTCCTCGGTGAGGTAGACCATGATGCCCTCGGCCAGCCAGGCGGTCGGCAGCCCGGGGTCGAAGCCGTGCTCCCGCAGCGCGCCGGGCCAGTCGTCGCGCAGGTCGCAGGTCACCGGGATGCGCTCACCGCCCGAGAGCGGGACCCGGCCGGTGATGATCTTGTCCTTGAAGGTGAGGACATCGGCCCGGTCGATCTCGAAGACCCGCACGGGCGCCGGCCAGTCCAGGCGGAACGCTCTGGCGTCCAGACCGGCCGCGAGGACGACGACCTGACGGCAGCCGGCGGCGACCGCCTCGTGGAGCCAGTCGTCGAAGAAGCGCGTACGCAGGGCGAAGTAGTCCCCCATGGCCCGGCGCAGCAGTTCGCCGCGCGGGCCGGACCACGCCGCGAGCGCACCGCCCGCGGCCACGGCGACCTGGACCGCGACCGGGTCCCGGAACAGCCGGTCGGGACGGCCGCTCTCGGCGGCGCGTGACGCCGCCACCGCCAGTGCGGTGGAGCCGACGGCCGTCAGGTCGGCGCCGCCGACGGCGGTGGCGACGCCGGCGGGGTCCGGGCCGACCGCGGGGGCCGGCGCACCGGACCGCCACGCGGCACGGGCCGCCTCGCGGTCGAAGGGCACGCCGCGGCGCCAGACCCGCCTAACGGCCCGGGTGGCGGTGATGTCGGTGGTCGCGTCGCCCTCGACCAGCACCAGATCCGCCCGCAGCCCCGGGGCGATGCGGCCGCGGTCGGACAGCCCGAAGAGACGGGCGGGTGTCGCGGTCGCGGCCCGCAGCGCCTCGACGGGACTGAGCCCGGCCGTCACCAGGAGTTCGAGTTCGCGGTGGAGCGCCGCGCCGTGCACCACCGGGCAGGCGCGGCCCGGGGCGTTGTTGGCGTCGGTCCCCGCCACCAACCGCACGCCGGACGCGTGCAGTCGGCGTGTGGTCTCCAGTGCGTGGTCGAAGTCCAGCTCCGGCGACGGTACGGTCACGCAGAGCCCTTCCGTGCCGCCGGTGAGCGCGGCGAGGGCGTCCGCGGGCAGGTGACCGGCGATCCGCGCGTCGGCGGCGAGGCCCCGGCCGCCGGGGGCGCCGCAGGACATCTCCATCATCGCGAGGGTGGGGATGAAGAACCGGCCTTCGGCGGCGGCCCGGTCCACCGCCTCCTGCGGCAGCGGTGCCTCCAGCGGGACGTGGGTGACGGCGTCCACGCCGGCGTCCAGTGCGGTCCGCACCGTCTCGGCGTCGGCCACATGGGCGACGCTCGGCAGGCCCGCCGCCCGGGCGGCGTCGGCCACCGCGGCCGCGGTGGCCCGGTCCAGCGTCGGGAGGTCGGCGCCGTGGTGGCAGCCGTCGTCGAGCATCATCTTGATGACGTGGGCGCCCTCCTTCTGGCGCAGCCTCACCTGGTCCCCGGCGGCCGCCGGGCCGTCGAGCGAGGGCAGGAACGGCATCGTCGCCGCCGGGTGGCCGCCGGTCGCGCAGATCACGGTTCCGGCGCTGCGCAGGTCGGCGAGGTCGTCGCGGTGCGCGGCCGTGTCGCAGAGCCAGCCGGTGAGGTCGGCGGGGAAGCTGAACAGGTCGACCTCGGTGGTGACGCCGAACGTCAGCGCCAGCCGCAGGTTGTGCAGGGTGCCCATCACGTGTGTGTGACCGTCGATCAGTCCCGGGAGCAGGGTGTGACCGGTGGCGTCGATCACCTCCGCCGCCGTCGCCGCGACGGGGTCGACCGCCGCCTGCCCGGTGGGTGTCACCGCGCTCACGCGCCCGGCGTCGACGAGCACGCAGACGTCGTCCAGGACCCGCTCACCGTCGAAGACGCGGGCATGGTCGATACGGATCACGAAGGGAGCCCCCATCGTCGGCCCCGGCACGGGGGGAACGGCAACTGGCGTTCGGGACAAGGGCGTCGGCGCGGCCGCCGGACGCCTCCGCGGTCCAGGACACACCGGCCGCCGCGAACGCTCCAGGCCCACCGCGAGGTTGTAGGAGTTCACCTAGGCGACCGGGGTCCGGCGATCCCCGTGTGCCGATATGCCGTCTCCTGTTGGTGTGTTGCGCCGACAGCGATGAGGTGAGGTGCCGTGAGGCCGGGACTCGAAGGGTACGGACGGACGGACGGCGGGCCGCGGTCACCGGAGCGCGCGGCGGTCGTCGCCGGGCTGGGCGCGGCGGTGCCGGAGACCGTGGTCACCAACGACGACCTGGCCCGCGTACTCGACACCGACGACGCGTGGATCCGTCGGCGTACCGGGATCCGGCGGCGTCGCGCGGTCGCGCCCGGACAGGCCACGGGCGACCTCGCGGTCGAGGCGGCGCGCAACGCTCTCGCCTCGGCGGGAGCGGGCGGCGCGGGCGCCGTCGTGCTCGCCACCAGCACACCGGACCAGCTCTGCCCGGCGACCGCCCCGAACGTGGCGAGCAGGATCGGGCTGGGCCCGGTGCCCGCGTTCGACGTGCAGGCCGTGTGCACCGGCTTCGTGTACGCCCTGGCGTCCGGGGCGGGACTGATCTCCCTGGGTGTCGTGGACAGCGTGCTGGTGATCGGCGCCGACGCCTTCTCCACCCTCCTCGACCCCGAGGACCGGGCGACCCGGGTGGTGTTCGGCGACGGCGCGGGCGCGGTGCTGCTGCGCGCCGGCTCCAGGACGGAGCGCGGTGCGCTGCTGGACTTCAGCCTGGGCAGCGACGGCTCGGCCGAGGACCTGATCGGGATGCGGGCCGGCGGCTCGCGCCAGCGGTCCACGGGCCTGCCGGCCAAGGTGGAGGACACCTACTTCTCGATGCAGGGACAGGCCGTCTTCAAGCAGGCGGTGAGCCGGATGACCGAGTCGGCGCGGGACATCGCCGCGCGGACCGGGTGGGCCGTGGAGGAGGTCGACTCCTTCGTGTTCCACCAGGCCAACGCCCGCATCCTGACGGCGGTGGCCCGGCGGCTCGGCCTGCCCGTCGAGCGGTTCCGCACCAACATCGCCGAGGTGGGGAACACGGTCTCCGCCTCGATCCCCCTCGCGCTCGTCGACGCCACCGCCCGCGGTGAACTGACACCCGGCCAGAAGGTGGTACTGACCGGCTTCGGCGGCGGGCTCACCTGGGGCTCGACCGCTCTCGTCTGGCCCGGTCCGGACCCGTTGCTCAGTGAACTTTCCACCGATGCGGGCGACTTCCTCCCAAAATATAGGTGAACACCCACAGCCGTCGGGCAAGGGTTCTCGATCTGTCCCCGCCGCTGCCACCGTGGGAATCGGAATCGATCACCTAGCCGGAGGGAATCCGTGGTGTCGCTCAGCGCGGGATCCGAGCAAAGGTCCGAGGCATCGCCGGAAGCCGGGGGAAAGGCGAGGAATCTCCACGTCCTGACGGCCGCCGGTTTCCGGGTCCCCGAATGGGCGGTGCTCGGCACCGACGTCTTCGCGGCATTCGCCCGGAGCAGCGGGCTGGCGGAGCGCCTCGCGAAACTCCTGGCCGACGGCCCGCAGCACGGCGACGGACAGACCGCCGCCGCACCCGGCGCCGGGGATCCCGGACGGACGGCCGCCCGGACGGCCGCGGAGATCGCCGCGCTCCTCGCGGACGCCCCGCTGGACGAGGCCGTCACCGACGCCGTCCGGCGGGCCTACGAGCACGTCGGCGGCGGCCTGGTGGCGATCCGTTCGTCCGGTGCCGAGGAGGACGGCGCCGAGCACTCCTTCGCCGGGCAGTTCGACAGCTTCCTCAACGTCCGCGGTCTCGACGACGTCATCGCCCACGTCCGCCGCTGCTGGGCCTCCGGCTTCTCGGAGCGGTCCCTGCGCTACCGCGCGCAGCGCGGCCTCGCGCCGTCGGCGTCGGGTGTCGCCGTCGTCGTGCAGCGCATGGTCCCGGCCGAGCGCAGCGGCGTCCTGTTCACCGTCGACCCCACGACCGGCGCGACCGACCGGTTTCTGGTCAGCGCCGTCTACGGACTGGGCGAGGGGCTGGTCTCCGGCGCCGTCGACGCCGACACGGTCGCCCTGGACGCCGTCACCGGCGAGCGGCTGCACACCGTCGTCGGCGAGAAGCGGGAGCGCTACGGCGCCGGTGCCGGCCCCGGCTGCGAGGTGCGGCCCGTCGCCGAGGCGGACCGGGAGGTCCTGGCGCTGAGCGAGGAGGACCTGACCCGGTTGCACGGCCTCGGCGTGCAGGTGGCAGAGCACTACGGCACCCCGCAGGACATCGAGTGGGCGATCGCCGACGGCGAGCTCTGGGTCCTGCAGAGCCGCCCCGTCACCGGCCCGCTCACCGGCCCCGCCGACCGCAAGAGCGTCCCGGCGCCGGCCGAGGAGCCGCGGGGCCAGCCGCGCATCTGGGACAACTCCAACATCATCGAGAGCTTCAGCGGCGTCGTCTCCCCCCTCACCTACAGCTTCGCGGCCGACACCTACGCCAAGGTCTACGAGAGCTACGCGCGCGCCCTCGCCGTCCCGCCGGCCCGGCTGCGGGAAGTCCAGGAATGGACCCCGCACCTGCTCGGCTACTTCCACGGCCGGGTCTACTACAACCTTCTGCACTGGTACCGCATGGTGCGGCTGGCGCCCCTCTACCCGCTGAACCGGCGCGTGCTGGAGCGGTCCCTCGGAGTCGAGGAGAGCATTTCCGACGAACTGGCCGACACGCTGCACCCTTTCACTCCGCGACCCGGCCTGCGCGGCCGGGCCCACCAGGTGTACCGCACCGCCGTCTTCGCCCGCAGATTCCTCACCATGCGGAAATCCGTGGACCGGTTCCACCGGGATTTCTACCGGTCCTACGAGGTCTTCAACAACGTCGACTACGACGCGCTGCCGGGCGAGGAGACCTACCGGCGCCTGCGCCGCCTGCAGCGCGAGCTGATCGAGAAGTGGGGGCCCATGCAGGCCCTCGACGCCGTCATCCTGCTCTCCGTCGGGCTGCTGGCCCTGCTCACCCGACGCTGGCTGCCCGACGCCCCGGAATGGTTCACCTGGGCCGCCGCCAGTCCCGGCGAGGCACTGGAGTCGGCCGAACCGGTGTGGGCGCTGGCCGAGTTGGGCGAGCGCGTCGCGGCCGACGACGAGGTGCGCGCCCTGCTGGAGCGCACCCCCGACGACGAGGTGTACCGGGCGCTGCGCGACGCAGGCCACGCCGAGGTGCTGGCCGCCGTCGACGCGTACATCGCCTCCTACGGCTACCGCAGTCCCGACGAACTGAAGCTGGAGGTCCCTGATCTGCACGAGGACCCGGCCGGGCTCTTCACCCTGCTGCGCGGCGCGCTGCCCGGCTCCGGCACGGCGCCGGACCGCGGCGCGGACGCCGACTCCTATCTCGCCGAGCGGCTGCGCGGCCCCCGCCGATGGGTCTACGAGATCGTCCGGCGCAAGGCCCGCGGCTCGCTCGCGGACCGCGAGCGGCTGCGCTTCTGCCGTACCCGGGCCTTCGGCGCGGCCAAGCGGATGCTCCGTGCTCTGGGCCGTGACCTGGCGCGCAGCGGTGCGATCGAGGCGTGGGACGACGTGTTCCTGCTCCGGCTGGAGGAGGTGCGCGGCGCCTACGAGGGGATGATCGCCCACACGGAGCTGCCGGACCTGGTGGCCGTGCGCCGCGAGCGGCTGGCCGCCGACGCCGCGCTGCACGCGCCCTCCCGGTTCACCACCCACGGGGCCCCCTACTGGTCCGGCAATCTCGAACGCGCCGGCTGGTCCGCCACCGCCGCCCGCACCGGGGCCCGGGAACTGCGCGGCACCCCGTCCTGCCCCGGCGTCGCCGAGGGCCTCGCGGTGGTCACCGACACCCCGCGCGACGTCGGCGGCGGCATCCTGCTGGCCTATCGCACCGACCCCGGCTGGGTGACCGCGCTGCCCTCGGCGTCCGCCCTGGTCATCGAGCGCGGCAGTCCGCTCACCCATGTCGCTGTGGTGGCACGGGAGTTGGGCATCCCCACCGTCGTCCAGGTCAGGAACCTCACCACCGAGATCCGGGGCGGCACCCGGCTGCGCGTGGACGGCGCCACCGGCACGGTCACCGTACTGGCCGACCCGCCCGCCGACACCACGCCCACGTCGTGAAGCCCGGAGCTTCGCAGGACGGAGACACCGCACCATGATCCTCACCGAGGAGCAGTTACAGGGACTGCTCGACACGTCGCTCGCCACGCTGCCTCCCGGCCCCGACTGGGCCGTCGTCCTGGAGGGCTCCATCGCCGAGGGCTTCGGCAACCCCTCCTCCGACATCGACTTCCTGCTCATCGGCCGGGACGAGGCGGACCTGCCGACCATGCCGTCGCTGCTGTTCGTCGACGGCCGCCGGGTCGAGATCCGCACCCGGTCGGTGCGTCAGCTCGCCGACCAGTTCGCGGCCCTCGAGGTGGGCGCCGGGCGGCCCGGCCGGCTCTCCGAGGACCTCCTCAACCGCTGCCAGCGCTTCCTGGGCAGCCACCCGTTGCGCGGCCACGCGCTGGTCGACGAGGTCAAGGGCCTGCTCCGCGTCGAGCGGTTCCAGGAGATCGCGGGCGCCTGGTGGGCGCACCGGGCCCGGCAGTCCCTGCGCCACGCGATGGCGCTCGACTGCCTCGACGAGAGTGCCGAGGCGGCCGACTGGGTCCGGGCCGGCCTGGTCCAGGCCGTCAAGTCCTGGGCGGCCGGCCGGGGTGAGACGTACCTCGAACCCAAGTGGCTCTCCCTGCAGCTCGAAAGGGCCGGCCGGCCGGACGTCCGCGACCGCTACTGGGCCCTGGACGCGGCGGCCGGCGCTGCCCAGGGCGAGGGCGCCGCGGTCCACGCGTACCTCACCGAATGCCTCGCCTTCGCGGCCGAACTGGGCGTCACCGGCGTCCCGTTGCGCCCCGAGCGGCTGACCGTCGAGCGCGCGTCGCGGGTGACCACCTGGCAGACCGGTGAGCGGGTCCACGTCATCCGCGACCGGCGCGACGTCTTCGCGCTCGGCGACCGGGCCGGCGCGGTCTGGCGGTCGCTGGTCCTGGGCAGGCCGCTGCCCGACGTGCGGGACGCCGCGCGGGCGACCGGCGTCGCGGACTGCGGCCCGCTGCTCGCCGCTTTCCTGCGGTACGGACTGATCCGGCTGGCCTGGAAGGGCGCCGGCACCGTCACCCCGGCCCTGCCGCTGGCCGCCCCGCCCGGCCCGGTGACCCCGCCCCCGCACTCCGCCGCCCCGCTGCTCTCCGTGCACGGCGCGGCCGTCAGCGGACCCGACGGAGTCGATCTGGTCCCGCTGCCCGCCGAGCGCTTCTCCGCGGCGACGATGGCCCTGGTGTGGTCCAACGTGGTCGTGGAGAACGCCCGCGAGGACCTGCGCGGCGCACTGCAGCGCGGGCAGTGGCAGGTCGCCGAACTCACCGCCCGGCGCGCCGTCCACGCCGCGCTGCGCGGCCTGTTCAGCGCCTACGGCGTCAACCCGCTGCCGGCCGACTCCGATCTGGTGCGCCGCCTGCCGCTGCTGCCGCCCGCCGCCAGGGCGCTGCACGGCCGCGCGGATCGGTTGCTGGGCCGCACCGTCTCCGCACCCGAGGAGGGCGACCGGCTCAGCGCCGAACTCGGCGACTTCGTCGGCCTGGTGCGGGACACCGCGGGCGCCGATGCCTTCCCCTCGTCCTTCGACTCCGCCGACACCTGGCGGGCCACGCTGGAGCTCGGGTACGACTGGCTGCGGATCGGCACCTACCTCGACGCGGCACTGCCCCTCGAGGAGGCCCGGGACCTGGTCGCCAGCAACGGGGTCCAGCCCCACCAAGCCGCCTGATGCCGCCCCTCGCGAAGGACCGATCCATGGCCGACCCGACGACCGTACTTGTCACCGGCGCGAGCGGACTGGTGGGAGCCGAGGTGACCGCGCGGCTCACCGCCGCGGGCCACCGGGTGCTCGCCGTGCTCCACAGCAACGGCGACATCGTCCGCAACAACGGCAAGAAGCTCACCGCCCCACAGGCCGCGCTGCGGCGGCTCTCCGGAGACGTCACCCGCCCCGGGCTCGGCCTGGACGCCGAGGACCTGCGGGCCGTGGCGCGGGCCGACCGCATCGTGCACTGCGCCGCCGTCACCGACTTCGGCCGGCCCGAACAGCTCTACCGGGACGTCAACGTGGCCGGCACCCGGAACGTGCTGGACCTCGCCCGGGGCCACCGCGTCCCCCTGGTCCACGTCAGCACCGCCTATGTGTGCGGCGAACGCGACGGCACCGCCCGCGAGGACGAGCTCGACATCGGACAGCACCTCGGCAACGCCTACGAGCGCAGCAAGCTCGAGGCGGAGACCCTGGTCCGCAAGGCCGCCGCCGACGGGCTGCCGGTGGCGGTGGTCCGGCCCAGCATCGTCACCGGAGCCGCCCGTACCGGCTGCGTCCGCGAGTTCAAGACCCTCTACCCGGTCGTCAAACTCATCACCCAGGGGCTGTCCCGCACCGTCCCGGGCCACTACGACGCGGCGCTCGACCTGGTGCCCGTGGACTACGTCGCCGATGTGGTCACCGAGGTGTGCGAACGCTTCGGCGAGGCCCGGGGACTGACCCTGCACGCCGTCGGACAGGCCGTCACCCTGCGGGAGTTCTCCGACGTGCTCGCCGAGTACCCCTCGTTCCAGGTGGCCCGGTTCGTCCCGCCGTCGTCCTTCTCCGCGGCGGCCCTGCCCGCCCGCGAGCGCGCCTACCACGAGCGGGTCATGTCGCTGTACGAGAGCTACTTCCGCCGCCGTATCCGGTTCGACAACACGAACACGGCCGCCTTCAGCCGCCACCCGGTGCCCAGGGGCGGCCCGGCCTACCTGCGCCGCCTGCTCGACCACTGCCTCAAGGCCGGCTATCTCGGCGCGGCCCCGCCCCGCCGCCCCGCACCCGCACCCGCACTCGCCCCGACCGACGGGAGCACCCAGGCATGAGCCCCGAGCACACCCTCGTACCGGAGCACACCGCGTCCGTCCACGGCATCGAGGTGTCACCGCTGCTGGCCTGCGACCCCCGCAAGCGCCGCCTCTACGGCGCGGACACCTACTACCAGGAGAGCTTCGAGCAGCTCGACGCCCTCACCAGCGACCTCACCGGTTTCGCCCACCGCCACGCCGCGCTGCTGCTCAAGCCCGACGCCGTGGTCGCCCGCAGGCTGCTGCCCGCCGTGAACTGGCTGGCCGACAACGGCTTTCGCATCGTCGCCGCCGAGACCACCCGGCTGACCCGCACCATGATCCGTTCGCTCTGGTTCTACCAGTGGAACCTCGCCACCCCCGAGCGCCGCAGACTCGCCCGGCTGTTCCTGCACAGCACCGACTCCCTGGTGCTGCTGGTGCGCTGCGAGAACGACACCGACGTCCCCGCGTCCGTCCTGCTCACCGAGCTGAAGGGGCCCACCGACCCGGACGCCAGGACCCCGGGCCAGCTGCGCCATCTGCTGGGCCGCTACAGCTACCTGCTCAACCTGGTGCACACCCCGGACGAGCCCGCGGACGTCCTGCGCGAACTGGCCGTCCACTTCGACGACGAGCGGCGGGAGGAGATGTTCCGCTCCGCGCTCGCCGGGGAGGACCGCACCGCACGGGCCGTCGACCTCGCCGAGCTCCTCCACAGCCGCAGCGCGCCGCGCTCGCTCGACTTCGGACCGGCCCTGGAGCGCGTGCGGTCCGCCGTCGCCGCCCACGCCGGGCCGCGCCCGGACGCCTCACCGCGCGAACTGCTGGAGACGGCCTGGCGGGACGGCGTGGCCCTGGACCCGTGGGACACCGTCGTCGTCGGATCGAAGGTGCTGCCGATGCGGCAGCCCGGCCGGGCGCCCGTCCTGGACGGCGCCGACGCCGGCACCTGGCGCGCGCACCTCGCCGGTCTGCGCACCACCACACGCTGAGGAGCGATGCCAAGCATGCAGATCGACCGCACCCTGCCCAAGGCCCTGGTGCACCGGGCGTCCATCGCCGAGGTCTTCCTGACCGACGCGCAGCGCCACGGCGAGGACGACCTGGTCCTCGCCGCCCAACTGCCGCGGCTGCACGCCTTCTACGACGACACGCTCGCCCCTCGCGCCGGGCACGACCCCATGATGCTGCTGGAGGCGTGCAGGCAGGGCATCTTCGTCGTGGCCCACGAGTTCCTCGGTGTCCCCATGGATCACAAGTTCCTGTTACGGACGGTGGAGTTCGAGGTTCTCGAACCCGGCCCGCCGGTGCGGGGCGCGTTCCCCACCGACATGGTCATCGGCACCCGGATCGAGCGCCGTGCGCGGGGCAGGTCGGGAGTGACGGGGCTGCGGCTGCGCTTCCTGTGCACGGCCGACGGCCGTGACGTGATGACGGCCGGCATCGACTACTCCTGGCTGGCGCCGGACCAGTGGGACAGCCTGCGCGCCGCACGGCGCACCGGTCTGGAGCTGTCCGCCGTCCCGGTGGCGCCGCCGGTGGGGCGGATCCGGCCCGAACTGGTGGGCCGCGCCTCCGCCGCCAACGCGGTGATCTCCCCCGCCCGGACCACCGCGGACGGCGGTCTCGCCGCCCGACTGGTGCCGGACACCGCGCACCCGGTCATGTTCGACCACTGGGTCGACCACGTGCCCGGCATGCTGGAGCTGGAGGCCTGCCGGCAACTGGCGACCGTCGCCTCCGTCGGGGCCGGGGCCCTGCCGGCGCCCGCGGCGCTGCCGACGGCCCTGTACGCCCGGTTCCGTGCCTTCGCCGAACTGGACCTGCCCCTGGAGTGCCGCACGGGCCCGGCCCTGCCCGGCTCGGACATCGCGTGCACGCTGAGCCAGCGCGACGCGCCCGTCGCCGACGCCCGGATCAGGCTCGCCGCCCCGGACCGGGCGGAACCGGCGGGCGCGGGCACCGGCCCGCGCGCCGTGGCCCGCGGCGAAGGCTCCCGCCCGTGAGCACGGTGGCCCTTCCCCTGGTCCCGGCCCGCCTGGGCCGTTTCGTGCTGCGCCGGTTCCGCCCGCAGGTCTACGCCGCCTACGGGGTGCTGTGGGTCCTCGCGCTGGAGGGCTCCGCGGTGGCCCTCCAGGGCACGGCCTGGCGCCCCACCGGCGCCACCGCCGTACGCGCCGTCAGCGTCGTCCTGACCCTGCTGTTCCTGCGGATGCTGGACGAGCAGAAGGACCTCGCCCACGACCGCGTGCACCACCCCGACCGGCCCCTGGTCACGGGCGCGATCAGCGCCGCGGAGCTGCGCGGTGCCATGGCCGGCGCCGTCGTCGTGGTGGTGGCACTGAACGCACTGCTCTCCCCGGTGGCGGCGCTCCTGGCCCTGGTGCCGCTCGGCTACGCGCTCCTGCTGCCCGTCGTGGAGCGCCTGTCCGCGCCGGTCCGGGAGGGACAGCTGCTCAACCTGGCCGTCACCTATCCGGTGCAGGTGCTCGTCGGCGCCTACGTGTACCTGTCGCTCACCGTGTCGGGGCCGGTGACCGCCGACTGGCGGGCGCTGCCGCTGCTGGGGCTGTGCGCCGGTGTCTTCCTGCACTTCGAGTTCGCCCGCAAGACGGCGTGGGAGTCGGTGCCGGGCGACCGTCTCTACTCGTCGGCGCTGGGTCCCGTGGGCGGCGCGGCCGCCGTGCTGGCGCCGGTCGCCGTGGCCGTGCTGTGCGACGTGGTCCTCTTTTGGCCCGCCACCGTGCTCGGGCTGCTGCCGTGCCTGGCGGCCCTGCTCCCCGTCGCGGCCGCGCGACGCTTCCTGACGGCCCGCCGCGGCACCTGGCCGCTGCCGCCCGCCATGGGCTACATCGTGGTCACCTATCTCGCCCTGCTGCTCCAGGCGGTGGTCCTGCCGTGACCGGCCTCAGCGGTGAGGAACTGCTCACCACCACGCGCACGGTACGGCGCGGCCTCGACCTGGAGCGTCCGGTGGATCCCGCGCTCGTCGAGGACTGTCTGCGCATCGCCCTGCAGGCGCCCAACGGCAACAACCGCCAGCGCTGGCGCTGGCTGGTGCTCACCGACCCGCTGGTGCGGGCCCAGGTGGCCGACCACTACCGGGCCGCTTTCGACGCCCGCAACGGCGCCGCCCTGCGGGAGCCGGACCACGTCCCGGACGCCACCCTGCGCGTGCTGAGCGCCGCCCGCCACCTCGCCGACCGGCTGCACGAGGTACCGGTGCTGGTGATCCCGTGCCTCCAGCTGGACACCGAGGAACTGCCGTCCGGCAACCAGGCGGGCCTGTGGTCCTCGCTGCTGCCCGCCGCCTGGAGCTACGCGCTGGCGGCCCGCAGCAGAGGGCTGGTCACCGCCTGGACCACCGTCCACCTGGACCGCGAGCGGCAGATCGCCGACCTGCTCGGCCTGCCCCGCACGGTCCGCCAGGGTGCCCTCCTGCCCACCGCCCACCCGCTGCGCGGCACCTTCCGGCCGGGCCCCCGGCAGCCGCTGGAGCAGGTGCTGCACTACAACGGCTGGTCGGCCCCGGAAGCACGCGAACGGCTCACCTCGGGGCGGCGAAGGCCCTGATCAGCACAGGGCCTCCAGCGCCAGGGCGGCCCGCGGCGCGCCACCGGCCCGTTCCATCACCCGGGTCATGTGCCGCAGCCGCTCGCGCAGTTCCTCGTCGGCGGCCGTGCGGCGTACGGCGTCCAGGAGGCTGTCCGCGGTGATGTCGGCGGCGTCGAGCAGCGTGCCGAGCCCCAGCTCCACGGCCCGCCGCGACAGCACCCGGGTCTCCGGGACCAGCGGCACCAGCACCGGCGGGGTGCCCGCGTACAGCGACTCCATCAGGCTGCCCAGGCCGGCGGCCGTGACGAACACCTCGGCCCGTCGCACGGCCGCGAGCTGCGGGATCCAGCGGTGGACCGACACGTTGGGCGGCAGCGGGCCCAGTTGCGCGGGGTCCGTGCCGTTGCCGACGGTGACCACCGCCTGCCAGGGCTGCCCCGCGAAGGCGTCCACGCAGGTGCGGAACAGCTCCGGCTGGTTGTTGTAGAGGGTGCCCATCGAGAGCACCACGAGCGGCAGTCCGTCCGCGGCCGCGTCCCAGGTCTGCCGCACGTACTCCCGGGACAGGCACGCCCCGACGAACGTCGTCTCCTCGCCGAAGGTGTCGTCGGCCGGCTGGAACTCCCGGGGCGCGTACACCAGGTTCCGCTCGGCGCGCCAGTCCACCAGATGGCCGGGCTCCACGTCGAGGCCGTGCCCGGCCGCGAACTTCGCCGTGCGGCCGAGGAGTTCGACCACGGCCGGGTGATCATTGCCCACCGCGGAGAACTCCGCGATCGCGGCCAGCTGCGAGTAGTGGTCGTTGGACGCCATCGACGGGGTGGACTGCACGGCGGGACGGTCCCACAGCAGTCCCAGCGCCCTCCCGGCCGAAGAGACGATCATGTCGTAGAAGACCAGGTCGGGGACGTCGTCGGCGAACAGCTCGCGGGCGAGCGCCACCAGGTTCTCGCTCTCCTGCAGGAAGAGCACCGCCGACCAGGCCAGCAGGTCCGGGTCGAGGTCCTTCAGCTGCCCCGGGCCGAGGGCCTGCGTCAGCAACGACTCGTGGACCAGCGCGGTGGCGCCCGTCGCCCGCACGGCGGGCGCGAACGCCTCCGTGGTCAGGAAGCTGACGCGGTGTCCGCGCCGGACCAGTTCCTCGGTGACCGCCAGCTCGGGCCGCATGTGCCCGTGCGCCGGGATGCCGAGGACGAGAATGTGGGCGGCCATCTGTTCACTGCTCCCCTCGGGACAGGACCGGTACGGCACCGGCCCCGCGGACGTTGCGGACAGGACGCATCCGGGTCTCGCCGGCCAGCGCCAGCCGGGGCATGCGCGCGAACAGGTGCCGCAGGGCGAGCTCGGTCTCCAGCCGGGCCAGCCCCGCCCCCAGGCAGTAGTGGATCCCGGCCGAGAAGGCCAGGTGGTCGCGCTTGTTGGGGCGGTGCAGGTCGAAGCGGTGCGGCTCCTCGAACACCGCGGGGTCCCGGTTGGCGGCGGCGACCACGATCACGAGCATCGCCCCGGCGGGCAGCGACACGCCGCCGACCGTGACCGGTTCGAGCGCGATCCGCCCCAGCATCTGCACCGGCGCGTCGTAGCGCAGGAACTCCTCGACGGCCTCGCCGGCGAGCGCGGGGTCGTCCAGCAGCAGTTGCTTCTGCGGGGGATGGCGTAACAGCGCGACGGCCGCCCCGGAGATCGCGTTGACCGTGGTCTCGAAGCCGGCGAGCAGCAGGATCCCGACGAGCGCGACGAGGGTACGGCCGTCCAGCGGCTCGCCGTCGACCTCACCGGCCACCAGCCGGCTGACCATGTCCTCGCCGGGGTCCCGGCGTCGCTCGTCCACGAGGGCGCTCAGGAACCGCGTCATCTCCGCCAGGGCGCGCCGTACCTCCCGGCGCTCGCCCAGGGTGCGAATGCCGTCCAGGGTGTTGGCGAGGACCTGGCCCCACCGCACGAAGGCCGTACGGTCGGCGTCGGGGAGGGCGAACAGGTCGCAGATCACCTCGATGGGAATCCGGCGGGCGACGTCCGCCACGAGATCGAAGCGCGCACGCCCCTCGACCCGGTCGAGTACGCGGTCCACCACTGTCTCGACGTCCCGTGTCATGTCCTGCATCGCCCGCGGAGTGAACAGCGGGCTCGCAAGGCGCCGCAGTCCGGTGTGCTCGGGCGGGTTGAGGACCAGCATCGACTCGTCGAGCGGATGGACGTACCGCGCCTCCTCCCCGGACACGACCTGCCAGGGGATGCCGCCCGGCCGCTCCGGCGCCGGTTTCACTCCCAGCTTCGGGTCGCGCAGGGCGGCGCGGCTGATCGCGTGGTCCGTGGTGATGTGCATCCCGAGCGGATGTCTGACCATCGCGCCCCGGGCCCGGATCCGCTCGTACTCCGGATAGGGGTCCTCCAGCGCGCGGCGCCCCAGGACCCGCATCACCGGGTCCCCGGACATCGCGAGCGCGCGCACCACGGACCGCGTGGTGAGTGAGACGGCACCTGCCCGGATCTCGCTGCCCAGCCGCTCCGTACTGATCCTCATGGCCTCTCCGCATCCGCGGCGCACGGACGGTCCGCCCGCATCCTCAGGGGAGGCACGCTACGAAGCCCCTCGTGCGAGGTCGAGAGCCCTGCCGCCGAACCTCCTCGAAACCCTGTATTTCCCTAGGAGTCGGCAGGCCCGGAGGGGTCTGTGCCTGTGACGGCACCCATAGGACGCAGATCACGTCCTACCGCGCATCGTAGCGCCACACCCGCCCGAACAGCACAGAAAGCCCTCAAAACACTAAATACCGGACATAGCTCCTAAGTGGGGTAGTACGTCACATCATTGCGCTCCGGCCCGCCCCCCGCTAACCATTGCTGTCGTTGCTGGAAGCCACGAAACGGGCCAGGCGGAGACACGCCACACCCGCCCGGTCCGGCCCACAGCGCGGGGCCCCGCCCCTCCGACGACGACCCCCACTGGAGAGTTCCTTCCACATGATCACCAACGCCGCCTTCACCACCCGCCTGCGCACCCTCGCCCTCACCGGCATCACCGCCACCGGCATCGCGGCCGCCGCCGTCACCCTGATGCCCACCAACGCGCACGCCGCCGAGATGACGAAGGCACCCACCCGGGTCGTCAAGTCCACCTCCGGCAACCACGCCACCACCGGCAACCTCGACGGCTGGATCAAGCAGGCCCTCCAGGTCATGAAGGCCAAGGGCATCCCGGGCAGCTACGACGGCCTCAAGCGCAACATCATGCGCGAGTCCGGCGGCAACCCCAGCGCCCAGAACAACTGGGACGTGAACGCGCAGAAGGGCACCCCCTCCAAGGGCCTGCTCCAGGTCATCGACCCCACCTTCAACGCCTACCACGTCTCCGGCACCGCCAAGAGCGTCACGGACCCGGTCGCCAACATCACCGCGGCCGCCAACTACGCCGCCCACCGCTACGGCTCCATCGACAACGTCAACTCCGCCTACTGACCCCGGAGCCGGACGACGGCGAGGCCGGTGCGAGCAGCAACGACCGCTGCCCGCACCGGCCTTCGCAGGTGATACCCGGCGACGGACCGGCCGGTCCGGACCCGGCCGTCCGGCGGGAAGACACCCCCCGGAGGAGGCCCTCGGACCCCCCGGAACACGCCCGCATGTCGAGAATGGTCCGTCCTGGTGAGACAACACGCCGGACCAAAAGCACACAATCCGATATTCCCGCAGGTCACGGACCGTCAGAAGAGTCCCGGAAACGGCAACTCGGATGGCGCACCGTAGCCGCGGCGGGCCACCCGTTCGCCGCTCGCCCCGTCCCGCACGGCCCCGTGCGGGATTTAGCGTTTTCCCGTACGCGACGCATGCGGCGACGGCCGCGGCGAGAAGGGAAGGCGCATGTCTGCGTCCGGTTGGTCCGAGCCGGCCGAGCAGGAGGAACGGCGGCGTCAGCGCACCCCGTGGGGCGTGATGGCGCTTGTTCTGCTGACCGGGCTGGCACTCATCCGCAACGGTTCCGGGGATTTCGACGCCGGCCCGCCGCAGCCCGCTTCGGCGGCCGCCCCGGACACCCGTACCGGCACCGGCACGGGTGCCGCGCACGCGCCCTCGCTTCCGTTCTCCGGGGCGGACCGCGTGCGGATCCCCTCGATCCGGGTGGACGCGCCGGTGATGCCGGTCGGCCTGGACGCCGACGGCTGGATCGGCGCGCCCCCGTCCGAGGACGCCGGGCTCGCGGGCTGGTTCACCGGTGCCGTCTCGCCCGGCGAGCAGGGCACGTCCGTCATCGTCGGACACGTCGACAACCGCCGGGGCCCCGCCGTGTTCTACGGACTCGGAACCCTGCGGAAGGGAAACCGGATCGACGTCCTGCGCAAGGACGGGAGGACCGCGGTGTTCGAGGTCTACGGCATCGAGGTGTTCTCGAAGGCCCATTTCCCCGGTGACCGGGTGTACGGCTCGAAGGGCACCGCGGAACTGCGCCTCATCACCTGCGGCGGCGGTTTCTCGAAGCGGCACGGTTACGACGGGAATCTCGTCGTCTTCGCCCGCCTGGTCGCGGTGGACTGAGATCCACCACGGCCGGGCCGGCCCATCCCCGGGAACGGGCCGTGCACCCCTCACACACGTCTGCGCGGCACGGTCAGGTGATATCCGGAGTCGAGGAGATGCGGCAGCCACTCGCGGATGGCCCGGACGGTCTGCGACCGGTCGCCCCCGGCGTCGTGGGAGAGCACCACGACACCGGGGGCGGCGCCGCTCTCCACCCGGTCGACGATGGTGGAGGTGCCCGGCGTCGTCCAGTCCGTGGTGTCCAGGGTCCAGGCCATCGGCTCCATGCCCATCGCGGCGCCGAGCTGGAACGCGGCCCGGTTCCAGGCGCCGTAGGGGGCCCGGAACCACTGCGGGCGCTCGCCGTAGGTGTCCTCGATGGCGTCGCTGGTGCTCACCATCTCGTCGCGGATCTCCCCGCGCTTGAGGGAGGTCAGCAGCGGGTGGGTCCAGGTGTGGTTGCCGACGACATGGCCCTCCTCGGCCATCCGGGCCACCAGTTCCCTGTTCTGGACGACGCACTCGCCGCACAGGAAGAACATGGCCCGCACGTCGTACTTGGCGAGGGTGTCCAGGATGTGCGGGGTGTATTCCGGGCTGGGTCCGTCGTCGAAGGTCAGCATCATGTGCCGGCCGCGCCCGGAGATCCGGAGGATGGGCTCGGTGCGGACCTTCAGTCCGCGTGGTGCGGCGCGCGGCGGGCCGTCGCCGGTGAGCGGCTGGAGCCGGAAGGCGGAGGACTTGGGCGCCCGACGGGCCTGCGGGCCGGGGGCGGCGGTCGGCGGGGCGGTCCCCTCGTCGCCGCCCGCGAGGACGGCCCCGGCGGCACCCGCGGCCCCCAGCACGGCGGCCCCGGCGAGGAGCATCCGACGCCGCGTGAGCAACTGATCCTTCTGCATGACTCATCAGTCGCCCCGCGGTCCGTCAGCGCACCCCAGCGACACTGGTGCGGCGGCGGGAAAGCACCCGGTCGGCCGAGCGCGGGAGCCGCTGTGGCCCCTGGCGTAAGCGTCTGATAAGCAATCAGTCCACAGCAACTGCCATGACGCGCACGGGGGGCCGAGTTGGCCGCACACGGGGGAACGACCGCAGGACATGCCGGGGGAAGCTCCGGGGGAACGAACGGGGCGTCGGACCGGGGAGCACGCGGCGCACTGGCCGTGGTGCTGCTGGCCGTCGCGCAGATCCTGGTCGTCTTCGACACCACGGTCTTCGCGGTGGGGCTGCCGCTGATCCAGCACGACCGGGAGCTGTCCTTCTCCGGGCTGACCTGGCTGCTGTCCGCGTACAGCGTGTGCTTCGCCGCGCTGCCGGTGCTCGCGGGGGCGCTCGGCCGGGCGTACGGGCACCGGCGCGTGCTGATGGGCGGGTTCGCGCTGTCGAGCCTCGCCGCGGCGGCGCCCGCGCTGTCGTCCGACGCCCCGGTGCTGCTCGCCTCGCGGGCGGTGCAGGGTGTCGCGGCGGCGGTGATCACGGCGGGCGCGCTCGCGCTGATCGACGCCACCCATCCCGAGGGCCGAGGCCGGGACCGGGCGCTGAACGTGCACTTCGCTGTCGTCGCCTGCGCCACCCCGGCCGTGCTGCTGCCGTGCACCCTGCTGCTGGACACCGTCGACACGGAGAACACGGTCTTCTGGGTCCAGGCCGTGGCCGGGCTGGTGCTCCTGGCGCTGACCCCGGTGGCGCTCGCCGAGACCGCGCCGGTGCCGGCGGCCCGGGCCCGGCTGTCCGGTGCCGCGCTGGCCGTCGTGCCGCTGGGCTTCCTGGCCTGGTTCGCGGACTGGCTCGGCGGCCGGAGCGTGTCCGTGACGACGGTCGTCGTCATCGCCGTGGGCGCCGCGGTGCTGCCCTCCGTGCTGGGCCTCGTGTGGCGCGGCGAGCGGGTGCCGTCCCTGCTGTCCCGGGATCGCGCCGCCTTCGGTGCCTACACCGTGGTGGCGCTGCTGGCGGCAGGCCTGGCCGGGGTCGTGCTCGTCCTCACCTTCGCCCTCCAACTGCTCGGCGGGCTCTCCCCGATGCAGGTCGGCTGGGCGCTGCTGCCCGCCGTGGCCGGGGTGGTCGCGGGCAGCGCGGTCCTGCCGCGCCTGGCCGCCCGCCTCGGTCTGGCGGGGACGGTGGCCGGGGCCTGCGTGGTGGCGGCCGGCGGGTTCGTGCTGCTGAGCCTGCCGGGCGCGGGCTACGGCTTCGGCGCGGTGCAACTGCCGCTGCTGCTGGTCGCGTCCGGCTGCGGTGTGCTCGCCCTGCCGGCCGGTTTCGCGCGCTCGGGCAGCGGTGCGCTCCCCCGGGCCCTGAACTCCTCCCGGCAGTTGGGCGCCGGTCTGGGCACGTCCCTGTTCGTCGGCGTCATCACGGTCACCGAGCAGCACACGACCGCCACCGCGCTCCGCGGTCCGGCGGAGTACAAGGCCGTCCTCGCGGCCGAGGTCCGGCACTGCTTCGACCTCGGTACGGCGCTGTGCCTGGCCGCCGCGCTGGTCGCGCTGCTGGCCCTGCCCTCGCGCACCGCCCGGACGACGCACCCCGCGCCGGGCCTCAGCGGCGGCGCACCAGCGGGAACGGCAGGGTCTCCCGGATCGTCAGCCCCGTGAGGAACATGACGAGCCGGTCGACACCGAGACCGAGGCCGCCCGTCGGAGGCATCGCGTACTCCAGGGCCTCCAGGAAGTCCTCGTCCAGCTCCATCGCCTCCGGATCGCCGCCGGCGGCCCGCAGCGACTGCTCGGTGAGCCGTCGGCGCTGCTCGACGGGGTCGGTCAACTCCGAGTACGCGGTGCCGAGTTCGGTGCCGAAGGCGACGAGGTCCCAGCGCTCGGCGAGCCGCGGGTCGCCGCGGTGCCGGCGGGTCAGCGGGGAGACCTCGGTGGGGAAGTCCTTGTAGAAGGTGGGCAGCCGGGTGCGTTCCTCGACGAGCCGCTCGTACATCTCCAGCACGACGTCGGCGGCGGTGTCGTCGGCGGTGTACGGCACCCCGCTGCGGTCGCACAGCCGGTGCAGCCTGAGCAGTTCGGTGCCGGGACCGATCTCCTCGCCCAGCGCCTCGGAGAGCGCCCCGTACACGGTCTTGACCGGCCAGACGCCGGAGATGTCGTACTCCTGGCCGTCCTTGCGGGCCACGGGGGAGCCGAGGGCGGCGCTCGCCGCACCCTGGATCAGCTCGCGGGTGAGGTCGAGCATCACGGTGTAGTCGGCGTGCGCCTGGTAGGCCTCCAGCATCGTGAACTCGGGGTTGTGCTTGTGGGAGACGCCCTCGTTGCGGAAGGTGCGGCCCAGTTCGAAGACCTTCTCCAGGCCGCCGACGCACAGCCGTTTCAGATACAGCTCGGGGGCGATGCGCAGGTAGAGGTCGAGGTCGTAGGCGTTGATGTGGGTGGTGAAGGGGCGGGCGTTGGCGCCGCCGTGGATCTGCTGCAGCATCGGGGTCTCGACCTCGACGTAGCCGCGGTCCAGCAGGCCCCGGCGCAGCGCCTGCACGGCGGCGGAGCGCACCCTGATCACCGTGCGGGCGGCGGGGCTGGTGGCGAGGTCGAGATAGCGGCGGCGGACCTTGGCCTCGGGGTCGGCGAGGCCGCGGCGTTTGTCGGGCAGCGGGCGCAGGCACTTGCCGGTGAGCTGCCAGGAGGTGACGAAGACGGTGGGCTCGCCCTTGTCGCTGCGGCCGGCCCGGCCGGTGACGGTGACGTGGTCGCCGATGTCGGTGTCGGCGGTGAAGCGGTCCAGCCCGGGGCCCGCCGCGCTGCGGGTGAGGGCGATCTGGTGGTCGCCGGACCAGTCGCGCAGCACCGCGAAGACGATGCCGCCGAAGTCGCGGACCAGCATGATCCGGCCGGCGACGGTGACGTCCTGGCCCTCGGGAACGTCGGCGAGGGCGTGGGTGGGGGCGGGGACGCCGACCGGGTAGGGATCGGAGCCGGCGGCGCGCAGCCGGTCGAGGGTGCGATGGCGGACGCGGACCTGTTCGGGCAGGCCCGCCTCCGGTCCCCCGGCCCGGTCCCCTTCGTCGAGGCCGAGCACCGTCAGGGGCGGCAGCCCCGCGGTGGTGGCGGGCCGCTGCCCGGCCCTCGGGTGCCCCTTCCCCCAGAGTTTGCGCAGCGACGGTACGGAGACGAACCCCTCGGCGATGCCGGAGGCGAGGCCGATGCGGGCGAGGGCGGCGGTGTCGCCGTAGCAGATGAAGCGCGGGTACCACTCCGGGTGGTACTTGGCGTTGGAGCGGTACAGGGCCTCCAGTTGCCACCAGCGGGAGAAGAACAGCAGCAGGCGGCGCCAGAGCCGCAGGACGGGTCCGGCGCCGATACGGGCGCCCTCCTCGAAGACGGAGCGGAAGACGGCGAAGTTCAGCGAGATCCGGCGGACGCCGAGCTTGGGGGCGGCGGCGCACAGTTCGGCGACCATGAACTCCATGACCCCGTTGGGCGCGGCGCGGTCGCGGCGCATCAGGTCCAGGGAGATGCCGTCGCGTCCCCAGGGCACGAAGGAGAGCAGGGCGAGGAGCCGGCCGTCCTCGCACAGGGCCTCCACGAGCAGGCAGTCGCCGTCGGCGGGGTCGCCGAGCCGGTCCAGGGCCATCGAGAAGCCGCGCTCGGTCTCCGTGTCGCGCCAGGCGTCGGCCTTGTCGACGACCTCCTCCATCTCCCGTTCGCCGAGGCTGGAGTGGCGCCGGATGCGGCAGGTCGCGCCGGTGCGGGCGACACGGTGCACGGCCTGCCGGATGACCCGCATGTCGCGGCCGTCCAGGTCGAAGGCGGAGACCTGCACGATCGCCTCGTCGCCGAGCTGGAGGGCGCCGAGCCCGGCGCGGGCGTAGGCGCGGGCGCCGTCCTCCGAGGCGCCCATCACGGCGGGCGCCCAGGCGTAGCGGCGGGCGAGGTCGAGCCAGGCGGCGATGGCGTGCGGCCAGGCCTCCATGTCGCCGACGGGGTCGCCACTGGCCAGGCACACCCCGGCCTCGACGCGGTAGGTGACGGCGGCCTTGCCGCTGGGGGAGAAGACGACGGCCTTGTCCCGTCGGGTGGCGAAGTAGCCGAGGGAGTCCCGCTCGCCGTAGAGCGCGAGGAGGGCGCGGATGCGGGCCTCCTCGTCGTCGTGCAGGGCGGCCTCCAGGCGCTGGGAGCGGAACAGCGCGGCGGCGGCGTTGAGCAGGGCGAGGGCGCCGAGCAGGCCGAGCACGAAGCTGACCTGGCGGGGCGGGCGGCCGGTGAAGGTGCCCTCGGAGACCAGTCCGCCGCACACCCGGTCGGCCGCCCAGGCCAGGTGCTCGCTCGCCGGGAGCGTGCCCGGGAACAGCAGGACCAGGCCCCAACCGAGCAGGGTCGCCACGACGAGGCCCGCCACGAGCACGCCGAGGGCCCGGCGTACGGCGGCGCGGCGGGAGGCGGCGTAGAACTCGCCGCGGGCCACGACGAGCAGGACCAGCAGCAGGGCGGACACGACCAGGGACAGCAGCGCGTCGGTGTACATGCCGACGCCCACGGCGAGCGCGTCGGTGAGGATGAGCAGGCCGAGGTAGACGACGACCAGCCACCAGGCGACCTTCTTGCGGGCGGCGGTGGCGCCGGCCAGCAGGAACAGGAAGACGGCGTAGGCGAGGTTGGCGCTGATGGGCACCAGGAGCACCTCGAGGGCCTCGGCGACCGGGCGGAACAGGCGCCGCAGCGGCTCGATGAGCGCCAGCAGGGCGCACAGCAGGCCGACGGCGCCGAAAAGGGTCGCGAAGGCCTCGGGCACCCAGCCGAGGCGCCCGCCTGCGGGCGGGCGTACCGGCGCCGTGGGGTCCCTCTGTGCGGCGGGCTGCGCGCTCGCGGTCATGGTTCCGACTGTAGGAAGGGCCGGGGCGGATCGCCCGTCGAGAGCCCGCCCCGTCCCCGGGCGGGAAGGATCGGTTCCGATAGCCTCGGACCGTGACGGAACAGCAGGGGCAGCACTCGCATTCGCACGCGCACCGGTTCGAGCGTGGCACGGACGGGCCCAAGGTCATCGTGGTCGGCGTCGACGGCTCCGACTCCTCGATGCGCGCCGCCTCGTACGCGGGCGGGCTCGCCCGGCGTCAGCACGCGCTGCTGGCCGTGGTGTACGTGCAGCCGGTGCTCGCGGCCGGGGCGGCGCTGGGGGCGCCGGTGGCGGAGACCACCGACGAGATCGCCGAGGACCTGGTGGCGCAGATCCGGGAGGCGGCGGAGCGGGTCAAGGGGATATTCGAGGTGCGCTGGGAGTTCCACACCTTCCGCGGCGACCCCTACACCGGCCTGGTGAAGGCGGCCGACGAGCTGAAGGCGGACGCGGTCGTCGTCGGCGCCTCGGAACAGGCCGGACACCGGATCATCGGCTCGGTGGCGGTACGTCTGGTCAAGGCCGGCCGCTGGCCGGTGACGGTCGTCCCGTAGACCACGCCGAACACGTGGGCCGCAGGCCGGCGTGAAGCGCCCCTCCTGCACCCGTGCGGCGCGCGCCGACGGGCACGGGGGCGAACCCGTCGGCACGGCGGCGGGACCTGGGTACGCCCGAACGGGTCGAGAGCGTGACGCAGGCCGGTGGCGGGGGGACCCCGGCGGCAGCCGGGCCGGCCGGGAGGCGAGCGGGCCGGCCGCTGCCACCAGCCCCGCGAACGAGCCGCGCAGAGCGAGGCGGACGCGGGTGCGCCCGAATGGGGGCCGAGAGCACGCGGTACGCCGGTGGCGGGAGGGAACCCGGCGGCAGCCGGGCCGGCCGGGAGGCGAGCGGGCCGGCCGCTGCCACCAGCCCTGCGAACGAGCCGCGCAGAGCGAGGCGGACGCGGGTGCGCCCGAATGGGGGCCGAGAGCACGCGGTACGCCGGTGGCG
>NZ_MLYO01000123.1 GCF_001866665.1 Streptomyces monashensis | reverse complement strand
CACCAACAAACCCCCCTCCGAGCGTTAAGAACGGCGCGGGTGTGGCGGCGGGCCTATGCGCCCGAGCCGAGCCGGCTGAAGACCCAGCGCAGTACTTCTTGGTCGACGCGGGCCCAGCCAGTGCGTTCCATGGCTGTCTGGGTGTGGGCGGTCAGGCGAGCCCAGTTGCGGAAGTTTCCGTGGGCGGCGTGGCTGTCGGCGAAGGTGATGTCGTCCGGGTCCGCGTCGGCCCAGATCGGGTGGTAGAGCGGGATGGCCTGAAGGACCTCGTCGCCGGTGAGGCGGGTGAAGCGCTGCCAGATGAAGATCCGGGAGGACAGCACCGGTTCGCGGCGCAGCGCGGCGTGGCAGCCCTCGCCGCCGACGAAGACGACGGCGAGCTGAGTGTAGGGGTCGTCCCAGAGGTATCGGACGTACTCCAGCTGGTCGCCTGAGAGCCACTGCGCTTCGTCCGGCCCCCGCCCGAGGAGTAACAGCGCCCGCCATGGGCGGGCGCCATGCTCTCGCTTACAGGAGTGGACAAAGCATCCTCGGTTCACAGCACCGCGAGGACGAAAGTCAGCAGCGCCAGGGACAGGGTGGCACTGCCCGCGAAGGCCACGGCACCGCGCAGAAGAGCGGTGGCATAGGTGGCTCCGTCGATACGAGCGAGCAGACCGGCCGCTACTCCTACGAGCGTGCAGAAGAGACCGACGACGGCCAGAAGCAGGGCCAGGAGGATCAGGTGGATGGATGAGGTGTTCATGCCTTCTTCCCAGGAGAACCGACGACGGGGACTTCGGCGAATTTCGCGGTTTTGGTGTTCACCGGGGTTCAGGGCGAACAAAGATGAACGAAGACGGTCGCCGGGGAGACGGAGAAGCAGGGCATGAGGGACGTGGACGAGGATCCGCTGGCGGAACTCGCGCTACGGCTACGCACCCTCAGGGCGCAGCGGGGTCTGCAGATGGGTGGGTTACAGCAGCGGACCGGACTGGGGCGGACAACGGTCAGCCAGGCGCTGAACGGCCAAGTGGTGCCCTCCGAGACCACGCTGGTGGTGCTGGCGAAAGCGCTAGGCACGGATGTCGAGCCATTGCTGGCCCTTCGCGAAGCCGCTGCCCGCGTACCGCAGGTGCGCGAGGGCTCTCCGAGGAAAGTCACCCGCGGGACGGTGCGGCCCAGCATGCAGCCTTCGTTCGTGGAGCGGTACCTCAGCTACGTGACGGAACGGCATTCCCAGCTGACCGTCGTAGGGCTGGACCTGAGCCGACCGGAACGTGCGCGCTGGCCGCTGGACGCGGCGTACCTGAGCTTGGAACTGGCGGAGCGGTCAGAAGACTGGCCTGCAGGCAGTGAGGAAGCGAACCGACCATCCGTCGTGGTGAAGCGTGCCGAGCACGCGTTGGCCGACTGCCGACGGGTTCTTCTGCGAGGGCTCGCTGGCAGCGGTAAGACAACACTGCTGCAGTGGCTGGCTGTCGCCACGGCGCGCGATGAACTGCCGGAGGAACTGGCGGACTGGCGGGGGCGGATTCCGTTCATCCTGCCGCTGCGGACGCTGGTGAGGCGTGGACCTCTTCCGGATCCACACGATTTCCTGTCTGCGGTCGGCAGCCCCTTGGCCGCCTCACAACCTGAAGGCTGGGCCGATGCTGTACTCGCCAGAGGAGAGGCACTCGTCCTGGTCGACGGCATCGACGAGGTTCCTCAAGAGCATCGGGGCGCCACGCGCGACTGGCTCGAGCGGCTCTTGGCGGCCTACAGGGACGCACGCTTCGTGGTCACCACGCGTCCGTCCGCTGTACCAGAAGGCTGGCTGACTTCGTCGCGCTTCACCGAACTGTCAGTACGGCCCATGAGTGCTGCCGACACTGGAGTCTTCGTTCACCGCTGGCACGCCGCAGCCCGACACAATGCGGCAACCGACGCCGAACGCTCACAACTGCATGATCTCGAAGCAGCGCTCCGGGTCACAGTGCGTGCTCAGCGTGACCTGGCGCAGTTGTCCAGCACCCCCCTGATGTGTGCGTTGATCTGCGCGCTGCACCGGGACCGCCGCGGTCATCTGCCCCGCAGCCGAATGGAGTTGTATGAGGCAGCGCTGTCGATGCTGCTCGTGCGCCGCGACCTTGAGCGCAGCATCGATGTCCCGGAAGGCATTCAGCTCACCGAACACCAGAGCATCCAGCTACTGCAGCGTCTGGCCTACTGGCTCATCCGCAACCGCCAGACCGAGATGGAACGGGCCACCGCGATGGCCCTGGTCGACGACGCGCTGCCGGCCATGCAGGCCGTGGCCGAGCAGGGCACTGCCGACCAGGTCCTGACGCACCTGGTCGGCCGCAGCGGGCTCCTGCGCCAGCCCACCGCGGACACCATCGACTTCGTCCACCGCACTTTCCAGGACTACCTCGGGGCCAAAGCCGCCATCGAAGCCCACGACTTCCCCCTGCTGGTCAACAATGCCCATGACGACCAGTGGGAGGACGTCGTACGCATGGCCGTCGCCCACGCCAGGCCTGTCGAAAGCGCAGAACTGCTACTCCGCCTCGTCGAACGCGGTGATGCTGAGAACGAGCACCGGCCCAGGCTGCACCTCCTGGCGGCCGCCAGCATGCACTACGCCACCGAAGTCGCCCCTGACACGCGCCATAAGGTCACGGCACGCGCCGCAGCCCTGATGCCGCCCCGCACTATCCAGGAAGCAAACACCCTGTCCGCGCTGGGTCCCGGCATTCTGGACCTACTGCCACCCACCGCCGACGGACTGCCCGAAGACGAGATCATTGCCGTGTTCCGCACCGCCGCAGCCATGGGCGGCGACCAAGCTTATGCGTACCTGCAACATTTCGTCCCGACTGTCGCCCCCTCGGTGCCGCGCCACGAACTGATGTTGGGCTGGGCCAACTTTGAGGCAGCCGATTACGCCCGCGACATCCTCCGCCTTGTCCGGGATCGCCTGCATGTCACCGTCCGGACCCGTCCGCAGTTTGACGCTCTGCCGCTGCTGACACCGATCGGACGCATCTCGTTCGAGCTGGCACTCACCCCGTCAGAGATCCTCGAGCATCTTTCCCCGGAACACACCACATCCCTATCCCTCCGGCACATGGAGGAGCCCTCGCTGCCCAGTCTGTCGTTCGTTCGGTCTCTGGCCGCGCTGCGCTCGTTGGCTCTTGGCCCCTCGACACCCGTCGACGGCCTACACCATCTCGCCGGACTGCCCCTGCAGGAGCTGAACCTGCTGGACCTGCCTGAGGGTTTCTCCTTCCAGGCGCTCAACAATCTCCCACAGCTGCGTGAACTGCTGCTCTATACCGTCCTGCCGTGGAGAACGCTGCATACCCTGCCCGCCTCGCCAACTCTCACAAGGCTTTGGCTCGGCGGCCAGATAGAGGCCTCCATCACCGGCATCACCCAGTGGGCCATGCTCGAAGACGTTGTCGTCAACCATGTCATGGACGCACTGGAATGGGCCGAGCTCGCGGAGCTGCCTCAGCTGACCAGCCTTCAGGTCACCGACGCCGACTTCGCCAACGCCCCCCTCATGGCCACCGTCAATCGTCTCGGGCTCTCTGTGTCTCGGTCCGACATCCGCCTCGACCTGATCCCGGACCGGTTTCCGAATCTTGAGCAGCTAAGGATCAACGCTCTCACAGACGTTGCCTACGATCTAGCCCCTCTCCAGTCCCTTATGAACGTGGAGATCCGCCTCTACAACGCCGATCGCATCTCGCTCACCGGTCTGGAGGGGTTCGCTCCGGAACGATTCACGCTCTTCCCCCGTCCACGGCCCATCCAGACGTGACCGTCAGCCGCCGCCGAACGCCACTACGCCACCGCGCACCGGGCAGCCGCCAGTGCCGACGATCCCGTGGTCGGAGCGAACGCCCTGGCGTTCTGGACCCCTTCCGCAACTTGAGAAAGGGGGTCGACGAAGAGGAGTAGGCGAGGCTACTAGCGTCTTCCCCCCGCTCACCGAGCTGCTGCCGAAGCTGCGCCCGTACCGGGAGGCCCCGGTCGGGCGCGAGGGAGGACCGAGGAGTTCTAGCGTGGCCCTTCCCGGCAGTCAGCGCTGGGGCGTTCGCGCCCCTACGCGCTACCCCAGCAACCCACGACGTTATCGCCGCCGACAGACACCCGCACGCGCCAGACCGCAGGTGTCAAAAGCATGACCTACTGATCCGTTCGGATTGGTGTCGGGGGTGGTGACGTGTGGTGATCCCTGCGGTAGGCCGGTGGTATGCGGTATGCGCAGGGTGGTGGGCTGACCGCGGAGCGGCGGCGGTTTCGTGAGCGGATCCGGTACGAGGCAGGCGAGCGGTTCGGACGCGGCGAGAGAACCGCGGTGATCGCGAAGGACCTGCGGGTGAGTGAGCGGTCGGTGGAACGCTGGCGCCGTGCCTGGCGGGAGGGCGGGACAGCCGCGCTCGCCTCCGCGGGGCCGCCGAAACTGCCGAAGCTGTCCGACGGCCAGTTCGCCGAGTTGGAGAAGGAGTTGGCGCTGGGACCGGCTGTGCATGGCTGGGAGGATCAGCGGTGGACCCTGGCCCGGATCAGAGCGTTGATCGCCTGGAAGTTCTCATTGGATTGCTCGTCGGCGGCGGTGTGGCGGCTGCTGCACCGGCACGGCTGGTCCTGGCAGTGTCCCGCCCGCCGGGCCCTGGAGCGCGACGAGCAGGCGGTGGGCCTGTGGAAGAAGGATGTGTGGCCGCAGGCGGAATGACTGCGGCGGCGCTGGGCGCGTACATCGTCTTCGAGGACGAGGCCGGGTTCTCGATGACGCCGCCGCGCGCCCGCACCTGGGGCCGGCGTGGGTACACGCCGGTGGTGCGGGTGCGTGGCCGCTCCTGGCGCCGCTGGTCGATCGCCGCGATGTGCTGCTACAAGCCGGGCGAGACCTCCCGGCTCATCTACCGGACGCGCCGCCACCGCAAGCACAAGGGCAAGGGACGCGACACCTTCGCCTGGAGCGACTACCGCGACCTGGTCGTCCGTGCCCACATCCAGCTCCAGGCCCCGATCGTCGTCATCTGGGACAATCTCAACACCCACCGGGCGGCCGGAATGCGCGATTACGCGGCCGCACACGACTGGCTCACCATCATCCAACTGCCCTCATACTCTCCGGACTTGAACCCGGTCGAGGGCGTCTGGTCACTGTTACGGCGCGGCCCGATGGCCAATACCGCTTTCACCGACGACGACCACCTCGAACGCACCCTCCGGCGGGGACTACGACACATCCAGCTCCGCCCCGACCTGATCGACGGCTGCCTGGCCGGCACCGGACTCAAACTCACCCACCCGCCGACACCAATCCGAAGAGCTCAGTAACAGCAGGGGGCTTGACCCGGAATCTTGGACACGGGCTATGCGGCTGGGGTCAGGGTAGTTGATGTGCTTTCGAGTGTTGTCTCGTAGGCGATGGGACTGCGTTGTCCGAGGCTGGAGTGGCGGCGTCGGGTGTTGTAGCGGTGCAGCCAGCGGAACAGGTCGAGGCGGGCTTCGCGCTCGTCGGCCCAGGAACTGCGGCCCTGGAGGGTCTCCCGCTTGCATGTGGCGTTGAAGGACTCGGCGAGCGCGTTGTCCGCCGAACTGCCGACGGCACTCATGCTCTGGATCACCTCCGCCCGGCGGCAGGCGTCGGCGAAGGCCCGGCTCGTGTACTGGGCCCCGTGATCGGTGTGCATGACGGCCCCGGCGAGGCTGCCGCGGCACCGCTCGGCGGCGGCCAGGGCGTCTGTGACCAGGTCGGCGCGCATGTGGTCGGCGATCGCCCAGCCTGCCAGGCGCCTGGAGGCGAGGTCGATGACCGTGGCCAGATACAGGAACTTCCCGCCGGCGAGCGGGAGATAGGTGATGTCGCCGACGTACTTCGTGTTCACCGCCGCGGCAGTGAAGTCGCGGCCGATGAGGTCGGCTGCCTTCGCAGCGGCCGGGTCCGCGATGGTGGTTCGGTGCTTCCTGCGCAGCCGCAGCCCGGCCAGGCCGACCTGGCGCATGATGCGGGCGACCCTCTTGTGGTTGACCAGCTCGCCCGTCTCCCGCAGTTCGGCGGTGATCCTGGGGACGCCGTAGGTGCCGTCCGTGTCCTGGTGAACCTTGCGTATCCGGGCGGCGAGCTTGGCATCGGCCGCCTGGCGGGCCGCCCGGCCGGCTGCGGTCCTGCGCCAGTAGTAGAAGCTCGAGCGGGCGACGTTGAGGATGGTGCACAGCCGCTTCACGCCGAAGCGGCGCTGGTGGTCTGCGACGAACTGGAAGCGGTTCACCAGCGCGTCTCCCCGGCGAAATACTTCGCCGCCTTGCGCAGGATCTCGCGCTCCTCCTCCAGCTCGCGGACCTTCTTGCGCAGGGCCGCATTCTCCGCCTCCAGGGGCCCGGGCTGCTCGGCGGGCATCTCCGCCCGGCGGCCCCGGGGCCGACTTGCCCCGGCCGCCCGTACCCAGTTCCGCAACGTCTCCGGGTTGACTCCCAGATCAGCGGCAACCGACCTGATTGTCGCTCCCGGGCGCGACTGGTACAGCGCGACCGCGTCCGCCTTGAACTCCGGCGGGTAGTGCTTCATGACCACGAGATGTCCGTTCTCAGTGGGCGGTTCGTGAGTCTTTGAGTG
>NZ_MLYO01000122.1 GCF_001866665.1 Streptomyces monashensis | reverse complement strand
TCCCTGCTGAGCCTCGTCGGCCGGGGGCACGGGGGGTGCGGCGGACGGGGGCGGGGTGGTGGGCGTGGGGGCGCAGTCGGTGGTTTCGTGTGGCAGGGCGTCGGGCGGAGCGGCCGTCACGCAGTCGACGGACGCCGCGGGCCGGGCATCGGCGGCACCGGACTCGGTGGATGCTGCGGGGCAGGCGTCGGCGGAAGCGTCGGTGGAGCCGGAGGTGTCGGCGGAGCCGGGAGCGAGGTCCGAGCTGGACGTGTCGGCCGCGTCGGACGTGTCGTCCGAGTGGCATGTGTCGACCGGGTCGGCCGTGCCGGCCGAGCAGGAAGCGGCAGGCGCGAGTGTCCCCGGAGCGGCAGCGTCGCCCGAGCGGGCAACCGGCAGGGCGAGCGCGCCGGTGGCCGGATCCGCCACGGGTACCGGCATCGGTTCCGCGTCGGGGGCCGGTTCCGGCACGGGTACGGGATCTGCGTCGGGGGCCGCGTCCGGTGGCGGGACCCGTACCGGTACGGACACCGCGCAGGTGTCCGGGTCGCTGTCCGGGTCGGTACCGGTGCCCGGACCCGGCGCGCCCTCGATCCTCGGGGCCGTCATCCGGTCCACCCCCGCCCTCGTCGCCGGTCCTGGACTCGTGTCCGGCGCCACTGGTGAACCGGCGCCCCGAGCCCGACGACCCCGCCCCGCACCCGGCACCGCGGCCCGCAGGATGTTCGTGTGGCCGGTGTCGTCGTCATCGCAGAGCCGCCTTTCCCGGCGCCGATCCCCGCTTCGCGGGCACGCCTGGGGTGCCCGGTGCGGCGCAGGTGCCGTTCGTGCTGTCCGAGGTGTCCGTGGTGTTCGTGGTGTCCGACCCGACCAGGGCCCACCAGGCGGCCAGGCCGAAGGACAACGCCGTCAGGACGGTCGAGGGGCCGCCGATGTCGGCGTAGGCGAAGTCGACCAGTTGCCAGACGAGCAGGCCGCACGCGGTCAGGGCGCAGTCCAGGCCGTGGCCGCCGGGCGCCCGGCTGCGCGAAAGGCCGCGCAGCGCGCACACCAGCAGGGCCAGCCAGCCGCCCGCGAGACACAGCAGGCCGATCAGGCCCTGCTCGGCGAGGACCAGCAGGTACATGTTGTGCGGGGACAGCAGGGGCTGACGCCGGAACGCCGCGCCCGCGCCCTCCGTGTCGCTGCCGGAGGACAGCGAGAGGGAGGCGTGTCCGTCGCGGTACTCGGGGAAGCCCTTCAGACCGACGCCGGTCAGCGGGTGCGCGCGCCACATGTCGACGGCCGCCGCCCACATCGTGTACCGGTCGGTCACCGACTGGTCGGGCGCGTCGGCGACCTGGGTGATGCTGTCGAACCGCTCCTGGAGCATCGTCGTACCCACCCCGAACCCGCCCACGAGCACCACGCACACGGCCACGGCCGCCGCCCCCGCCCGCAGCGCCCGGCGCACCCCGGCCAGCACCAGCTGCGCGGTGAGCGTGACGGCCGTGGCGATCCAGGCGCCCCGGCTGAAGGACAGGGCCAGGGGGACCAGCAGGGCCAGGGCGCACGCCGTGGCCGTGGCGCGTACGCGCACCGGGCCGCGGCCCAGCGCCAGGCCCGTCGCGCACACCAGCCCGAAGCACACCACCGTCGCCATGCCCATCACGTCCGACGACCCGAACGTGCCCACCGCGCGGATGTCCTGGCCCTGGTAGGAGGCGCCGGTGCCGGTGACGTACTGGTGCACGCCGAGCGCGCCCTGGAACAGCGCGAGGGCCACGAACGACCAGGACAGCAGGCGCAGGTCCCGGCGGTCCCGCAGGAGCAGGACCACGGCCGCCGGGACCAGCACGAAGACCTGGAGGTAGCGGCCGAGCCCGGCGATCCCGGTGCCCGGCGTGACCGCGTGCAGCGCGGCGAGCGAGACGCCGAACACGGGCAGCCCGAGCAGGACGGCGGCCCGGCGGGACAGCGGACGGGCCCGGTCGCGCAGCAGTCGTACGGCGCAGTAGGCGACCACCAGCGCGGACAGCGCGTCGGCCGGACCCGCGCCGCCCTCGGCGCCGGGGTCGGCCGGCAGTGCGAGCAGCGCGACCACGGCCGTCACGGGCAGCACCGGAGCGCAGCGCACGGTGCGGGTGAGCGGCGGAGCGAGGGCCATCGGTCAGCTCCCCGTCGAGCGCACGAGCGCGGCCGCGGTGCGCAGCAGGACGCAGACGTCCCGCCACAGCGACCAGTTGTCGATGTAGGCGTTGTCGAAGCGGGCCCGGTCCTCGATGGAGGTGTCGCCGCGCAGCCCGTGGATCTGGGCGAGCCCGGTGATGCCGGTGCGCATCCGGTGGCGGGCCGCGTAGCCCGGGTAGGTCTGGCTGAACTGCGTGACGAAGTACGGCCGTTCGGGGCGCGGGCCGACGAGGCTCATGTCACCCCGCAGCACGTTCCACAGCTGGAGCAGCTCGTCCAGCGAGGTCTGCCGCAGGAACCGGCAGAAGGGGCTCATCCGGTGCTCACCGGCCACGCTCCACCGGGTGGCCGCCTCGTGCTCGTCGGCCGGGCGGTGCGTGCGGAACTTCAGCAGCGTGAAGGGGCGGCCGTCCCTGCCGATGCGTTCCTGCCGGAAGACCACGCCGGGCCCGTCGGTGACCCGGAGCACGACCGCGCACACCAGCAGCACCGGGGCGGCCAGCACCAGCATCGTCCCGGCGACCACCACGTCCAGCAGCCGCTTGCCGGCACTGCCGCGCCGCCGCGAGCCGAGCTCCAGCCGTCGCAGCGCGAACCCGGCGAGCTGGTCGCGCATCTCGTACGACGGCGAGTCCGCGTCCAGCTCCCACACCGCGCACCCCGACTCGGCGAGCGCCCGCAGCAGCGGCCCCTTCCCGGTGCGTACGGCGGGGTCGACGGTGAGCACGGTCCGCACCCCGTTCTGGACCACTGCCCGCTCCACGTCCTGGCCGCTGCTCAGCACCGGCAGCCCGCCGTGGCCGCCGTCGGGCCGGTCGGCGACGACGCCCACCGGCCGCACCCCGCAGCGCGGGTGCCGCAGCAGCGCGGCGGCCACCCGCTGCGCGGTCGTGGCGGGCCCGATCACCAGGGCGGTGCGCGGGCGGCGCAGCAGTGCCACGCGGCGCTGCCAGTGCACCGCGCCCCGGCCCGCGCAGGCCGCCGCCGCGTGCAGCGCCCAGCAGAGCAGCAGCGTGCGGGCGCTCAGCGCGCGCTCGGGGGCGTAGGCGGCGAGCAGCGCCGCGAGGCCCAGCCAGGCCACCGCGACCCGGCCGCACACCGCGGGCAGTTCGTCGAGGACGCTGGGCACGAGCCGGGCGGCGTGCGGGCGCAGCAGCAGCGCGGCCGAGACCAGCACGGCGACCAGCAGCGGCCGGCGCGCGCCCTCGTCCAGCGCGACCGTGCCGGCCAGCGCCGCGAGCAGGTCGGCGGCGAGCAGGGGGAGCGGCGAGGCGGGCCGGGCGGGCGGGCGCCGCGGCGGGAACCGGAAGCCGCCGGCCGCGCGGGCGGGCAGGACGGAGACGGCCGGGAGCCCGGGATCCCAGGGGTGCGCCCCGGAGGTGGGGACGGTTCTTTCCGCGGTCACGGGTGGATGGACTCCCTGCACTCGGAGGGCACGCGCGGACGTCTTTCCGTGCGCGCGTCGAGGAGTTCGCGGTAGACGTCCGAGATCCGCTCGGCGGTGTGCCGCACGTCGTGCGTGGCCAGGACGTGCCGGCGCCCCTGGTCGCCCAGCGCGGCGCGCAGCGGCGGGTCGGACAGCAGCGCGGCGATCGCCCGGGCCAGTGCCGCGGGGTCCTCCGGCGGGACCAGACAGCGCGCGGCGAGGGCGGGCGGCAGGCTCTCGCGGGCGCCGTCGACGTCGGTGACCACGACCGGCCGGCCACAGCCCAGCGCCTCCAGCGGGGCGAGCGCCATGCCCTCCCAGCGGGAGGGGAGTACGACCAGGTCGGCGCCGCGGTACCAGGGCACCACGTCGCCGACGGCACCGGTGAAGTGGACGGAGGGGTGGGCGCGGTGCCCCAGCGTCTCGCGTCCGGGGCCGTCGCCGACCAGCACGAGCCGTGCCCGCGGCACCGCGTCGAGCACCCGCGCCCAGGCCTGGAGCAGGACGTCCTGGCCCTTCTGCCGGCAGAGCCGGCCGACGCAGACCACGACGGGCGCGGCGGGGTCGGGTGCCACAGCCCCTTCCGGTCCTTCCGGTCCTTCCGGAAGGAGCGTGGGGAGGGGTGCGGTGCGGGGTCCCGGGGCGAAGCGCTCGGTGTCGATGCCGTTCGGGACGACCGTGTACGCGGCGCGGACACCGGCGCGCAGCCCGGTCGCGCGCTCCGCCTCGCTGACGCAGACCACGCGGTCGGCCCAGCGCGCCCCCCACCGCTCCCAGCGCAGCGCGAGTGCGGCGGTGCTGCCGCCGACCGCCTCGAACGACCAGGCGTGCGGCTGGAACACGGTCGGGATCCGGCCGCGCACGGCCAGCCGGCCGGCCAGGCCGGCCTTCGCGCTGTGCGCGTGCACGAGGTCGGGCCGTGCCTCGCCGGCCAGCCGGGCGAGGCGGCGCACCTCGCCCGGCAGCCCCGGGCCCGGGGCGCGGCCGGCCTGCCAGCGGCGTACGTCGACGCCCAACTCGCGTAGTCCGGTGTCCAGTTCGCCGTCCGGGCAGGCCGCCATGACGTGCAGGCCCGCCGCGAGCTGGGCGCGCGCCAGGTCCAGGACGACCCGGGCGACGCCGCCGTCGACAGGTTGTGCGAGGTGCAGGACCCGGGGCCGGGGGGCGGGTGCTGACTGGTGCATGGGTGGATTTCCTCGTTCACAGGGGGGCGCTCGGGACGGCGGTCGGGAACGCGCCTCACACCTGTGCGTCCACGGCGGCGAGGAGTGCGTCGACCCACGCCGCGTCCGGCCGGAAAACGAAGCGGCGGCCCGGCGGGTCACCGCCGCCGCATGCGGCCGGTCCGAGATCGCACACGGCGCGGGTGTGGCCGAGCGCGCGGGCGTAGGCGGGGATCCGCCGGGCGGGTACGGCGCCCGGTGCGCTGGTCGTGGGGTCCATTACGTCGTCCGGCGGATTGACGGAACCGCCGAGTGCGACCGGCGTACGCCGGGGCCCGGGAGGGAGCGTGAGCCGGGCGCCTGTCGCCGTGCACAGCGGCGGCGTACCCAGGAACTTGCGCATGAGCGGCGGTGCCCTTTCGCATGTGCTGGAGAGATCGACAACTCTAGCCGCTATACGTATTAATCTGGAGAAAGCGGACATGTGTGTCTGAAGTGTGAAGGGGAGTCTTCGGTTACGTCACCCCATCGGCGGCACAACTCCGGGTGCCGGGACGCGTTGAAACAAGGCCGGGTGTCCGCCCGGGTGTTCGTCTCGATCCCCAAGGAGCACCTCTCCATGTCGCGTATCGCGAAGGGCCTGGTCCTGACCTCCGCCGCTGTCGCGGCCGTCGCCGGTGCCGCCGGCGTGGCCTGCGCCGACTCCGCCGCGATCGGCGTCGCCAAGGACTCGCCGGGCGTGCTGTCGGGCAACCTCGCCCAGGTCCCGGTCCACGTGCCGGTCAACGTCTGCGGCAACACCGTCAACGTCATCGCGCTGCTGAACCCGGCCTTCGACAACACCTGCGTCAACGGTTGACGTCGGGACGCATCCTTCGGCCGGCCGTCCGCCCCGCGCAGCTGTCGCGGGGCGGACGGCCGGTTTTCGTGCTCCCCCGGACGGATCACAAGAGATCACCAACGGCGTCCGAGCGGTTGCAGAGCGCGACAGGTGCGCGGACGGTGGGCTCACGTCCTATTGATCACCGGCCCCCCGGTCCACCGAAAGGAACTCCCCATGCGTGGTCTGCACGCGCGGCGCCTTGCGTCCACCGTCCTCTGCGCCGCCGTTCTGGTCGCTGTCGCCGGCCCGGCAGCCGTCGCCGCCGACTCGGGCGGCACGAGCCCCCAGGGCGCCTCCGCATCCCCCGTACCGGGCGCGGAGAAACTGCTCACCCAGATCAGAACCCTGGACAACACCGGCTCCGTCCTCCAGCCGGTCATCGACCTGCTCAAGGAGTCGCTGACCAAGGGCAAGCTGGAGCCCGCGGAGGCCCACAGGCTCGCCGACGCCGCCAAGAAGGCCATCGCCGAGGCCAAGAGGACCCAGGTGTCCCAGGCGGCCGGCACCGCGTCGGCCGCGCAGTCCGATGCGGCCACGTCCACCGCGGCGACGGCCGTCCCCGCGACGCCGGCTGCCCCGGCCCCCGCGAAGCACGGCCGCACCGGCGCACCGGCCACGGCCCGTGACGCCACCGACGACGCGCTGAACTCCCTCCTGGGCGACGTCGAAAAGGTGCTGCAGGGCGTCCTCAGCGTCCCGGCCGCGCTGCTGCCGGCCGCCACCAGCACGGTGGGCGACCTGGTCAAGGCGGTGACCGGGCTCCTCGGCGGTGTCCTGGGCGCCGTGGCCCCGGCCGCCGGGCCGGAGTCGTCGAGCGTGCCCGCGGCCGGCTGACACCGTCGCTCGGGATCTCATATGTCTTCTCCGCGCGGGGTTTCCGGTCCGGCCGGGTCTCGTTAGGCACGGCGCCAGAATTCCCTGGGGTGACGTGAGTTGCCGAAGAAAGGAACATGATGAAGTCCCTGAAGGCTGCCGCTGTCGCTGCCGGTTCCGTGGCCCTCGCGGGTGTCGCCGCGCCCGCGTTCGCCTACAACGCCGCCGACGCGACGCCCACCAGCCTCAACGGCGCCGTCAGCCAGCTCACCAAGAGCCCGATCACCCTCGACGACGCGATGCCGCTCCAGCACCAGTCGGACGCGCTCGACACCGAGCGCAAGGGCTCCCCGCTCCACACGGTCAAGGGCGCCACCGGCGCGGTGAACCAGCACGCCCCGCTGCTCGGCGGCCTGCCCCTGCAGAGCTGACATCCCTCCCGTGCGACGGGGGCCGGTACCGCACCCGCGGCACCGGCCCCCGGCCCTTTTCCACCGCCTCCCCTCGATCGTGCGGAGCGACGGCGGGCACGGGTCCGCAAGGGTGAGCAGCCGCCCGGCGGCCCGCGGACGCGCCGACATGCCGTACCTGTCGGCCTACTGCACATCGGCGTTATCGGCATGCCGATCCCGACCCGCTGGTGGGACTTGTGGACCAGCTGAAGAGTGGACGAGCCGATGTCAGTGCAATTACGGCAGCCGGGCGAATTGTGAACAGAAGCGGTTTTCCGGCTCGTTACGCGGTACGGACGTCGAACTCCCGCATCCTGGAAGGGACCGTACCTGACATGAAGTCGACCACCCGAGGAACCCTTGCCGCCGTCCTCACGGGCGTCGCGGCCGCCGTGGGTGGCGCAGCCACCTCCGCAGCCGCCGTCGGCCAGGTCCCCGTCCCCGTCTCCGTGCCGCTGGACGCGGTCTCCAGGGTCGTCGGCACGGAGGCGCCGCAGGCGGGCCTGGAGGTGCCGGCGCCGCTGCTGATGCCGACCCCGCCCGAGGGCCCGCGTTTCGTCCCCGGCCACCTGATGCCCGAGCGCACGCTGCCCGAGGTGCCGTTCACCGGCGCCCTGCCCGGCGCCCATCTGAGCACCCCGGTCCCGGGCGCCCTCGGCGACGACCACGTCGGCATGGCCCTGCCCGCCAACCCCCTGCGCACCGTGACCCCCGGCGTGGCCCTGGACGCCCCGCTGACCCGGCCCAGCGTCGCCAACCACGGCCTCCCGTCCCTCCAGGAGCCCGCCCTCGGCGTCATCGCCCCGGTCCTCCAGACGGTCGCGGACGGGGACCTGTCCACCGGGCCGGGCCTGTGAGGCCGCCCTCTCCAGCCCCCGCCTGTGAGCCGTCCGGCCTGTTCCTCCCCACCTGATGGCCCCAGTGCGGTGACCCACCGCGCCCTCGGCCGGTTAGCCGGTACGGACATCCGGTCACGGATGTCCGGACACGGACAGCCGAATCCCCGAGGGAGCGAGCGATGGTCGTCGATGTGGGCGGAGTGGCGGTGGGCGCGGGGCAGCGGCCGAGAGCGCAGGCCGGGCCGGCGGGAGCGTCACGCAGAGAGGTGGCGCGGGGGCTGCTGGCCTCCGCCGCCGCGCTGGCGCTGGCCCCGGTCGTCGCCGCCTCCCGGCCCACGCCCCCGGTGCGGGCCTTCGACGGCGCCTCCTTCGACGAGGTGTACCGGGGCCGCCGTATCCAGGGCGTGCTCGTGCCGGCCGCGGTCAGCGGGGCGGACGAGGACGAATGGCGGATCGTCATCGACGGGCGCCCGCTGCATCTGATGCGGCGGGCGGACGGCAGCTGGCTGAGCATGGTCGACCACTACACGTCGTACCGCACGCCGCTGGAGGCGACCCGGGCGGCCGTGGACGAGATGGGCCCCGGCCAGCGGCTGCGCGAGGACGTCGCGCCGGGCCCGGTGGGGTCCGGTCACGCGCGCATGGGAGGCATGGCGGACACCGGGGACATGGGAGGCATGGGAGAGGCGGGGGACGCGGGCTATGCCGGGGGCGCGGGGGAACGGCGTGGCGTACCTGCGTAAGGACGTCGCCACGCTCAGCGCGAGCGAGCGGCGCCGGTTCGTGAACGCGCTGCTGGAGCTCAAACGGCACGGCGAGTACGACGAGTTCGTGCGCACGCACATCGACTACTACACCCCCGACGGCGAGACCGGACTGCGCACCGCGCACATGGCACCGTCCTTCCTGCCCTGGCACCGTCGCTTCGTACTGGAGCTGGAGCGGGCGCTGCGCCGCGTCGACTCCTCGGTGACGGTGCCGTACTGGGACTGGACCCGGGACCGTACGACGGCCTCGGTGCCCTGGACGAACGACCTGCTCGGCGGCAACGGGCGGCACTCCGACCGGCAGGTGACGACCGGGCCGTTCGCCTACGCGGCGGGCCACTGGACCATCAAGGAGGCCATCACCGACGGCACGTTCCTCACCCGGGACCTGGGCCGCGCCGCCGCCCCGTCGAACTGCCCACGAAGAGGGATCTCCAACGGGCGCTCGACGATCCGGCCTACGACGTGCGGCCCTGGGACTCGACCGTCACCAGGGGCTTTCGCAACACGCTGGAGGGCTGGGGGCGGGGCCGCGGCAGCGCCTCCTGGCACAACCACAACCGGGTGCACCGCTGGGTCGGCGGCGCGATGCTCGGCGGCGCGTCGGTCAACGACCCGGTGTTCTGGCTGCACCACGCCTTCGTCGACCTGCAGTGGCAGCGCTGGCAGCGGGCGCACCGCGAGCACCGCTACCTGCCGGCCGAGCCGCCCGGCGCGGCCGACGACCAGCACGGGCGGATCGTCGCCCGGTACGAGAAGCTCCCGCCGTGGGACGAGACCCCGGACCAGCTGGAGGACCTGAGCCGGATCTACCGGTACGCCTGAGTCCGCCCGCGGACAGCGGAAGAGCCCCGGCGCGCGGTGCGTGCCGGGGCTCTTCGGTGTCCACGGACCGGACGGTCGTGCCCGCCGGTGCGATCAGTGACCGTAGCCGCTGTCGCCGGGGTTGCCCGGCTTCTGCAGCTCGCCCGCGTTGACGCAGGTGTTGCCGAAGGCCGGGTTCAGCAGGGCGATCACGTTGACGGTGTTCCCGCACACGTTGACCGGGATGTGGACCGGGACCTGGACCGCGTTGCCGGACACGACACCCGGGGAGCCGACGGCCGCGCCGTCGGCTCCCGCGTCGGCGAGGGCCAGGCCGGCCCCGCTGACCACCACGGCACCGGTGCCGAGAGCGACGGCGGCTGCCTTCGCGATGCGAGACATCACGTTCTCCTTATGCGTTAATCGGAAAGAGTGCGGTGGCAGACCAGCTGCCGCACTTCCCGTTCAACGGCGCCGCGCGAGGGTGGTCACGGTGATCGTCCGGAGATCACCCTTTTATCGTCCTCAGGGCAGCCGGCGTACCGGGGAACCGGCCAGATAGGCCTGGATGTTCTCCACGGCCTGGCCGTAGTACGTCGTGTAGTTGGCCCGCGAGACATAGCCGAGGTGGGGCGTGGCGAGCAGCCGGGGCGCCGTGCGCATCGGATGGTCCGCGGGCAGCGGCTCGACGTCGAAGACGTCGACACCCGCGCCCGCGATCCGTCCCTCGTGCAGCGCGGCCAGCAGCGCGTCCTGGTCGACGACCGACGCCCGGGCGGTGTTGATCAGATAGGCGGTCGGCTTCATCAGGGCCAGTTCGGCGGCGCCGATGAGGCCGCGGGTGCCGTCGCCGCCGGGCACCTGGACGGACACGAAGTCGCTCCCGGCGAGCAACTCCTCCTTGGACGCGGCCAGTTCGACACCGTGCTCCGCCGCGCGCTCCTTGGTCAGGCGGGGACTCCACGCGCTGACGCGCATGCCGAAGGCGAGCCCGACCCGGGCCACCCGGCCGCCGATCCTGCCGAGGCCGAGCACCCCGAGCCGGGCGCCGTGCAGATCGGCGCCGACGGTGGACTGCCAGGGACCGCCCGTGCGCAGCGCGGTGTTCTCCGCGACGATCCCGCGGGCGAGGCCGAGCAGCAGCGCCCAGGTCAGCTCGGCCGGCGGGATGCCCGAACTCTGCGTGCCGCACACGGTGACACCGTGCCGCTCGGCGGCGGCGTAGTCGATGACGCTGTTGCGCATCCCGGAGGCGACGATCAGCCTCAGCCGGGGCAGCCGGGCGAGCAACGACCCGGGAAACGGGACGCGTTCGCGCAGGGTGACGACGATGTCGTACCCGGCGAGGGCCGCGGCGAGCTCGTCCTCGCCGGCGACGTGCTCGCGCAGCGCGACGACCTCGACCTCGTCCTCGACCATCGACCAGTCGGCCATCGCGGCGGCCACCCCCTGGAAGTCGTCCAGCACCGCACAGCGAAGTCGCATGTCGACTCTCCTTTCCCCGCCGTGACTGTAATCCCCGACGCGGTTTCCGAAGGGAGGGGCGGCGGGTACGGCGGACGGGACGACGACCGGCCGGCACCCGCACGCCCACCACGGCGGCGACCCGATTCAGTCACTTGAGCGTCAGTCACTTGAGCGCTGATCCGCGGCGGGCGACGACGAGTCCATGAACCATGGCTTACGCCGCATCAGCGGACTCGCGGTCCTGATCGCGGGCATCGCCTTGGGCGCCTGGGTGGCCTTCGGGTCTCCGCACCACTGGCACGGAGCCAAGGTCCTCGGGCGGACGGCACTCGGGCTGGGATCCCTGACGATGATCACCGGTTCGTCGCGGCTGCTCTTCCCCGGCGGGGGCGGGGCTGTGGGCGGTCGCCGCATGTGACCCCTTGTCTGCCACCGGCCTCCATGTCCGCCCCGTCCGCGCGAACGGCGCCCGCCGCTGTCGTCACGACCATGGTGTTGCGCTGGGGCTCGGCCGGACGGATGGGGGCCTCCGCTTCTGCGCAGGGCTCCGGGCACCCGGTTCTGAGCGGGCGCAGTCTCGATGGGTGATCTCAGGTCGGGGCATGACTCCGAAGCCGCCCCGAGTGCGGTGGAACCTGATGGCTCCACCGCACGGATCACGTACCTTCCGTCTTCTTCTTCGCCGTCCTGGTCATCCAGGACTGACAGCCCCGTTGGGCAAGTCCGCCCACGGCGAGGGAGGTGAGGATGGCGCCCCAGTCGATGACGTGCGGCAGCCCGGGGAAGAAAGCGAAGAAGGCGAGCGTGGCGACGAGGCCCGCAAGGAACGTGGTGATCCGGGCCCGACGCCGCGTCCTGTCCCGTACCTGGTCCGCGTCCTGTCCCTGTTGCTGCGCGATCATGAACTACTCACTTGCCATAACGAGGCAGCCGCTGGGGAGAGTTGTTCCGCATCGGGTCGATCTTGCACTCGTTGTGTGTCCTGCCGCGCGAGGTGCGGTAAGCCCGGTTGTCGGTGTCGGCGTACGTGAAGTCGATGCGCCAGTTGCAGAAGCCGCTGCTGAGCGCCCCGACGAAGGCGCAGTCGACGCCGGCGTTCTGGTACGTGATCTTCCTTCCGCTTCCCCGGATGATGTGGGTGAACATGCAGCCCGTCGGGACCTTCATCGTCACGCCGCCCACGCTGTACTCGAAGGTGTGCACGGGAGTCGTCCCGATCGCTGTGGCGTGTGCACCGGTCGAGACAGTGAGGACGAGGGCTCCCGCTGCGGCGGGAGCGGTGGTGAGGCGCGCGAGGCAAGGCGTGGCCAAGGCGGTCCCTTTCTGGTGATTTCCTGATGAGCACCTGGGATAACTGCCTCGCCGTACGGCGCGTTGCAGGAATCCGCCTGATCCACCGCTGTGAGTGATCACGGGATAAGTGGGCTGACCTGCAGAAGCGTTCGGGATGGTCTGGATCTGTGCTGCGCACGTCGTGTCGGCGGAGCCCCTCCGCTTGGCCGCGGGTCCGCGTAGGCCGCGCTCGGATCGGTGGCATCGCGGCAGCCCACGAACATGTTGACCGTCTCGCGCGGACGGTCGGTGAGGTCGCGCATCACTTTGAGGGTCTGGCGCGGCATCTCCCCACTGGCTGCGGGCGGGAAAGGTTCAGCGCCACAGGCCGCGTCTGGCGGTGCGGTCGGCCGACTGCACCGACGGCAAGCCGCTCTTCTCCAGGGTCTGTACCAGAGGCGGCGCCGTCGTCCTGGCCGGTCCGGTCGCCTCGGTGATCTCTTGCAGCGTGATGGCGGGACGGTCCTCGCTCGGTAGGTCGAGGATGTTCAGAGGGCGCCGCACACTGCTTGGCCGCCCGTGCAGTCGTGCTCTCTGTTTGCGCGTCCATGTGATCCGCGAGGATGCTCCCCGTGAGCAAGCCGGCCCATCGGCTTGCCAGACCCTCGCATCTTGGCGCCCTGACCGGCCCTCCCCGCATCCTGCGGCGGCACGTCACGTACGTACAGCTCCAGCCGGGTGATCTGCTCCCGCGTCCCGCCGAGTGGCTCGACGACGGCATTCCGCCCGCCCGGGTGGCCGAGTGGGCAGGGGAACAGCGTTGCCGTGTTCCCGGCGATCTCCCGGAGGCGGAGGTGCCGGGCGTTGGCTGATCTTCCTCTGGCCGGGAACCTCGACTCGCATCCGGCACGGCCACCCGCGAAGATCCGGTGACAGCCGGACAGCCCCGGACCGCGCCCTTGATCACCAAGGGGGCGTCCGGGGCTGACCTGTGTCGAGTGAAACCGTCTCTGACCAGCAAAAAGCCCTCCCGATGGGAGGGCTGGGCACGGGCGCCCCCGGCAGGACTCGAACCTGCGGCCAAGCGCTTAGAAGGCGCCTGCTCTATCCACTGAGCTACGGGGGCCTGGTGGCGGGACCAAGGATAAAGCTCCCTGTTCCTCGACCCTGTCGCTTCGCCTCCGTGGCTCGATGTGGAGGTTCGGTGAAGCGGTCCTGATAATCGCAGGCAGGTGCGAATCGTGCATCGCTTTTGGCGTCCGACGCACCGGGTGTTGTGCACTCGTTATGCCTGGACTGTGCCCGCGTCCCAGTCGTCCCTTCTGCCGGTTCTGTTCCGTCGGCACGCAGACATGTCCATATGCTTCAGAATTCCCCTAAAATTGGGCATTCTTCGCATGTGGTGACCTTGGACGTTCGGCCTCAGCTGCTCGACACACTCTCCGCGCTGCGCGACCGTGTCGCCGCCGCACGCTTTCCGCTGCCCCTGGCCGGGGCCCCACGCGCGCGTGCCAACCGCGACGAACTCCTCGCCCAGCTCGACGACTATCTCCTTCCCCGCCTGCGAGAACCCGAGGCGCCGCTGCTGGCGGTCGTCGGCGGGTCCACCGGTGCCGGCAAATCGACGCTCGTCAACTCCCTCGTCGGCCGCCGGGTCAGCGAGGCGGGCGTACTGCGGCCGACGACCCGGACGCCGGTCCTCGTCTGCCATCCGGAGGATCAGCACTGGTTCAGCCGCATGCGTGTGCTGCCCGACCTCGCGCGCGTGTGGGAGCCCCGGCAGGAGGCCGCGGAGGATCTCCTGCTCCCCGGCGAGGACCCCGCGCGCGTGCTGCGTGTCGAGACCACCGACACGCTCCCGCCCGGGATCGCCCTTCTCGACGCCCCCGACATCGACTCGCTGGTCGCCGACAACCGCGTCCTCGCCGCCGAGCTGATGTGCGCCGCCGACATCTGGATCATGGTCACCACGGCCGCCCGCTACGCGGACGCCGTCCCCTGGCACCTGCTGCGTACCGCCAAGGAGTACGACGCCACCCTCGTGACCGTCCTGGACCGGGTGCCCCACCAGGTCGTCTCCGAGGTCTCCCGGCAGTACGGCGCCCTGCTCGCCAAGGCCGGGCTCGGCGACGTGCCCCGCTTCACCGTGCCGGAACTGCCCGAGTCGGCCTGGGGCGCGGGCCTGCTGCCCGCCACCGCCGTCGCGCAGCTGAAGAGCTGGCTGGTCCATCACGCCCAGGACCCCGCCGCCCGCGAGCACGTCATGAGCCGTACCGCCCGCGGCCTGCTGAACTCGCTCAAGTCCCGCATGCCCGAGCTGGCCGCTGAGGCCGCCGCCCAGTACGCCGCCGCGCTCCGGCTCACCTCCGCCGTGGAGGCCGCCTACGACAGCGAGCACGCGCGCGTACGCGCCCGGCTGCAGTCCGGCGCCGTACTCGCCGGGGACGCCCTCAAGCGCTGGCGGGCCTTCCCGCTGGACTGCGCCGCCGGGGAACTCCTCGACGCGCTCGTGGAGAGCCTGGCGGCGCTGCTGCTGTGCTCCGTCACGGCCGCCGACGAGCGCGTCGACGAGGCCTGGCGGCGCGAGCCCGCCGGAGACGACCCCGCACTCGCCGCCGGCGACTCCACCGTGGAGAGCACCGAGCACCGGATCGGAATCGCCGTACGGCGCTGGCGGCGCGAGCTGGAGGAGTACGCGGAGGAGGAGTCGCGCGACCTGGAGCGCAGCGCCGCCCCCGATCCGGAGGCCGTCGCCGCCCTGGTCGCCACCGCGCTGCTGGGCGGACGCCGGGCGCGCACCGCGGGCGAGGGGCTCGCCGAGCGGCTCGGCGCCCATGGCGCGCTGCGGCTGCGCGACCGGGCCGGACGGCTGCTGAACGAGCGCGTGGACCGCGTCATGCAGCGCGAACGCGAACGGCGCCTCGCCCCGCTCGACGCCCTCGACGTCCATCCCGAACCCCAGGCCGAACTCATCGCCGCGCTGTCCGCACTGCTGAAGGAGAGGTGACCGGTGACCGCCGTCACTGACCAGGACCACACGGATCACACCGAACCCATGGGACACACGGGGCGCATGGGGCGCATGGGGCGCACCGAGCACGACGGCAACGCGCGCGTGGAGCCGATCGAGAGGGCCGCGGACGGCCGTATCGGCGCGGAAGACGCCGACGGCATCAAGGGTGCCGGAGGTGCGGAGACAGCGGTCGAGACCGCCGTGCGTGAGCCGTACGCGCGCGTGGCGGAGTTCGCCGACACGTACGAGGACGCCGGTCACGGCGGTCGTGCCGGTCACGTCGATCACGATGTCCACGAAGACGACGAGGGCGAGGACGAACGTGGCGAGGTGCACGGGAGGGGCGGTCCGCCCGGCGCCCCGCCGTTCCAGCGCCGACTCCCGCCGCCGCACCCCCGTGTCCCCGCCGCACCCGCTGCTCCCACCGTCCGCACCGCGCCCTCCCTCCGCGACCCCGCCGCAGGCGCCGGTCCCGAGGCGGTACGGTCGGCCGAGTCGGTGAAAACAGCAGAGTCGGGGGAGTCGGCCGAGTCGGGGGAGCCGTGGGGCGACGGGCTGATCGCCCGGCGGCTCACCGAGGCCACCGCCGCCGCCTTCGCCGCCGAACGCGCCTCCGTGCTGGACGGCGGCGGCCGTGGCTCGGGCGGCCAGATCCCCGCCCCGCTGGCCTACGACGGCTCGCTGCGCTCCCGCCTGGACGCGCTGCGCGAGCTGGTCGGGCTCTCCCGGACCCGGCTGGACAGCAGCACCCTCGCCGAGGCGGGCCGGGTCCTGGAGGAGGCGGCCGCCCGCCGCAAACTGTCCGGCCGGCACACCGTCGTCGCCATCGCGGGCGCGACCGGCAGCGGCAAGTCGCAGCTGTTCAACGCGCTCGCCGGAGTGGCCATCTCGGAGACCGGGGTACGGCGTCCGACCACGGCCGCGCCCATCGCGTGCAGTTGGAGCGACGGCGCCGCGAGCCTCATCGACCGGCTGGGCATCCCGGGCCGGCTGCGCCGCCGTCCGCTGCACACCCCGGAGGGCGAGGCGCAGTTGCGCGGGCTGGTCCTGGTCGACCTGCCCGACCACGACTCCGCCGCCCTGGAGCACCGTAAGCAGGTCGACCGGATCCTGAAGCTGGTCGACGCGGTGATCTGGGTGGTCGACCCGGAGAAGTACGCCGACGCCGTGCTGCACGAGCGCTATCTGCGGCCCATGGCCGGCCACGCGGAGGTCATGTTCGTCGTCCTCAACCAGGTCGACCGGCTGCCCGGGGACGCTGCCGACCAGGTCCTGGACGACCTGCGGCGGCTGCTCGACGAGGACGGCATCGCGCTCGGCGAGCACGGCGAACCCGGTGCCACCGTGCTCGCCCTGTCCGCGCTGACCGGCGACGGCGTCGGTGAACTGCGCGATTCGCTCGGCCAGTTCGTGGCCGAGCGCGGCGCGGCGGCCCGCCGGGTCGCGGCCGACGTCGACGCCACCGCGTCCGCGCTGCGGCCCGTCTACGCCGCCGGGCAGCGGACGGGCCTGAGCGAGGACGCGCGCGAGGAGTTCGCCGTGCGGCTCGCGGACGCGGTGGGCGCCACCGCGGCGGGCGATGCCGCCGAGCGCGCCTGGCTGCGCAACGCCAACCGGGCCTGCGGCACGCCCTGGCTGCGGCTGTGGCGCTGGTATCAGCACCGCGGCGAGTCCACCACCGGCCGCCACCTCGTGCGGGCCCAGCCCGACGAGGAGGCGACCGCCCGCCAGCGCGTGGAACAGGCGGTCCGTACGGTGGCCGACCGCGCCTCGGCGGGGCTGCCGGCGCCCTGGGCGCTGGCGGTGCGCGAGGCAGCCGTACGCGGGTCCGAGGGGCTGTCCGAGGCGCTGGACGAACTCGCCGAGCGGGCCGGTCTGCCGCCCGGGCGGCCGCCGCGGCCGGGATGGTGGCCGGCGGCGGTGCTGGTACAGGCGGCGATGACGCTGCTGCAGGTCGTGGGCGGCCTGTGGCTGGTGGGTCAGATCGCCGGCGTCATGGCGCCCAATCTGGGGGTTCCGGTGCTGCTGATGGTGTGCGGAATCGTCGGCGGGCCACTGGTGGAGTGGGGCTGCCGGATGGCGGCGAGAGGCCCGGCACGGCGCTACGGCCAGGACGCGGAACGGCGTTTGCGGGAGGCGGCCGCGAGCTGCGGGCGGGGCCGGGTGCTCGATCCGGTGGCGGCCGAGCTGTTGCGGTACCGGGAGGTCCGGGAGCAGTACGGGCGGGTGGCACGGGCCAGAAGGTGAGCGAGGGGGGCTTGGGCGCCGGGGGGTGACAGGGGTGCCGAGGAGGGG
>NZ_MLYO01000121.1 GCF_001866665.1 Streptomyces monashensis | reverse complement strand
CGGTGGCGAGGCGGCCTGGATCCGCCGCCCGACGGGGTACGGCGTGGGGCGCGGGGCCGTTGTCACGGTGGGAAGGCCGGGCGGCCCTCTCCGGGCTCCGCCCCCCGCCCCGCCCCCCGCCCGCCTTCCCCGCGGGGTCGTGCGTGGCGTCTTCCGTACGGTTCGTGGCTGAGCCATCATGATCCGCCGTCAGCCGTTTGCCGTCGGCGAAGAGGTGAGGCTCATGGACAGGCTCCGCGCGGGTGAAGGGATTCTCCGCCGCAAACCCATCGAGCACATCGAGGACACGGAGGTCCGCGAGGGCCCGCGGCTGGACCGGTCGCTGGGCCTGTGGCAGCTCACCGCCATCGGCGTGGGCGGCATCATCGGCGCCGGCATCTTCACCCTGGCCGGCACGGTGGCCAACGGCACGGCCGGCCCCGCGGTGCTCGTGTCGTTCCTGATCGCCGGTGCGGCGAGCGCGTGCGCGGCGCTGTCGTACGCCGAGTTCGCCGGGCTGATCCCGAAGGCGGGCTCGGCGTACACCTACGGCTATGCGGTGCTCGGCGAGTTCGCGGGCTGGTTCATCGGCTGGGACCTGCTGCTGGAGTACACCGCGATCGTGGCGGTCGTGGCGATCGGCATCTCGGGCTATTTCAGCTTCCTGGTCGGGGAGACGGGCGTGCACCTGCCGCACTGGATGCTGGGCGCGCCCGGCACCGGTGACGGGCACCGGGTCGACCTGTTCGCCGCGATCCTGTGCCTGCTGATCGCCTGGCTGCTGAACCTGGGCATCCGCAGCGCGGCCCGCTTCGAGACCCTCGTCGTCGGGCTGAAGGTACTGGTGGTGCTGATGGTGATCGGGGTGGGCCTCTTCCACATCGACACCGCGAACTACCACCCGTTCTTCCCGTACGGCATCGGCGGCGCCTTCACCGGCGCGGCCACGGTGTTCTTCGCGGTGTTCGGCTACGACGCCATGTCGACGGCGGCCGAGGAGTCGCAGGACGCGCAGCGGCACATGCCGAAGGCGATCCTCTACTCGCTGGCGATCTCGATGGTGCTGTACGTGGCGGCCTGTCTGGTGCTGACCGGCATGCAGAACTACCGGCACATCAACAAGGAGAGCGGCTTCGCGACGGCGTTCAAGTCGGTGGGTCTGGACAGGCTGGCGGACGTGATCGCGGTGGGCGCCGTCATCGGTATCCTCACCGTGATGTTCACGTTCATGCTGGGCGTGACCCGGGTCTGGTTCTCCATGTCCCGCGACGGGCTGCTGCCGAAGTGGTTCGCCAGGACGCACCCGACCCGGCACGTGCCGACCCGGGTGACCTGGATCGTCGGGGCGGGCTCGGCGGCCATCGCCGGGTTCGTGCCGATCGGCTCGGCGGCCGAGCTGACGAACATCGGCATCCTGCTGGCGTTCGTGGTGGTGTGCACGGCCGTGATCGTGCTGCGCTACCGCCGGCCGGAGCTGCCGCGGACCTTCCGCACCCCGGGGATGCCGGTGGTGCCCGCGCTGGGCGTGCTCTTCTCGATCTGGCTGATCACGTATCTGCAGTGGCAGACCTGGGTGCGGTTCGCCGTGTGGTTCGTGATCGGGTGCGTCGTCTACTTCGGCTACTCCTACAAGCGCTCGGCGCTGGCCGGGCAGCCGTCCGCCGACGGATCGACGCGCTGATCACTTCCCCATGGTCAGGCCGTCCTGGTCGGCGCCGCGGCTGAGCACCACCTCCCGGACGCGGTCGCGCACCGCCTCCAGCCGGGCGCCGCGGGCGATGGCCCGGTTCACGTCGAGCACACGCCCGGAGTCGAGGTCGTACCACTGCGGGAGGAACTCGGCCCTGGTGACGCGCCAGCGACCGCCCGGCCCGGCGGGCGGGGCGAAGGTGAAGCGGCCGAGGGTGGACGCGTTGCCGCGCGGGGCCCGGATCCCCCGGCGGTCGGCCAGCTCTCCGGCGATCAGTTCGCCCAGGCCGTAGACCACCCAGGTGCCGTTGACCTTCTCGTAGGCCTGCGGGTCGTGGGGGTGGGTGCCGAGGATCAGGTCGATGTCCGGGCGGCCGGCGGTGGTGGAGGCGGTGAGCCGCCGGGCGAGGGCGCGCTGCCGCTCGCTCGGCTCGCGCTGCCACTCGGTGCCCCAGTGCACCGAGACCACGACCACGTCGGCACCGGCCCGCCGGGCGGCGCGGGCGTCGGCGATCACCCGCCGCTCGTCGAGCACGTTGACCGCGCAGGGCTTGCCGGCCGGCCGCGGCCGGCCGTCGGTGCCGACGGTGTACGCCAGGTGCGCGACCCTGGCCGGTCCGGCCCTGAGGATCGTGACCGAGCGGGCCTCGGCCGCGCTGCGGGCGGTGCCGGTGTGTCTCAGCCCGGCCTCGTCCATGACGTCCAGGGTGCGCCGGACGCCGGCGGCACCGTCGTCCAGGGCGTGGCTGGAGGCGGTGGCGCAGTCGGCGTAGCCGGCGTCGGCGAGGCTCCGGGCGATCTGCGGCGGCGACGTGAAGACGGGGTAGCCGGCGTAGTGGCCGTCGGCGCCGAAGGCGGTGTCCAGGTGACACAGCGCCAGGTCCGCACGGGAGATGACGGGTTCGATGTCGGTGAGCATGGGCCCGAAGGAGTAGCCGCGCCCGCCGGCGTAGTAGGCCGCCCGGTCGATGACGGAGGTGTGCGGCAGGACGTCCCCGGAGGCGATGAGTGTGAAGCCGCGGCCGAGGGAACGGGCGGAGCCGGCCGGGGCGGGGTGCCCGGACTCCTGCCGTACGTGGTTGGCGCCGGCGGCCGCGGCCGTGAGGGCGGCGGTCAGGGCCAGGGCCACCAGGTGTCTGCGTCCGAACATCAGCTCACCTCATAAAATCGTATTTACTGACTATCCATCACCTTCACATGGGTATGGAGTCCGCTCCGCGGATAAACGGACCGGCGGCCTCCTTAGCCCATCCGGTTCCCCGCGAAGCCCGCTCGTGCGACCGTTCGCCGACGCGATCGACCGCCCGTCGCACGGACGCGCCCGCCCCCTGCCCCCCGGCGGCGCGCCGCGCTGCCATACGGCCATGACGGCCGCATCCCCGCACACCCACCGGCCGGCCGCACCGGCCCGTGGGACGACGACCGCCGAACACGAACTGGCCGCGCTCCAGCGCGAGCACGGCGGCCCCCTGTTCGCCCTGCTGCTCCGGCTCTGCGACGGGGACCGCCAGCGCGCCGAGGACCTCGTCCAGGAGACCCTGGTGCGCGCCTGGCAGCATCCGGAGGCCCTGCACGCCGACGGCTTCGACTCGGTACGGCCCTGGCTGCTGACCGTCGCCCGGCGGCTCGCGATCGACGCCCGGCGAGCACGGCGGGCACGGCCGCCCGAGGCCGGCGGCGAGGTCCCCGAGAGTGCCCGGGTGAGCGCCGATCACGCCGAACGGGCCGCGCAGATGCTCGATGTGCGCGAGGCTGTGAAGACACTCACGCCGGAGCACCGTGACGTCCTTGTACTGGTGTATTTCCTCGGGGCCAGTGTGGCGGAAGCGGCGCAGACCCTGGGCGTACCACCCGGTACCGTGAAATCTCGCGCGTTCTACGCGCTGCGTGCGCTGCGCCGGGTCCTGCCGGGTTACTCGGCCGACCTGCACTGAAACCGGAGTCCGGGTCAAACCTCGGCAAAGCGCCTTGCTGAGGCCCCCGTCGGGGCAATGGGCTGTCCTCATCCGCGTTTCCGGGCGGGCCGGGGCCTTCGCCCCGACGGAGCCGGGCCACGCGCACGCACCGGAGGAAGGGCGGGAAGGGATGCTGCACAGAGGACACGAGAGCACGGACGGCACCGACGGCGGTGAACTGGCCGTCCCCATGGCCTGGTTGTACGCCGAGTACATCGCCGACGAACTGCTGCGCACCGGCGACCTCATGCCGCCGACGTCCTTCGAGTTCCGGGCCGGCCGGGACGCGCTGGCGCTGACCGTCTTCCTCTCCGACACCGACGGGGAGCTGTCCGGCATCCGCGTGATCTCCCAGCTGGAGACCTGGCTGTCGCTGACGGCGTACGACCAGCAGTGGCAGGAGTGGGTGCGCACGCGCATGGCCGAGCTGACCGTCCAGGCCGGGGCGGCCGGCACCCGCTCGCCCGACCTCGCCCTCGCGGCCCAGGCCTGGCGCTGGCTGGAGGAGACCGAGCTGCTCGCACCGGACCTGGACGCGGTGCCGGGCGGCCCGGGGGTGTTCGGCGAGGACGACGGGCCGAAGGTGTGGACCGCGGCCTGGCGGCTCGGGCTGCCGCTCGGGCACCTGGCGATCCAGTTGTTCTGAGTTTTTTGGAAAACGGACCAATCCGGGGACCGCGCTGCTCCGAATCTCCTGTCCGGGATTCTGCGGGTGGCTTGAGTGATTCGGCTGTCGGCTGCGTACGGGTGGGAGCAACAAGGAGTAACCCCACCCGCACCCATCGGCACGAGGATTCGGCATGAGGTCCCAGGAAAGGCATCGCGACGTCGGCGCGTACGCGCTCGGCGTGCTGAACGAGGCGGACGCCTTCCGCTTCGAGGACCACCTCATGGAGTGCCCTCAGTGCGCGGCACAGGTGACCGAATTCGGCCCTGCCGCACGGCAGTTGATGCTGTACCGCCGGGCGACACCGCGCTTTGTGCACCCCATGACGCAGCCCGGACCCCGGCTGCTGGAGCGGCTGCTCGGCGAGGTCGTGCGCCGGCAGCAGGCACGCCGCCGACGCTTCCTGTACGGCCTGGCCGCCTCCGTGGTGCTGGCCGCGGCCGGTTCCGGGCTCGTGGCCTTCACCGGCCACGACGAGCCGGCCGCGCGCGTCACCGCGGCGACCGATCCGCGCACCGGGGTGTGGGCCGAGGTCGCGGCCGACGACGAGGACTCCGGCAGCCGGCTGCTGCTGAAGGTCAAGGACCGCACCGGCCCGCACACCTGCCGGTTCGTGATCGTCGGCCGGGACGGCTCCGAACAGGTCGCCGGCACCTGGACCCAGTCCGGCCGGGCCGCCGGCATCTTCACCGCGCTCGGGTCCTCCCCGCTGCACCCGGACCAGATCGCCCGCTACGACGTCCGCACCACCGACGGCCAACCCCTGGTGAGCCTCAAGGCACCGCAGGACTGAGGCACTTCGGGACCGGGGCGTCGCGGGGCTCACTTCAGCAGCCGGGACAGCCTGCGGTCCGCCAGCGGCTTGCCGCCCGTCTGGCAGGTCGGGCAGTACTGGAGCGAGGAGTCGCTGAAGGAGACCTCGCGGACGGTGTCCCCGCACACCGGGCAGGGCTCGCCGGTACGGCCGTGGACCCGCAGCCCGCTCTTCTTCTCGGCCTTCAGCCGCCCGGCGGCAAGGCCCCGGGACCGCTCGACCGCCTCGGTGAGCGTGCTGCGCAGCGCCTCGTAGAGGTGCCCGGTCTCCTCCGGGGTCAGCGTGGCGGCCAGCTTGAACGGGGACATCCTCGCGGCGTGCAGGATCTCGTCGCTGTAGGCGTTGCCGACGCCCGCGATCAGGGACTGGTCGCGCAGGGCACCCTTCAGCTGACGCCGTTCGCCCTGGAGCAGGGCGGCGAAGCGCTCCTCGTCGAAGTCGTCGGCGAGCGGGTCCGGGCCGAGCCGGGCGATGCCCTCGACCTCGTGCGGGTCGCGCACGACATACACCGCGAGGCGCTTTTGGGTGCCGGCCTCGGTGAGGTCGAAGCCCGCGCCGGTCTCCAGCGCGACGCGCAGCGCGAGCGGGCCCTTGCCCGGCCTGGGCGGACCGTCCGGCAGCCGGTCACTCCACCGGAGCCAGCCCGCGCGGGCCAGATGGGTGACGAGGTGCAGGCCGGAGTCCCCCGCGACGTCGAGGAACTTCCCGTGCCGGCGCACGGCGGTGATCCGGCTGCCCTCGAACGCGCCGACCGGCGGGTCGTACGTCTTCAGCACACTGACGGCGACGGGCAGCACCCGCACGACCTCACGGCCGACCAGGTGCTCGGTCAGGAAGTCCGTGAGCGCTTCCACTTCGGGCAGTTCCGGCATACGTCCAGAGTGCCATCCGGCGCACGGGGGGGTCACGTGTGGCTGGGCATCCGGAACTCGCACCACACCGCCTTGCCGCCGCCGCGTGCCTCCACGCCCCAGCCGTCGGCGAGCCGGTCCACGAGGAGCAGCCCGCGGCCGCAGACGGCGTCCTCGCCCGCGTCGCGGCGCCGTGGCAGGGCACTGGAGGAGTCCTCGACCTCGACGCGCAGCCGGTGGTCGCCGCCGTCCAGCGCCCGCAGGGTGACGATCGCGGAGCCCTCGGTGTGCAGCAGGGCGTTGGTGATCAGCTCGTCGGCGGCCAGCTCGATCTCGTCGGCCCGGTCCCCGGCGCCCCAGGCCCGGACCGCGGCGCGGACCATGTGCCGGGCCTGGGCCAGGGCCTCCGGGTCACCGGGGGCCACCTGCTGCTGGAGCCGCCCGCCGGCCCTGGGCGTCTCCGGGACGCGGCGGCGCAGCAGGAGCAGCGCCACGTCGTCGTCGCCGCCGCGCTCCTCGGCCAGCCGGATCAGCCGGTCGGCGAGGTCCCGCACGTCGTCCGGGCCCTCCCCGACAAGCCGGGCGAGGCCGCGCATGCCGTCGTCGAGGTCGGCGCCGGGCCGCTCGACGAGGCCGTCGGTGCACAGCAGCAGGGTGTGCCCGGGGTCGAGTTCGAGGGTGGTGACGGGATACTCCAGCCGGCCGAACTCGGCGGACAGGCCGAGCGGCAGCCCGCCCTGGACCGGGATCCGGCGGCAGCCGCCGTCGCCGTCCCGGACCAGCGGGTCGATGTGCCCGGCACGGACGGCCTGGACGACCCCGGTGGCGAGGTCGGCCTCGGCGTACAGGCAGGTGGCGAAGCGGTCGGTGTCGAGTTCGTACAGGAAGACGGAGGCGCGGGCCATCACGGTGGCCGGGGTGTGTCCCTCGGCGGCGTAGGCGCGCAGCACGATCCGCAGCTGACCCATGACGGCCGCCGCGTGCGTGTCGTGCCCCTGGACGTCGCCGATGACCGCGCCGACCCTGCCACCGGGCAGCGGGATCAGGTCGTACCAGTCACCGCCGATGTCCCGGCCGACGGTGCCTCCGACGGTGGCGGCACGGTAGCGCACGGCGATGTCGGCGCCGCGCACGCTGGGGATGGTGCGCGGCAGCATGGCCTGCTGGAGGCCCTGGGCAAGGTCCTTCTCCTGCTCGTAGAGCATGGCCCGCTGGAGGCTCTGCGCGATGCTGCTGCCGAGGGCGACCAGGACGGCGCGCTCCTCGGCGGAGAAGCCGCTCCGGTCGTCGTAGAGCAGGCCCATCGCGCCGATCGGGCGGGCCTGGGCGATCAGCGGCAGATAGGCGGCCGAGGTGATGTGCAGGTCGGTGAGGTGCGGCCAGAGGATCGGGAAGCCCTCGGCGAACTCCTCGGGGGACTCGATGAACCGCGGCTGCAGCGTGCGCACGACCTCGCTCATCGGGTACGGCTCGTCGATCCGGGTGATCTGGGTGCCGGGGACGGAGGCGGTGGCGGGGCCCTCGGCGACGAGCCGGATCCGGCCGGTCTCCACCAGGCCCATCACCAGGCTGGCCGCGCCGAGGTTGCGCACGCCGTGGGTGTCCTTGAGGACGTCGATGACGTCCTGGACGGTGCGGGCGTGGGCGAGGGCGGCGGAGACGGCCTGGACGATGCCGGCCTGCTGGCGCAACGCCTCGTCCTGGGCGGTGCGCAGGCTGCGGGCGCCGCTGTCGGCGAGTTCGTCGGTGGCGTCGCGGACGATGCCGATGACCCGGCGCGGGCGGCCGGTGGCGTCGCGGCGGATGTAGCCCTGGGTGCGGGTCCAGCGTGTGCTGCCGTCGCGGCGGCGGATGCGGAAGTAGGCGCCGTAGTTCTCGCTGCCGTCCTTGATGGCCCGGGCGACCACCGCGTCCAGCCGGGCGGCCTCCGGCGGCGGCACCCGGACGGCGAGGGACTCGGGACGCCCGTCGTACTCCTCGGGCAGCAGGTCGAACACCTCGTGGGCCTGGGCGTCCATGTGGAACAGGCCCGTGTCCAGGTCCCAGTCGAACGTCCCCATGCGGTTGAGCGCCAGAATCGGGTCCGGGTGGGCGGGCCGGTCCTCCGGGAGTGAGAGGGCACGCGCTCCCCGATCAGCCATGGGGCCACCTTGCCAGCATTTACCGGATTCTTCGACCTGATCGGGAAGCTTTCGAGGACCTGTTGGGGCAGAGCGCGCCGCCACCGCTCAGGCATCCGGGCCGGAGGACGGGCCGTCGTCGTACTGCGGGTCGGAGGCGTCGGGCCTGTCCAGGGTGAGCCCGAGGGACGGCGACGGTTGCGGGCCGACCAGCCCGGGGGCCGGGGCGGTACGGCCCGCGGGCGCGCTGGGGCGGCCGGGCGCGGCCGGGCCGGTGGACGCCGCGGCGCTCGACAGGGCACTGGGAAGCAGGCTGTACGACGGCATCCCGGCCGGCGGAGTGGTACTGGCGTGGCCGGGGTCGGCCGGGCGCAGCCCGGTGGCCGAGGAGGCCGGGGCGGGGACGACCTGGTCGCGGCGGACGTCGTGGCCGATCCGGCGTTCGATCCAGGTGCGGGTCAGGACGTCGACGATCGTGAGGCTGGCGACCGCGCGAGGGGCCGGGGTCACCGCGACGACCTGGTCCGGCCGGTATGCGGGCCAGGAGAGGCCGCGGGCGCCGAGACCGCCGCGGCCCGGGGCGGGCGGCCCCAGCGGGTTGCCGCAGGCGCAGCGCAGCCGGGGCATGCCCCGGTCGTCCACGAGGACGGCGGTGCCGGCCTGGAGCACGGCCTGGTAGGCGGCGTCCTGCCCGTCGCGGTAGCCGTGGCCGGTGACCCGGGTGTCGGCGCGCAGCAGGACCGGGGCGAGGCCGCGCAGATAGCCGGGGAGGGCCGGCGCGGAGATGCCCTGCGCGCGGGCGAAGGCGCCGGCGCGGTCCCGGTCGGCCCCCAGATAGGCGATCTGCCGTTCGACGTCGCAGCCGGAGACGTGCGCGGTGCCGCCGTAGAGACCGGGGGTCGCCCCGGACAGCGAGCGCACCGCCCGCAGGGGCAGGACGGCCGGCCCGGCGGGCAGCGCCGGCTGGGGGATCACGGAAGCGTCCGGTCCGATGACGCCCGCGCCGAGGAAGGCCGAGGCGGCGGGCGTGACGGGGACGACGACGGCGGGTGCGCGCGGGGGCATGGCGGAGGCGGCGCTCGCCGCCGGGTCGACACCGCCCGCGCCGGGAGACGCGCTCGGGGTGCCGCCGGCCGTGCCGGGGGACGTGGTCGGGCCGGTGGTGCCCGGGCGGGCCGGCGGATCCGGTTCGGTGACCGTGGAGGCGGTGAAGGGATCGGGCCCCTGTGCGGCGGCGGGCTGGAGGTAGACCTCCACGCCCATCCGGGCCACCTTGTCGCCGGGGCGGACGCAGCCCGCCACGAGGAGCAGGGCCGAGAGCGCCAGGGCCGCGACGATGGATCCGGTGGGTATCCGCACCGTACACTCCGCATCACTGTGGGTGACTTCCCCCTATTGTCTGCCTTGCACCCGTTTGGCTGGCAACTCGGGGGCGGTCATGATGGAGACGACCCCCGCGGTGTGGCCGCGACGAAGGGCGCGCTGCCGTGAACTGGTTCACCGCTCCCGACTACTGGCTGAGCCGGCTGGTCCTCCAGCGCGCTCTGGCCGGGCTGTACCTGGTCGCCTTCCTGACGGCGGCCCGGCAGTTCCGCGCCCTGCTGGGCGAGCGGGGCATGCTGCCGATCCCCCTCTTCGTGGCGCGGGCGCCGTTCCGGCGGGTACCCAGCCTGTTCCAACTGCACTACTCGGACCGCTTCTTCGCGGGCTGCGCCTGGACGGGCTGCACCGTGTCCGCGGCGCTGCTGGCCGGGGCGGACTCCCTGCTGCCGCTCTGGGCCGGGATCCTGCTGTGGCTGGTGCCCTGGGCGCTGTATCTGTCGATCGTCAACGTGGGCCAGACCTGGTACGCGTTCGGCTGGGAGTCGCTGCTGCTGGAGACGGGGTTCCTGGCCGCGTTCCTCGGCAACGGCGAGGTGGCGCCGCCGGTCGTGGTGCTGTTCCTGCTGCGCTGGATCCTGTTCCGGGTGGAGTTCGGCGCCGGGCTGATCAAGATGCGGGGCGACGCCTGCTGGCGGAAGCTGACCTGCCTCTACTACCACCACGAGACCCAGCCGATGCCGGGCCCGCTGAGCTGGTTCTTCCACCACCTCCCGAGGCCCCTGCACCGGGCCGAGGTCGCCGCGAACCACGTCACCCAACTGGTCGTCCCGGTCCTGCTGTTCACCCCGCAGCCGGTCGCCTCGGCCGCCGCCGCGCTGATGATCGTCACCCAGCTGTGGCTGGTGCTGTCGGGCAACTTCTCCTGGCTGAACTGGATCACCATCGTGCTGGCCCTGTCGGCGCTCCGGCTCCCCGGCTCCGTGCCGTCCGTGCCGTCGGCGCCGCTCTGGTACGAGATCGTGGTGCTCGCGCTCGCCGCGCTGCTGCTCTTCCTGAGCTACCACCCGGTGACGAACATGGTCTCGCGCCGCCAGGTCATGAACCGCTCCTTCGACCCGCTGCACCTGGTGAACACCTACGGCGCGTTCGGCAGCGTCAGCAGGATCCGCTACGAGGTGGTCGTCGAGGGCACGCTGGACGACGTACCGCGCGAGGACGCGGACTGGCGGGAGTACGAGTTCCGGGGCAAGCCCGGGGACGTGCGGCACTGGCCGCGCCAGTTCGCGCCCTACCATCTGCGGCTGGACTGGCTGATGTGGTTCGCGGCGCTGTCCCCCGCCTACGCGGGCGACTGGTTCGGCGCCCTGGTGGAGCGGCTGCTGGAGAACGACCGCGACACCCTGCGCCTGCTGCGCCGCTCCCCGTTCCCGCCGGACACCCCGCCCCGCTTCGTCCGGGCCCGCCTCTTCCGCTACCGCTACACCTCGTGGCGGGAGCTGCGGGAGACGGGCGCGTGCTGGGAGCGGAGCTACGTCCGCGCGTATCTGCCGCCGACCCGGCTGGCCGGGGTGGTTCAGAGGTCGTAGACGCGGGTCGCGGTGGTCTCCAGTACGCGTGTGCGCTCGGCGGGGCCGAGCAACCGGGTCGTCGCGTCGAGGACTTCGCCGTACGTCCCGGCCGCGGTGCACACCGGCCAGTCCGAACCGAACATCAGGCGGTCCGGGCCGAAGGCGGCGAGGGCGGTCTCGGTGTACGGGCGGAGGTCGGCCACGGTCCAGGAGGCGGGGTCGGCCTCCGTGACCAGGCCGGAGAGTTTGCCGTACGTGTTGGGCAGGGCGGCGAGGGCACGCAGGTGCGTGGCCCAGGGTTCGAGGGCGCCGGAGGCGATGGGCGGCTTGCCCAGGTGATCGAGGACGAAGGTGAGTCCGGGGAGCGACCGGGCGGCCTCGACGCAGGCCGGGAGCTGGTGGGGCAGGACGACGAGGTCGTAGACGAGTCCGGCGTCCGCGAGCGCGGTCAGGCCCCGGCGTACGTCCGGGCGCAGCAGCCACCGCGGGTCGGGTTCGCCCTGGACCTGGTGCCGGAGGCCCTTCAGACGGGTGCCGCCCGGGAGCCGGCGCAGCCGGGCCAGTTCGCCGGTGATGTCCGGGCGGGTCAGGTCGGTCCAGCCGACGACGCCGGCGATCAGTCCGTGGCCGTCGGCCAGGGCCAGGAACTCGGGGGTCTCCTCGGGCACGGTGACCGTCTGGACGAGGACGGTGCGGGTGACCCCGGCCGCGCGCGCCTGCGGTTCGAGGTCGGCGAGGGCGAAGTCCCGCCGCAGCGGGCTGTGTTCGGGGATCCAGTCCTGGTCCCGTACCGAGAGGTCCCAGACGTGGTGGTGGGCGTCGACGGTCACGGCAGCTCCCGGACGACGGGCAGCCCGGCGCCGGCGCCGCCGCGGGAGTCGTCGTCCACGACGTCGAGCGGTTCGGCCATGCGGGCCTGCCAGGCCACGTTGACGGGCAGCTGCTCCAGTTCGGCGAGCAGCCGGGCGTAGTCCTCGCATTCGAGCAGAGGGAACAGATCGGTCCCTCGCCCACGCTCGGCTGCGCTCGCGGCGATCCGGTCGCCGCGGACCGTGGTGTGCAGGGCGACTCTCATGACGGGCCCTCCTCGCGGGGCAGCATGCCGGACTCCCGCAGCTGCGCCCAGAGCGCGGCGGGCACGTCGGCCGTGAACTGGTCGGCGCAGTCGTGCGCTTCGGCCGCCGAGCGGACGCCGACCAGGAGGGAGGCGACGGCCGGGTGGGCGCCGGAGAAGGCGAGCGCGGCGGCCCGCAGCGTGGTGCCGTGCCGCCCGGCGATCGTCTGAAGGCGCCGGGCGCGCGCCAGCAACTCGTCCGGAACGCGGGTGTAGTCGTACGTGGCGGTCGGCCTCGGGTCAGCCAGCAGGCCCGAGTTGAAGACGCCGCCGAGGACGACCGACACCCCGCGCTCGGCGGCCAGCGGGAGGAGTTCGGTGCCGGCGCTCCGGTCGAGCAGGGTGTAGCGGCCCGCGCACAGGACCACGTCCACGTCGGTGTCGCGGACGAACCGGGTGAGCATCTCCGTCTGGTTCATGCCCGCGCCGATCGCGCCCACCACGCCCTCGGCGCGCAGCTTCTCCAGTGCCGGATAGCCCTCGCGGAAGGCCTGTTCGGCGTGGTCGTCGGGATCGTGCAGGTAGACGACGTCGACGCGGTCCAGGCCGAGGCGGGTGAGGCTCGCCTCCAGGGAGCGGCGGACGCCGTCGGCGCTGAAGTCCCACACGCGGCGGTGGGTCGCGGGGACGGCGAAACCGCTCGCCAGGTCGTCGCCGGTGCCGTCGGCGGGTTCGAGGCGGCGGCCCACCTTGGTGGAGAGGGTGTAGTCGGCACGGTCGTACGCCCGCAGGGCCGCGCCGAGGCGGCGTTCGGACAGGCCGAGGCCGTAGTGCGGGGCCGTGTCGAAGTACCGGACGCCCCGCTGCCAGGCCGCCGCCACCGCCTCCCCCGCCCGCTCGTCGTCCAGCGGGGCGAAGAGGTTGCCGAGCGGCGCGGCACCGAAGCCGAGCGGGGTGACCTCGACGCCGCTGCGGCCCAGCGTGCTCACTGTCCCGCCGGGCGCAGCCGCAGGCCCTGCATGCCGCCGTCGACGGCGAGCGCGGTGCCTGTGGTGGCGCCGGACAGCGGGCCGGCCAAGTAGGCGATGGCGCCCGCGACTTCGGCGGCGGTCACGAGGCGCCCGGTGGGCTGGCGGCCCGCCAGGGCGGCGCGTTCGGCGGCCGGGTCCGGGGCGGCGTCCAGCAGCCGGCCGACCCACGGGGTGTCCACCGTACCGGGGTTGACGCAGTTGACGCGGATGCCCTCACGGACGTGGTCGGCGGCCATGGCGAGGGTCAGCGCGTACACGGCGCCCTTGGTGGCGCTGTACAGGGCGCGCTGCGGGAGTCCGGCGGTGGCCGCGATGGAGCAGATGTTGACGATCGCGGCGTGGGAGGAGCGGCGCAGCCGCGGCAGGGCGGCGCGGGCGGTGCGCACCATGCCGAGGACGTTGACGTCGAAGACGCGGTGCCACTCGGTGTCGTCGTTGTCCTCGACCGTGCCCTGGGCGCCGATGCCGGCGTTGTTGACCAGGACGTCCAGCCCGGCGAGGTCCTCGGCGGCGCGCTCGACCGCCGTACGCACCGAGGTGTCGTCGGTGACGTCGGCGCGGTACGCCAGGAGCGGCTTGCCGACGCCGGTGACGTCCCGGTCGAGGACGGCGACCCGGGCGCCGCGGGCGGCGAGGAGGTCGGCGGTGGCCCGGCCGATGCCGGAGGCGCCGCCGGTGACCAGGGCCTTCAGACCCGCGAAGTCGCTCATGCGGCCTGTCCCTTCTGCGTGGAGGTCTGCGTGGTGGTCCGCGTGTCGGGGTCGGCGGCCCAGTAGGTGCCGCCGGGGAACGTGTAGCGCGCGACGGACTCCGGGCGCAGGGCGGCCGAGAAGCCGGGCTCGGTGGGGGCCGTGTAGTGGCCGTCGCGGACGACGACCGGGGTGACGAAGTGCTCGTGCAGGTGGTCGACGTACTCCACGACCCGGTCGTCGGTGGTGCCCGCGACGGCGAGGTAGTCGAACATCGAGAGGTGCTGGACGAGTTCGCACAGGCCGACGCCGCCCGCGTGCGGGCACACGGGCACGCCGAACCGGGCGGCGAGCAGCAGGACGGCGAGGTTCTCGTTGACGCCGGCGACGCGCGCCGCGTCGATCTGGACGATGTCGAGGGCGCCGGCCTGGAGGAGCTGCTTGAACATGATCCGGTTGTGGACGTGTTCGCCGGTGGCGACCTTCACGGGCGCCACCGCGCGGCGGATCGCGGCGTGGCCGAGGACGTCGTCCGGGCTGGTGGGCTCCTCGATCCAGTACGGGCGGAACTCGGCGAGGGCCCGGGTCCAGCGGATCGCCTCGTCCACGTTCCAGCGCTGGTTGGCGTCGACGGCGAGCCGGATGCCGGGGCCGATCACGGCGCGGGCGACCCGGCAGCGCCGGATGTCGTCGTCGAGGTCGGCGCCGACCTTCAGCTTGATCTGCGTGAAGCCGTCGGCGACGGCCCGCGCGGCGAGCCGGCCGAGCTTGTCGTCGTCGTAGCCGAGCCAGCCCGGAGAGGTGGTGTAGGCGGGAAAGCCGCGCTCCAGCAGCCGCGCCCGGCGCTCCTCGACGCCCTCTCTCCCCCTTCTGAGCAGGTCGAGGGCCTGGTCGGGGGTGAGGGCGTCGGTGAGGTAGCGGAAGTCGATCTGGGCGACCAGCCACTCGGGTTCGGCGTCGGCGAGCAGCTGCCACAGCGGCTTGCCGGCCCGGCGGGCGGCGAGGTCCCAGACGGCGTTGACGACGGCCCCGACCGCCATGTGCATCACGCCCTTCTCGGGGCCGAGCCAGCGCAGCTGGCTGTCGCCGATCAGGTCCCGGAGGAGCGCCCCGGGGTCGGCGCACAGCGCCGCCACGTCGCGGCCGAGCACATGGTCGCGCAGCGCGTCGATCGCGGCGACCTGGACGTCGTTGCCCCGCCCGATGGTGAAGACGAATCCGTGTCCCTCGATCCCGTCGGCGGCGTCGGTGCGCAGCACGACGTAGGCCGCCGAGTAGTCGGGGTCCGGGTTCATCGCGTCGGAGCCGTCCAGCTCGCGCGAGGTGGGGAAGCGGATGTCGTGGGTGTCGACCGCGATGACGCGGGCGGGGGCCTGGGACACTGAAGTCCTTTCGGTCGTCGGAGACGTGACGGCCCGTCGTCGAGGACGACCGTCAGTCCTGGGCGCGGCCCGTCGTCACCCTGGCGATCATGAGGGCGACGAGGATGATGCCGCCGTAGATGGCCTGGATCCAGAACGAGGGGACCTGGGCGAGCGTGAGCAGGTTCTGTACGACGCCCAGCAGCAGGACTCCGGTCAGGGCGCCGAACATGGTGCCCTTGCCGCCGTCCAGGCTGATGCCGCCGATCACCGCGGCCGCGAACACGGTGAAGATCATGTTCTGGCCCTGGTTGGCGCTGATCGCGCCGACGTAGCCGGTCTGGAGCAGGCCCCCGATCGAGGCGAGGACTCCGGCGACGACGTACACGCCGAGCATGACGCGGTCCACGCGGACGCCGGCGGCGCGGGCGGCGTCCGCGTTGCCGCCGATCGCGTAGAGGGCACGGCCGGTGCGGTGGTACTTGAGCAGGAACCCGGTGACGGCGAAGGCGACCGCGGCGAGCCACACGGACAGCGGGACGTCGAGGAAGGTGGTGGTGGCGAGCGAGGAGAAGCTGTCGGGCATGCCGAACAGGGTCTTGCCCTTGGTGGCGCCGACGAGCAGGCCGCGCAGCACGATGAGCATCGCGAGGGTGACGATGAAGGCGTTGAGCCGGAACTTCACGACGAGGACGCCGTTGAAGGCGCCGATGGCCGCGCCGGCCACGGGGATCGCGAGCAGGGCGAGCGCGGTCGGCCACCGGGTGCCCCAGCCGGACTGGGCGGCGGGCAGCACCAGCAGGGCGCCGATGGCCGGGGCGATGCCGACCACCGATTCCAGCGACAGGTCGAACTTGCCGGTGATGAGGACGAGGGACTCGGCGAGCACCACCATCGCGAGCGCGGCGGAGGCGCCGAGGACGGAGATCAGGTTGCGCTCGGTCAGGAAGGAGTCGTTGACCACGGTGCCGAGCACCATGAGCAGCAACAGCGCGGGGACGAGGGCGAGTTCGCGGGCCCGGCGCAGCAGCACGGTCCGGGCCGACCGCGCGTCCGGGGTCTTCGTCGGCGCGAGCGGCGGGGCCGCCCGGGTCTCAGCCATGGTCAACTCCTTCGATGGAGGCGATCAGCTCGTGGTCGCGCCAGCCGGCCGGGTGCTCGGCGACGACGCGGCCGTGGAAGAGGACGAGGACGCGGTCGCAGCGGCGCAGGTCGTCGAGTTCGTCGGATACGACGAGGACGGCGGTGCCGTCGTCACGGGCGTTGTCCATGCGCGCGAGCAGCGATTCCTTCGACTTCACGTCGACGCCGGCGGTGGGGTTGATCAGGACCAGCAGGCGGGGGTCACCGGCGAGGGCGCGGGCCATGACGACCTTCTGCGCGTTGCCGCCGGAGAGGTCGCGGACCGGCTGGTCGGGGCCCTCGGCGTGGATGTCGAGGCGGTCGATCAGGCCGGCGGCGAAGCGCCGACGCCGGTCGGTGGCGACGAACCCGGCCCGGCCGAGCCGGTCCAGCACGCTGAGCGTGACGTTGTCGCCGATGCTCATGCCGGACACCAGTCCCTGCTCGTGCCGGTCGCGCGGGACGCAGCCGACGCCGGCCCGCAGGGCCGCCCCGACGTCGCCGAACGGCAGCCGCTCGCCGTCCAGTCGGGCGGTGCCGCCGGTCGGGGTGTGCAGTCCGGCGAACGACTCGGCGAGTTCGGTCTTGCCGCTGCCGCTGGAGCCGGCGAGTCCGACGACCTCGCCGCGCCGCACGGTGAGGCCGACGTCGTCGTACGCCGGTGAGGTCAGTCCGTGCGCCTCCAGCAGGACCGGGGCGCTCTCCCCGGCCTGCCGCCGCGCTACGGTCTGTTCGGCCACGGACTCCCCCGCCATGGCCTCCACCAGGTCCGCCTTCGGCAGGTCGGCGACCGGGGCGGTGGTGATCCAGCGGGCGTCGCGCAGCACGGTGACGGTCTGGCAGACCTCGTACACCTCCTGGAGGTGGTGCGAGATGAACAGGAAGGTGACGCCGGAGTCCTGGAGGGAGCGCATGCGGGTGAAGAGCCGTTCGATCTCCCGGTTGTCGAGCTGGGCGGTGGGCTCGTCGAGCACGATGAAGCGGGCGCCGAGGCTCAACGCCCGTGCGATCTCGACCATTTGACGGTCCTCGACCCGCAGGTCGGCGGTGCGGGCCTCCGGGTCGACGTGCACGTCCCAGGTGCCGAGCAGCTCGGCGGCCTCACGGCGCAGCCGGCGCCAGCTGATGAGGCCGCGGCCGGTGGGCTGGCGGTTGAGGAACAGGTTCTCGGCGACGGTCAGGTCCGGGACGACCGTCGGCTTCTGGTAGACGCAGGCGACCCTGCGGCGCCAGGCGTCCCGGTCGGCGAGCGCGGGCGCGGGCCGGCCGTCGAAGCGGACGGTGCCCTCGTCCGGGGTCTGGAGTCCGGTGAGGACGTTGACCAGGGTGGACTTGCCGGCGCCGTTGCGGCCGACCAGGGCGTGGGACTCGCCCGCGAGGACGGTGAGCCGGCCGTCGGCGAGGGCGACGGTGGGGCCGTACCGTTTGACGACGCCCCGGGCTTCCACGAGCGGTGTACTCATTTGACCGTGTTGCCCCACAGCTTGGGGTCGTCCACGTTCGCCTTGGTGACCAGCGGCGCGGGCAGCTGGTCCTCCAGGATGCCGCTGGGCAGCCGGACGATCGTGGAGCCGTGGTCGGTGGGTCCGGGCTTGAACGTCTTCCCGGCCATGGCCGCCTTGATGTAGTACAGGCCGTACCGCGCGTAGGCGTCGGCGGGCTGGGAGACCGTGGCGTCGATCTGGCCCTTGCGGATGGCGTCGAACTCCTGCGGGATGCCGTCGTTGGAGACGATGGCGATGTGGCCCTGCTGCCCGGCGGTCCTGAGCATGCCCTTGGACTTCAGGGTCTGCAGCGTCGGCGCGAGGTAGACGCCGCCGGCCTGGAGGTAGATCCCCTTGATGTCGGGGTTGGCGCCCAGCAGCGTGTCGAGCTTGGCGGCGGCGGTGTCCGACTCCCACTTGGCGGGGATCTCCAGCACGGTGAGCTTCGGGTACTTCTTCTTCACGCAGGACCGGAAGGCCTCGGAGCGGTCGCGGCCGTTGACCGAGGCGAGGTCGCCCATGATCTGCACGACCTTGCCGCTGGTGATGTGCTGTCCGAGGTAGTCGCAGGCCTTGGTGCCGTACGCCACGTTGTCGGCGCGCACCACCATGGCGACCTTGCCCTTGTCGGGCGCGACGTCCACGGCGACCACGGGAACGCCCTTGCGTTCGGCCTGGTCGAGCCCGGCCTGGACGGCGGCGCTGTCCAGCGGGGCGACCACCAGTCCCCTGACGCCCTGGGTGAGTTCGTTGTCGATGTCGGTGATCTGTTGCGAGGGGTCGCTGTTGGAGTTGACGGTCTTCAGCACCTGGACTCCCTCGGACTTCGCCATCGTGGGCACGTAGTCGTTGTACGACTGCCAGAACGGCGAGGTCAGCAGCGGCAGGATCACACCGACCTCGCCGGTGCCCCCGCTGCCCGCGCTCGCGGTGTCCTTGGTGCTGCCGCAGGCGGCGAGCATGAGCGAGGCGCCGGCGGCCAGGGCCGCCACGCCGATGATCCGTGACCGCTTGCGCTTCCTCACTGTGCTGGCGGGCATCTCGCGGCTCCTCGTTGAGGGTGATGTCGAGGCTGTTCGAGCAGACGCCGCATACTTATCAGACCAATGTACCGTGACAACACCCTCGTGCAACGAAAACCCGCCCCTCCGCGCCGTAGTGGTCGGACCACTCCGCTGGTTAGACTGCGGCGCACCGGGTGACCGGATGTCGGCACCGGGTGACTGGAGGAGTGGCGTGGACGAGGCAGCCCCGCAGAAGGGCACGGTGACCCAGCGCGCCATCGAGGAGATCAAGGCGATGATCGCCGAGGGCCGGCTGGAGCCGGGCCAGCGGCTGCCCACGGAGCGGGATCTCGCGGCCCGGCTGGGGATCTCGCGCAGCTCGATGCGGGAGGCGATCCGCGCGCTGACGGTGCTGGGCGTCCTGGAGGCCCGGCACGGCTCCGGCATCTACGTGACCGCGCTGGAGGCCGGCGACCTGCTGGAGACCTTCGGAGTGGTCGCCGACCTGTCCCGGGGGCCGCGGCTGGTGGAGCTGCTGGAGGTGCGGCGGATCCTGGAGTCGACGGCGACGGCACTGGCGGCCGCGCGCATCAGCGACAGCCGACTGGCCGCCGTGGAGAAGCACCTGACGGCGATGAACGCCACCGACGACCCCGAGGAGATCCTCGCCCACGACCTCGCCTTCCACCGCGAGATCGCCGCGGCGGCGGGCAACGAGACGATGGCCGCGATCCTGGAGGGGCTGTCCTCGCGCACCTTCCGGGCCCGGGTGTGGCGGGGCTACCAGGAGGAGGGCGCGTTCGCGCGCACACGGCGCGAGCACGCGGCGATCCACCGCGCCCTCGTCGCCCGGGATCCGGAGGCGGCGAGGGCTGCGGCGGCTTCGCATGTCGGCGAGGTGGAGGAGTGGCTGCGGGGCCAGCTCGGGCCCTGAGCGGGTCCGGCGAAGTCCGGTGCGGTTCGGCAGCGCCCCGAAGGGGGGCTCCGTCGATGTGCGGCTCCGCCGCGTGGGCGCGGCCGGCCGCGACGGCCCCGCGGACGGCCGACGGCGCGGTGCGGCACGTCCGGCGGAGCGCTCAGTACCGGATCACGACCGGCGGAGCCGGAGCGTCACGAGTTCGAACGGGCGCAGCCGCAGGGTGATGCGCTCGCCCTCGCGCGTGGGCGGCTCGCTGTCGGCGAGCGGCCGTTCCAGCAGGTCCGTCACCGTCACGTCCGCCACCTCGAAGCCCGCCGTGAGGGTCGCGCGGGCCCGGCCGCCGTGCGCCTCGTGGAAGCGGACGACCACATCGCCGCTGCCGTCGTCGGCCAGCTTCACCGCCGTGACGACCACGGCGTCGTCGTCGACCGTGACCAGCGGAGCGACCTCGTGCGCGCCGGTGATCCAGCGCTCCGGCAGGTTGAGCCGCCAGCCCTCGCGGACCGCGTCCGCGATCCCCGCGCCGGGCACGAGCGCGTGCCGGAAGCGGTGGACGCCCTGGTCGGTCTCCGGGTCGGGGAAGCGCGGGGCACGCAGGAGGGAGACGCGCACCGTGGTCGTCGTACCCCGGTCGCCGTCGGTGCGTACCGTGCGGGTCACGTCGTGGCCGTACGTCGAGTCGTTGACGACGGCGACGCCCCAGCCGGGTTCCGCGAGGTGGACGAAGCGGTGGTTGCACGCCTCGAACTTGGCTGCCTCCCAGGAGGTGTTGGTGTGGGTCGGCCGGTACACGTGCCCGAACTGGGTCTCCGACGCGTACCGTTCGGCGTGCAGGTCGAGCGGGAACGCCAGTTTGAGGAACTTCTCGGTCTCGTGCCAGTCGACCTCGGTGTCGATCACCAGCCGCCGCTCGCCGGGCGGCAGGGACAGCACCTGGGTGACGCGGGAGGCGCCGAAGGCGCGGGTGACCCGCACCGATGCGCCGGCCTCACCGGTCTCCCCGCTCTCGTCGGCCTGGACCGACTCGGCGTCCGTGAGGTCCGTGACGGTGTTCCGGTAGAACTCGTCCACGTCCCAGGCGTCCCACATGTTCGGGAAGTCCGGGTGGAGCTGGAGAAGGCCCGCGGCCCGGCCGGGGGCGACGGTCTCACGGCCGGCCTGGATGTCGTACGCGGAGACGACGAGGCCGTGGGCGTCGATCTCGACGCGCAGCAGGCCGTTGTCCAGGACGTGTCCGCCCCCGGCGCGTGGCGACAGCGTCGTGCCCCGCGACCGGCGGGCCGCCCCTGCGCCTCCGGCGGGAACGCCGCCGCGGCCGTGCGGTGCCGAGTTGAAGAGCAGCTCCCGGGTCCCCTCCCCCGCCAGGGCCCGCTGGGCCGCGTCGACGAGGCCGTTCAGCTCCCCGGCGATCCGCCGGTACGTCGCCCGGGCCTCCCGGTGCACCCAGGCGATGGACGAGCCGGGCAGGATGTCGTGGAACTGGTGCAGCAGGACCGTCTTCCAGATGCGGTTCAACTCCTCGTGCGGATACGGGAGTCCGGTGCGTACGGCGGCCGTCGCCGCCCACAGCTCCGCCTCGCGCAGCAGGTGCTCGCTGCGCCGGTTGCCCTGCTTGGTCTGCGCCTGGCTGGTGAGGGTCGCGCGGTGCAGTTCGAGGTACAGCTCGCCGACCCAGACGGGCGGCTCGGGGTACTCGGCCTCGGCCTTCTCGAAGAAGGCACGGGGTGTCTCCCAGGCGACGGTCGCCGAGCCCTCCAGGTCGCGCAGCCGGGCCGCCTTGGCGACCATCTCCCGGGTCGTGCCGCCGCCTCCGTCGCCCCAGCCGGTGGGCGCGAGGGAGTGCCGGGCGCGGCCCTTGTCCTTGAAGTTCCGTGCCGCGTGGGCGATCTCGCCGCCCTTCATGGAGCAGTTGTACGTGTCGACGGGCGGGAAGTGGGTGAAGATCCGCGTGCCGTCGATGCCCTCCCACTGGAAGGTGTGGTGCGGGAACGTGTTCGTCTGCGACCAGGAGATCTTCTGGGTCAGCAGCCACTTGCTGCCCGCCGCCCTGATGATCTGCGGCAGGCCGGCGGCGAAGCCGAAGGTGTCGGGCAGCCAGGCCTCCTCGTTCTCGATGCCGAACTCGTCCAGGAAGAACCGCTTGCCGTGCACGAACTGGCGGGCCATCGCCTCCGATCCGGGCATGTTGGTGTCCGACTCCACCCACATCCCGCCGGCCGGCACGAACCGCCCGTCGGCCACGGCCTTCTTCACTCGCGCCCACACCTCGGGCCGGTGCTCCTTCACCCACGCCCACTGCTGCGCCTGGGACATGGCGAACACGAAGTCGGGCTCGTCCTCGATCAGCGCGGTCATGTTGGACGTCGTACGGGCCACCTTGCGGACCGTCTCGCGCAGCGGCCACAGCCACGCCGAGTCGATGTGGGCGTGCCCGACGGCGCTGATGCGGTGCGCGGACGGTACGGCGGGTGCCGCGAGGACCGCCGTGAGCCGCTGCCGGGCCCGGTCCGCCGTGCCGCCCACGTCCTGGAGGTCTACGGCGTCCAGGGCCCGCTCGACGGCGCGCACGAGGTCGTGGCGGCGCGCGGAGTCCGCCGGCAGCTCGGCCATCAGCTCGCCGAGCACCTCCAGGTCCATGACCAGCTGCCACACGGTCTCGTCGAAGACGGCGAGGTCCATGCGGGCGAGCGTGTACTGCGGCTCGCTGCCGGCGGTCTCCCTGTCGCCGAGCCGGGTCGGCAGGAAGGGGTGGTAGTCGAGGACGACCGGGTTGGAGGCGGCCTCGATGTGCAGGACCACCTCCTCCCCGCCGGCCACCGGGGCGCCGATCCGCACCCACTGGTTGCGCGGGTTGAGGCCCTTCACCGGGGTGCCGTCGGGCCGGTAGACCAGGCCCTCGCACTGGAAGCCGGGCATGTTCTCGTCGAAGCCGAGGTCGAGCAGGGCCTCGACGGTCCGCCCGGCCCACGCCTCGGGCACGGTCCCGGTCACCCGGAACCAGCTCGTGCCCCACGGGGCACCCCACCGCGCGCCCACCTCGACCGGCCCGGGCTCGGCGGCGAGTCCCTCCTCGACCGGCACGGGTTCGCCGGGGGCGTGCCACACCGCGACCTTCAGCGGTACGGACTCGGGGTACACGGCGGGACGGATGCGCTCGTCGAGGACACGCCTGAGGCGGGCTTCCACCAGCGTGCGGTCGTCATGCATACGGGCTGCTCCCTGCGGGCTGTTCCGGGTGCGGTTTCCGGGTGGGTGGTCGGGGGTGGGTCACGGCCACGGGTTCGAGGCGTTGTACAGCTCCCCCACCGCGCGCGGTCCGAACCGTGCCGGCGACGCGGGCGGTGCGTCCGGCGGGGTTCACGAGCCGGTGTCTCCGTGCGGGGTGGGGAGTACCTGGCCCGGAGTGACGACATCGGTGATGCCGCGCACGGCGAGGTGGTCCTTGTCGTCCGCGCGGGTGTCCAGGACGGTGGTGGGGCGGGCGCCGTCGGCGACGAGCCGGAAGAAGGCGTCGAAGACGGGGCCGCCGGGGGCGCAGCGGGAGCGCAGGGCCGGATCGCCGGGCACGACGAGGGCGGTGGTGCGCGGCGCGGGGGCCCGGCCGGTGTCGCGTGCCGCCTCGGCCAGCACGCGGGCGATGTCCTTGGGCTTGCGGTCGTTGGTGAACAGGCCCAGTCCGTACTCGAGTGGGGGGAAGTCGGCGAGGTCGTGCGCGACGTCGTACGAGCACCACCAGGTGATGCCCCACAGGTCGGGGCAGTCCAGGGCGTGGGTGATCGTGGCCCCGGCGAAGGCGGCGGCGTGCTCGGGGGGCACGAGCGGTGCGGGTGCGCCGACCTCCTGGAGCCACACCGGCCGGTGCGGCGCGTCGGCCCAGGCCTTGCTCAGCTCGACCAGGTAGGCGGCGTGGTGCTCGCCGGGCACGGAGGCACGGCCGTGGCGCTGGGCGGTGCCGTTGAACACCCAGGAGTGCACGGCCGTGACGTCGCCGAGGCGGGCCGAGTGGCCGGGGGTGAAGGGCTGGTCGTCCTGGTACCAGGCGGCGTCGTAGGAGGCGTGCAGATGGAGCCGGTCCGGGGCGCCCTCGGCGCAGGCGGCCAGCATCCGCACGAGCCAGCGCTCGGCCTCGTCCGCCGTGATGCGGTCGGGGTCGGGGTGGGGGCCTGCGGCGAACTGGTTGACCTCGTTGCCGACGGTCATGCCGATGAAGCCCGGGCGGTCGGCGAGGGCGGCGGCGAGGGTGCGCAGATAGGCGGCCTGGCCGGCCACCACGTCCGGGTCGGTGAAGAGGTTGCGCCGGTGCCAGGTGCGGGTCCAGGCGGGCAGGAAGTCGAAGCTGCTCAGGTGCCCCTGCAGGCCGTCCACGTTGACGTCCAGGCCGCGTTCGGCGGCCGCGTCGGCGAGGGCCACGAGCTGTTCGACGGCACGGGGGCGGATCAGGGTGCGGTTGGGCTGGAAGTACGGCCACAGCGGGAAGACACGGATGTGGTCGAGGCCCAGCGCGGCGATCGCGTCGAGGTCGGCGCGCACGGAGTCGAGGTCGAAGTCGAGCCAGTGATGGAACCACCCGACGCTCGGGGTGTAGTTGACGCCGAAGCGGACGGCAGGAGGCATGGAGGTCCTTGGGGCATACGGGTGTTCAGCCCTTGACGGCGCCCTCGCCGACGCCGCGGAAGAAGTACCGCTGGAGGCAGGCGAAGAGGGCGATGAGCGGGGCCACGGCGATCACGGTGCCCGCGGCGACGAGCCGTTCGTCGTTGGCGAAGGTGCCGTGCAGATAGTTGAGGCCGATGGTGAGGGTGAACTTGGAGGGGTCGCTGAGGACGATCAGCGGCCACAGGAAGTCGTCCCAGGCGCCCATGAAGGCGAAGATCGCGACGACGGCGAGCGTCCCCTTCACCGAGGGCAGTGCGATGCGCAGGAAGCGCTGCCAGACGTCGGCGCCGTCGACGTAGGCCGCCTCCTCGATCTCGTAGGGCAGACCGCGGAACGCACCCCGCATCAGCAGGACGTTCATCGCGCCGATCGCGCCGGGCAGGACGACGCCGACGAGGGTGTTGTTCAGGCCGAGTTCGCGCATGGTGGTGAACTGGGCGATGACGATGCCCTCGACGGGCACGAGCATGGCCAGCACGAACACGAGCGTGGTCACGCGCCGGCCGCGAAAGCGCAGCCGGGCCAGGGCGTATCCGGCGAGGGCCGAACCGACGCAGTTCGTCACGACGTTGGCGGCGGCGACCTTCAGGGAGTTCAGGGCGTAGTCCCAGACGGGGATGGTGTCGGCGACCCGCGTGTAGTTGTGCACCGTGGGGTGGGCCGGCAGGAAGCCTGGCGGGGAGCTGTAGATGTCCTCGGTGGTGCCCTTGAGGGAGGTGGACAGCTGCCACCCGAACGGGCCGACGGTCAGGGCGAGGACGGCGAGCAACAGCAGGTAGCGCAGGGCCAGTTCACCGACGCGGACACGGCGGCCGTGCTCGTCGGTGACGCGCGGCGGCCTGCTGCGCGCGGTGACGGGCCGCTCGGGCCGCACCTTCTCCAGGACGCTCACGACTCCTCCCGGCGGTCGGCGCGCAGCACGAGCAGCATGAGCGCGACGGTGACGACGAAGACGACGACGGACAGGGCGGAGGCGTAGCCGACGCGGCCGGTCAGGCCGGTGCCGGTGCGCTGGACGAGCATGACGAGGGTGGTGTCCTCGCCGGCCGGGCCGCCGTCGGGGCCGGCCATCAGGTACACCTCGGAGAACACCTTGAAGGCGGCGACCGAGGAGAGCGCGGCGACCAGCACCATGGTGGAGCGCACGGCGGGCACGGTGACCGTGAGGAAGCGGCGCACCGGTCCCGCGCCGTCCACGGCGGCGGCCTCGTGCAGCTCGCGGGGCACGTTCGCGAGCGCGGCCAGATAAATGATCATGTAGTAGCCGAGGCCCTTCCACACCGTGACGGCCATCGCGCTCAGCAGGAGCAGCCACTGGTCGCTGAGGAAGCCGACCCGGCCGATCCCGACCGTCTCCAGCAGCGAGTTGACCAGTCCGCGTTCGTCCAGCAGCCACACCCAGATCAGCCCGACGACCACGATCGAGGCGACGACCGGGGTGTAGAAGGCGGCGCGGAAGAAGGTGATGCCGGGGATGTTCTTCTGCACCAGCAGCGCGAGGAGCAGCGGCAGGACGACCAGGGCGGGGACGACCACGAGGACGTAGAGCGTGCTGTTGCGCAGGCCGGTCCAGAACATGTCGTCGTGGAGCAGCTCGCGGAAGTTGGCGAGGCCCACGAAATCGCCCGGAAGCAGGGTGCGGCGGTCGGTGAAGGAGTTCACCAGGGTGGAGAAGAACGGGTAGAGCACGAACGCGCCGGTGACGAGCAGTCCGGGGGCGGCGAACAGCCAGGGGCTGACCGGCAGTTGTCGCCGGATCCTGGTTCCGGCCGGTGCGCGGCCCCTGACGCGGACGGGGGTGGCGGCCATGGCGGGTCAGCCCTGCTGGAGCAGCCGGTCGGCGGCCTTGACAGCGTTGTCGAGGGCTTCCTTCGGGCTCTCCTTGCCCTGGAGCGCCTTGGCGACCTCGTTGCCCAGCGCGGTCTTCATCTGGTCGCTGAACAGCACGGGTGTGTAGTTGACCGCGCCCTTCAGGGACGTGGCCGCGGCGATGCGTACCCGGGTCTCGTCGGTGCCGTCCTCCTTGGTGAAGTACGGGTCGTTCAGGGAACCGGCGGTGCTGGGGAAGATGGCGACCTTCCTCGCGAAGGACATCTGGTTCTGCGCGTCGGTGACGAAGTGCGCGAAGGCGACGGCGGCCGGGGTGTGCTTCGTACGGGAGTTGACCATCACCCCCATCACGTACATGTTGACGTGCCCGGTGCTGGTGATCTGGTCGGTGATGCCGATGTTCCGGTAGAGGCCGGGCGCGTTCTTCCTGAAGTTGTCGAGGTCGAGGGCGCTGCCGGGGTTCATGGCGACGGCACCGGTGAGGAACTTCTTGCCGGCGGACTCGGGAGTCGCGGTGAGCGCCTGCGCGTCGAGGGCCTTGGCGTCGTACAACTCCTTGTACTTCGTGAGGAGTTCGACGGCCTTGGCGTTGTTGAAGGCGAACCCGGTGCCCTGCCGGTTCATCAGCGGGACGCCGTAGCGGCCGAAGTCCTCGATGGTGGGCACGTTGGCGAGGGTGGCGACCTTGCCGTCGCTCTCCCTCGCCATCTGCAGGGCGTCGGCGAAGAGTTCGCCGTACGTCTTCGGCGGTTGGTCGGGGTTCAGCCCCGCCTTGGTGAACAGGGCCTTGTTGTAGAAGAGCGGGCCGGTGTTCAGGTACCAGGGGAAGGCGTACGTGCCGCTCATGCCCGGGATCTGATGACTGGCCCACGCCCCGGGCAGGTACTCGGACCTGTACGTCGCCGCCGCCTTGTCGAGGTCCATGGCGAGCCCGGCCCTGGCGAGCGGGGCGACCAGGTCCGGGGAGACGTTGACGACGTCGGGCAGGGTACCGCCGGCGGCGTCGGCGCTGAGCTTGTCGGCATATCCCTCGGCGGGCTGGTCGATCCACTTCACGTGCGTGCCCGGGTACTTCTTCTCGAAGTCGGCGATCAGGCCCCGGAAGTACGGCGTGAAGTTGGCGCGCAGGTTCCAGGTCTCGAAGGTGATGTTCCCCTCGACCTTTCCGGAGGCGTCGGTCGAGCCGCCGCCCCCGCCGCCCGAACCGCAGGCGCTCAGCGGCAGGACGAGGGCGACGGCGGCGGCGAACAGGGCTCTGCGAGGTGTGGGCACGGTGACACGGCTCCCTTGCTGTGTCGGGCTGTTGGCGGCGTGAGAGACCATGCACGGGCCGTTCGGAGAAAGTCAATGCAGTCATCCGAACTAAAGAAATCCACGCTTCATCAGTGCAGGTCAAAGGAGTTCTGCGGAAGGCTTGCCGCAATCCGCTAATGCGCTTTAGGGTCTTGACACTCAAGCGCATTAGCCAACTCGCCCGGGAGGGAGGGCAAACGTGCCGCCGACCAGACGGTCGCCCGCACGCCGGCCCACGATGAAGGACATCGCCCGGCGGGCCGGGGTCTCCGAGAGCGCCGTCTCCTTCGCGCTGAACGACCGCCCCGGCGTCTCCGAGGCCACTCGCGCGCGGGTCCGCCGGGTCGCCGAGCAGCTGGGCTGGCGGCCCAGCACGGCCGCCCGCGCGCTGTCCGGCGAGGGGGCGGCGACGGTCGGCTTCGTCCTGGCCCGCCCCGCGCACACCCTGGGCGTCGACTCGTTCTTCCTCCAGCTCGTCTCCGGCATCCAGGAGGTGCTCGCCGAACGCCACCTGGGCCTCCTCTTCCAGGTGGCCGGGGACGTGGCCGACGAGTGCGCGGTCTACCGGCGCTGGTGGGCGGAGCACCGGGTGGACGGCGTGCTGGTGGTCGACCCGCGCGCCACGGACCCGCGCCCCGCTCTGCTGGACGAACTGGGCCTGCCCGCCGTGGTGATCGGCGGCGAGCCCGACGGGTGCCACCCCGGCCTGTCGACGGTCTGGGCGGACGACGCGGGCGCGATGGCCTCCGTGGTGGACGAGCTGACGGCGCTCGGCCACCGCCGGATCGTGCACATCGCCGGCCTGCCGGACCTGGCGCACACCCAGCGCCGTACCGCCACGCTGCGCGCCGAGGCGGAGCGCCGGGGCCTGACCGAGGTCCGGTCGGTGACCACCGACTACTCCGACACACAGGGCGCGGCCGTGACCCGCCGGGTGCTCGCCGCCTCCCCCGCCCCCACGGCGCTGATCTACGACAACGACGTGATGGCCGTGGCAGGCCTCTCGGCAGCGGCCGATCTGGGCTTTCGCGTCCCACGGGACGTGTCGGTGGTCTCCTGGGAGGACTCGGCCCTGTGCCGCATGGTCACCCCCCGGCTGTCCGCCCTGTCCCGCGACAGCGCCGAGTTCGGCCGCACGGCCGCCCGCGAACTGCTGTCCCTCCTGGACGGCGGCCCGGCCCGCTCTGCGGCGGTGCCGGTGCCGCGGCTGACGGGGCGGGGCAGTACGGGGGCGGCGGCATCTCCTCCTCCCGTGCCGCGAGGCGCCGGCCGCCGGCCGCGGCCCGGGGGGCCGGCTCGGTCAGGTACGTGACCGGTACAGCCCGAACTCCGCGATCCGTACGGCCGACCGGGCCGCCGTGACCCGTACCCGCCACCTCCGGGTCCGCACCGGGCCGGGAGCAGCAGGATGCGGGTCGCGCCCACCGTTGTGGCGGTGGCCACCTGCGACCGGGCGCCGTCCGTCCGGGCCTCGACGACGAAGGCCTCGATCTGCCGACCGTGCCGGATGTCCTCCGCCGGCCGGATCCGGTCGGCCTCCCGCGCCGCGCCGAGGTCGACCGTCAGCCGTCCCGGTGTAGCGATGGTCCGGGCGCCGCGGGTCAGGTCCTCGGGGAGTTCCCGGTCGATGGGTCGCGGAACTGGCGCAGCCGGGCCACGTCCGGGGCGGGCAGCAGACCGTCGGTGTCCGGCGGGACGTCGAGCAGCAGGACGGAGTTGCGGCCCACGGAGCGGAAGCAGATGCCGGTCAGCTCGCCGACGGACTTGGGCTGTTGGTCGTGGTGGTAGAACCAGCCTGGCTCCCTGCCCGTATGTGTGACTGCCGCGGCGCTCAGCCATGCCACTCCACCTTGAACACCCACGCGTACCGCCCCGCCCTGCGGGCCGCCTCCGGTACGTCGACCACCAGCGACCCGCCCGTGACGGTCCAGGTCAGGGGGTGGTCGTGGCCGAGCATCGTCACCTTGTCACCGGGCCGCACGGGCACCGGTGCCTCGACGGTCAGCTTCGCGCCGGGCTCGGCGAGGGAGTGGATGTAGAAGGCGTCGTCCGGGCGGACCGTGAAGCGCAGGTCGTCGCCGAGCTGGGCCATGCGCGACCAGTACGTGGTGTCGTACACCGCCTCCCCGTTCACCCTCAGCCACTGGCCTGTCTCGCGCAGCCGGGTCTGCATGATCTCGGGGATGGTGCCGTCCGCGCGCGGGCCGATGTCGAGGAGGAAGTTGCCGTTCTTGGAGACGATGTCGACCAGACTGTGCACGACCTCCTCGGCGGTCATGTACGCGGAGTCGGGCGTCGCCCGGTTGTAGCCGTAGCTGAAGGGGTCCAGGCCCCGGCTGGCCTCCCACTTGGCGACGACGGTGTTGGCGTACGTCGTGTACTCGGGGGTCGTGAAGTCGTGGAAGGCGATGCCCGAGCGGTTGTTGACGGTCACGTCGACCGGACGGGCCCGGTTCTTGGCGTGGTTGAAGTACTCGGCGAGGACGTGCAGGCTGTCGTTGGCGCCGCCGATGTCGCACCAGATGATCTCCGGGTCGTACCCGTGGATCAGCTCCAGCATCTGCGGGGCCTGGTAGTCGTGGACGTAGTCCTTGCCGGCGGTGTATCCGGTGTACGGCACCGGGGCGAGCGTGTACGGGTTGCGCGGGGCGTGGCCCATCCAGGGGTTGTCGGGGTTGAACCACTCCGGCATGGAGAAGTACAGGCCCCGGTGCAGTTCGGGGGCGTAGCGGCGGCTCGCCTCGAAGAGTTCCCCGACCAGGTCCCGCTTCGGCCCCGTCTTCACGGCGCTGCGGTCCGAGACCTTGGTGTCCCACAGGGCGAAGCCCTCGTGGTGCTTGGAGGTCAGTACGTGGTACTGGGCGCCGGCGTCGCGGAAGAGCTCCACCCAGGCGCGCGGGTCGAACTTCTCGGCGGTGAAGCGGGGGATGAAGTCGTCGTAGGCGAAGTCCTCGCCGTAGGTGTCCCGGTGGTGGGCGTACACGGCGCCGGCCGGGTCCTGCATGTGGTCCCAGTACCACTCGGCGTACTCCTTGCCGACCGGCGACCAGGCGGGCACGGAGTAGACGCCCCAGTGGATGAAGATGCCGAACTTGGCACCCTGGAACCAGTACGGCGCCTGGTGGGCGGCGAGGGAGGACTCGGTGGGGGCGTAGTCGGCGGTGCCGAGCGTCAACGACGCTTTGCCCGCCGTCACTTGGGTGCCCCGCCCGGTCACGGTGACCGTGCCGTCCTGCCGGGTGCCCGGCGCCGTGCCCGGACGGTTGCGGATGCCGATGCGGACCCGGGCCTGTTCGCCGGGGTCGAGGCGGCGCACCCGGGCGGGCTGGACGGTGCGGGCGCCGGGGACGTCGACGGCCACCGCGACGTCGTCGGCGGCGAGGACGGGAACGGTGCCCGCGTTGACGACGGTCGCCTCGACGCCCTGCGCGCCGGAGGGTTCGAGGAGGGAGGGCGTGGAGTGCGGCCCGCGCAGGGCCAACGCCCGGCCCTCGGCGGCTGGTTGGAGGGTGAGCGCGAAGACGTGCAGGGAGGTCTGGTTCGCTTCGGCGGCGTGGGTCACGGGCAGGGTGACGGCGACCGCCTCGCGGCGCGGGTCGAGCCACACCTCCGACACCCCGATGCCGACGGCGTGCTCGTCCTTGCCGCCGTCCGGCCGGTAGCGGTACGGCGCCGACAGCGGGCCGCCCGTCGCGTACCAGTCGGCGCCGCCGAGGCCCGCGGTGGTGGTCGTGCCGTCGGCGTAGTGGACGGTGGCCGTTCCGGAGGCGTCGCCGTAGCTGGCCGCGGTGAGGAAGAAGGCCGACAGGTAGCGGCCCCGGGGGAGGTCGAGGCGCTGGCCGAGGGCGACCAGGTTGTTCCTGGCGCCGGCGGTCGAGGCGGGGAAGAGGAAGGGGACGCCGCCGACCTCGACGCGGCCGGCCGGGAGTTCCTCGCCGGGGAAGGTGTAGCCGGATCCGTCGAAGTCGCCGCCGCGCGCGGAGGCGGTGTCGATGCCGTCGCTGTCGTAGCGGGCGTCGAGCGGGACGGGCACCGGGGCGGGGACCGTGGCCCAGGGGCCTCGGCCGTCGGCGGCGCTCACGGGGGTGACGGCGGTGGCCGTGGCGGCGAGCGGGAGGGCGGTGGCGGCCGCCGCTCCCGCGGCGGTGGCGAGGATCGTTCGTCTGGGATACGTGCTCATGAGCGGCTCCCATACACTTCCGATTCATCGGACGTCTGATGATTGTGTGGGTGCCGCAGGACTGTCAACGGGCCTGCGGTGCACAGATTTTGAGCCATTGATCGGATGACAGATCGGCCTCTCGACGTGTCCCGCCCGACCGTGCACAGTTCTCCCTACACGCTCGATTGATACCGACGAGTAGCCAGGGAGTGCCCGTGACCGAGTGGGTCGGCCGGACCGCCGCGGAGATCGCCGCCGCCGTACGCGCGAAGGAGGTCACGCCCCGCGCGGTGGTGGCGGAGCACCTCGCACGCATCGACAGGCTCGACGGGCGGATCGGGGCGTTCCGAAGGGTACGGGCCGAGGCGGCGCTCGCCGAGGCCGACGCCGTCGGCGCACGGGCCGGGCTCGCCGAACTGCCCCTCGCGGGCGTGCCGTTGGCCGTGAAGGACAACCTGGCGGTGCGCGGCGAGTCGCACCGCGACGGCTCGGCCGCGACGCGCGACACCCCGGCCGCCGAGGATCACGTCACGGTGGCCCGGCTGCGCGCGGCCGGGGCGGTGGTCGTGGGGCTGACCAACGTGCCCGAGCTGTGCGTCTTCGGCACGACCGAGGGCGTGTTCGGCACCAGCCGCAATCCCTGGGACCTCTCCCGCACGGCGGGCGGCTCCTCCGGCGGCAGCGCGGCCGCCGTGGCCGCCGGGCTGGTGCCGCTCGCGCTCGGCAACGACGGCATGGGCTCGCTGCGCATTCCCGCGGCGAACTGCGGTCTGGTCACACTGAAGCCGGGGTACGGGGTGGTGCCGGCCGGGATCGGCAACGGCGACTGGTTCGGCATGTCCGAGAACGGCCCGCTGGCCACGACGGTCGAGGATCTGCGGCTGATGCTGGACGTCCTCGCGGACGGCGCCCTGCCCCGGACCCGCGAGCCGGGGTCACTGCGGGTCGCCGTGTCCCTGCGCAGCCCGCTGCCCGGGGTGAGCGTGCACCGGTCGTACACGAACGCGGTCCGCGAGGCGGCGGGGGTGCTGGCGCGGGGCGGGCACCAGGTGCGGCGGGCCGATCCGCCGTATCCGCCGTCCCTCGGCGTGACCACGATCCGGCACTGGACGGCGGGCACGGCCGTGGACGCCGAGGGCCTGGACCCGGCGCGGCTGACCCGGCGGACCCGGGTGCACGCCGCGGTGGGCCGGCGGTTCGTCCCCTCCGTGCGCGGCGGCGACGGCCGCGAGCGACTGCGCGCCCGGATGGCCCCCTTCTTCAGCGCGCACGACGTGCTGCTCACCCCGGCCCTCGCCCGGCGCTCCCCCGCGGCGGGCCCCTGGCACGAGCGCGGCTGGCTGCGCAACATCGTCGCGAACACGTACACCCCGTTCACCCCGCCCTGGAACCTGACCGGGTGGCCCGCGATGTCGGTCCCGTGCGGCACCCTGCCCTCGGGCGCCCCCTGCGCCGTCCAGCTCGTGGGACGGCCGGGCTCGGAGGACGTGCTGCTGGGGCTGGCCGAGGAGCTGGAACGGCGGCGGCCGTGGCGGCGCACGGCGACGGTGGCGGGTTTCTAGTAGATCGTCGCGGCTAAGTGTTG
>NZ_MLYO01000120.1 GCF_001866665.1 Streptomyces monashensis | reverse complement strand
CGCCGCCGAGACCCAGTTCGTACGGCCGTGAGCCCGGCATCCCTTCGGGGACAGAGTGGAGACACCGATGTTGTTCGACGTGAGTCCGCTGGACCTGCTCGTCCTGGGGATCATGATCATCCTGCTCTTCGGCCCGGACAAGCTGCCCGAGGTCGTACAGAAGGTGACCGGGTTCCTTCGCAAGGTCCGCGCGTTCTCCGAGGCCGCCAAGGAGGACGTGCGCTCGGAACTGGGTCCGGAGTTCAAGGACCTGGAGCTGGAGGACCTGCACCCGAAGACGTTCGTGCGCAAGCACCTCCTCGACGGCGACGGCCTCGGGATCGAGGAGATCCGCTCCGCCCTGGATCCGAGGGCGGAGCTGGCCGAGCTGGCCGACGCGGTGAACGGCGAGCCGAGCGAGTCGACCGAGCGGGCCGCGCCAACCGAGCCGACCGGTCGGACCGGGAGCGGGGCGAGCCGAGCGGCCTCACCGAATCAGGCCCCCGCGCACGCCTACGATCCCGACGCCACCTGAGCCACGACGAGCGGTCAGATAACCCCCCTTGGCTGCACCGAGCCATCAGGGATACGGCGGAGGACCGGCCCGTCACTCGGAAGCGAACGCGCCGGCCCTTCGCTCGAGGACGAAAGCACCGGCCCCTCCGTCCGAGGAAGAATGCGTGCCCCCCTCGCCCCGCGTGGCAGCGCCCCCACGCCGGCATGAGGCAGATGTCCCTCACCCCGGCATGAACCAGCCCTCGGCCCAGCTTGAGATGGACGCCCCTTACGCAACGGCGAAGTAGGCGAGGCTGCCCAGGCCCACAACTGAGCAGCAGATCGCGAAGGGAATCAGGGCGCGGTGCTCGAAGTACCGGGCCAGGTAGCGGGGCGCGAGGTAGGCGGTCACGAAGGCGGCGACGCTGCCCGCCAGGAGCGGGCCGCGCAGGCCGTTGCCAAGAGCGCCGAGCAGCGGCGGCAGCTTGAGCAGGGCGTCGCCGATGACCGGCGCGGCGTGGAGGAACGCGCAGCGGACGGAGTCCTCGTGGTTCAGGCCCTTGAAGATGCCCGCGCTGATGGTGGAGCCGGTGCGGCTGATGCCGGGGAGGAGGGCGAGGATCTGGGCGGCGCCGATGGTCACAGCCTGGCGCATGGTTAGCCGGGTGATCCGCAGGTCCGGCTGTTCCTCCGCCGACAGCTGTTCCTCCCCGGGCGCGGCCACGGCCACGGCCCGCCTGCGCGCAGTCCCGCCGCGCCGCAGCTGCTCGGTGACGAAAAGCGCGATGCCGTTGAGGGCGAAGAAGATCGCGGTCGGAACGTGCCGCCCGAGCGTTGTACGGAACACCTTGTCGACCGCGACGCCCGCGACCGGGACGCACGCCGTGAGGATCAGTCAGGCAAGCTTCTGGTCCACGGTCTGGATCCGGCGCTGGGTGACCGACGTTGTCAGGCCGCGGATCACGCGCGTACAGCTGCGGCCGCGGAAGGTACTACAGGAGGGCAAGAATCCGGACAGGCCACCCGAAGCGCCCAGCTCACACTGCTCCCTCTCGCGGACGCCAGCACGCGGAAGTATCCGGTCTCGCCAGGACTATCCCTTCCGAGCAGGTTCCGTTCGTGGTGCTTGCGGGCCAGGACGAGCCCGGCGGCGTACAGCGCGACGACGATGGTGTTCGACGCTTCGCGTTAGCCGGCCACGGGATCATCGTTTTGGAGCTTGCTGAAGAGGGTCTTGGCTTGGGTCTGGTTCCAGAGGAGGGAATCGCCGTCTGCTGTCGGGTAGCTGGGGTTGGCGACCGGGACGACCGTCGACGTGCCCTGGCCGCCGGAGACGTCCTTCATGGCCAGCGCCAGCTTCGCCAGGTCGTACAGGCTCATGCTCTTGTCGACGCTCAGCGTCTCCAGCCCCGCGCCAAGGACGGGGTACAGCTTGAACGGGTTCAGCAACGTCCCCGGCGTCGCCGTCTGCTGAGCGACCGCGTGCAGGAACTGCTGCTGGTGCTTCTCGCGGCCCAGGTCCTGGTTCGCCTCCTGGTGCCGCTCCCTGACGAACGCCAGAGACTGCGCCCCGTTGAACTCCTGGCAGCCCGACTTGAAGTCCGCGCCCGAGTCCTTGTCCTTGATCGGCTTGTCCAGGCACATGTTCACCCCGCCTAGCGTGTTCACCAGGTTCACGAACCCGCCGAAGCCGATCTCTGCGTAGTGGTCGATGTGCAGACCCGTGTTGTACTCGACCGTCTGCGCGAGCAACTGCCCGCCGCCCCACGAGAACGCCACGTTCAGCTTGTGCTTCGATGCCGGGTAGTGCTTGCCCGTCTGCCCGGTGAATGCCGGGATCGTCACATAGCTGTCGCGCGGCAGGCTCAGCAACGTGTCCCCGTGCGAGCCCACGTGCAGGATCATCATCGTGTCGCTGTTGCCGAACTGCCCCTCGTTGTCGCTGCCGACATGCAGCGCCTGCTGCTGTGCGTGTGTGAGGTTGCCGCGATTGTCGGAACCCGCGATCAGATAGTTGGTGCCCGTGTCCTGCGGGGGACGGTTCGGCAGCGCGTCAAGGTCGATCGTCCGGGTCAGCTTGCTGTCCGCCCAGAAGTACGTCCCCACAGACGTGATCATCAGAACGACCACCAGCGTCAACAGGCCGTATCCGATCCGCTTGCGCCAGCTCTTCGGGCGGTCCGGACGCGCGGGGCGGCCCGCCCGGTACGTACCGTTGCCGTCACCTCTCACCTGCCGCGGTACGCCACCGTGTGCCGCCGCCATACGTGGTGACAGCTGAGGCGGCAGCGGTGGCTCGGCAGTCGGCCCCTGCGGCCCACCGGAAAACTGCTGTGACTGCGGTGCGTAACCGCCCAGCGGCCTTCCCGCCTGAGGCACCGCGCGAGCGCCTTCCGGCTCGCCGTCCTCGCTCCACCCCTCGGGCCATCCGTTCATGCCCTGCAGTGTGCCCGCCGGACCTGACCGAGCCTGCGGTCAGTGCCATTCTGTATCTGTACTGACGGAATTGTTACGGCACTGCCATTTCTCTATTACGAGCAATTTCGATCTATGCCTTGGCGTTCGGTGGTCAGGCGTCGCGGTGGTGTCAGGCAGCGTCGCGGGGCCAGCGACCGACCTGCATGCCTTTTGCGCTCGTCCTGCGGAAGGCCGCGCCGTCACGGAGACCGGCCATCTGGTGTGCCGTTTTCGGGTGCGCCCTCTTCGTGGATGTCGAGCAGTTGGGTCAGGCCGAGCCGCTGGAACGTAATGCTGGCGTTGGCGCTGGTATGGGTGACGATGATCCTTGTGCCATGGAGTCGTGCCTGGCGCAGCGTGGAGAGGAAGGCCCGGCCTCCGTCGCTGTTCATGTAGGTGACGCGTTGGAGATCCACCTCCAGAACGCGTGGATGCGTCACGAGGGCGTCGAGCAGGTCCTCGCTGACCCTTTCGGCGTTCTTCGCGGTGATCTCGCCCGACAGCCGGACCACGACGTGCTCCGAGGCGCGGGCCGTGTGGGCTGTCCGCCCTCCCAGTCGGTGCAGTGCGCCGCGTGCGGTCTCCCAGAGGCTGCGGTGTCCGTGTGGCGGGGCGGGCGAGTGCTCCGGCATTGAGTCTCCCGGTCGGTGACTGCGGGCGGGCCATGTCGACCACACTTTCCGAGACACCTGGGAACAGACTAGTCGGACATTCCTCCGCGGATCGTGCTGCTCTGTGCTGTGTCGGCCAGCGTATGGCGGCGCAAGACAAGGGCGCGCCGGATGCGAGCTGGATGTGCATCAGGGTGGGCCCGGGCAACGTGCCGGTCAGCGCCCGATGGCACGGAGTCACTGATCAACGGACTGCGACCCGATTCCCGGCGTCAGTGATCTCATGCGGTCGGCCGGCATGGCCTCAGCGTGCGTTCCGTCCGTAGCGCGCGATGATCCACGCGGCGCCTCGTTCGGCCAGTGCCTTCCGGCGTGCCCTGCGTGAACGTCTCGGAGCCGCAGGCAAAGCTCCTCGCCCCGGTCCGGTAGCGGCTGCCAGCCCCGCGAGCCGCTCGGCGGCGCGCGACAGCTCGGCTTGTAGCCGCCGGCGCCGTCCAGGGGAGGTGGTCTTCAGCAGGGCCGTATAGAGCCCCTCGATCTCGGACACGGCGGCTCCCAGCCGGAGATTCGCGTCGCGCCGCTGAACGTCGCCGTGCACCATGGATGGTTTTCCTCCCCCGAGGGCGTATCGCCCGGGCTGACTTCGACTGTTGTGCCGTCCGGCAACCTTCTTGCCGGCCGGGAGCGTCATGTGCCGTCTTCGACCAGCAGAGCGATCCGGTCGGGGTCGTGGACGACCCAGCGCGGCGTCGGGGCTCCGGACAGGCACAGGCGGTACAGGGTGGCGCCGTCCGGGGTTGTCCACCAGGCGGTGACGGTGCCCGGCCGCGGCCATCCGGCCTGCTCGTTCATGGCCACTGGCCGGTAGGTGAGCTGGACCTGGGCGTCCGGGGGAGGCGGCGGGTATCCCTGCGCCAGTTCTTCCAGCAGGCGCTCCGCAGCGGACGTGCCTCGCATGGTCCGGCCCTCCCCCTGGCTCCGTTCAGATGATGCTTTCATTATTGCGCAACTGATGAACTTCCCCCGAGGGTCGGCATCCAAGCCAGGGTCACCTCGCCCGGGTCGAACCAGTACTCGCCGAGCAGGTCCTCGTCCGTATGTGGCACAACTCCTTTCCTGTTCGGCCAGTTGCAGGATGCTCGACACAACGGCACCACGGACGGACCGTCCGCACAGCCAGCATTCTGGAGACGAACATGGGCACAGAACGCGACGCAAGCACATCGAATGAGAAGACAGTTGCCGGGGCGGAGAACATGCTCGATGGTGTCCCCGCCGAGTCTCTGACCCGGATCGCGTATCCACGACACGCCTTCGACCGGCTTGCGGCGTGGGTGCCGCGGGCCGTGTCCAGCAAACGCACGTCGTCTTCCTGATCGCACTGGGCGTCTACTTGATCGTCCTGCCGCGGCAGGCATCACCACGCCCAGCGCGCGGGCGGAACTGATCGGCGGCAACTACACCAACGTGACCAGCACGTGGGCGCCTGCACAGCGGCAGGCGGCACGTTGCACCTGGTGCGGGAGAATCGCAAGCGTTCCCGTATCGAAGCGGAACGGCTGAGGCTCGCCCAGGAGACCCACGCACTGCTGCACCACGTCTACGCCGACCATGCCCCAGGGCCCTTGGTCACAGCCTCCCGGTCGACGAGAGTCCAGGGGCGGGGACGTAGTCGGCGGACCAAACATGCAGGAGGGCTGTCTGCCGTCATGACCGGACGCCTCCGAACGGTCTACACAGCCGTAGACGTTAACTCCCTCGTTCCCTTCGAGCCGTGTTCGCGCCACCGCTGGATCTTCAAGGGCACACAGGCTGGCGCGCGGTCTGGTTCGCCTCTTGTGTGAGGGAAGGTCATGAGTATGAGGATCAGCAAGGTGCTCGGCGCGGCGGCCGGTGTGGTGGCTGTGGCGATCGGGTTCTCGGGGGTGGCGGGAGCCGCGACGAACGCGGCGTCCGTGGGTGTGCCCGCCGGCTTCAAGGCGGCCGTCTTCGCGCACGCGGGTGGCAAGGTGACCGGAGCCGACGACATCGCGCGTCTGGGCGACAAGCTCTTCGTCGGCTTCCAGAACGGGGTGGGCTCGCAGGGTGAGCCTTCGCCCACCGGGAACACCAAGAGCACCGTCGTGGAGTTCGACAAGCACGGCAAGGAGGTGGCGCACTGGGACCTCGCCGGCAAGGTCGACGGCCTCGGCGCCGACCCCCGTACCCACCGGGTCATCGCATCCGTCAACGAAGACGGCAACAGCAGCGTCTACACCATCAGCTTCCGGCGTGGCCGCCACCACGGCGCCGGCGCAGTGAAGCACTACCACTACAGCTCGCTGCCGCACGGCGGCGGCACGGACAACGTGAGCGTCCGGCACGGCGTCGTCTACATCGTCGCCTCCAACCCCACCGCGGACGCCAAGGGCAGCACCGCGGGCCGCCCGGCGCTGTACAAGGTGACCTTCAGCGGCTCGGTCGCCAAGACCACTCCGGTCTTCGACGACAACATCACGGCCACCAACCTGGTGACCGGCAAGACCGGTCCGCTCAACCTGACCGACGACGACTCCAGCACCTTCGTGCCGCGCTCCGTGCCGGGCCTGGGCGGCAGCCTGCTGCTGGATGGCCAGGCCGACCAGCAGGCCGTCTTCGTCAAGCACTGGGGCAGCGCGTGGCAGAAGGCGGTCGTCCTGCCGCTGAGCCAGACGGTGGACGACACCGCCTTCGCCTCCTCCACTGAGGGAACCCTCTACGTGGTGGACACCGCGAAGGGCGACGTGATCGCCGTGACGGGCCACTTCTCCAAGGGCGAGGCCTTCGCCTCGGCGGCGAACGGGCTGGGCACGCTTAACCTGAAGACCGGTCAGATCACCGCCTTCGGCAGCGTGGCTCCCAAGGCGAAGGGGCTGCTCTTCGTCCCGGCCGAGTAGAGTCCTCGCCGAGCAAGGGACCGGCGCATACGCAGGCGCACTCGAAAGTCGAGTGATCAGTGGGATGCCCGTTGTTCCCGGCAGGATGGCAGGCATGGGCCACTGGGCGTACGAGCTCTCGGGTCGCCCCAACTCGGGGGACTACCAGCAGATCGCGGATGATCAGGAGCCGGGTGATGTGGTGCTGTGTGAACGCCCGGGCGGTCTGGGCATCGTGGACGGGTTCGTGCGGGGGAGCGTCGACGGCATGATCATGGTGGCTCGCTTTTGGCGGGTGGCCAGCAGAGACCCGTCCAGGGTGGCACCGGCGGAACTGCAGGCATCCGGACTTCCGCCCCTCGCGCGGCGGGATGCGCGGCCGGTGCGTACAGGCAGCGAGTCCGCTTGAGGAGCGTCCCGAGCTGCCGTCGTGGCTGTGCGCGACGACCGTCGCGCACAGCCATTCTCCTACTCCTCTGTGGCGGCTTCTTCGGTCCCGGTCTCCTCGGCCGCGGGGGTGGCTGGTTCTTCGGTCCCAGCCTCCTCGGCTGCAGGGGTCGCGGGCTCTTCAGCCCCAGTCTCCTCGGCTGTGGTGGGGGCGGGTTCTTCTGCTTCCGTCTCCGCTGCCTCGGGGGTCGGCTCCTCGCCCTCCGCGGGGCCGGCCTCAGTCGTGGCCGGTGACTCCTCGGGGGTGGTCTCCGCCTCTGTCCCTTCGGCCGCAGTGGGTGCCTGCTCGGTGTCGCTCATTGCTCACCGCCTTCCGTACTGACAGGCAGGAATGGCTCAGGTGTCGCCTGGTCGGACGACCGTGATGATGCGGAATTCATCACTCATCATGTCACCGAACGGTACGATTTGTGGCTTACCGCGAGGTCGCCAGGAATACTCCGGATTCTGCCACTCCGGCCGCCGGGCCTCGAGCTTGTCCACGTCCGCGGCGTCGGCGCGCCCCCAACGTCGCCACAGCCCAGGCGTGGGCGAACGAGGCTGCCCCCGATACCCCAAAGAGCAACTGGTAGGCCACACTGGGCAGGTCCAGCGGGGAGAGGGACTACGCCCGTGACGAACCCCGCCGGGCCCACCGATCCGGTAGCAGCGAGGCGAGGAGCCAACCGTGATCACGTCGGACCCGGCCCGCCTGGCGGACTTGTTCACCTACGAGGTCGACGGACACGAGGCACAGTTCGTGCGCCCCGCCGACACCAGCGACATAGCCTGGGCCGTCTACGACTGGGGCCAGTACGCCGACACGCCTCGTCGCGGCGCGGAGCGGATCTGCATGGCCCGCAGGGCTTACGCCACTCGGCGTCTCGGCGGGACGCCATCAGCCGTTGGAACCGCCTCTGCGGGCGGACAACGGCTCTCTTCAGTAGCTTGAAACCCGATCACGCCGGAGTTCGTGCCGTCGGCCCGCCACAGCGGGACGGCTTTGTGTGGAAGGAACGCGCGTGCTGCCCATCGGATCGCTGGAGCACCTGCTGCGTGCTGTGGGGGAGCAGGCTGTTCGTGTCCTGCGTGTTCTCGACCCGCCCGGCGGGGCGGACCGTTGCCCGGCGCAACGCCGCGCAGGCCGCCGCCGTGACCTCGGCCGCGCGACGCGAGCGCGAGGCCGTGTCGTCTTGGCCGGCGCAGCGGGACAGAGCACCGCTTACCCGACCGGGGTCGCAGCCCGTCGTGCGGCCGCTGGCACGCTCAGCGCCGTCCAACGGCCAGCTGTTGACGCCGGCCTTCGACGCCGTCCAGGAGCAGGACATCACGCTCGACGAGGGGTGAGGGCCGGGCGGTTCAGGGGAGCGGAAACCGGCCAGCGTTTCAAGGCCGCCGGCCCGCGACGGGGGAGACACGGACCGGCGGGGTTCCAGTATCGGGGCTACGAGCGCGCCCGGCACGTCGCCGCGCTCGAGGCTCTGCTTCCGCTCGTTCATGCGGCGTTTCGGGGTGGTCATGCGTTGGGCGGGCGTTGCGGATGCCCGGCTGCCGCGTTGGTGATGAGCGTGGACACGAACACCTATGCGCTCATCGCTCCGGAAGGCAGCCTGGCCTTCAAGCGGGGGGTGCCCTCCGCCCGGATGTGGGCCGATGTCGACCCGCACTTCGGTGTCTTCTCAGGCTTCACCCTCACCATGCCCTCACGGCACGGAGCACACGGGATGCGCGGCTACACCGCCGCCTGCTCCGCACGCCACCCGGAGAGCTACGCGCCGAACGAGACGGCCAAGCGCGTCATGACGGCGCTCGGCGCGCCGGAACAGCCCTGGTTCGGCAACCTCGTGCTGTGCGGTGAGCTGGCCGGTGACACCGGCTCACTCGACCTGTGCGGACTCACAAAGGAACAGCAGGAGCGGATCCGGAACCTGCACGCCGGTGCCGGATCCGCGCAGTAGAACCGCCGTCGGCGCGGCGCGCGGGGTGGGATGGAGACCAGCGCATGCGCTCGACGTCGGCTTCTGGCTCGCGGGGGGCCGGCGTGATGCCGCCAGCGCACGGTGCGCGTCAGGCAATCTCCCCGCATGGCCGCGTCCGCCGCATCGCGCCGGGGGTGCCGAGGCAGGGGGTGCGTGCACAAGGAAGCGTGCCATGGCGGTGCACCAGGCCGAGACGAGCAGGACCTGTGCGCGTTCGGGTAGGCCGACCCAGCGGACTCCGGTGAGCACCATGGCGATCTCCAGCGCCCCGAGTGCGGCGGCGAGGATGCCTGCGACGAGACTCCACCGGGCCAGGCGGCGGTGGCCGGTGCGGTGAAGGACCGTGCTCAGAAGGAGCATGGCGAGGATCACGCCGGTGAACTCCGTCAGGCTCGACAGAGTGTGGACCTGGCGGAGCTGCTGGCCCAGGTCGGCGCTGTCTGCCGCACGGCAGACCGGGTCGACGGACGGGGCGCAGGGCATGGGCCACACGCCATCGGTGATCGAGGCTGCCGTGGTGACAGCCAGAGCCAGGCATCGGCCGGCGCGCGGGCACCTGGCCGGCAACCGCCGGGCCAGGGCCATAGCCAGGACCAGGAGGCCGCAGCCTGCGGCGATGTCGCCGGTGCGGAAGAGGAACGCGTACGGCCTGCCCGCGACGGACGACTCACTGACGTAGGAGTGCAGCGGGTTGAGGCCCGTGCGGAAGAAGCCTTCCAGCAGGAACGAGCTGTAGGCAAGCCCGCCGATCGTCCCTACGACGGCGCCGAGCCAGGAAGCGCGGACCCGGGTGTTCCCCACATGGACCCGCATCGTCACTCCTCGCCCGGCGCCCTGCGATCACCGGTTCCTGTTCGGACCCCTTGTTCCGACGGTTCCCGACGTCTCTCCTTGATCGTGCGCCACGGACGGACTCGTGCAACTGGGCCGATCAGGGCACCCCTTGGGGCCATGAGGACCCCGCGCCGCCGTTCCGCCCCGCCGCCTATCGCGCCGCCCACAGCGGAGTCGACCGCATGCCGCCACCTGATGGCGTCGATCACCTGGCGCGTACCCGCCGTGCAGGGTGTGGGGCATGGTGCGGGTGGCGTCCGCGATGGCCGCGGCGTCCTTCCCGTGGGTCATTGCCTCGCCGGGGTAGAGGTCGGCGATCCGGCGCATCGCCAGGCCCGGCAGATAGGCGACCTTGCAGCTGCGTCTCGGAAACCACGCCTGGGTGGTCAGCACAGGCGAGGGAGACCCGTCGCGGGGCCGCTGCGGTCTCGTCCCCCTTGGGGTGACCGCTAAGTCATTCGCGGATTCTCGCCGAGGATGTCGAAAACGCCGGGAGTGCTTCTACCTACCCGTGAGAGCCCCGCCCGGGGCGGCACGACGAACGAGGAGCAGGACCGTGAAGTATATGCTGCTGATGCAGTTCAGCGAGAAGAACGTCGACTTCCCCAAGCTCGACGAGTGGAAGCCCGAGGAGATCCAGGCCCACATCCAGTTCATGAAGCAGACCAATGCCGGCCTCGCCGTAGCAGGCGGGCTGGTCGACGCCCAGGGCCTGGCCATGCCGGAGACCGCCCGGATCGTGCGCTCCCACAGCGGCGGCCCGCCGGTTGTCACCGAGGGCCCGGGTCGAGACGCCGCCGGTCTCTGCATCGGGACCCGGAAAGAACCCGTACGGTCGCTGGCCGCCCGGGCGTGCGGTCGCTCGCGGCCATGGCGCAGCGGCGTATGGATCCCGTAGGAGGCTGCCCGGCTTGCTCGTCGGCTGCCGGATGCTGCGCGAGGATGGTGCTGCTGGGAGGCACTGATGTGGATCCTGCTCAATCCTGACCACGGCGGCCGCACGGTGGCTTTTCTGCCGCCGGTGTGGACGAGGATCCCCGCTGCCGATCGCATCGGCGTGGCTGCTGTCGTGGTCTTGGTCGCTTTTGTCGTCCTGATCGTCGGCACGAGGGCACGGCAGGCTCATTTCCGGTCGTTCAGGCGTCCGTGGGGCAGGGGCACTGAGCCGGTCGACGCGTCCTGGTTCACCCCCCATACTCTGGACGGCTTCCCGGAGGAGGCGGTGCGAGCAGCCTTCAAGGCCGAGGACGCGCCGTCCTCGGATCGGCTTTACGCGGCGTGGGTCCTGGCCACCCATACCCATGGGGTGAGCGCCGAATGGCTGGGGAGGAACCTGGCTCTCCCCGTGGAGGCAGCACACATGATCGTCGACGCTGCTGAAGCCAGGCGTCGTGAAATGGTCTTCCGGGACGGTCACGACGAGTCCACAGGGGTGCCGCCTCCGAGGGCTGGCTCTGCCGGACAGACGCCCGGGAAATGAAGTGCTGACCTGCGAAGACTCCGTTCCTTGGATCCCATCGATCGACCCTGTTTCCACGCCGCGTGCCCGGGTGCTGTGGCCGGTGTCAGAGACAGCCGCTGGGCGTGAAGCCTCGATGGAGGAGGTGGCTATGACACCGAGGACGAGCGGATAGCCGAAGTGCCGGCGGAGTTCTGGCACGGCGAAGTCCATGCCGTAGATGCCGCACACCGTGGTAGGTAAGCGGTGAGCGCGGCCCAGGCGGTGATCTTGCGGGCATCTGGGTTCTGGGCGACGGCGATGTCGGCGAGGTGGGCCTGAAGGATGGAGTTGATCAGTGGGCCGAAGCCGGTGATCTGATCGGTGCTGCGGGTCTGGTGGTCGGCGAGGTCGCGGACGCAGGCGCGTATCGGGGGGCGACGGCGCGTAGCGGGATGGTGGCGGCCCTTTCCAGGGGTGCGGCCGAGAGATACCACGGCTCTTTTGAGCTCCGGCAGTTCGTGCTTGAGCTGGTAGATGCGGCCGGCGTCGGCGGTCTGGCCGGGTCTTCAGGGAGAAGACCTCGGCCTCGACCTCGTCCAAGTCCTCCTGGACGGCGTCGGTGACGGTTACGTAGTCGTCCACGACGTGGTCGGCGATTGTGTGCAGCACCGCGAAGTGCCCTTGGCCAGTTGCTCTGGCTCGGCCTCCAGGTCCTCGCGCAGGGGCCGAATGAGCCACCGGGCAGTGTTCGGTGAACTGGGAAAGCGAGGTCGGTGGTCGTGGGTCAGTGCTCGCCGCCAATAGGTGGAGCTTCACCCATCGGCCATTGTGACGTAACGCGCGCTTTGGGAGGCTTGGTGTTTGCTGGCCTCGCGTACGCCGTGACGAAAGGCAGCCCGGTGGCAGAGACAGGCGGTTTCCCCTCGCGGGGTGTGTGGCGGCGGCCCGGGTTGCGGTGGGTGGACGTGGTGGTCGGTGCCGCGCTGGTGGCGCTGCTGTACGGGCTGCTGAGGCTCGCGCCCTCGCTGAACGCGCCGTTCCTGCCGAAAACCGCGCCGTCCACAGTGTCGACCGATCCTTCGAACCTGCCGTACTACGCGGTGCGCTCGCTGGTGCGGATGTTCGCCGCGCTCGTGGTGTCGGTCGTGTTCACCTTCGTCTACGCCACCGCGGCGGCCCGGCTCAAGCGGGCGGAGAAGGTGCTGCTGCCCGTCCTGGACATCCTCCAGTCGGTGCCGGTGCTGGGCTTCCTGTCGGTGACGGTGACCGCGTTCATCAACCTCTTTCCCGGCTCCGAGCTGGGCCTTGAGTGCGCCTCAATCTTCGCGATCTTCACGGCGATGGCGTGGAACATGACCTTCGCCTTCTACTACTCGCTCATGTCCCAGCCGAGGGAACTGGACGAGGCGGCGCGGGTGCTGAGGCTGACGAAGTGGGAGCGGTTCTGGCAGCTGGACGTGCCGGGCGGGATGATCCCGCTGGTGTGGAACGGGATGATGAGCTTCGGTGGCGCCTGGTTCTTCCTGGCCGCCTCCGAGTCCATCTCGGTGCTGAACCACACCTACGCCCTGCCCGGCATAGGGTCCTATGCCGCTGCCGCGATCGCGCAGGGCGACCTGAGCAAGGTGGGCATCGCCATCGCGGTGATGGTGGTGATGGTGATCGGGGTGAACGTGCTGTTCTGGCGGCCCATGGTCGCCTGGACGGACCGTTTCCGGGTGGAGGAGTCCGAGGCCGCCGAGCGTCCGCGCAGTCTGGTGCTGGACTTCCTGCGGCGCTCGCAGGTGCCGCACCTGATCGGGCGCCCGTTGAAGCCGGCGGGGCGGTGGCTGGACCGGGCGACGCGGCCGTTCGGCCTGGCCGAGCATCCCATCGGCGTCTCGCCGGTTCGGGAACGCACGGGTGATGTGTTCTTCGCCGGGGTGATCAGTGTGCTGGTCGTCTACGGGGCGTGGAAGGCGTTCGGCTATGTGAACTCCACGATCGGTCTCGGCGCGTTCGGGCACGCGCTCGCCCTGGGAGCGGCGACCTTCGGCCGGGTGGTGGTCCTGACGGCCGTGGCCACGGTGGTGTGGGTGCCGGTCGGGGTGTGGATCGGCATGAACCCCAAGGTGACCCGGTTCGCGCAGCCAGTGGTGCAGGTGCTGGCCAGCTTCCCGGCGAACTTCCTCTTCCCCTTCGCCACCGCGGCGTTCGTGGCGCTGGGCATCTCCCTGAACTTCGGCGCGGTCCTGCTGATGGCGCTGGGCGCGCAGTGGTACATCCTGTTCAACGTCATCGCCGGAGCCTCCGCGATCCCCTCCGACCTGCGCGAGGCTATGACCAACTACAAGGTCGGCGGCTGGCTCAAGTGGCGTTACTTCATCCTGCCGGCGATCTTCCCGTCGTACGTGACCGGCGGGATCACCGCGGCGGGCGGCGCCTGGAACGCCTCGATCGTCGCCGAGGTCGTCGACTACGGTCACCATCACCTGAGCGCAACCGGGCTCGGCGCCTACATCACCCAGGCCACCGCCACCGGTGACTTTCCGAAGATCCTCGTCGGCATCAGCGTGATGAGCCTGTACGTGGTGGCCGCCAACCGGCTTTTCTGGCGCCGCCTGTACGGCCTCGCCGAGACCCGCTTCGCCCTGTGACTCCCGACCTCCCTGTTCGCTCCCCGTTTCCCGAGGCAGGACCCGTGACCAGCAGCCAGCCCCTCACCTCTGTACCCCGTCCGGCCGGCGCGGTGATCGTGGAGGCCGATTCGGTGACCAAGACGTTCACGACGCCGGACGGGCGGGCTTTGCCGGTGCTGGACGACATCAGTTTCGCCCTGGCCGAGGGCGAGATCGTCGCCCTGCTGGGCAAGTCCGGCTCCGGCAAGTCCACGCTGCTGCGCTGCGTGGCCGGGCTGATCGCCCCGTCCAGCGGCACTGTCTCCTATCGCGGCACCCCGCTGACCGGCGCCAACCCCGGGGTGGCGATGGTCTTCCAGTCCTTCGCGCTGCTGCCGTGGCTGACCGTGCAGCAGAACGTCGAACTCGGGCTGAAGGCCCAGGGCGTCGGCGAGGCGGAGCGCCGCGAGCGCGCGCTGAAAGCGATCGACCTGATCGGCCTGGACGGCTTCGAGTCCGCCTACCCCAAGGAGCTGTCCGGCGGTATGCGCCAGCGGGTCGGCTTCGCGCGCGGCATCGTCGTGGAGCCGGACGCGCTGCTGATGGACGAGCCCTTCTCGGCCCTGGACGTGCTGACCGCGGAGAACCTGCGCAACGAGCTGGTCGGCCTGTGGGAGGGGAACGAGGCCCCGGTGAAGTCGATCCTGATCGTCACGCACAATATCGAGGAGGCGGTGCTGCTGGCCGACCGGATCCTGGTGCTGTCCTCCAACCCCGGCCGCATCCAGGCCGAACTCACAGTCGATCTCCCTCGCCCCCGTGACCGCAACAGCCCCCGCTTCGAGTCCATCGTCGACACCGTCTACGACATCCTCACCGGCCGCGAAGAAGCTGCCGCGGCAGCCGTCGAGGCCGCCCCCGCAGCAGCGGTAGTCGCTGCCCGGCCCGCACCGACGCCGACCAACACGCCGCTGCCGGACGTCAGCGTCGGCGGGCTCGCCGGTCTGTTGGAGATCCTCGTCGCGCGTGGCGGCAGGGACGGTCTGGCGGAGATCGCCGACGAGCTGAGCTTCGAGATCGACGACCTGCTGCCCCTGGTCGACGCCGCCGTCATGCTCGAACTCGCCCAGGTCGACGGCGCTGACATCGCCGTCACCGACGCCGGCCGGGAGTTCGTCGCCGCCGACATCCTCACCAGCAAGCAGCTCTTCGCCCGCCACGCCGCCAAGCACGCGCCCCTGGTTCGTGCCATCGTTCAGGCTCTGGCCGCCACCGACGGCAACACCCTGCGCGAGGGCTTCTTCCTCGACCTGCTCCGCCGCGGCTTCTCCGCCGAGGAAGCCCGCAACCAGCTGGAGACGGCCATCGACTGGGGCCGCTACGCCGAGCTGTACGACTACGACCGCGACGACGCCCGACTCACCCTCGAACCCGGCGCCCAGAAGTACCTGTAAGCGTCAGTGCCTGTCAGCGTCCGGTCCTCGTCCAGTCACGGCGCCAGGTCCGCGTGACCGGCTCGAAGGGGAAACGCAGCCGCCTCATATGCCCCATTTGGTGCGCATGTGTCTAGCGTGGGGGTGTGGATCGGGTCGTACGTCTCGCGCAGCTCCTCCGTACGCCGGTGGTCGGAGGCGACGGCGAGGTGGTGGGCCGGCTCGCCGACGTCATCGTGCGACTGCGGGGACGGGACTATCCGCTGGTCACCGGGCTGGTCGCACGAGTAGGCGGACGCGAGGTCTTCCTGCCCGCCGAGCAGGTGGCCGACCTGGACGCGGAGCAGATCACGCTGGCGAGCCCGCGCGTGGACCTGCGCCACTTCGAACGGCGCGAGGGCGAGGTGCTGCTGCGGTCGGACGTACTGGGCCACCGGGTCATCGACGTGGCCGATGTCGAGCTGGTCCGGGCGTACGACATCGAACTGGAGCAGCGGCTGGACCGCTGGGTCCTGACCTGCCTGGACACGCGCAGGCCGCCGCACCTGTGGGGCCGCCTACGCGGCCGTGCCGCCCGGCCCGACTGGCGGGACTGGAAGTCCTTCGAGCCGTTGATCGGGCACGCTCGTTCCGCCCGGGTACGGGGGCCGTTCGCCCGTCTCGGCCGGTTGAAGCCCGCGGACCTCGCCGATCTGCTGGAGGAGGCGAGCCGCACCGAGTCGCGCGAGATCCTCCAGACCGTTCACGCCGATCCCGAGCTCGAGGCCGATGTGTTCGAGGAGCTGGAGCGGGACTCGCAGACTCGTCTGCTGGGCGAACGCAGCGATGCCGAGATCGCCCAGGTGCTCGCCCGAATGCGCGCCGACGACGCCGCGGACGCGCTCAACGACCTGCCGCAGAGCCGCCGCGAGCCCGTCCTGGATGCGCTTCCCGCCGGGCAGCGCACCAAGGTGCTGACGCTGATGGGCTTCAACCCCTCAAGCGCCGGAGGGCTGATGGCGCTCGACGTCCTCGCCATGCCGGGCGGCAGCACCGTCGCGGAGGCCCTTCGGGCAGCCGGTGAGGCGCGGGCCCTGCAAGCCCAGGCGCTGACCAGCGTGTATCTGGCCGGTGAGGAGCAAAGGCTGCTCGGTGTGGTCACTCTGGTGGAGTTGCTGCAAGCGGATCCGGCCGCGTCCCTGGACGATGTGGCGGACCGTGATCCGGTCCGGGCCGGTCCTGACACCGATGTCGAGGACATCGCCCTGCTCATGACCGACTACAACCTGCTCACCGTCCCGGTGGTGGACGACGAGGACCGCATCCTGGGCATCATCACGGTCGACGACGTCCTCGACGCGGTCATCCCGGAGGACTGGCGCCGCCGCGAGCCGGCCCCGCACCCGGCCCACCGCACGGAGGAGCCCGGCCCCGAACCAGCCCCGCACGACATGCCGCCCACGTCATGAGCCCGGACGACCGGCCCACAGGTGGAGCAGGCCGCCCCGAGCCCGACCGTCCCACAGCCGGGGCAGGCAGCCCTCAGCCACCGGCTCGCCCGGGCAGCTCAGAACCTGCGGCGCGCCCCGGCCCGGAGCGGCCCACGCCTCCTAGCCACACCGAGCGCCCCGCCGAACCCGCACAGCCTCGCCCGGCTGATCGCAGGCCCGCCCCGGAGCCACCGCAGCGGAAGCCCCCACCGGGGCCGCCTCCGAAACCCACCCCAGCTCCGGCCGGGAAACCGGCCGCCCGCCCCGCCAAGCCACCGCCACGCCCGGCGCGGCCCAGCGCCGTACTCGATGAGGCCCATCTCGGCGAGATCCAAGGCGCCTTCGGCCGCGTCCCCCGCGAACGCATCGAGGAGCGGCCCGGGTTCAGGACCCGGCTGCTGACCCTGCTGGCCATCGTCGGCCCCGGCATCATCGTGATGGTCGGCGACAACGACGCGGGCGGTGTCGCCACGTACGCGCAGGCGGGCCAGAACTACGGCTACTCGCTCCTGTGGGTCCTGCTCCTGCTGATCCCGGTCCTGATCGTGAATCAGGAGATGGTGGTGCGGCTGGGTGCGGTCACCGGTGTCGGTCACGCGCGCCTGATCACCGAGCGGTTCGGCCGTTTCTGGGGCTGGTTCAGCGTCGGCGACCTCTTCCTGCTGAACTTCCTCACCATCGTCACCGAGTTCATCGGCATCTCCCTGGCCGCGGAACATCTCGGTGTCTCGCGGTACGTCGTCGTCCCGGTGGCCGCGGTCGTCCTGGTCGCCGTGACCGCGAGCGGTTCCTTCCGCCGCTGGGAACGCGCGATGTTCGCCTTCATCGGCGCAAGCCTGCTGCTGATCCCCCTGACCCTCATGTCGGGGCCGCAGTGGGGCCGGGCCGCCCACGACTTCGTGGTACCCGGCGTCCAGGGCGGCGCCAGCAGTGAGGCCATTCTGCTGATCATCGCGATCGTCGGCACCACCGTCGCGCCCTGGCAGCTGTTCTTCCAGCAGTCCAATGTCATCGACAAGCGCATCACCCCGCGCTTCATCGGTTACGAGCGCGCCGACACGGTGATCGGCTCCTTCGTGGTCGTCGCGGGCGCCGCCGCGTTGATCATGATCGCCGACTTCGCGGCCCGGGGCACCGCCGTCCACGGTCACTTCACCGACGCCGCCGGAGTCGCCGACGCTCTCGCCCGCCACGACTCCGTGCTGGGCGTGCTGTTCGCGATCGTCCTGCTGGACGCGAGCATCATCGGCGCCGCCGCCGTCACCCTGGCCACCAGCTACGCCTTCGGCGACGTCTTCAACCTGCGTCATTCCCTGCACCGCAGCTTCGGTGAGGCCAAGCAGTTCTACGCCTCCTACAGCCTGCTGGTCCTGGTCGCCGCCGCCATCGTCCTCATCCCGGGCGCCCCGCTCGGTCTGATCACCGAGGCCGTCCAGGCGCTTGCCGGGCTGCTGCTGCCCTCCGCGAGCGTGTTCCTGCTCCTGCTGTGCAACGACACCGAGGTACTCGGTCCCTGGGTCAATCCGCGCTGGCTGAACATGCTCGCCACCGTCACCATCGCCGTCCTGCTGATGCTCTCCGGCACACTGATGGCGACCACACTCTTCCCGGCCGTCAACGTCACCCAGCTCACGATCTGGCTGGCGATCGCGCTGGTCACGGGCCTGCTCACCGCCGCAGTAGCCCTCCGCGCCGCCCGCCGCCGCGCGCCCACACGCCAGGTACCGGTGATGCCGCAGGCCGAGAAGCTCGCCTGGCGCATGCCACCCCTGGCACTCCTGCGGCCGGTGAGCTGGTCGGCCGGGACCCGCCTGGGCATGATGGCGCTGCGCGGCTACCTGGTCCTCAGCGCCCTGCTCCTGCTGATCAAGGCGATCCGGCTCGGCAGTTCCTGACCCCCGGCGGCCCGGTCGGTCAGTGACGCTGCCGGGTGGCAGTGTCGACCAGGAGACGGTTGAGGTCGGCGGGCAGGTCCAGGTGGCGCTCGATCCAGGCGGCGTCCTCGCCGTGCGTGGCGAGGATCCACGCCATGTACAGGCGGTTCAGGCCGGGCGCGTCCTTGCCGAGCAGGTACGGGCGCACGGCCTCCATGGGGAAACCGTCCAGCGTGCGAGCCGTGAACCACGAGTCGTCGACCGTCTCGTGCAGGCGCCGCCGGGCCCGGCGGGCGGCATTGCGGTGGCTGTGCCACACGGCTGCCACCAGCACGAACGCGGCGGTGCCCGCGCCCATGAGAGCTCCGCTGACGATCGGCCGGTCCCGAGCCGGCGCGGTCGCCAGCGCGGTGACCTCCAGCACGACCAGCGTGAACACCCCCAGCAGGGCGACGCCCTCGCCCGTGCGCGGGTGAGGCAGGGTCCTCATGACTCGACTCTCCCTTCCCTTTCCATCCTGGCCGGTGACCGGGACGTTGTCCTGGGGCCGCACAGCCCCCTTCCGGGCCGTGTGGCGGGAGGCGCTGGTCTGGTGTGTCAGGCCAGCGCGGGGGGTCGTTCCCGCTCGGCCTCCTCGTCGTCCATGTGCCAGTGCAGGTCGCTCACGCCCGGCTCCAGGGACAGCCGGGAGATGACCTGCTCCAGCGCGGCGGCGACGTCGCCGCTGATCGAGACGGTCGCGCGCAGGCTCGCGGTGTCCCCCTCGCGGCGTGCGCGCAGCCCTCTGGGAGCGAGCGCGGAAGCGGCCAGGGTCTGCAGCAGCAGGGCGCGCAGATGGGTCTCGGACGTGCGTTCGCACACCAGGTGCACGGTGGCGCGGACGGTGGCGTCGGGGTCGGTGCCCGCGGCCGGAGCCCGGTCCAGCAGGCGCCCGGCGGGCCGCAGCACCACGTGGACGGCCAGCACGACCACTGTGCCGAGGACGGCGAAGCTCAGGTGGCCGGAGGCGGCCAGCACTCCTGCGGCGGCCGAGCACCACAGGGTGGCGGCGGTGTTGAGGCCGCGCACTCCGGCGCCGTCGCGCAGGATGACCCCGCCGCCGAGGAAGCCGATGCCGGAGACGACGTAGGAGGCCACCCGGGTGGGGCTGCCCGTGTCGCCGACGGCCTCGCTGTAGAGCACGAACAGGGTGGCGCCTGTGGCGACGAGGGCGTTGGTGCGCAGGCCCGCCATCCGCGCCCGCCACTGCCGCTCGACGCCGATCAGCGCACCGCAGCCGGTGCCGGCGGAGAGGCGGATGAGGAAGTCGAAGGTGGACAGGGAGTGCACCAGAGCACCTCTTTCATGGCCGGGGGGTCAGGCCGGTCCCGGCTTCCCGGGTCCGACGGTGTTGTTGTACCGGAAGCGGTCAGGAGCGGGGTTCGAGAAACTCCAGGCGGTTGCCGAGTTTGTCGAAGGCATAGAAGCGGTCGTGGCCAGGGAAGTTGTCGTCCCAGGTCACCTCGTGACCGTGCGACTCCAGGCGCTTGGCGAGGCCGTGCAGCGGGCGCACGAGGATGCCGGGGTGGGCCTTGGCGGCGGGGCGGAAGTCGGCCTCCACGCCGAGGTGGACCTCCAGGCCGCCGCCGCGGAACCAGCAGCCGCCGCGAGCCGCGAGGACCGGGGGCTTCTCCAGCTCGGTCATGCCCAGCACCTCGCCCCAGAAGGCGCGGCACAGCTCCTCACTGCCGACTGGGATGGCGAGCTGGACATGGTGCAGCGGGCCGAAGGCGAACTCGGTGGTGGAGTTCTCGGTGGGCATGTGCTTTCTCATTTCGTCAGTGGTGATCACGAAGGTTGTCCGGCTCGGGCGGTGCCGCGTGTGCTGCCAGGTGCAGGACGGTGGCGAGCAGGGACGGCAGGTGCGGGTTGGTGGTGCGGTAGAGCAAGCGGTTGCCGCTGCGGCGAGCCGTGACCAGGCCCGCCGCCCGCAGTCGGGTGAGGCTCTGGGAGACGGCGGCGTAGTGCACACCGACGCGCTCCGTCAGTTCTCCGACCGAGAGTTCCTGGAGCGCCAGGGTCTGCAGCAGCCGGACCCGGATAGGTCCGCCCAGTGTCTTCAACATCGCTACCATGGCGCCGACTTCTGCGTCCTCGAAGGGTGCGGTCGTCGTGCGGACCGGGAGGAAGACGACGTCAGGCGGCTCCTGGACAGCATGCACCGGCCGCGCTCCTTTCCTGTTCGTGCGCGGGGGTACCGGGCGCGGGTGTGTCGCACCGGTGCCAGTGCAGATCGCGAACGTGCGGCACGCGGGAGAGCTGGTCGACGAGGTGGTCCAGGGGGCCGGTGTCCGGGCCGTCCAGGGTGAGCGTCACGCGCAGGTACGCGGTGACACCGTGCCGGCTGGCGTGCAGGGCCTGGAGGCGGGCACCGGGCCTGCTCAGGGCCAGCACGCACAGCGCGCGCACCTTGGCCGACACCTGGTGGTCGCAGTGGATGTGGATCGTGGCGAGAGTCGAGACCGGGGTGGTGGACGGTCCGCTGTTCTTCGCATGCGTACGGGGCAGGAATCGCATGGGTACCTCTTGGGTCACTTCTGGTCGGGAAGTGGTGGAAAAGGAAGGGTGCGGTCAGGTGGTATTCCGGAAGCGGGTTTCGAGTGTGAGCCGCGGGTTCAAGGAGTAGCCGGCCTGGCGCACCGTGCGGATCAGGGCCCGGTGTTCGGGCCCGAGCTTGCGGCGCAGGCGGGCGATGTGGACGTCGACGCTGCGCAGGTCGCCCGTGGGCGCCTGCTGCCAGACCAATTCCATCAGCTGACGGCGGGTGTAGACGCGGTCCGGGTGGGCAGCCAGGTGGGCGATCAGCTCGAACTCCATCCACGTGAGGCCGAGTTGATGCCCTTCGACTTCGGCTCGGCGGATGGCGCAGTCGACGACGAGCCCGGCCACCCGGTAAACCGGTGCCCGAGCCTCCGGCGCTGCAGGCGTGTCTGGTGACCGCGGCGGGGACCAGTGCCGGCGGCGTCCCCATGGTGCAGCGGTCTCTTTGCGGTCGTCGTGGGCGCAGCGGGCCATGCGGTAGCTCAAGGCCATGTCGGTTCCCTGTCGGATCAGTGTGGTGCCGAAGTGCGTGGTCGGGGCAGCGGGGCGCCGATGTGGAACGACCTCCGCAGGCCGGTGGGAGTCCGCGGGCAGCGGGCTCCAGCCGTACAGGCGGGACGGATCGGGCAACGGGCGCCAGGATGTTCCCAGGGCAGGGAAGGGCATGCGAACTCTCCTTCCAGCAGCGGCGTGCGGGTTGCTAGTGCCAGGTGGCTTCGAGGTGGCGTCGGCCGTCGGAGCCGGTGACCGTGTGCCCGTGGGCATGCGGCCCGACGTGCTGGGCGTGCGCCAACGGCGTACGAGTGGCTGCCGGGCGGGGCAGCGCGCGGATGACGGTGCTGTCCGTGGGGCTGTCGGCGAGCTGGCGCAGGATGTGGGCGAACCAGGCGCGCACGGCGTCACGCTTGCGGGCCGGGGTGTGGCCGAGAAGCGGGATGTGGATCACGGTCAGGACGGGCATGGGTAACTCACCTTCCGGGAAGGGCGCGTTGCGGCGACGAGGAGTGAGGGAAGGTGCGAGGTGGGGCCGGTGGCCCCTGGAGGCTGGCGGGAGCCGGCGGCTTGGGCGAGGCGTTCGACGGCCGGCAGGGGCAGGCCGGCGAACCGGGCCAGCCAGCGGGGGTCGCGGCCCTGCCGGGCCAGCAGATGGACGAGGTGGACGCGTGGGTCGTAGACGTGTGCCGGGATGCGAGTCCCGGGCAGGCGGCCGGGTCGTCCAGCAGGTAGGTGCGTTCCCGGCCGTCGGACAGGGTCAGCGGCAGTGACGGGCAGGTGCACCCCGCCGGAGCGAGGCGGCGGACGGCCGAGGCGGTCAGGTGGGTCAGGTGGCGCAGGACGTGCATGGCCGGTCCTCCCTTCCGAGGGGGAGTGGGTAGCCGTGCCGGGGCGGCGGCGCGGGTTCGGCCGCCGCCCCGGGAGGGTCACTTGCCGAGTGCGACCTGGACGATCTTGATGACGACCAGGATCATCGCGATGAGCAGGTAGGTTCGCAGGGCGCCCATGCCGATCTTGCGGGCGGTGGACATGGCCGGCCGGGTCAGGGTCTCCAGCGGCGGCATCCGCCACTCGTCCTTGCCGGTCCGGTCGATCGGGTCCTCCTTGGTGCCCGTGCGCCGGCGGGTGAAGGCGTAGCCCGCGGCCAGCACCCCGACGACACCGCAGGCGGCCATGATGTCGAGGATCGCCCCGGAGGAGATGTCAGGGAACAGGACGGAGGCGGTCAGGACGATCGACAGGGCGACCAGGACCCCGACCACGGCCGAGGTGAACGCGTTGGTCTTCGGGCCGTTCACCCACGGGCCGAGCACGGCCTTGTCGTTGCAGAGCAGCAGCAGGAACACGCTGGCGGAGGGCAGCAGGACACCGGCCAGGGTCTGCACGCCCTCGGTCAGCAGGCCCAGCGGCGAGCCAGGGATCAGCACGATGGCGGCAGCGGCGGCGACCAGACCGGCGTAGACGGCGTAGAAGCCCTTGGCTCCCTTCACTCCACGGTGAAGCGAGTGCTTGATGCCGAAGACGTCACCGATGGCGTAGGCGGTGGACAGGGAGACGGCGAACGCGCCGATGATCGAGGCGTCCAGCAGCGCGATGGCGAACAGCACGCCGGCGAGCTTGCCGGCCTTGTGCTCCAGGCCGGTCGCGATGCCGCCGGCGTCGGTGAACTGGCCGAAGCCGTGCGTGCCCGCGAAGGTCGCGGCGGTGAAGCCCATCATCGCCGCCGCGCCGATCACCACAACCGCGATACCGATCCACAGGTCGGCCTTCTCGTACTTCATGAACCGCGGGGTGATCCGCTTGTCGATGACGTACGACTGCTGGAAGAACAACTGCCAGGGGGCGACCGTGGTGCCGACGATGCCGATGATCAGCAGCATGACGGTGGAGAGCTGGCCGGTGCCGCCGGGCATGTTCGGCACCACGAAGTCCCGGGCCATCTGCGAGGCGTGCGGGTGGACCATGAAGTAGATCGGCACCAGCAGCAGCGAGGCCGCGCACAGGGCGATGGCGACCCGCTCGAACCGCTGGAAGGAGCCGGTGAACGCCGACGCGATGATGATCCCCGCGGCGAGGACCACGGAGACGGCCTTGGGCAGGCCCAGGTACCCGGATGCCAGGGTGATGCCGATGAACTCGGTCACCAGGGTGAGCGCGTTGAGCAGGAACAGGTCGATGACGCTGAACGCGCCCCAGAACTTGCCGAACCGCTCCAGGATGAGGCGGGCGTGGCCGACGCCGGTGACGGCGCCCAGGCGCAGCACCATCTCTTGGTTGACGTACAGGACGGGGACCAGCAGGAGCAGGGTCCACAGCAGGTGGGTGCCGTAGTTCTGGCCGGCCTGGCCGTAGGTGGCGAAGGCGCCGGCGTCGTTGTCGCCGACCATGACGATCAGGCCGGGGCCGACTATGGCCAGGAGCGTCTTGAGCTTGGCGGACAGGCCGGAGCGGGGTGCGGTGTCGTCGAGCCTGATGGTGCCGAGGGCGCCCTGGATGTCGCCGACGTGCGCGTCGTCCAGGACCGCGGCGCGCGGGGCCTCGGACACGTTGGTCACGGTGGTCATGACATACCTCCCGAATCCCCCCAGAAGGGGGAGGTAGGGGGCACGCGAAAGCCGTCCCCCCTGCGCGAGAGCGCAGGACGGCGGCCCGTCACGGCGCAGGGCCGTACGGGGCGCAGGACGCGGATGGGGATCCGCGCAGGGGAGGTGGTTACCGCGTGCCGGAAGAATGCGAGGACAAGCGGGGGTGGGGCCGACTATGGCCCGGACTACTGCTGCTGCAGTCCATGTCTCTCGCCTCCTTCCGGCCGGGGACGCGACCTGTGCGCGTCAGCAACGACTCGGCAAGGAGCAACCCAGCCCGAACGGCCGGTCACCCCAACTCGTCAGAGCTTTGGCACTCCACGGCGTAATCCCCCTGCGGGGGAAGCCACTTGGGGTCACCCCTTAGGCCGGGGAGACCTGTCCTGACCCTGGGCGTCTCTCGACGTCGTGGGGTCAGTGGCCTGTGTCCGTGAAGACGCCTCACCGAACGAGGTGCCCTTTTCAAACCTCCATGAGTGTAGCCCCATACTTGCACATGAACGCAAGTTCTTGGCGGAGTCTTGACCGGGGCTGGCCGCGCCTGTAATGGCGGTCACATGCCTCACGGGCCGCGCACCGGCTCTGGACCGGTGATCGATACGGTGAGCCACCTGTGGGTCTACCTGCGCCCACTCCCGGACGCTTTCACGAAAGGCGCGACGCATGCCCGAGGACAGCACTCCCGCCGAGGTGGTCTCCGTCCCGGTGGGCCGGGTGGTGGGTGGTCGGTCGGAGGCACGGGACGACGACTGGGGCAAGGAGACGGCGGTCATCCGCCTCGACGCCACCCGCTTCACCTCCGACGCGGTGGCGGGCCTGGACGCCTTCTCCCACCTGGAGGTCGTCTACCACTTCGACCGTGTCCCGGTGGAGAAGATCGAGACCGGAGCCCGCCATCCCCGCGGCAGCACCGACTGGCCCCGGGTCGGCATCTTCGCCCAGCGCGGCAAGAACCGCCCCCACCGGCTCGGTGTGTCCCGCTGTCGCCTGATCAAGGTCGGCGGACTCGATCTGCACGTCCAGGGCCTGGACGCGGCGGACGGCACTCCCATTCTCGACATCAAGCCCTACATGGCCGAGTTCGGCCCCCAGAGCCCGGTCGCCCAGCCGGAATGGGCCACCGCGCTCATGTGCGGGTACTACTGACCTGCCGGTTCCCTGCCGATGGGCTGGAGGAATTCGAGACGGTTGCCGACGGGATCCTGGCTGTGGAAACGGCGGTGGCCGGGGAGGGTGGTGTCGTCCCAGATCACCAGGGCGCCGAAGGCTTCGAGGCGGGCGGCGAGCGATTCGATGGCCTCGACACGCAGGCCGGGGTGCGCCTTTGCGGAGGCCCGGTAAGGGGTTTCGATGCCCAGGTGGAGCTGGACGTGCTGGTCGTCGTCGCTGAACCAGCAGCCTCCGCGGGACGCGAGGCGGCCCGGCCTCGGGACTTCGACGAGGCCGAGCGCGTCGACGTAGAAGGCGCGCAGCAACTTCTCGCTGCCCTGCGGGGCGGCCAGCTGGATGTGGTCGATTGCGGTGATCATGCGGGACCTCCGGTCGGTGGTGTCGCTGATGTCGGTGATGTCAGTGGCGGGTCTGCCAGGTCGCTTCGAGGTGCCGGGCGCCGCCTGGGTCTGACACCAAATTCCAGTGGGCGTGCGGGCGTTGCCGGGTGGTGAAGGTCGTCGCCCGGCGGGTCATCGGGACGTCGAGCACGTGGAGCACGGGCTGCTCCAGAGAGCCGTCGGGGAACGACGGACGATGCCGATGAGGCGAGCATGCACGGACCGCCAGGCGCCGTGTGAGTGGGCGCCGGGGAGGTGCAGGGCGGGGTGGGCGAATACGGACATGAGCGGTTGCCTCCGATGGGGTGTGCGCTCGGCGCACTCTGGCGGTCGGCCGTCGGGCACGCATGGGCTGGTGGGCCCGGTGCGCCGGCCCAGGGGCATGGGCGGTGCAGAGGGCCTGTGTGTCAGGGCTGCGCTGCGAGGTCGGTGATGCGCTGCGCGGCGGTCAGTGGCAGACCGGTGAACTCGGCGAGCCAGGCGGCGCGGTGACCCTGCCGGGCGAGGATGTGGGCCAGGTGGACGCGCGCCTCGTAGGTCCCGCACCGCTTGCCGGCGCATGCGAGGAGGTCGAGCAGATACGTGCGCTCGACTCCGTCGTCCAGGGTCAGCCGGACGCCTGAGCAGGCGTGATCGGACGGGTGAGGCGCGGGAGCGAGGTGGTCGGGGAGGCGCATGGCGGTGTCCTCCTTCTTCGGGAGAGGGGTGGGGCGGCGGGCACCGTGGCACCCGCCAGGGAGACTGACGCGCCGGTCACGCCGGTGGCGGTCGGTGCAGCCCGCTGTGGCGGCGGACGGGCCACTGGCGAATCGGCGTGCTGGCGATCGGGCTCGGCGGCAGGAACGCCGCCGTGATGAGGATGCGTGCCCGTAACTGGCGTGGTCCGCAGAATGGTTGACGTGGGGGATGCCCGGATGAGGGAGACGGTCTCCTGCGGTGACCTGGGTAACCGCCCGTCAGGCGGCAGCGCGGAGTCGGTCAGGCACGCGGAAGAGAGTCCGGACGAGGAGCCGGACTATGACCGGGACTGCAACTGCTGTCCATGCCCGCCCCCTTTCGATCCGGGCGCGGGGCGACACCCGCGCGGTTCACTGGCCGGTAGCCCGGGCGGCGTCGCCGCATACCTCTACGGCACGAGCCGCCTCCAGGCTGGCTACGCCATATTTGCACATCGACGCAACAAGGAGCAATGCTGCCTTCGTCAGTCCGGCTGTGACCGTCGACTTTCGGCCTGCCTTCGCACGTGACCAGGTAGGCCACGGGACTATGTATCAGGGCAGCGCGCAGACGCGGATGCCGATGTGCTGGCTAATGGCCCAGTGCCGACCGGCGTACGCCCAGTGCGCGGCGCGCCACGGCGGGCCGCTCCTCCGCTGCTGCGGTCGGCTCCTCGTGTGCGCCGTCCTCGGACCCTGCGGCGCCTCCTTCCGCCTGGGCCACGCGCTGCGCCTCCTCCAGCAGTCCGCGCACGCCCGCCGATCGGTAGTAGATCCGCGTACCCTCCCGCCGCGTGGTCACCAACCCGACCGTACGAAGCCTGGCCAGGTGCTGCGACGTCGCGGCGACGTGGGCGCCCAGCAGCCGGGCCAGCTCGCTCACCGGCAGCTCACGGCCGCTCAGCACCCACAGCAGACGGAAGCGCGAGGGGTCGGCCACGGCCTTCAGCACGGCCGCAGTGCGCTCCGCGTCCCACGCCTCTTCTTGCGCATCCACGCAATTAGCCTACCGGCGGTACGTAGGTCCCGCCCGGGCCCGTCACGAGGATCTCGACAAGGCCCTGGAACGGTGTTGCTGGTTCCGGCGTTGTCAGCCTGGCAGGGATCAGCGTCGCCGCGACGGTGGCGGCTACTGGACGTGAACGGTCGTCGCCCGGCTGGGCTGACGTTCAGGATCCGCTCGGCGCGCTCGGGGACGGCACTCGGGCTACTGGGCGTCGACCACGTCCAGGGCTCGGCTGGGGGTTCTCCGCGTCATCACCGCCGCAGGTGCCGACAGCCACGCGTCCGGCCCCGAGGCGCAGACGGTCCTGCGTGTCGCCGCCCGAGCCTGCCCGCGAGGCGTCGAGCAGACCGGCTTACACCCCCACGCCCCCGACGAGGCGGTCCTGGCGGCCGCCCCGAGCGAGACGGGGCGGGCCATCGTCCGGGCCCAGCCGTTCGAGGTGAGCCGCGGCTACGCGGCCGCCGCGGGACGGGCGCGGAGACGGATTGCGAGGCTCACGGCGGCGGCGCGGACCTGTGCTGGTCATCAAAGGCGCGTCGGAAGTCGTCCTGCCCTGCTGCCCCGATACCGACCCGGCGGCCGTCGACGCGACACACGCCCTCGCTGTCGAGGGCCTGCGACTGTTTGCAGTGGCCCAGCGCCGCCTCGCGGCGGAGGAGGCCGCAGCGGGCCTGGACAAGCCCCTCGAACTGCTGGAACTCATCGGATTCGCGGCCTTGGCCGACACCCCCCCCGCGCCAGCTCCGCCCCGTTGGTCGCCGGGCTCGGTGAGGCAGACGCACGGCCGGTGATGCTGACCGGCGACCATCCCGGGACCGCCCGCGCCGTAGCCGTTATCCTCGGCTGGTCACCGGATGTCACAGTGGCCACGGCGACGAACTGGCCGCACTGGACCGGGCGGGGCGGGCACGCCCGCTCAAGGACTGCGGCGTCGTGGCACGCGTGGCGCCCGAGCAGAGGCTCCAGATCGTAGAGGCCCTGCGGGAGGCGGGACGCGTGGTGGCCATGGACGGCGACGGGGCCAACGACGCTGCCGCCATCCGCGCCGCCGACGTCGGAGTCGGCATCGCGGCACGCGGATCGGCAGCCGCACGCAACGCCGCCGACCTCGTGATCACCAATGACGATCTGTCGGTCCTCATCGATGCCATCGGCGAGGGCCGCGCCCTGTGGCGCAGCGTGGCCGACGCGATCAGCATCCTGCTCGGCGGGAACGCCGGTGAGGTCGGCTTCTCCGTCCTGGGCACCCTGCTGTCCGATACGTCGCCGCTGTCGACATGTCAGCTGCTGCTGGTCAACCTGCTCACCGACATGTTCCCGGCGATGGCGGTCGCGGTTACCCCGCCCTCCCCGGAACCCGCAGACGAGCCGACCGCGGCCGACGGCCAACCCGTCGGCTACGCCGTCCTCGGCCGACCACTGAACTGGCAGCGGCAGCGCGGACTGGTCACCGGGATCGGCGCGGCCATCGCCTGGCTGATCGGCACCCTCACGCCAGGTACGGCACGACGTACCAGCGCCATGGGCCTTGTCCACGGACATCAGCCCGTCCGGGCGAGTGGTCAGTTGATCTCTTGGTGGGCGGACAGCTCATCTCCCTGTCCGGTATGGCTATTGATCCCTGATTTGGTCGATTGACTGTGTGCTCAGCGCCGGAGAAGGTTCGGCGCTTGTCGTAGGGTCGGGGCATGTCCCTTGCCGCGGTTGAGCTGCGCGAGTTCACTCTCGCTGACAGCTCCTTTCTCACGTCGTGGATTCCGGGTCCGGTCGAACTGCTCACCTGGGCTGGTCCTTCGCTCACCTGGCCGTTGGACGAGCCTCAGATCGCCGCGTATGCGGGCGAGTCCGCAGCGCCGGGACGATGGAGTTGGATGGGCGTCGACTCTCAGACCGGGCAAGTGGTGGGCCATGCCTCGGTGCGCGTGGACGCCGAAGGTGTCGCAGGGCGACTGGGGCGGGTGCTGATTGCCCCGGAGGCCCGTGGCCGTGGGCTGGGCGCTGGCATGTTGAAAGAAGTGCTGGCGGTCGCCTTCGACATCCGGGGCCTGCAACGCGTGAAACTCGGGGTGTTCAGCCATAACGCCAGCGCGGTCCGACTCTATGAACGGCTCGGTTTCCAGGTAGAGCGTGTACTGCCCGACGTGGAGCAAGTGGAGGGGCGGTCCTGGTCGGTGCTGCAGATGTCCCTGGCCAGCGCGGACTGGGCGTCCGCTCGCGGGCAGCAGAGGGAGGATGATGGTGGGCCTGTGGCGCAACATCATGAGGCAAGTGGGATGACACCCTGACCGCTGGTGGCCTGGGTCAGCCGCAGCGAGGAGCCCTCGGTCAGGACGATGTGCGCGTGGTGCAGGAGCCGGTCGACGGCGGCAGTGGCCAACGTTTTCGGCATGGCCGAATCGAAGTCAGTGCCCGGCACGCTGGTGCCTCCGTCGGATCCGGAGGGGTTCAGGAGGCCGGCGCGGCGATCCGGCATGGCACGATCAGGTCCTCCGTCAGGTGATAGGCGGCACAGACCCGGTGGTATCCGTCGGCGATCACCAACGGAGTACCGCGCACTAGGAGGACCGGGGAGAGTTTGCTGCCGCGTTTCACCTTCTGGATGTTGTGCTGGACGTGGACGTTGTCCGCCGGGAGCAACGGCAGGCCCGAGGCGCGCATGATGTCCTTGGCCTTCTTCGTCTGCGTCTCGGACGCGCGCAGGGCGTCGACGATCCGCGTCACTTCCTCCGCCGGGAGGAGCAGGTCGAGGTAGTCGGCCGCTGCCGGGAAGTCGTGCTCCTCCGGGTCATCGAGCCACAACCTGGTCCATTCCACAGGGCCGCCCCCTGTTCGCGTACCTGGCGCATCGCTCCGGGTGACAAGCGTAGGACCGCAAGCGGGCTCCGGACACCCGCCGCGCACAAGGTTGTTGGAGCCGTCGGAGCGCTCTCGGCGCGAGTCCGCCGAAAGCCGTCGGCCGGGGCTGACCGTCAGCCGTCACTCCGCGAGCGCCTCGCGAGCGGGTGGGCCGATGGCGGCACCGAGCACGGCGTTGTTGGGCAGCAGCACTGGGCCGTCCTCCGTGTGGAGTTGGACGAACAGCAAGGTCATGTCGGTCACCTCGCCCTCGATACGGCCGCCGAGAGGTCCGGACTGAATGCTGATCCGCTCACCGATCGTGAAGGGGTGAGAGACCAGCAGCACCAGACCGGCGCAGATGTTGCCGAGGACCGGCTGGGCGGCGATCCCGAGGATCACTCCGGTCAACGCGCCGCCCAGCAGGAGCTTCTCCCACGGCACCCGGATCAGGCTGAGCGCGCCAAGGATGACCAGCGCGTAGCCGAAGAGGAGACAGAGGACCCGCAGGGCGACGGACCGGCTGTCGCTGATCCGCCCCGCCAGAAGCTTTACCAGATCGTCCGTGGCCCCGCGCACCGCGAACAGCGCGGCCACCAGGAAGACACCCGCGCTAATACCGGCGACCACCCGGGACGTCACCGAGTCGTGGCTGTGCGCGCTGCCCAGCAGACCACCGTAGTTGAGCGACACGACAAGCCCGCCGACGGCGAGGGTCGTGGTGACGACGGCCCGTCGGGTGCGAATCACTCCACGCCAGTGCAGGCCGTGCCCGAGCACGACGTCACCTGGGCGTACGTGGTTGCCTTCCATCTCCGCCCCCCTTGTGATGAGCCTGTCGCGGGGCACAGTACTTCACACCCCGTACGACCACTGGGAGCCGGTATAGCCTCGCCCACTCGGGCCGGCACCCCTCATCCACATGGGGCGGCGAATCGCGGCGGGGCCGCGACGGCGATGAGGCTCCGATGGCGTGAGCACAGCAGCCGTAGCGAGATCGTCTCTATCTGCTGGTGTGGTGCGCCGCGGCCACGACCGTGCGCGGAGAAGGACGTCGGCTCGCCCTGCGCGGGAGGCGCCGCAGCCCCTGAATGCTCGTAGACCGACAGCATAGGACGATGAGCGCCATGGCAGGTCTGGCTCTGTCCACGAGAACGAACGGACAGCAGATGCACACCACTTCGGGAGCCATCCCGCCGCAGACGGAAATCGAACTGTCCTGCAGAAACGACAGCGGCCGGCACAAGTGTTGAGACACTCCCAGCGGTGGGTGAGCGTCGTCGATGGCTCGCTGTTGGGCAGCTGCTTGTCGAAGACCTTCTTGCCGGCCGGAGTCAGCCCGTGGCCGTGGTGGGCGGTCTTGCCGACGTCCAGGCCGAGGAAGACGCCCACGTCATCGATGGCGTACAACCCGTCGTCCCGAACAGGGCTTGTGCGGTGCTGGCCAGGGCGGTGGCGCCGTACGCGCGCATCCACGTTATGCAGACCTGCCGCCCGCAAGCGGCCGGGCATTACGCCAGGCCGGGCGGTAGTCGGACCTCTCATCAGCGTCTCCAACGGCACCCCACGGGCCCGGTACACCACCCCCCAGGTCATCCTTACGACAGGGGGGAACAGTCATGCCGGGCCCGGAGGCCAGCGGTCCTCTTGCAGGACCGCGGAAAACATAACGGGGGGCCGACGGCACGGCAGGCGCGTCGGCAGCATCCTGGCCGGCAGCCCACCGAAGAGGCTGCAACGTGCGATGGCTCCCGCCCCGTCTATTCATGTGAGAGGTGATCGGGCAAGCAGCTGAAGGCCGGAGGGCCAGTGGGGGCACACCATGACGAGAAGTTCGAGCAGTTCACCCGCGCGCACTGGCAGCAGCTACGGCAGGCCGCCTACCTGCTGTGCGCCGACTGGCAGTTGGCCTAGGACCTCACCCAGACTGCGCTGATCCGCTGCTACCCGCGCTGGCGTACTCTGCGCCGCCAGCAGGCGGCCTTCCCTTATGTGCGGCGTGCGCTGGTGCGCTGTTTCATCGATCACACCCGCAAGCACTCCAGCCGTGAGCAGTTGCCTGGGGAGTTGCCGGATGCGGCGGCGGAAGAGGGCCAGGCTCTGGAAGAGCGCGATGCGCTCACACGCGCGCTGGCGGCGCTCCCGCCCATGCAGCGCGCGACGCTTGTGCTGCGGTTCTGGCACGACCTGGACGTGGCCGAGACGGCGCGGCAGCTGCGCCGCAAACCAGCCACGGTCCGCTCGGACACGGCGCGCGGCTTGGAACGTATGCGGACCCTGCTCGCCGGACAGGAGGCACCTCACTGATGAACGATGAAAACGCGGAGGCCAAGTTGATGTTCAACCGTGTCCTGGCGGGGGACGACGGCGGGGACGGCCCCGACATGGAAGCGATCCTCGTGCGCGGCAAGCGCCGCAAGCTTCAGCGCACCCTGGCCATTGCGGGCAGCTGCGCCGCGGTAGCGGCTGTCGTCGTCGGTTTGAGCCTGACGCAGTCCCTCGCCGGCTCCTCCTCCGCTCAGAACGACTCCCCCGCGCTCGCCGGTGAGGCGTCCACTCCGGGGCTCCCTCCGCACGACCTGTCCAAGGGCAACACCGAGGCGGTGCACGCACAGCTGCTCGCGGCTCTGAAGGCTCACGTTCCTGCCGGCGTGACGATTGCCGCCGGCTCCGGACCGACCAGCTTCCGGCTGACGCATCCGGACGGTACGGTCACCACTTTGAGCGCGCAGGTGGGCCGCCGGACCCTGGCGGGGCTGCCCAACCCGTGCACAGGATCCCGTTACACCAGCCGCTGCCAGCCGGTCAGCCTGCCCGACGGCTCCAGGGGCTGGGCATCGGTGACGAACAACGGCGCAGGACCGGGCGGCGTGGTGTCGGTGACCGCGGTCACGCAGGAAGGACAGGTGTTCGGTCTGGACGACGGCAACACCGAAGCCCTCTCAGGCGGCACGGCAGTGAATGGCACTCCGCTGACGCAGCAGCAGTTGATCGCCCTGGTGGAGCAGCCCGACGTGCTCACCGCGCTGAAGAAGGCCCCCACGGACGAGGCCACGCCTGCCCCGGCCGGGGTGCCACATCGGGCATGACCCGTGAACCATGTGGCGCGCCCCGCGCCGGGAAGGAACCCGGCGCGGGGCGCACTGTGTATGGATCAGCGATGTTCAGTCATGGGTTCCCGGCTGGGCCGGTCAATGCCAGGGGCCGCAGGCCACGAGGGAGGCGTCCATGTTGTAGAGGCAGCCGCGGTCCTGGTAGCCGGCGCCGTCGTAGAAGGACGGGGTCCACGACCACGCCTGGTTGGTGACCTGCCCGGTGGGACCGTTCCAGTTCTGGCCGTTGTTCCAGGTCTGGTCCACATAGACCTGGAAGTTCTTCCCCGGCGCGTCGCCCTCGGCCTGCAGGTACTCGTGGCTGTCGGAGCCCAGGTAGGTGCCCTCGTCCCACGTGCCGTACGAGATGTTCTCCTGGTCACACCAGTACAGCGATTCCTCGGCGGCGCAGTCGTAGCCCATCGGCTTCATCGTGGTGTGAGTCTTCACGGCCGGCTTGTGGTTGCGGGCCTGGGCTTCCAGGTCCTTCTTCATCTTGTTCATGGCCTGGAGCTGCACGGGAGTGAGCAGGGCCAGATTCTGGTCCTGCTTGCCGCCGGCGATGATGACGGGGTTGTCCACCGACCCGAGCGGGGCGTGCGGGTTGAAGGTGTGCTTGCCCATGACCTTGCCCTTGCCGGAAACCTCGTCCGTGCAGGTGAGAGCGGTATGCGGGTTTCGCGGGTCTTGACACTCCCGGTCGGTTGGGCCGGTGCTCTGGTGCGCGTGCCGGACGCTGCGGGAACATGATCGGCCGTGCTGCTGCGACTGGCTTACCTGGGCGTGACGAACGCGTTCGTCATGCTGCGCCTGCTGCCGATGAGCGACCGGGACAAGGACGTGTAGATTCTGGTGCTGCGCCATCAGATTGCGATGTTGGAGCGGCAGCTGGGCGGGAACAGGCCGCGGTTCGAGCCGGGCGATCGGGCATTCCTGGCGGCGTTGCAGCACCGGCTCCCGCGGGATGTGCTGCGTCGGTTGCGGTTGTTGGTGCGGCCGGACACGGTGTTGCGATGGCACTGCGACCTGGTCGCGCGCCGCCATGCCGCCGGGTCCCGGCCCAAGCGCCCGGGCCGGCCGCGCACCGTGCACTCCATCCGCGTCCTGGTGCTGCGCCTGGCGCGCGAGAATCCCGGCTGGGGCTACAGAGGGTGCACGGCGAGCTGCTCGTGCTGGGGGTAAAGGTGGCCGCATCCACGGTATGGGAGATCTTGAAGGAGGCGGGGATCGACCCGGCGCCCGAACGGAGCTCCAGTACCTGGGGCGACTTCCTGCGCTCCCAGGCCGATGCCCTGCTGGCCTGCGACTTCTTCGAGACGGTCACCCTGACCGGAGTGCGGCTGTACGTGTTCGCCGACATCGAGCACGGCAGTCGCCGGGTCCGCGTCCTGGGCGCCACTGCCCACTCGACCGCGTCCTGGGTGGGCCAGGCCGCGAAGAATCTCGTGATGGACCTGGAGGACACGGGCTCTCGGGCAAGGTTCATGATCCGGGACAACGGCAAGTCCCCCGGGCTGTTCGACGCCATCTTGAAGGACGTGGGGATCGAGGTCGTGCTCAGCGGGGTCCGGATGCCGAGAATGAACGCGACGTGGAGCGGTGGGTGCAAACATGCCGGCGCGAGCTGCTGGACCGGACCTTGATCTGGAACCAGCGGCACCTGCTGAACGTCCTGCGTGAGTTCGAGCAGTTCTACAACGGACACCGGCCGCATCAGGGCATCGCGAACGCCCGTCCGCTCGACCCGTTGCCCGCCCCCATCGCCGATCCGGACCAAAAAGCCCGCCTCGACATAGGAAGACGCGATGGCCTCGGCGGCATCCTTCACGAGTACGAACACGCCGCCTGACCTGCACGGACGGAGATATCGGCAAGGGTACCGTCGTCGTCACGCGCACCAACGCCAGACGATCTTCGGCACTCAACGCAACCGGATGCTTCTTCTGTGAGGACACGGCACCCCTGCCCGGCCGAAAGGAAGCGACAAGGGGAGCTTGCCCGACCCCAACTCCACCAACCAGAACAACACTTAGCCGCGACGATCTACTAGTTGTCGAGCATGTCCGTGAAGTAGGTATCGTGCCACACCTGGAAGGCTTTGCGCTCTTCGCGGCTGCGATCCGCGTACTCCGCGCGGCCTTCTCGAAATGCAACTCCCGCGGAGCGCCCGGCGAGAAGATCATCGCGAGATGTGCGCGGCGGCGCGAGCATGCCGCTGGATTCCCTGTGCGATCAGCCGCGTTCGTCCTCCAATGCGGTGAGCAGCTCGGCGAGGGCAGGGAGCGCCTGATCGAGGGCCTGCCGGCTCTCCGGCGCCAGGTCGGCCAAGGTGCGGCGGAGTGCACCCGTGCTCACCCGGTCGTACCGATTGAGCAGGTCGAGGGCGTGGGGCGAGGCCGTGAGCTGGACGGTGCGCAGATCGGTGGATGACGGCGTGCGCTCGATCAGGCCGGAGGCGGTCATGGTGCGGACCAGGTTGCTGACTGTGGAGGGAGCGACCCGCAGGCGAGCAGCGGCCTCGCGCGGAGCGAGCGCGCCGGCTTCGGAGAGCGCCCTCAGCAGTTCGATCTGAGCCTCAGGGAGATCAGGCAGGGCCTCGGCCCGGCGGGTGCGCAGCACGGCCCGGCGAAGCGGGCCGATGAGCCGGCCGAACTCGGTCGCAGTGTCCATGGACTCATTGTGCCGCACACGCATTTTGCAGCAAAACTATTTTGTGGCAAAATGAATGTGCCGTCGCCGTGGCGACACAGCAAGGAGGCAACCGCATGACCAGCAGCGCAACACACGAGACCACCGTCCACCACCCGGTCCCCCCGCAGGACCTCTCCGGAATCGTCGGCCACCGCTTCATCTACACCTACGCCAATGGCTGGCAGTACGAGATGTACGTGAAGAACGCCACCACCATCGACTACCGGATCCACTCCGGCATGGTCGGCGGACGCTGGGTCAAGGACCAGAAGGTCGACCTCGTCCAACTGGACGACGACAGCTACAAGGTCTCCTGGAACGAGCCCACCGGCACCTCGGTCTCCGTCAACGTCATGCCCGCAAAGCGCCGCCTCCACGGCGTGATCTTCTTCCCGCGCTGGGTCGAGGAGCACGGCGAACGCACCGTCTGCTATCAGAACGACCACCTCGACCAGATGCGCAAGTACCGCGACGAGGGCCCGACCTACCCGATCTACGTGGTCCCCGAATTCGCCAAGATCACCCTCTTCGAGTTCGTCGGCACCGACGACGACACCGTCGTGTCCACCGCCCCCGAAGCCCTCCCGGCAGGCTGGTCCGACCGCGGCAACTGACCCGCGCAGAGCCATTGCGATCGCCCCTCCAGGGCACCGGGCGAAGGGTGCTCACCGCCTGCCCTCCTGCAGCGCCAGGTACCCGGCCGCGCGCACCGGAGTGGCCGACCCCAAGTCCGAGCAGGTACGAGTTCGTCTCCTCTCCGAAATGCAGACCGGGTCGCCCGTACGCCCATGGGAACCGGCGCCGACCTGCTCGTACAGGCGCGCCCACGCCTCAGCGCGGCCGACACCCTTGGTGCCCTCGTAGGCGGGCTCGACAGAGCAGCCGCACGACCGGTTGAACCCGCCCCCCGGCCTATTGGAATGCTAGTCTTGCAAAGCCAAATTTGCAAGGCTAGCCTTCTAATATGACTCCACGAGTATCGGACGACCGCGCCGAAAACCTTGAGCCGGACCCTGCACTGATCGGGGTGGCCACGCGGCTGCGGATCAGCATCGGCGCGTTCAGGCGCCGCAGTCATGAAGCGCTGAGCGAGGGCGACTTGACGGGCCCGCAGCTGACGGCACTCTCTCGGCTCGAACGGCTGGGTGCGGTCACCACCGCGGAACTGGCCAGGCGTGAGCAGATCACTCCCCAGGCGATGGGCGCCACCGTCGCGGTCCTGCAAGGCCGTGGGCTGGTGGCCCGTGCCGCCGATCCCGCTGACGGGCGCCGTCAGCTGCTCACGGTCACCGAGGCCGGCCGGACTGTGCTGAGTTCCGAGCGCAGCGTCGTCGCCGAGACGATGGCCGCGGCGATGGCGACGTCCTTCACTGCCGAAGAGATCGCGACTCTCGACACTGCGGCGCCGCTGATCGAGCGGCTGGCCGACCTGTTCTGACCAGTGACCGTGATCATCGAGTCCCACCCACGGGAACGGAGGGCGTGCCGTGAATGAGCCGGAGTCCGATGTCGTCGCAAGCGCCCGGAGGGAGGCGGGCGGTGCCGGGCGTCCGTTCTCCTGGCGGTTCACTGCGCCGTTGTTGATCGGCTCGGCACTGAATCCGATCAACAGCTCACTGATCGCTACCGCGCTGGTACCGATCGCCGTCAGCCTGCACGTCCGGGTCGGGCAGACCGCACCCCTGGTGACCGCACTGTATCTGGCCAGCGCCATCGCCCAGCCCACGGCCGGCAAGGCCGCCCAGGTGTTCGGTCCACGGCGGGTCTTTCTGGCCGGAATCGTGCTGGTGGCGGCCGGCGGCACGGTGGGCGGCCTCGCGCAGGACCTGATCACGCTGCTCATCAGCAGGGTCCTGATCGGTCTCGGCACCTCCTGCGCCTACCCGACGGCGATGCTGCTGATCCGCGGCCGTGCCCACGACGCTGGCCTCGACGAACCGCCCGGCAGCGTCCTCGGCGCACTGCAGATAGCCGGCACCGCCACGGCGTCGCTGGGACTGCCCGTCGGCGGTCTCCTGATCGGTGCCCTGACCTGGCGGTCGGTGTTCTTCCTCAACGTGCCGGTAGCACTGGTCGCCCTGGCCGCGACACTGGCCTGGATCCCCCGTGACAGCCCCACCGGCCGCGACCACACCCTGCGTGGCGTCGCCTCCGCCCTCGACGTGCCGGGCATCGTCGGTTTCGGCGCGACGATGACCGCACTGCTGGTGTTCCTCTACGCCCTCCCCGTCGTGCACTGGTATCTGCTGGGCATCGCGGTGGCAGCGGGAGCGGCGCTCGCGGTCTGGGAGTTGCGTGCCGCCACCCCGTTCCTCGACGTGCGCCTGCTCGCGGCCAACCGGGCTCTGACCCGGACCTATCTGCGTTTCGGTCTGGCGATGCTGTGCGTGTACATCGTGCTCTACGGGCTCACGCAATGGGCCGAGGCCGTACGTGGCCTGTCCGAGAGCGCATCCGGGCTGCTCCTGCTGCCCATGACCCTGGTGTCCGCGGTGGTCATCTCGCCGGTGCCGCGACGCAATCTCGTACGAGGACCGCTGATCGCCGCCGCGCTGATGTGCGCGGCGGGGTCGGCGGGCGTTCTCCTGCTGACCTCCTCCACCGGGGTCGGCCTGTTCGTTGCCATCACCGTTGTGTTCGGCATCTCGATGGGCGCCGCTTCAGCCGGCAACCAGACCGCCCTGTACGACCAGGCTCCCGCTCAACAACTCGGCAGCGCCTCCGGTCTGCTGCGCACCTTCGCCTACATGGGCTCGATCGCCTCCTCGGCCATCACGGGCATCGTGTTCCACACGCACGTCACCGAC